>NZ_JAXCFQ010000002.1:0-490714 GCF_056150265.1 Micromonospora desertarenae
GTCCCGCCAGGGGCACGGCTGGTTAGCTACGTTCGGAAGGGATAACCGCTGAAAGCATCTAAGCGGGAAGCTCGCTTCAAGATGAGGTATCCCACCACCTCCGGGTGGGTAAGGCCCCCAGCTAGACGACTGGGTTGATAGGCCGGAAATGTAAGCCCGGTAACGGGTTCAGTTGACCGGTACTAATAGGCCGAGGACTTGACTACCAAGCTGCTACGCGTCCACTGTGCAACTCCCGACAAACGAACAACACACCCGATGTGTGGTGTTGTTTGATATGTCGATAGAGTTACGGCGGTCATGGCGGAGGGGAAACGCCCGGTCACATTCCGAACCCGGAAGCTAAGCCCTCCAGCGCCGATGGTACTGCACTCGCGAGGGTGTGGGAGAGTAGGACACCGCCGGACAACCTTTCCATTCAGGGCCACCCCTACCAAGGGGGTGGCCCTGAATGCGTTCACCCCCACCTTTCTGCCGGCCGCCAACCCACCCCGCCGAACACAGCGGGGGCCGAACCCCACCCGGCGCCGGACCGACGAAGCGGGCCGGAAGGCTGCGGGATCCGGCGAATCGACCGCGGGCCGGACGGCGGTTCTCGTACCGTCGGGTCGAGGTCAGGCTCGTCGACGGGGAGCGGGTATGAAGATCGGCATCATCGGGTCCGGACACATCGGTGGCACGCTCACCCGCCGGCTGTGTTCTCTCGGGCACGACGTCACCGTCGCCAACTCGCGCGGCCCGCAGAGCCTCGGCGAACTGGCCCAGGAGACCGGGGCGACCGCCGGGACCGTCGAGCAGGCCGCCCGGGACTCGGAGGTGGTGGTCGTGGCGGTGCCGCTGAAGGCCGTACCGGACCTGCCGACGGACGCGTTCGCCGGCAAGGTGGTCGTCGACGCGGACAACTACTACCCGGAGCGGGACGGGGAGATCGCCGAACTGCGGGACCGGAGCATCTCGTCCAGCCGGTGGACCGCCGACCATCTCCAGGGCGCCCGGGTGGTGAAGGCTTTCAACACGATCATGGCGCCGCACCTGATGGAGAACGGGCGTCCGGCCGGCCAGGCGGGCCGGATCGCGCTGCCGGTGGCCGGCGACGACGCCGAGGCGAAGCGGACGGTGATGGAGCTGGTGGACGCGCTGGGCTTCGACCCGGTCGACGGCGGAACGCTGGACGAGAGCTGGCGGCAGGAGCCGGGCACCCCGGTCTACGGCGCCGACCTGGACGCGGACGGCGTACGGCAGGGTCTGGCGCAGGCGCGGCCCTGAGCGCGTACGACATGACACTGCCCCGCCGGCGACCAAGCCGGCGGGGCAGTTGTCAGCGTGCGCCCGGCGGGCGTCAGGACGGTTCGGGGCCGCAGATGTAGCGGGGCTCCGCGTCGTAGCGCCAGGTGAACTTCTCCCGCTTGACCACCTTGCCGTCCTTGCGGATGACCCGGTACGCGTCCTGCGTGAAGCCGTCGATGCCGTTCGCCGGGATACAGGACGGACCCGGCTTCAGGTAGATGGTCTTCGGCTTGGTGATGTTGCGCCGCGGGCTGTACTCGGTCTTCACGCTGTCGTAGATCTTCGTGCTCCAGATCGACACGGTGATCGAGCTGGACGTGTACGAGGTGTCGATGAGCACGCCGTACTCGGTGTTGTTGCGGAACTTGAAGTCCAGGTCGGGCCAGAAGATCGTCGACTCGATCACCGGCGGGTACCGGCTGAACCAGTAGGAGTGCGGCTTGTGCTCGACGTCCTCCAGCCCGGCGTAGTAGGTGGCGTTGAAGAGCGTGGTGGTGAACTGCGAGGTGCCGCCGCCCACGCCGGGCACCAGCTTGCCGTCGAGGATGACCGGGGCGTCCCGGTAGCCCTGCGCGTAGCCGCGCTCGCCGGTGTGGCCGTTGAGCGAGAACGTCTCGCCCGGCAGCACCACCGTGCCGTCCACGTCCTTGGCGATGGTGACGATGTTCTGGCTGCGCGGCGAGGAGAGGCCGCCGGCGAACCGGGTGGTGAAGGAGGAGACCTTCTCCTTGATCCCCAGGCTGGCCACCTTCTCCGCGGTCAGCTCCGGCTCGGCGGGCTTCAGCTCGCCGGTGACCTCCCGGCCGTCCGCCTTCGGCAGGACCGCCAGCAGGTCGCGGGCCAGCGCCGCGCTGTCCAGCTGCTGCCCCGGCCGGCCGTTGTCGACCACCTTCGGCTTGCCGCCGGAGATGGTCATCCGGGCGTCCTTCGGCGGCACCTCGATCTTCGTCAGGTCGTTGCCCAGCGCCGCGCGCAGCCGCTTCACGTCCACCTGCGGGGTCAGCGTGCCGGCCTTGTCAGCGGTGAACCGCAGGCTCTTCGCGATCGCCTTCGGGCTGATGGTGACCGAGCCCTTGTCGGTGCTGAGCTTCACCGGCGCGGCCACCGCCGGCTTCGCCAGCTCGGCGACCAGCCGGTCCACCTCCTCGGCGGTGGTCGCCGGGTGCGACTCGACCAGCGGCACGGTGACCGGCTGTCCGCTGAGCCACCCCTGGCGCACCGCCTGGGCGGAACGTTCCGGGTCGAGCGCCAGGCTCGGCTTCGGGTGGACCGCCTTGGGGGTGGTGCCGGAGAAGGTGATCGCCGGCATGGTCATCTTCCGGCCCTGGTCGCCGACGACCTTGGCGAGCGCGGCGTCGAGCCGGGTGACGTCGACAGTGACCACCGGCGCAACGCTGCGCTCGCCGACCAGCCGGTCGACCGCGTGTGCCCGCGCCTCGACCGCCGCCGACACGGTGGCGTCCACGTCGACCGCGAGGCCGACATCGGCCGGGCTGATCTCGGCGGTCCGTTCACCCACCCGTACCTGGAGCGGAGCGGCCAGCTCGGCCGCGCGGCGGTCCAGCTCGGCCCGGAGCTCCCGGGCCGCGTCCGCCCGGCTCCGGCCGCCCAGCTCGGCGCCGAGCACGGTGGTGCCGCGCGGCACGTCACCGGCGTACGCGTAGGCGCCCACGCCGCCCACCGACGCCAGCACCGCGGCGGTGACCCCGGCGGCGAGCAGCACCCGGACCCGGCGCCGTCGCGGCCGTCCGCCCGCCGGTCCGGCGGCCTCCGGCTCGTCGCCGGGCCAGCTGACCGCGGTGACCTGGACGGTCGGCCGGTCGTCGGCAGGGGGAAGTTTCTCGCCGTACAACGTCACAGCAACCTCGATCGGGACATACCACACGGGGGCCGTCGCCCCGGGAGACACCTACGGTAGCCAACGCTCGGGCGGTCGGGGAGTCTGCGCCCCGCGCCCGCCGACACCGCGTGTCGCCCGGCGTGTCGTCCGGGCGCGGGCCGGCGCCCGGGGCCGAACGGCGGCGTGGCACGGTATGGGCATGCGAGCGGACGGCGTGGTCCTGGCGTACGGCGGCGGTTGGCTGGACCGGGCGGGGCCGCTGCGCGCCGACCCGCACCGGATCACCGCTCTGCTGGCCGACCCGGGCACCGCCGTGCTGCCGCTGTGGCGGGACCGGTGCCTGGTCACCTCCGGACAGGTGCCGGTGCGGCTGGCCGCCGACCGGGCCGCGGCCGCGCTCGCCGCCGCCGACGAGACCGTCTTCCTCGGCCTGGACGGCGACACCGCCGTCTTCGCCGTGGACCTGTCCGGGCACCCGGAGCCGGCGGCCGTGCGGCTGGCCGGGGCGGCCGCGGCGATGGACGTACGGGCGCTGGTGGGTCGGCTCGGCCCCGCCGAGGCGTCCGTGCAGGCGTACGCGCGCGGCCTGCTGCACTGGCACCGGCAGCAGCGCTACTGCGGCAGCTGCGGGGCGCCGACCACGCCCCGCGACGGTGGACACGTCCGCTGTTGCACCGGCGCCGGCTGCGGGCGGCTGCTCTTCCCCCGCATCGAGCCGGCGGTCATCGTGCTGGTGGAGGCGCCCGGCGCCCCGGACCGCTGCCTGCTGGCCCGGCACCGGGGCGCGCCGGAGGGGGCGTACTCGACGCTCGCCGGGTTCGTCGAGGTCGGCGAGAGCCTGGAGGACGCGGTCCGGCGGGAGATGGCCGAGGAGGCCGGGGTGACGGTGACCGACCTGGCGTACCGGGGGTCGCAGGCGTGGCCCTTCCCGGCCGGGCTGATGGTCGGCTTCCGGGCCACCGCCGCCTCGGAGACGGTGCGGGTGGACGGCGACGAACTGGTGGAGGCGCGCTGGTTCACCCGGGAGGAGCTGCGGGCGCGGGAGGCCGCGGGGCGGCCGCTCGGCCGGCCCGACTCGATCGACCGCCACCTGCTCGGTTCCTGGCTGGCCGCCGGATCCGGCGTCAGCTGACGACCAACGAGACGGCCGCCGACGGCGCTCCCGTGTCGACGCCGTCGGTGGCGGCGACCCGGAACTCGTACCGGTGGCCGCGGGCCAGCAGCACGGCGGTGAAGTCGGTTCCCGCCACGGGGTACGGGTCGGTACGCCACGCCCCGCCGGCCGTGGCGTCTCGCAGCTGGACCCGGTAGCCGAGGCCGGGGCCGGCGGACGCCCAGCTCAGGCGGGCCTCGCCGGTGCCGCTCCCGGTCACCACCAGCCCGACCGGCGTGGGCAGTCGCGGGGTGGCCCGGACGGTCCTGCTCAGCCGACCCGGACCAGCCTGGTTGACGGCGGCGACCGCGAACTCGTACTCGTGGCCGTTGCGCAGCCGGAGGACGGCGGCCTCGTTGCCCTGCACGGCCACCTCCTCCTCGGTGAACTCCCGTTCCCTGGCGGTGAGATCGCGCCGGTAGACGCGGTGCCATCCGCCGGGGTTGGCCGAGCGCCAGGTCAGCACCACCCGGCCCGCCCCGACCTGCTTCACCCGCAGCCCGGTCGGCACCACCCTCGGCGCGGTGAAGCGCGCGTGGGCCCGCACCGGTGGCGAGATCGGGCCCTCGCCGCCGCTGTTCACGGCGCTGACCGCGAACTCGTACTCGTGGCCGTGCTCCAGGTAGCGGGCGCGGTGGCTGGCCTGGGTGTCCAACGACGGCGAGCCGAGGCTAATCTGGCCTGCCGTGATGTCGCGCCGGTAGACCCGGTAGGAGACGCCCGGCCCGAGGCCGGCCCAGGTGAGCCGGATGTCGCCGTCCGCCTCCGGGTAAGCGGTCAGCCGCGTCGGCGCCGCCGGCGGAGTGACGAACGCGGTGGCCCGGACCGGCGCGGAGGGCGGGCTGTCGCCACCTCCGCCGACCGCGACCACTGTGAACTCGTACGTCCGGGCGTGCCACAGCGAGGCGACGGTCGCGCTCGTGCCGGTGAACGTTCCGATCAGGGCCGGTTCCCGCTGCCCCGACGTGACGTCGCGCTGGTAGAGCCGGAACAGCTGAACGAACGGCAGCGGGTTCCAGCGCACCGTCACGTCGCCGGCCCGCCCGGCCTCCGCGCGCAGGCCGCCCGGCGGCGGGGGCGGCGGTACGGTGGCGGTCATCCGGGCCACGGGCGAGGGTGGGCTCTCGCCCCGACGCCCCACCGTGGTCACCCGGAACTCGTACTCGTGGCCGTTGACGAGGAAGTCGGCCGACCAGCGGGGTTCGGCGGTCGGCTCGCCGATCCGGACGAAGTGGGTGTGACCGGCGGTCACGTCCCGGCGGTGGACCAGATAGCGCAGGTCGTCGTCGGCGATGACGGGCCGCCAGCGCAGTTCGGCGTTACCGGCGCCGCGCGCGTCGGCGGTGAGCGCGGCCGGGGCGGGCGGCACGTCGGCCCTGTCCGGCCGGGGGCGGGGCCAGTCGACCTCGATGAAACGAGGCCGGTAGACGGTGGCGTCCGCGTACGTCACCGCGTCGTCGACGTTGTTGACGTTGTACGAGATCAGCAGCTTCCCCGGGCGCGCCAGGTCGGGGTGCAGGTCGGCGTCGTAGACGAGGTGCCCCGCCTCGGTCTCCGGTGCGCGATGCAGGTAGTCCGGCCCCTCGAACGGCCCGGTCGGCGCGGCGGCCGAGTAGGCGACCAGGTCGGCACTGAAAACGAGGTTGTTCTCATGGGTGACCAGGACGTAACGGCCGCCGACCCGTTGGACGCCGTACGACGTGCCGACCCCGCTGAGGATCCGGGCGGAGCGGTCGGGGTCGGCCACCCAGTCGGTGCCCGTCCAGAACTCCCACCGGCCGGCGAGGTCGTCCCCCGCGACCCGGGCCACGTGCGCGAACTTGGTCTGGCCGAACGCTTCGGTGCCGTAGACCCAGGTGTACCCGCCGTCGCGGAGCAGCGTGGAGCCCCAGGAGATCCGCTTCCCCAGCGGTAGCGGCCGGATCCCGGTCGGCGTGAGCTCGGGCAGCGTGAAGGTCGCCAGCGCGGTGCCGAGCAGGGCGTGGTCGAGTGGGCCACTGCCGGTTCGGCGGTATCTGTTGACCAGCACCTGGAGGGTGTCGCCGACGACCTGGGCGTCGCCGATCCAGTGGAACTGGTCGGCGGCCGGTGGTGGCACGAGCGAGGCGGGCTCCTCAGCGGAGCCGCCGTGCACGGTCTCCCGCAGTTCGTCGCCGTGCTGCACCACGGCGGAGTTGTTGATGAACGCCGCGCTACGGGGCCGGGAGCGGTCGGGGTTGACCGGGCCGAGGAAGGTGTCGGAGAAGAGCCAGAGCAGGCGACCGTCGGGAAGCCGGACCGAGGTCGTCCGGTCGCCGCCGCTCCATCGGCCGGAGGTGTCGCCGTAGTGCTCGAAGAGGGCGGTGAGGCGGTCGGCCGACATGCCGCCCGTGGCCTGCGCCGGACGCGGAACGCCGGCGGCCAGGGTGACCAGCAGGGCGGCGGCGTAGAGCACGAGCAACCAGCGCGCGT
This sequence comes from Micromonospora desertarenae, assembly GCF_056150265.1. Classification (NCBI taxonomy): domain Bacteria; kingdom Bacillati; phylum Actinomycetota; class Actinomycetes; order Micromonosporales; family Micromonosporaceae; genus Micromonospora; species Micromonospora desertarenae. Next base: position 6,732 of record NZ_JAXCFQ010000002.1, read on the forward strand.
GCCGGTGGGGGTCTCGCCGTCGCGCTGGGTTCGTGCTGACGCCCACCAGAAACCCCCGTCTCCTGGTTATCCGTCCCGCACTGTGACATGTGCTCCCGGTGCGACGGTAGGGTCCGTACGGGTGGGATTCGACCTGCTGCGCCGCTCCTGGGCCATTGTCAGGAGACCGGTGGCGACGGCGGTGAGCGCCGCGGTCGCCAGGGCCGCCCCGGCGATCCCGGCGACGGTCCGCGGCACGACGGTCGCGACGGCGACCGCGAAGACCACCGTCGACGTCCACAGCGGTGCGGCGGGCCACCGGTGTGAACCGGCGACCCGGGCATTGACCAGGATGAAGACGATCGCGTACAGCGCGCCGGTGCCGGCGAAGAGGGCGGCGTACCGGCCGGAGGCGGCGTAGCCGGGGCCGCCGGCCAGCCGGAAGGCGAGCCCGCCGGCGACGGCCGAGGCGAGCACCAGCGCCGCTCCCGCGCCGGCCACCAGGGCCAGCGCGGTGACCAGGGTGCGCCGGTCACCCTTGGCCAGCCGGGGTAGCGCGATCACGGTGACCACCTGGGGCGCCCAGAGCGCCCCCTTGGTCAGCACCGTGCCGACGGCATAGACGCCGGATGCGTCCGGCGGCAGGAAACGGCGGGCGAGCAGGAGATCCGCGTACGAGACGACGAGCATCGCCAGCGTGGCACCGCTGGCGGTGAGCACGGTCCGGGTGGCCAGCGAGGGCGCGATCGGGTCGATGCCGGCACCCCGGTTGAGACGTACCAGCAGGGCGAGCACCAGGACCGAGGTGACCGCACCGGCCAGCAGGGACCCGTTGAGCCCGCCGCCGAGCGAGAGGCCGACCACCATGCCCCCGTACCGGCCGGCGGCGAGCAGCGCCATGCCGCCGGCCAGCCGGAGGAATCGCTGGTCGCCCTGCAACTCCCCGAGCCACCGCCCGGCGGCGACGACCGCCAGGGTGAGCACGCCGAGCAGCAGCACCGCCGGGGCGTCCAGGCGCAGCAGTCCGGCGGCCACGGGCAGCGTCACGGCGAGCAGCGCGGCGGTGACGGCGACCGTGAGGAGGGTCGGCCGGGCGGTGGCGGCGCGGCCGTACCTGGCCCGGTGCACGGCGACCGCGATCTGCAGGCCGGTACTGGCCACGCCGCCGATCGCGCCGAGCGCCAGCAGCGTCGCCAGCGCGCTCAGCTGCGCCGGATCGAGGTGCCGCGCGCCGAGGACCGGAACCACGTAGGCCAGTCCGTTGACGAAGACACCGGCCAGGGTCACCGCGACGCCGGCCCTGCCGAGCCCGGCCATCGGGCCGCGTCGGTCCGAGTCTGTTCCCATCACCGCCCCGTGTGGCCGGCACTCCCGCTGGTGCCACGGGCGCGCGTACAGTGGCGCCACGCCGGTGCCACGCCCGGTCAGCGTAATGAGGAGGTCAACCCTGCGGGAGAGGTCACTGCTCGTCGGGCTCGGGCTGGCCGTCACCCTGCTGGTGCTGGCTCCGCTGGCGGCGCCGGGCTACGTGCTCAGCTACGACATGGTCTTCGTGCCGCACCAGCCGTGGCGTACCGAACTCGTCGCGCCGTCCGACTCGCTGCCCCGGGCGGTCCCGCTGGACGCCGTGGTCTCGCTGGCCAGCCAGTTGGTGCCCGGGTGGCTGGTGCAGCGGCTGGCGCTGGTCGCGATGCTGCTGCTCGCCACGATCGGGGCCGGGCTGCTGGTGCCGGCGCGGCATCCGGCCACCCGGCTGGTGGCCGCCCTCGGGTACGCGTGGACGCCCTATCTGGCGGAGCGACTGCTCATCGGGCACTGGGGTCTGCTGCTGGCGTACGCGTCGCTGCCCTGGCTGGTGGCGGCGGTGATCCGGCTGCGGGAAGGCGGGCGGTGGTCCCTGCCGCTGCTCGCGCTCGCCGCCGCACCCGCCGCGGTGACTCCGACCGGCGGGCTCATCGCCCTGGCGACCACCGCCGTGCTGGCGCCGCGCCGGGCCGGCGGTCGGGTCGCGGCGTTCGCGGTCGGGCTGGTGCTGCTCCTGAACGCGCCCTGGTTGGTGGCGGCCGCCCTCACCCGGGCGGACGCGCGAACCGACCCCGACGGGGTGGCGGCGTTCGCGGCCCGGGCGGAGAACTGGAGTGGAGCGCTCGGCGCACTGGCCGGCACCGGCGGTATCTGGAACGCGCAGACCACGCCGACGAGCCGGTCGTCGCCGCTGGCTCCGGTGGCCACCGCCGTGGTGCTCGCCCTGGCTGTGTACGGCTACCGGAGGCTGCGCCGCCGGTGGCCGGTCGGGTTCGCGGACCGACTCGCCGGGTTGGCGGCGGGCGGCTTCCTGGCGGCCGCGCTGGGTGTGCTGCCCGGTGCCGGGGCGCTGCTGGAATGGCTGGTCGCCGCGGTGCCGGGCGCGGGCGTCCTGCGGGACGGGCAGAAGTTTCTCGTCCCGTACGCCCTGCTGGTCGCCCTGGGGGCGGCGCTCGGCGCGGAACGGTTGGCTGCGGTGGCCGCTGGCCGGGCAGGTCGGGTCGGGGCCGGCGCCGTGCTCGCGGGGGCGCTGGCGCTTCCCGTGGTGGTCCTGCCGGACCTGGCGTTCGGCGTGGCCGGCCGGTTGCGCCCGGTGAGTTATCCGGCGGACTGGGACGCCGTCGCCGCCCGTCTCGACGGCCAGCCGGGCGAGGTGCTCTCGTTGCCGTTCGGCTCCTACCGGGCGTACCGGTGGAACGGCGGCCGGACGGCGCTCGACCCGTTGCCCCGGTACGTCGACGCCGACGTCCTCGTCGACGACACGCTCTGGGTCGGGACGACCGAGGTGAGCGGGGAGAACCGGCGGGCGGCGGAGGTGCGGCGGGTGCTGGCCAGCGGCGCCCCGGTGACCGCCACCGGGGCCCGCTGGGTGGTGGTCCAGCGGCTGGCCGGCGGCCATCGGGTGGATCCGGCGGTGCTGGTCGGGCTCCGCGAGGTGTACGCCGGCGAGGAGTTGACCCTGTACGAGAACCCAGCCAAGGGCGGCTCCGGCGTGTCGTGAACCGCCGTCGGCCCCCCGCCCGCCGGCCGGTATCGATCGTCCTCGCGGCCCTCCCCAGCACCGCTACTTGGTGGTAACGTCCCGCGCACGCAGCTCACGAGGAGGAAGTCAGCAGCATGCGCAGTGCTCTCTCGTTGGTTCTCGCCGGGGTGATCGCGGTCGCCCTCGGCGTCTTCGGGTCGGTGGCGCTGGCCACCACCCTCACCGGTACCTCGTCGTCCGAGGCCGCGAAGGCCGAGCAGGCCGCACGTAGTGGTTCGGGCGGCGGCAACGGCGGCGCCAACCAGCCGCTGGTCTACGGCACGAGGTAGGACGGCTCGACCGGCTCCATCTGCTCCGCCGACACCACAGCCTGAGCGTTCGCGGCCCTCGCCACGAGGGCCGCGAATTTTTCACCCGACACCGGCCAGGTGAAGCGGGCCGCGTGCGCCCGCGCCGCCGAGCCCATCGCGACCCGGCGGGCGTCGTCGGTGAGCAGCAGCCGCACCTTGGCCACGAAATCGTCGAGGTCGTCCGCGAGCAGGCCGCTCTCGCCGTCGACGAGCGCCTCCTCGACCCCGCCGGCGCCGCGGAAGGCCACGGTCGGCGTGCCCACCGCCCCGGCCTCCACGATCGTCAGTCCCCAACCCTCCTTCAGCGAGGGGGTGAGGGCGACCCAGGCGCTGGCCAACAGTTCGCGCTTCTCCACGTCGCTGACGAAGCCGGTGAACCGGACCCGGTCGGTGACACCCAACTCGGCGGCGAGCTGGCGCAGCTGCGGTTCCCACCAGCCCTGACCGGCCACCACGAGGGTGAGCCCGGGCAACTCGCCGGCGAGCCCGGCGACCGCGCGCAGGGCCAGCTCCACCTGCTTGTGTGGCACCAGCCGGCCGAGCACCACCAGGGACGGGTGCGGGGTGCGGGGCACCGGTCCGATGTTCATGTCCGGCGTCCCGTTGTGCACGATGGCGATCCGGGCCGGGTCGATGCCGAGGGTGGCCAGCTCGCGCCGGGTGGCCGCGGAGACTGTCACGTACTGGCAGCGGCGGTAGACGCGCGGGGCGAGCCAGGACTCCACCCACCAGCCGAACCGGGCCAGCCACCGGCCCAGCACCACGGGCCACTGCTCTCGGTGGACGTGGTGCACCAGCGCGATCACCGGTCGGCGGGCGTACAGGGCGGACAGGAAGGGCAGGCCGTTGCCCACGTCCACGATCAGATCCGGCCGGCCGCCGCGACGCCGGGTCAACGGCCCGAGACCCAGCGCGCCGGCCAGGTAGACCAGGGCGGCCCGCAGGTAGACGGTGTGGCGGCCACCTCGGCGTAGCACTCGCACACCCGCGGCGGTAACCTCCTCGGCCGGGCCGGCGGAGTGGGTGGCGCAGAGCAGCGTGGCCCGGTGGCCTCGGCGTACGAGCTCTCCGGCGATCCGCTCGACGTAGACCTCCGAGCCGCCGCCTTCCGGGTTCCGGGTGTCACGCCAGTTGAGGAACAGTACGTGCCGGTTCGCGGCAGCCGGTGCTTCCACACTTACTCCTACTGCCGAGTAGTCTTCGCGTCGCGTCACACTATGGGCTTCGTCACGCCCCCCGCAATGCCCGATCGGAGGCGAAATGCAGCAGGCGCCGGGCCGCCCGGAGCTGGCCGACCGGCCGGACGACACATCCAGACGGGTGTGGCGTCTGCGCTTGGTCGCGGTCTGTCTCGGTTTGTCGGCTCTGGCGTTCCTCCAGGAGCCGGGCATGATCGTCATCGACACCAAGGTGGACCTGGCGGTCGATCCGGCCGGATGGCTGAACCGGGCGCTGCACGTCTGGGATCCCGACGGGACCTTCGGCCAGCTGCAGAATCAGGCGTACGGCTACCTGTGGCCGATGGGCCCGTTCTTCCTCCTCGGCAAGCTGCTCGCCCTGCCGGCCTGGGTGGTGCAGCGGCTCTGGTGGGCGCTGGTCCTGACGGTGGCCTGCACCGGCGTGGTCCGGCTGGCGGAACGGCTGCACATCGGCACGCCCGGGGCCCGGCTGCTCGCCGGGGTCGCGTTCGCGCTCTCCCCGCGGCTGGTCACCGAGCTGGGGCCGATCTCGGTCGAGGCCTGGCCCAGCGCGCTCGCGCCCTGGGTGCTGGTACCCCTGGTCGGGCTGGCCCGGGGCGGGTCGGTGCGCCACGCGGTCACCCGGTCCGCGCTGGTGGTGGCGTGCGCCGGTGGGGTCAACGCGACCGCCGTGCTGGCCGTCGTGCCGCTGGCCGGGCTCTGGCTGCTCGGCCTGCACCCGGCTCGGCTACGGATCCGGGCGTTGCTCGCCTGGGGTCTCGCGGTGGCCGCGGCCACCGCCTGGTGGCTGGTGCCGCTGCTGCTGCTCGGCCGGTACAGTCCGCCGTTCCTCGACTACATCGAGACGGCGCCGGTCACCACGGCGCCGACCGACATGACGACGGTGCTGCGCGGGGCCTCGCACTGGCACGCGTACCTCAACGGCGCGTACGGGCCGCCCTGGTCCGCCGGCTGGCGACTGGCCACCGAACAGCCGCTGGTGGTGGCCACCCTGGTCGTCGCCGGCCTGGGCCTCGCCGGGCTGGCCCGCCGCGGTATACCGCAGCGGCGCTTCCTCATCACCGGCCTGCTGGTCGGGCTGGCCCTGGTCGGGCTCGGTCACGTCGGGACGATCGACGGGCTGGGCGCACAGACGCAGCGGGACTTCCTGGACGCGGCCGGCGCACCGCTGCGCAACGTGCACAAGTTCGACGTGGTGTTGCGGCTGCCGCTCATCCTCGGCCTGGCGCACCTGGCCGGGCTGCTGGCTCGGGCGGCCCGGGCCGCTGACCGGCCCGACCTGAATCCGGGCCTGCCCCGCCTGCTCCAGCCGGTTCGGCTGCGCGCCACCCTGGTCACCGGCACCGCCCTCGTCGCGGTCACCGCGGTGGCCACGCCAGCGCTGGCCGGCGGGTTGCCCGCCCAGGGCAGCTTCCGGGAGGTGCCGGGTTACTGGCACGAGGCGACCTCCTGGCTGGACCGGAACCTCGGTGAGGACCGGGTGCTGGTGGTGCCCGCCGCCCGCTTCCCCCGATACCTCTGGGGCAGCCCGAGCGACGAGGTCACCCAGCCGCTGCTGGAGAGCCCGTGGGCGGTGCGCAGTTCGGTGCCGCTCACTCCGCCGGGCACGATCCGGCTGCTCGACGCGGTGGAGTCGGCGCTGGCCAACGGCGAGGGCTCGGCCGGGTTGGCCGATCTGCTCGCCCGGTCCGGCGTGCGCTACCTGCTGCTGCGCTCCGATCTCGACTACGGCCGCTCCGGGGCCACCCAGCCCGTGGTGGTCCGGCAGGCGTTGCGCCGCTCACCCGGCATCACCCCGGTGCGGGCCTTCGGGCCCGAGGTCGGCGGTGGCCAGCTACCCGGCAACTTCGTCGACCACGGACTGGACGTCAAGGTCCGGGCGCTGGAGGTGTACGAGGTCGAGCGGCCGGTCAGCCAGGTGGTCGCGTACGACGCCGAGGGGCTGACCACCGTGGTGGGCGGGCCGGAGTCCCTGCTCCAGATCGCCGCCGCCGGCGAACTCTCCGATGCGCCGACCGTGCTCGCCGGGGACCGGCCGGAAGGGCTGACCGGCGGCCAGGTGGTGCTCACCGATGGGATGCGCCGACGGGAGGTCGCCTTCGGGCAGCCACACGACAACGCCTCGGCGACCATGGCGTCGGACGACCCGGCCCAGCTCGGCGCGCCGGCCCGGGACTACCTGCCGCCCTGGGGCGACGACCAGGCGACCACGGCGCGCTACCTGGGCATCGAATCAGTCACCGCGTCGAGTTCCTGGTCCGACGCCCAACCGCTGGTCGGTGGCCGGCCGGCGCACCAGCCGTTCGCGGCGGTGGACGGCAACCTCGCCACGTCGTGGCGCTCGGCGCCCGGAACGGCCGCCACCGCGCAGTGGTTGCAGGTGGAGCTGACCGAGGTGCAGGTCGTCCGCGAGGTCAGCCTCACCTTCGACACCGGCGCGGACTCGCTGCCCACCCGGATCACTGTCAGCACCGGCGCCCAGCAGACGGTGGTGGAGAATCCCGGCCAGAGCGTGCGGGTCACCCTTCCCGCCGGCCACCCGACCCGCCGGGTCCGGATCTCCGTCAACCAGGTCTTCGACATCCGCGCCGGGTTCGGCGGCGTCGGCATCGCTGAGCTGTCCATCCCCGGCGTACGCGCGGAGCGCACCCTGGCGGTGCCGGCGCCGCCGGACACCGCCGCCCCCGCCTCCGTCGTGCTCACCGCCGCACCCGGCGCCTCCCCGTGCGTCTTCCACGAGGGCCGGCCGATCTGCGACGGCGGCCTGACCCGGGAGTCGGAGGACGGCGATCGGATCGACCGGACGCTGAGCCTGCCCATCGCTGCCGGCTACGACGTGGCGCTGCGGGTCCGCCCGCGCGCCGGGGGTGCCCTCAACGCACTGCTCGACGGCGGTGGCGACGCGGCGGTCGCCCGCGGCGTGAGCCCGACGGTCGCCGCCTCCAGCGTCGGCGTCACCCACCCGGCGGCCCGCCCGGGTGCGGTCGTCGACGGTGACCCGGCCACGACCTGGTACGCCGCCGAGTCCGACCAGCAGCCGTGGCTGCGGTTGACCTGGCCCAAGGCGCGCAGGATGGCGGGGATCAAGCTGGCCCTGCCGCCGACCGCGGCGGCTGCGCGACCCTGGCAGGTCACCGTGATCGGAGACGGCGGGATGCGCGGTGGCGTCCTCGACGACGGCGGCAGCCTGGTCTTCGACCGGCCGCTGACGACTGACGAGATCACCGTGTTGATCTCGGATGTCGTGCCGGCCAACTCCTTCGACCCCTACCGGCGGTTGTCCCGGAGCCTGCCCGTCGGGGTGGGCGAGTTGACCGTGCTGCCGGACGGTCCCGTGCTGCGCAACGACCCGGACGAGCGGATCACGCTGCCCTGCGGAACCGGGCCCACCATCGAGGTCGGCGACCTCCGCCGCCGGACGTCGCTGGTCGCCAGCCGGCGGGACCTCGTGCAGTTGCGCGAGGTCGACGCCGTGCTGTGCGGCGCCGGCGCCAAGGACCCGCTGCCGCTGGCCGGCGGTGAGGTACGGGTGGTGGCGGCGGCCAGCCGGTTGGCGACGCCGACCCGGTTGGTCCTCACGCCGGACGCGGTGGTGCCGGGCTCGGCCGACGGCAGCGCGGCGGGTGCGGCGGGCACGGCCGGCACGGCGGGCGCCCCCTCCGCCATCCAGACCTCGGTCCGGGTGGACGGCTGGGCGGCGACCCGGCGGTGGCTGCACCTGGATCCGTACCCGGGCCAGCGGGTGCTGGCCCTGCGGGAGAACGCGAACGCCGGATGGGAGGCCGTCGCGGACGGCAAGCGCCTGACGCCCTTCGTGGTCGACGGCTGGCAGCAGGGTTGGCTGGTGCCGGCCGGCTACTCGGGCGAGGTGGTGCTCCGGTTCGCCCCGGACGACGGGTACGCGGTGGCCCTCGGGGTCGGCGCGCTGCTGCTGGCCGGGATCACGGCAGCGGCCGTGCTGCCGGCCCGGGGTACCGCCGGGCCGGTCGTGGCGCTGGTGCGCCGGCCCCGGCGCCGGCTGCTCGCCGTGGTCTTCGGCGGGACGGCGTTGCTGCTGGTCGGTGGCCTGGCCGCGGTGGCGGTGGCGGTGCTGGCGGCGGCCGCCGTGGTGGCCGGCCGGGCGCTGGAGCCCCATCTGCACCCGCCGGACCGGCGGGGCCTGCACCGGTTGCGCCGGGCGGTCGGGCGGTGGCTACCGGTCGCCTGCTTCGCCGTTGCCGGTTGGTACGCGGTGACGGTGGGTGGGCACACCGCCCCGGCCGCTCAGTTGGCCGCCGTGGCGGCGGTAACGGCGCTCTGGGTCTCGCTGCTGCGCCGGCGCCGGCGCACCGGCGGCCCGTTCCAGCGCTGGAAGGGGCGCTCGACGACGTAGTAGCTGAGCGCCGCGAGGACCAGTCCCCCGGCGACGGTGAGCAGGAATATCTCGCCCGGATCACCGGTGAAGGTCGGCCGGTCGCCGACGAGGTAGATGCCCTCCAGCACGAAGGGATGCCAGAGGAATAGGCCGTAGGACACGCGGCCGAGCCACCGGCCGACGACGCCGCCGAGCACGGCCTTGGTCCGGGTGGCCGGCCCGAACGCCACCGGGAGCACCACCATCACCGCCACCACGGCGTAGAGCAGCATCTTCAGGCCGAACTGGGCGGCCGTCGGCTCGGCCAGGTCCCGCGGGCCGAGGATCGGCGTGGTGGCCACGGCCAGCGCGGCCAGCGCGATCGACCAGCACGCCAACGGCGCGGCACCCAGGTCGTCCAGCCACCGCCAGCGGTTCCCGGAGTCACCGGTGCGCAGCGAGACGTGAACGGTGGCCAGTGCCATGCCGGCCCCGAACCAGCCGGCGTACGAGGGCAGCCACATGGTGTGCAGACCGAGGTCGAGCACCCCGAGGCCCATCAGCACCACCCAGCCGACGGTGATGCCCACCCCGGCGACGATGATGAGCGAGGCCCGACCGGGCCGCCAGCGCCGGCCGAGCAGCAGTGCGGCCAGCAACGGGAGCAGCAGGTAGAAGGTGGCCTCGGTGGCCAGGCTCCAGGTCTGGCTGAGCCCGTGCCGCAACTGCCGGGGCTCGTAGATCTGGGTCAACGTCAGGTGCCGCCACCAGTCGCCGGCGGGCGCCGGCCGGTTCTGTGGCAGCACCAGCAGGCAGACCACCACGGTGACCCAGTACGCGGGCAGGATGCGGGTCGCCCGCCGCCACAGGTACCGCCCGGTGGAGGGTCGCGGCTGGTAGGTGGCCAACGAGTGCGCGTACGGCCGGAAGAGCAGGAAGCCCGAGAGCACGAAGAAGATCGCCACCCCCACGTCCAGCCGAGACAACCAGCTGCCCAGTCCCGAGTCGTTGGTGTTCGCGCCGGTGGCGAACCCGACATGGTGCCCGACGACGGCGAGCGCCCCGATCACCCGTACGGCGTCGAGCGCGGGGAGCCGCCGGAGGACTTGATTCGGAATTGGAACAGACATCAGCCGTCCAGAGGGTCGCGTGGATATGTAACCCGGGAGTAACGTGCGGCCCAGTTTAGGGACAGGACCGCTCGCCGGACACCGGCTGACTGTCTTTTGGGAGGATCAGTGAAGGCTCGCCTGGGCGCCGTGCTGTTCGGGATAGGCGTCTTGTGTCTCGTGCTCGCCGCGGGAGCGGCGTTCTTCGTGGCACCGACGGTGACGAAGCTGCCGTACGACCTGGCGTTGTGCAACGCGGAGGGCGAGCCCGACGGGTGCCTGAAGCCGAGCGTGGCGGTCGCGGAGAACGCGAAGTTCCTGCAGCTGAAGAAGGATGCTCCGCCGACGGTGCAGTCCGGCACCCTGGAGGCCACCACGGAGGTGGCACCGCAGGCCGGCGTCACCGAGGCGGAGATGACCGGCGACCTGGAGGGCGACGCGGTCGTCTGGGCCGTGTACGGCACGGTGAAGTGGACCCAGACCAGCGAGGTGATCAGTCAGTACTCCGCGGAGCTGGCGCTGGACCGGGAGACCGCCGCGGCGGTCGACTGGGACAAGCAGTTCCTCCAGGCCGACGGCCCGGAGGGGCCGGCCGAGGTCAACTTCGCCGGACAGACCTACAAGTTCCCGTTCAACACCGAGCGCAAGGACTACGAGTACTTCGACCGTGACCTGCGCAAGGCGCTGCCGATCAGGTTCGACGGCACCGAGGAGATCAACGGCACCGAGGCGTACCGGTTCCAGCAGGTGATCGAGCAGACCGACCTGGGCATGCCGGCGGACCGGGTGAGCGGACTGCTGGGCGCGTTCGCGCCGGAGGCGACCAGCGGCAAGGTGGTGTACAGCAACACCCGCACCATCTGGGTCGAGCCGGTCAGCGGCAACTTCGTCAAGGTGCAGGAGCAGCAGAAGAAGATGCTGGTTCCGGACCAGGGCCTGGCCACCACGCTGCTGGACGTCAACTTCGTCTACACCGACGACACCATCGCCAACAGCGTGAAGTCGGCCGGGGAGACGAGCGACAAGCTGAAGCTGATCGGGCGGACCATCCCGCTCGCGCTGGCGGTCGTCGGCGCGCTCGCGCTGATCGTCGGGCTCTGGCTGGTGCTCACCGGCCGCCGGGCCGCCGCCGCCCGGCACCGGGTGGGCGACAGCGACGACACCTCGGCCGCCGGGCGGGAGACGCCCGCCGAGCAGCAGGAGGTCACCTCCGGGGCGGCCACCCGCGGCCAGGGAGAACCGGAGCGCCGGTAGCGCCGGTGCCCGCCGCGGTAGGTGAGCGGCGGCCATCCGGCACGAAGTGACGAGCAGCCACCGTCGAAACCCGGGTCACGCCGGGTGCCGGCGGTGGCTGCCGTCGTAGGTACGGGACCCTCGCTTTACAAGCGTTACATTATTGTAATCGGTCGATTGTCCATGACCGAGCGTGGTCGCGCCCCGGGACTATGCCGGCTTTGCGGTCGTAATCACTGATCCTCCGGTGGTGCAGGTTGACGTTGCGTCACTACGACGTTGCCGTTCGTCTCCCCCGTGTTACCGGCAGGTAGCTGGGGCCTTGTGACCTACGCCTCCGTAGGTGCACCATCATCGGCACGCTCGTTACCCGCCGGTAGCAGAGCCTGGGGCCCGGTGCGGGGCCCGCACCTCCGCCGACCGGCCACCGCCGCGACACCCCCCGAGGAGGAGCACGTGCAGGATCGGATCGAGAACCGGGGTCATACCCGGTGGCGGCGCTTCGCCGCCCTGATGGTGCCCGCGACGGCCGTCGCCGGCGCGATCGTCGCCGGCATGGCCAACGGCGCGATCGCCGCCTCGTTCGCCGTCTCCGGCCAGACGTTCAAGGTCTCCGCCTCGGAACTGCGCGGCGAGGGCTTCGTCCAGTACGGCGGCATCGCCGAGGAGTCGGACGGCACCAAGCACCCGGTGGCCGTCTCCGGCATCCGCAACGCCAAGCTCTACGACCTCTGCCAGTCGGTGAAGGTGCCGGGCGCGCCGGTGGTGCTCACCATCAACGCCGGTGGCGGCGGCAAACCGGCGGTGGCCAGCGGGCTGCTCATCGACATGGACTCGCTGCAGGGCGACGCCGAGTTCAAGAACATCAACATCGGGCAGGACGCCGCCACGCTCACCGGGGGACCGGAGGGCGCCAGGGGCGACAAGAAGGCCTTCGGGCAGCAGTCCGACACCGTCGTCATCAAGGACCTCAAGCAGGTGGCCCGCTCCACCCACGCCGGCACCTTCACCCTGACCGGGCTCGACCTGCGGGTGAACGTGGGCGCGGACGCCAAGGAATGTTTCTGAGCTGAACCCGGGCCCGCGGAGGGCGTCCTCCGCGGGCCCGTGCCCTGCCCCGTCCCCTCAGCCCTGGCAGGAGGCGTACGTGACAACCGCCGACCCGCAGCACGCCCGGCCCGGCCGGATCAGCGCGGCGTGGCGCCGGTTCCGCCGGTGGCGGCGGACCCGACCGTTCTGGGGCGGCCTGCTGACCGTGCTGGCCGGCCTGGAGATCTTCGGCACCACCCAGATGTCGCTGGGCGGTCTCTCCTTCCAGATGGGACCGACCGGGTTCCTCTCCTGGCTGATCCCCACCATCCTGGTCGCCTGTGGCCTGCTGATGTGGTTCACCCCGCAGCAGCGGATCTTCTACGCGGTGGTGGCCGCGGTGACCGCTGTCTTCTCGCTGATCGGGGTCAACCTGGGCGGCTTCTTCGTCGGCCTGCTGCTCGGCATGGTCGGTGCCGCCCTCGGCTTCGCCTGGGTACCCGGCACGGCCGGCGGCACCCCGCCCGTACCCGCGGCCGAGGAGCCGCCCGCGGACCAGCCGGCCGCGCCCGCGGACGAGACCGCGGCGGTGCCGGCGGACGGCGGTGCGGCCGGGGCGACCCGGGTCGACGACCCGGTGCCGGGCGACGCCGGGCCCCGACCGGCGGCGTACGACGAGACCGGCGCGACGACCCGGCTGGCCGACGACACCCCGACGCTGCCGGGACAGCGGGACCCCCGCCTCTACGCGGTGCTGCCGGTGCTGCTCGGGCTCTCCGCCGCGGCGGCGCTCGCCGTGCCCGCGCCCGGGCCGGCCCAGGCCGCCCCGGCGCCGCTCGCGGTGGCCGGCGCGGCACCGGCGCCCTCGCCGGCCTGCCCGACCCGGCCGGCGCCGAGTGGGTCGCCGGGCGGGGCGAAGCCGACCCCGAGCGCGTCCGGCGCGTCGCCGTCACCCAGCCCGGAGAAGAGCTCCGGTGGCAACATCATCACCGACATCCTGGACGGGCTCGGCGACCTGTTCGGCGGCCGCGACGACGACGAGGACGAGCCCGCGCCGAGCCCGACCGCGACGCCCACCGCCCGGCCGAGCGCCACCCCCCGGCCGACCGCCCCCGGCCGGAGTTGCGCGACGCCGAAGCCGGGCACCACCGGCAAGGTCGAGGAGGGCAAGCCGCTGCCGCGGATCGCGGCCGAGCCGGGACAGCCGGTGGTGGCGGCGACGCCGTCGAAGCTGACCGGCTCCAAGGTGACCATGACCGGCCTGCGGTTCGAGGGCATCGTCGACCTGCCCACCGACGACGGCACCCTCCGCGCGCTGAAGTTCAGCATGAAGCAGGCAGTCACCGACGACTTCCTGCTCCGCTCACCCGGGCCGGCGGGGCGGACCATGCGGTTCGCCACCAACCAGCTGACCGTCCGCGGCGACGTCGCCTTCTACGCCACCCGGTTCGCCGGGAAGATTCTCGGCATCAAGGTGACGCTCACCCCGGACCTGCCGCTGCCCGACGGCATCCCGATCACCTCGCCGATCCCGCTCACCTTCACCGAACCGGTGATGGACCTGGCCTTCGTCACCTGCGACACGCTGACCGCGCGGCCGACGTTGAAGCTCACCCTGGACTGACCTTCCCCCACCACCGGCCCGGGAGCCGGCGGCACCCGCTCGTGTGCCGCCGGCTCCCGACCTCAGAGCCGGGCGAGCGCCTTGCGCAGCGGGTCGAGCCCGAGCGAGCCCAGGTCGAGCGCCTGCCGGTGGAACTCCCTGAGGTCGAAGTCGGCACCCTTGCGGGCCTTCGCGTCCTCCCGGGCCTGCAACCAGATCCGCTCGCCCACCTTGTACGAGGGGGCCTGCCCCGGCCAGCCCAGGTACCGGTTCAGCTCGAAGCGCAGGTTCTCGTCCGGCACCCGGCAGTGCGCCCGCATGAACTCCCAGCCCAGCTCCGGCGTCCAGCGCTCGCCGGGGTGGAAGCCGAACGGGTTGTCCCGGGGGATCTCCAGCTCCAGGTGCATGCCGATGTCGACGATCACCCGGGCCGCGCGGAACGCCTGCCCGTCGAGCATGCCGAGCTTGTCGCCCGGGTCCTCCAGGTAGCCCAGTTCGTCCATCAGGCGCTCGGAGTAGAGCGCCCAGCCCTCGCCGTGCCCGGAGACCCAGCAGAGCAGCCGCTGCCACCGGTTGAGCAGCTCGGCCCGGACGGCGGTCTGGGCGACCTGGAGGTGGTGGCCCGGCACGCCCTCGTGGTAGACGGTGGTCACCTCGCGCCAGGTGGAGAAGTCGGTGATGCCCTGCGGCACCGCCCACCACATCCGGCCCGGCCGGGAGAAGTCCTCGCTCGGCCCGGTGTAGTAGATGGCGCCGTCGCTGGTCGGGGCGAGGCAGCACTCGATCCGGCGGACCTGCTCCGGGATGTCGAAGTGGGTGCCGTGCAGCTCGCTGATCGCCTTGTCGGCGAGCGCCTGCATCCAGTCCCGGAACGCCTCCTTGCCCTGGATGGTGCGGGCCGGGTCGGCGTCCAGCGCCCGTACGGCGTCGTCGATGCTCGCGCCGGGGCCGACGATGCGGGCCGCCACGTCGCGCATCTCGGCCTCCAGCCGGGCCAGCTCGGCGAAGCCCCAGGCGTACGTCTCGTCCAGGTCGACCTTGGCGCCGAGGAAGTACTGCGAGGCCAGCTCGTAGCGTTCCCGCCCGGCGGCCTGCTTGTCCCGCCCGTGCGGGGCCAGCTCGGTGCGGAGGAACTGCCCGAACTCGGCGGTCGCCGCGGTGGCCGCCGCCGCGCCCCGGCGCAGCTCGGCGCCGACGCTGCCGTCGGCGCCCAACCGCTCGACCAGGCCGTGGAAGAAGTTGTCGCCGTTCGGGTCGACCCAGGTGTCGCACTGCTTGGCCACCTCGACCAGCTGCACCGTGGAGCTGACCTGCCCGGCGGCGGCCGCCTCGCGCAGGGTGGTCTTGTAGCCCTCCAGCGCCGCGGCGAAGCCGTTCAGCCGGGCCGCGATGTTGGCCTTGGCGTCCTCGCCCTCGGTGGGCATCAGGTCGAAGACCATCCGCACGTCGTGCAGACCACTGGCGATCACGTTGACCTCGCTGGTCGACTCGCCCGCCTCGTACCGGGCGAGGTCGAGGCCGAGCCGCTCCTGCATGGCCTCCTTGGCGGTCCGCTCCGCCTCGGTGTCCGGCTCGGTGACGTCCAGCTCGGCCAGCGTCCGGCGGGTCAGCTCGGCCCGGGCGGCGTAGCCCTCGGGCGACAGGTCGTCGAGCTTGTCGTCATAGCCGGAGATGCCGACGTAGGTGGCGCCGGTCGGGCTCAGCGGCGCCCAGTCGGCCACGTACCGGTTCGCGAGGTCATCGATTCGTCCCACGGCCTCGACCCTACGTGACCGGACGGTGCCGTTGTCGAGCCTGCTGCCCGTGTTCCCGGGGCGACCGGTCCGCCCGGTGCCGCCGGTTGTCGGCCGGCACGTGGACCGCCGGACGGAGCGCCGTCAGCGGGGTGAACCGGCTGCGACACCAGCCGCACAGCGCCCGGTGTCGACGGCTCGGCCGGCGTCCGTCCCGGCGGCTGTGGTCATCGCCACGACGTCCGAAAGTCGCGGGACTTTGTCGTACCCCTGCGGCAGAGTGTCAGGAGTGACCACGGACTTTGCTCCTGACAGGGCGGCGCTGCGCAGCTGGCTGCCCGGTTTCGTCGCCCTCGCCGCGATCTGGGGGTCCAGCTTCCTGTTCATCAAGGTCGGGGTCGAGGAGCTGCACCCGCTGCACCTCACCCTCTACCGGGTCGCCACCGGCGCGGTGACCCTGCTGGTGGTGCTGGCCGTGCTGCGTGACCGGCTGCCCCGCGAGCCCCGGGTGTGGGCGCACCTCACCGTGGTCGCCGCGTTCGGCGTGGCCATCCCGTTCACCCTGTTCGGCTACGGCGAGCAGCGGGTCGAGTCGATGCTGGCCGGCATCTGGAACGCCACCACCCCGCTGATCGTGCTGCCGCTGGCGGTGCTGGTCTTCCGCACCGAGCGGCTGACCGTACGCCGGGCGGTCGGGCTCGCGCTCGGCTTCGTCGGGGTGCTCGTGGTGCTCGGCGTGTGGCAGGGCGTCGGCGGGGCGCACTTCCTCGGGCAGCTGATGTGCTTCGGCGCGGCGGCCTGCTACGGCGTGGCCATCCCGTACCAGAAGAAGTTCGTGGCCGGCACCGCGCACTCGGGCGTGTCGCTCTCCGCGGCCCAGCTGCTGCTCGCCGTGGCCCAGCTCGCGGTGGTCGCGCCGCTGGCGGCCGGTGCGCCGCCGGTGCCGACCGACCTCTCCGTCGAGGTGGTGGCGAGCGTGCTGGCGCTCGGCGCGCTCGGCACCGGGATCGCCTTCGTCATCAACATGCGCAACATCCGGGTCGCCGGGGCGAGCACCGCCTCGACGGTCACCTACCTGATCCCGGTCTTCGCGGTGCTGATCGGCGCCCTGGTGCTCGGCGAGCGGCTCACCTGGCACCAGCCGGTGGGCGCGCTGGTCGTGCTCCTCGGCGTCGCCGTGTCGCAGGGCCTGGTCGGGCGGCGCCGCCCGACCGTGCCGGTCGGTGTCGGCGCCCCGGCGGCGGTTCCGGCCGCCGAGCCGGCCGCCCGCCGCTGAGGCCGGACCGGCCGGTCAGCGGGCCGGACGGTCCACGGCCCAGGCCACCAGCTCCTCCGCCGACCAGGTGTTGACCACGCGGTCGGCGGGCATGCCGCACCGGGCCGCCCGCTCGCAGCCGAACCGCTGCCAGTCCAGCTGACCCGGGGCGTGCGCGTCGGTGTTGATGGCGAACACGCAACCGGCCTCCAGGGCGCGGCGGATCAGCCGCTTCGGCGGGTCCTGCCGCTCCGGCCGGGAGTTGATCTCGACCGCGACGCCGTGCTCGGCGCAGGCCGCGAAGACCGCGTCGGCGTCGAAGTCGCTCTCCTTGCGGGTCCGCGCCCGGTGCCCGCGGTCGCCCGGCCCGGTCACCCCGGCCGGGCGGGAGGAGACCATCCGGCCGGTGCAGTGGCCGAGGATGTCCAGGTGCGGGTTGGCGATGGCGGTGAGCATCCGCCGCGTCATCTTCGACCGCTCGTCGTTCAGGCCGCTGTGCACCGAACCGACCACCACGTCGAGCCGGGCCAGCAGCTCCTCGTCCTGATCGAGGGAACCGTCGGCGAGGATGTCCACCTCGATGCCGGTGAGGATCCGGAAGCCCTCCGGCAGCGCCGCGTTCACCTGCTCGACGTGGTCGAGCTGGCGGCGCAGCCGGTCCGCGGTCAGCCCCCGGGCGACCTTCAGCCGGGGCGAGTGGTCGGTCAGCACCAGGTACTCGTGGCCCAGTTCGACGGCCGCCAGCGCCATCTCCTCGATCGGCGAGCCGCCGTCGGACCAGTCGGAGTGGGTGTGGCAGTCGCCGCGCAGCGCGGTGCGCAGGTCCGTCGCCGCCGCGTCCAGGTCGCTGCCCTCGGTGGCGACCAGCCGGCGCAGGTAGACCGGCTCCTCGCCGGCGAGTGACTCGGCCACGCAGCGGGCAGTCACGTCACCCACGCCGGCCAGCTCGGTGAGCTTGCCCGTCCGGGCCCGCTCGGCCACCTCGGCGGCGGGCAGCGCGGCGAGCGCCTTGGCGGCCGAGCGGAAGGCGCGCACCCGGTAGGTGGCCTCGTTCGCCCGTTCCAGCAGGAACGCGATCCGGCGCAGGTCGGCGATGGGGTCCCGGGCGCTCATTCTGTGCAACCTACCCGCGCGCCGCCGGTCGCGGGACGACCGGCGGCGCGGCGGGTGGGATCAGGAGTACGGCAGCCGGACGACCGACCGGTCGCCGATGCCCAGCGTGCTCGGGTGGGTGCCGATCGCCGACCAGACCTCGACCCGTACCCGGCCGTCGACCAGGTTGCCGAGCGTGCCGGTGGCGGAGTGCAGGCCAACCTGCTGGGTGTAGCGCTCGTAGCCGGGGACCGGGTCGGTGGCGAAGTAGCGGTACGTCTCCACCCGTTCCCAGCCACCGTCGCCGGTCAGGTCGTAGGAGATCCGCAGCTGCACCCCGTTGCCGACCGCCGTGCCCGCGTCGAGGAACAGGTCGAAGGCGGTCTGCCCGCCGGCGTAGGTCAGGTCGAGGCCGGTGGCGGTGAACACCTGCGGGTTGCTCGGCGTGCCGTCGTGGTTGGCGCCGTTGGCGCTGGCCACCGTGGCGGTCGCCGCGGCGCCGGCCGCCGCCAGGCCGCCGCCGGGGAGCAGGTACCGGACGGGTGAGTCCGGCGTGCCGGGCGGAGGAGTCGTCGGCGGCGGCGTGGTCGGCGGCGGGCTGGTCGGCGGTACGCCACCGTTGGCGCTGCCGCCGCTCCAGGTGTGCGCGCCGGTGGTGGCCGTCCGGCCGGCCGGCACGACCAGCGTGGTGCCGGTGGAGAACGTCACGGTCAGCGGCGACGCGCTCGGGTTGGCCGCCACGTACGTCCGCGCCCCGTTGCGGGTGAAGACGGCGGCCAGCGGGTGGTTCGCCCGGACGGAGGTGTCCACCGTGCCGAGCGCGGCCAGGTTGCGGATCCAGTGGAAGGTGTGCGCCCGGCTCTCCCCCTCCTCCGGGGGGTAACCCGGGTTGGCCCGCAGGTTGGCCAGCGCGGCGTCGCCGTCGCCGAGCGCCTGGAACTGCCAGAGGATGTCCTGCCACACCGTCGGCGGCCCGTTGTTGTTGCGCACCAGCTCGGCGTAGTTGGCCCGGACGTAGGCCGGGTGGTGGCCGAGGTAGAGGTGCCCGCCGGTGACCGGCAGCAGGTTGATGCCCTGGATCATCTCCGGCTCGGCGCTGAACCAGGTGGCGTACGCGCCGCCGTCGCCCCAGACCATGCCCACCGTCGAGTGCCCGAAGGCGGCCGGGAAGTTCTGGTCGCTGACGTCGAACCAGTACTCCTGGATCGCCGCGGCCTGGGTGGTCCAGAGGAAGACGCCGGCGTCCCGCACCGCGGTGTCACCGGTGACCTGACCCCACTGGATCAGCGCGTTGGCGAAGTTCATCCCCTCCGACGACGACTCCTGGTTGTTGCCCGCGCCGAACGAGCCGTGCCCGGAGGCCCAGTCGTGGCCGGCGTAGATGTCGAAGTCCCGCAGGTAGGGGAAGCGGGTGTCGGCCCGGTCGTAGTTGTCGGCGTCCCGGATGAGCAGGTCGACCATGCCGCCGTACTGGTCGTCGGCGGCCCACCGGGGGTCGAACTTGGCCAGCGTGGCGGCCGCCGCGACGAAGTAGCCGTAGTGGAAGTGGTGGTCGTTGAGCTCCTGGTCGGAGCCGTACGAGGCGGGGTAGCCGATCAGCGTGCCCCAGTTCCGGTCGTAGTAGAAGACCCGCGCGGTCTTGCCGGCGGGCGCGGTGAACCAGTCGGTGAGCGTGCTCCGGATGGCGTTGAGCGCGGCGTCCCGGGTGGCGGTGTCGCCGACCAGGTCGGCGACCTCGGCGATCCGGGCGGCCCGGCC
This sequence comes from Micromonospora desertarenae, assembly GCF_056150265.1. Lineage (NCBI taxonomy): Bacteria > Bacillati > Actinomycetota > Actinomycetes > Micromonosporales > Micromonosporaceae > Micromonospora > Micromonospora desertarenae. The sequence goes on from NZ_JAXCFQ010000002.1 coordinate 26,412, forward strand.
CAGCCCCTTGCCGGTCCAGTAGGTGTCGCCACCGCGCTGGTCCATCGGGTTGCCCCGGACGGCGGCCAGGTGGCCGCGCAGCGTCTCCAGGTCGGCGCCGCTGCCGTCGCCGACGGCCGGCAGTTCCGGCAGCACCCCGTGGAAGGTCATCGCGGTGCGGAACTCGCCGACGCCGGTCAGCACCTTCATCCGGCCCCGGGCCGACGGGTAGCTCTGGGCGATCGGGGTGGAGCCGGTCAGCGACTTCCACTGGTGCGGGTAGAGGCTCACCACCGTCCGGGTGGCGGTGCCCTCCCGGGGCGCGGTGGTGAACGCGTACGTGGTGGTGACCGTGCTGGTCGCCGGGGTGTAGGCGTACGACAGGCGGGTGCCGGTGACGTGGGCGTGCGCGTACCCGCCGAAGGTGGCGGCGAGCGCGGAGCGCTCCGCCGCGGCGGTCTGCGGGGTGGTGGGCAGCAGGGCCACCGAGAAGTAGCCGCGCCCGGCCAGGGTGGACGAGATCCGGCCGCCGCTGACCGTCCAGCTCGCGCCGGTCGGGGCGTAGCCGACATAGTCGTGCTCGTTGACGGTGAACCCGATGGTCGCACCGCTGTTGGACCAGACCGTCGGGGTGCCGGTCGTGCTGATCACCGCGTCGCCGCCGCTGGCCTGGAAGTAGGCGAACGGCAGACCGTGCCCGATGGTGGCCCGCAGGCTCCGGGCGCCGTCGCTCCAGTACGGGGTGACCGTCCAGTCGGACCAGTTGGCGACCCGGACCACCGGCGCGGCGAGCCCGGCCACCCCGACCCGGATGTCCTGCACGTAGGGGTAGTGGAACTCGCCCACGCCGGTGGCGGTGCCGCTGGTGGCGGGGGTGGAGTTGGCCGAGAAGCCGAGCCCGTCGGTGAACGTGTCGTACGACAGCGGGTGGGCGTGCAGCGGCTCGCTGAACGCGCAGTCGGTGCGCTTGAACAGCAGCGACGACCACCAGTCGTTGGTGGGGACGGCCCCGGCGGGCGCGTCGGCGGTGACGAACTGCCGGGGGTTGGTGGCGAGCTGGCCGCAGCCGGCGGGGAGCGGGCCGACCGGGGTGGTGGTGTAGCTGCCGGCGCCGACGGTGGCGGCCTCGGCGGAGCCGGTGGCGACGACGGTCAGGCCGCCGACGACGAGGGCCAGGGCGGTGGTGGCCGCCAAGGCCCAGGGACGGTGTGGCGCAGGAGGTGTCACGGTGCCTCCCATCGCGCCGCGCCGGTGGCCCGGGCCGCGGCGCTGAGTCGGAATTGTGAAGAAAGGTAATTGGGAGAGCGCTCTCTTGACGCGGGACGTTAACCGAACGGCAAGACTTGCGTCAATGTTTCCGAGCGATGGCGCACGGATGCCGCCAATCCGGCGGGTGCCCGATCGCCGGTCGCCGACCAGCGAGGGCGCCCGGCAGCCGGCAAGGGGTGCCCGGCAGCCGGCAAGGGGCGCCGGCCAGTTGGTGAGGGCGGTTGCGGCGGCGAGGCGGTCGCGGCCAGCGAGGGCGGTCGGCGGCCCGGGGTCAGCGGCCGGCGGGCGCCTTCGGGCAGCCGTGCTTGCGGTGCCAGGCGGCCACCTCGGCGGCCGGTTCCCGGTTGCCGCCGCGCCGCCACGAGTCGAGGTAGCGGGCCGGCCAGACCACGCCCCGGCGGATCCACCAGCCGTCCCGGCCGGTGCACGGCGGCGAGATGCCGAAGTGCAGGTGGCAGACGTTGTTCGCGTTGCCGGTGCGGCCCACCTCGCCGAGGCGCTGGCCGGCGCGGACCCGCACCCCCGGGTCGATGCCGCCGGCCACCACGCTCAGGTGCGAGCCGTAGTAGCGCACCCCGTCGTCGCCGAGCAGCGACACCGACAGCCCGCCGTTGGACGGCCCGAGCGGCCCCCGCCTGTCGAACCGGTCAACCCGGCTGACCTCCAGGATCGTGCCGTCGGTGACCGCCACGACCGGCTCGCCGCAGTCGGCGAAGATGTCCGTCCCCGGGTAACCGGAGTGGGTGGGGTGGTAGGCGACGTTCTTCGCCCGTACCGGGAAGACGTGCCGCAGCCCGGCGCGGGTCGGCGCGGTCGACGGCCCGGCAGTGGTCGGCGCCGCGCTGGCCGACGGCGCCGCCGGCTGCCCGGCGGTGGCCCAGCTGGCACCGGGGGTGGGCGGGCTGCCACCGGGCACCGGACGGCTGGTCGCGCAGCCGGCGGCCAGCGCCGGCGCGAGCAGCAGCAGGACCGCGTACGCCCGGCGGCGCCCGATCGTCGACGAGGACATCCGGTCATCCTGGCAGAGTGGGTACGGTGAGGACGAACCGTCGCCGGGGAGGTACGTCGTGACGACTCCACCCGCCTACCCGCCCGGCCCGGACGCCGGGCACCGCGCGCTGGCGCGTACCCCGTCGGGGCTCTTCCCGGCCGGGCCGCCGTCCCGGCCCACCTACCGCGAACCGCACCCGGTCACCGGCGCGGGCGTCGCCGCCGGCGGCGCCGTGGCGGCCGCCTGGCTGCTGCTGTTCGGGCTGCTCGGCACGAGCGTCGGCAGCTACGCCTGGTGGACCCTGGTGGCCGGCGGGCTGGCCTGGCTGACCGCGCTGGCCCTGCTGCGGTTCGGCGACCGGGGGGTGGCCACCGGCATCGCGATCGTCACCGCCGGCGGGTGGAGCATCGCCGCCGCGATCGTGGCGGTGCGCTGGGCGACCACCGGTGACTGGCCGCTGTGGTGACCGCCCGGCCGGCTGCGCTGCGTCGTGGACCGGCTGCGCAGCGAATCCCGGCTTGACGTGGCCGCCGTCACTGGAGCACGCTCGGCGTTATGGCCTGGACCACTCCGCGGCTCGATCCTGAGCGAAGCCGCCGTCGCCTCCAGCTGCTCGCCGAGTTGGCGGGCGCCCGGGCGGTACGCCAGCGCGAGCGGCCGCAGCGGGCCCGCACCGAACAGCTCCGCCAGCTGATCGCCACCCGCCGTCGCGTCGCCGGCTGACCTGCCGACGCCGAGTTTCCGAGGATTGGCCGGCCCGTCGGGGCGTTGACCGGTCGCCCGCCGACCCGACCGGCTAACGTGCACGCGTAACGAGTCGGCGTGCTGTGCCGAGGCAACTTGGGGGGACCGTTGTCGTACTTCGCTGCGGCCGTGGTGCGAGACGAGAGTGGCTGGACGGCCGAAGAGGTGAGCCTGCGCGGGGTCACCGACGTCGAGGAGGTCGCCGACCGGCTGCGCGACGTGGACCCCGACGCGGACCTGTCGCTGCTCTTCGTCGAGGCGGACGACACCTACCTGGTGATCCTGCGCCTGGACGAGGGGGAGGACCTGCGGGTCTTCGGCTCCGACTCGGCCTACGCCGAGGAGTCGCGGCTGGGCGCGCTGCTGGTGGGGGACCTGAAGGCGTCGGTCACCGGGCTGGACGAGCCCGAGGAGGCGCGCCCCGCCGGCGGCGACGACGAGACCGAACAGCCCGCCGTCGACCCGGAGGCCGACCCGGTGGGCGACGCCGACCTCCTCGCCGACCTGGGCATCTCCGCGCAGAAGCTGCTCGCGCTCTGCGCGCACGAGGGCATGATGCCGGCCGACGTCACCGCCGAGGTGTGCCAGGTGCTGGGCTGCGCCGACGAGGTCGAGGAACTGCGTGAGGTCTGATCCGTCCGGGCCGTGGCCGGTGCCGGCGGGCGGCGGGGAGCCGATCCTGCCGCACGGCGGCGAGCCGTCCGACGCCACCGACCCGGCCCTGGAGACCGTACGGCCGGGGCAGCCGACGCCCGGTCGTACCGGGCGGGTCGGGCCGGGCGCGGACGAGGGGCTGGCCGATCCGGACGGGGCCGGCCGGCGGCAGCGGCACGAGGTGTGGATGCGCCGGGCCCTGGAGGTGGCGGTCACCGGCCCCGACTCGACCGGCGACGGCGACGCCGACGACATCCCGGTCGGCGCGGTGCTCTACGGGCCGGACGGCACCGAGCTGGCGATCGGCCGCAACGAGCGGGAGCTGACCGGCGACCCGACCGGGCACGCCGAGGTGCTGGCGCTGCGCCGGGCCGCACAGCGGTTGGGCCGCTGGCGGCTCGACGGCTGCACCCTGGTGGTCACCCTGGAACCCTGCACCATGTGCGCGGGCGCGCTGGTGCTGGCCCGGGTCGGCACCGTCGTCTTCGGGGCCTGGGAGCCGAAGACCGGCGCGGCCGGTTCGCTCTGGGACGTGCTGCGCGACCGCCGGCTCAACCACCGGCCGGAGGTCTACGGCGGGGTCCTGGAGACCGAGAGCGCCGCGCTGCTGCGCGCCTTCTTCCGCTGAGCGCCGGCCGGCCGGCGAGCGTCAGGCGGCCGGCGAGGATCGGGCGGCCGGCGAGGATCGGGCGGCCGGCGAGCGTCAGGTGGCCGGCAGCTCGACCGTGACGTCCAGGCCGCCGCCGTCGCGGGGCCGGGCGGTCACCGTGCCGCCGTGCGCCCGGGCCACCGCCCGGACGATCGACAGCCCCAGCCCGAACCCGCGCCCGCTGCCCACCCGCTCCCCGGAGAGCCGGCGGAACGGCTCGAAGATGGTCTCCACGTCGTAGCCCGGCACCAGCGGACCGGTGTTGCTGACGGTCAGCGTCGCCCGGCCGTCCCGTACGCCGGTGCCGACCCCGATCCAGCCGCCGGCCGGCACGTTGTGCCGCACCGCGTTTTCCACCAGGTTGGTGGTGAGCCGTTCCAGCAGCACCGGGTCGCCGAGCACCGGCGCCGGCGCCAGCTCCCGGGCCACCACCGGCCCGTCGCCCTCCTTGACGGTCAGGTCGACCACGTGGTCGACCACGTCGGCCAGGTCCACCCGGGAGCGGGCGGTCAGTTCGTTCTCCGAGTCGGCCAGGGTGAGCAGCCCGTCGATCAGCCGCTCGTGCCGCTCGTTCACCGCGAGCAGCGACTCGCCCAGCCGGCGGACGTCCTCGGACGCGCCCGGCCGGGTGACGGCCAGCTCGATCAGCGAGCGGTTCAGCGCCAGCGGGGTGCGCAGCTCGTGGGAGGCGTTCGCGACGAACCGGCGCTGCCCGTCGAACGAGCGGTCCAGCCGTTCCACCATCTCGTCGAAGGTGTCCGCCAGCTCCCGCACCTCGTCCCGGGGCCCGGAGAGCGAGAGGCGTTCGTGCAGCCCCCGCCCGGCCACGTCGGCGCCGGCGATCCGCCGGGCCGTCCCGGTGATCTGGTGCAGCGGTTGCAGTGCCCGCCCGGCCACCAGCCAGCCGAACGCGATGGCCACCACGGAGACCAGCACCAGGGCGATCCCGCCCTGGGTGAGCAGCGAGTAGAGCGTCTGGTCGCGGGCGTCGTCCTGGGCCTTGTTGACCAGCAGCCGCAGCTGTTCGGCCTGCACGCCGTTGAGCTTGGTCTCCGTCGCCTGGACCACCGGCTTGACGTCGCGCAGCGCCACTCCGAACGGCTGGGCCGTGCGCTGCTCCACCAGCACGTAGGTGACCGCGAGCAGGACCAGCCCGGCCACCAGGAAGAGGCCGCCGTAGATCAGGGTCAGCCGGGCGCGGAGGGAGAGGCGCTTCACGGTATCCGGTATCCCACACCGGGCACTGTCTCGACCACCGGCGGTTCGCCCAGCTTGCGGCGCAGCTTCATGACGGTGACCCGGACCACGTTGGTGAACGGGTCGATGTGCTCGTCCCAGGCCCGTTCCAGCAGTTCCTCGGCGGAGACCACCGCGCCCTCGGCCCGCAGCAGCTCGACCAGCACGGCGAACTCCTTGCGGGACAGCGGCACGTACCGGCCGTCCCGGTGCACCTCCCGGCGGCCCGGGTCGAGCACGATGCCGGCCCGGGCCAGCGTGGGCGGCGCGGCGCGGCGGGCCCGCCGGCTCAGCGCGTGCACCCGGGCGGAGAGTTCGACCAGGGCGAACGGCTTGGTCAGGTAGTCGTCGGCGCCGAGCGCCAGGCCGGCCACCCGCTCCCGTACGGCCGCCGCCGCGGTGAGCATCAGCACCCGGGTCTCGCCGCCGCTGTCCACGATCGCCCGGCACACCTCGTCGCCGTGCACCACCGGCAGGTCCCGGTCGAGGACGACCACGTCGTAGTCGTTGACGCCGAGGCGTTCCAGCGCCGCGTCGCCGTCGTACGCGACGTCCACCGCGAACGCCTCCCGGCGCAGCCACTCGGCGATGCTCTCCGCGAGCAGGCTCTCGTCCTCCACCACCAGCACCCTCACCCGCCAATGGTGCCCCGCCCCGGATAACGCCGGCGTTAACGCCGACGGTTACGCCCGGGATACGCCCCTTGGCGTCGACTGACCGGGACGCCCGGCGACCGCCGGGCGGATCGGGGGATGCCCGGCGGTCGCCGTCGGGCCCGGAGAGGAAGCGTGTCATGCGACGAGGACTACTCGCGGTGCCGCTGCTGCTCGCCCTGGCCGTCGCCGGTTGCGGCGGGTCGGGCGAGGAGCCGGCGGTGGCCACGGCGGGCGGTGGCGGCGGGGCGTCACCCGTGCCCGCCTCCGCCGCCGCCCAGCTGAGCGACGAGGAACGGCAGCTGAAGTTCACCGAGTGCATGCGGGAGAACGGGATCGAGGTGCCGGACCCGGAGCCCGGCGGCGGCCGGCTGTTCCGGTTCGACGGGAAGACCGACCCGGCCAAGGTGCAGGCGGCCATGGAGAAGTGCCGCCAGCACCTGCCCAACGGCGGCGAGAAGCGCAAGCTCGACCCCGAGCAGGTGGAGCGGCTGCGGAAGTTCGCCGCCTGCATGCGGGAGAACGGCGTGCCCGAGTTCCCGGACCCGTCCGCGGAGGGCGGCATCCAGCTCCGGCTCGACGTGGTGAACGTCAAGGACCCGAAGGTGAAGGCCGCGATGGAGAAGTGCCGGGAGTACGCGCCGAAGATCGCGGGAGCCGCGCGGTGAGCGTTCGCCGGCTCCGGGTCCGGACGGTCGCGCTGGCCGCCGCCGTCGTGGTCGCGGCGGGTGCCGGGGTCGCCGCGGCGGTCGGCTTCGGCGGGACCGACCGGAGCACCGCCGCCGCCGACACCGCCCCGCCGGCCACCGCCACCGTCACCCGGCAGACGCTGACCGACGCCGAGACCGTCGACGGTGAGCTGGGCTACGGCACCACCCGCACCGCCACCGCCCGACTGGCCGGGACGATCACCGCCCTGCCGGACACCGGTACGACGGTGAAGCGGGGCGGGCGGCTCTACGCCGTGGACAACGATCCCGTGGTGCTGCTGCACGGGTCGCTGCCCGCGTACCGGGTGCTCCAACCCGGGGTGGAGGGGGCCGACGTCAAGCAGTTCGAGCGGAACCTGCGGGCGCTCGGCTACGACGGCTTCACGGTCGACGACGAGTACACCGGCAGCACCGCCGACGCGGTCCGTCAGTGGCAGGACGACCTGGGGCTGGCCGAGACCGGGCGGGTCGAGCCGGGCCGGATCGTCTACGCCCCCGGCGCGGTGCGGGTGGAGAGCCACCAGGCGGCGACCGGGGACGCGGCGCAGCCGGGCCAGGCGGTGCTCACGTACACCGGCACCAGTCGGCTGGTCACCGTCGAGCTGGACGTGGACGACCAGCGGCTGGCCAAGAAGGGCGGCGCGGTCGAGGTGAGCCTGCCCGACGGCGCGCCGGTCGCCGGGAAGGTCGAGACGGTGCAGACGGTGATCGACGCCGGCAGCGGCGGCGCGCCCGGACAGTCCGCGGAGGCGGAGACGAAGATCGAGGTCACCGTGTCGGTGACCGACCCGGCGAAGCTGGCCGGGTACGACCAGGCCTCGGTGGAGGTCACCTTCACCGCCGCCGAACGCCCCGACGTGCTCACCGTGCCGGTGGCGGCGCTGCTGGCGCTCGCCGAGGGCGGCTACGGCATCGAGGTCGTCGACGCCGGCCGGAGCCGGATCGTCGCGGTCACCACCGGGCTCTTCGCCGCCGGCCGGGTCGAGATCAGCGGCCCGGACGTGGCCGAGGGGATGACCGTGGGGATGCCCGCATGACCGCCGACGCCGTGGTGCTGGACGGGGTGAGCCGGACCTATCCGGGCGGGGTCACCGCGCTGCGCGAGGTGTCGCTGCGGATCCGCCACGGCGAGCTGCTGGCGATCGTCGGGCCGTCCGGGTCGGGCAAGTCCACCATGCTGCACCTGATCGGCACGCTGGACCGCCCCTCCGCCGGCCGGGTCCGGATCGACGGGTACGACGTGGCGGCCCTGCCGGACCGCCAGCTGGCCGCCCTGCGGGCCCGCCGGATCGGCTTCGTCTTCCAGCAGTTCCACCTCGCCGCCGGCACACCCGTGCTGGACAACGTGGCGGACGGGCTGCTCTACGCCGGTGTATCCCGGTCGGAGCGGCGGCGGCGCGCCGAGGCGGCGCTCGACCGGGTCGGGCTCGGCCACCGGCTGACCCACCGCCCGCACCAGCTCTCCGGCGGCGAGCGGCAGCGGGTCGCGGTGGCCCGCGCGGTGGTCGGGGAACCGGCGGTGCTGCTCGCCGACGAGCCGACCGGCAACCTCGACTCGGTGGCCGGCGCCGGGGTGCTGACGCTGCTGCGCGACCTGCACGCGGCGGGCACCACGGTCGTGGTGATCACCCATGACCGGGAGATCGCCGACGGGCTGCCCCGGCAGGTGCGGATGCGGGACGGCCAGGTGGTGGCCGACTCGGCGGCGCCGCTGCCCGAGGGGGTGCGCTGATGGCGGTGGACACCCGGCGCGACCGGCGTGGGCTGACCGTGGTGGAGGACCGGCCGCGACTGGCGCCGGCCCGGCTGCGGCCGGCCGACGTGCTGCGGGTCGGCGGGGTCGGGCTGCGTACCCGGCCGCTGCGCGCGTTCCTCTCCGCACTGGGCATCGCGATCGGCATCGCGGCGATGGTGGCGGTGGTCGGCATCTCGTCGTCGTCCCGCGCCGACCTGGCCCGCACGCTGGACCGGCTCGGCACCAACCTGCTCACCGTGGCCCCGGGCAGCACGCTCTTCGGCGACCAGGCCCGGCTGCCGGTGGAGTCGGTCGCCATGATCGGCCGGATCGGGCCGGTGACCGGGGTGGCCGCCACCGGCCAGGTGCCGGACGCCCCGGTCTACCGCTCGGACCGCATCCCGGCCGGCGAGACGGGCGGGATCGCCACCCGGGCCGCCCAGCTCGGGCTGCTCGACACCGTCGGCGCGACGGTACGCAGCGGCACCTGGCTGAACCAGGCGACCGAGCGGTACCCGGCCGTGGTGCTCGGCGACGCCGCGGCCCGCCGGCTGGGCCTCGGGGCGGCCGGCCCGGACGTGCAGGTGCACCTGGGCGGGCGCTGGTTCACAGTGGTCGGCATCCTGGCGCCGGCCCCGCTCGCCCCCGAGCTGGACGGCTCGGCGCTGGTCGGCTGGCCGGCCGCCGAGGCGTACCTGGGCTTCGACGGGCACCCGACCACCGTCTACACCCGGTCCCGGGAGGCGTCGGTGGAGGCGGTCCGGTCGGTGCTCGGCGCGACCGCGAACCCGGAGGCGCCGAACGAGGTGGAGGTGTCCCGGCCGTCCGACGCGCTGGCCGCCGCGGCGGCCACCGACGAGGCGTTCACCGGGCTGCTGCTCGGTCTCGGCGCGGTGGCGCTGCTGGTCGGCGGCGTCGGGGTGGCGAACACCATGGTCATCTCGGTGCTGGAACGGCGGGCCGAGATCGGGCTGCGCCGCTCGCTGGGCGCCACCCGGGGGCAGGTCCGCACCCAGTTCCTGGCCGAGTCGCTGCTGCTCTCCGCGCTCGGCGGGGCGGGCGGGGTGCTGCTCGGCATCCTGGTCACCGCCGGGTACGCGCTCTCCCAGGGGTGGCCGACGGTGGTGCCGGCCTGGGCGATGGTCGGCGGCGTGGCGGCGACCCTGGTGATCGGCGGCTGCGCCGGGCTCTACCCGGCCGTTCGGGCCGCGCGGCTCGCCCCCACCGAGGCCCTGGCCTGACCGTCCTCCCGGCTGCCGGGCGGTGCCCGCTCTTCGGGTGCATCTGTTGTCGCTCCAGCGACAACAGATGCACCCGGACGGGCTGGGGCCCTCCTCGGGTGGGTCAGGCCGGGGTGGCGGGGCGGAGCAGAGTGGCGCCCACCGCCCGGGCGGCCTCGGTCCACGGGGCCGGGCGCATGGTGGCCGGATCGAGCCGGACGATCGCCCGGCGGCCCTCGGCGTGCAGGGTGTGGCCGTCGACCGAGCGGAACTGGTACGCGTACTCGGCGCTGGTGGTGCCGAAGTGCTCCAGCCAGAAGTGCACGGCCACCGGCCCGGTGCCGACGATCGGGGCGCGGTAGGTGATGGTGAACTCGCGGACCGCGTGGAAGACGTCGGGCGGGGTGTCCCGGCTACCCCGGTAGGCCACCCCCCGCTCGGCCCAGTACGGGGTGAGCGCCCGTTCCAGCAGCACGGCGTACCGGGCGTTGTGCAGGATGCCCATGGCGTCGAGGTCGTCGAAGTGCACCGGGACGTGCTCGACGTGACCGAACTCGACGGTGGGCTGGTCGGCGATGGCGTGACTCATGACGGGCCTTCCGGTAGCAGGGTGGGATCGGGGCACAGGGCCCGCAGGCGGATCAGCAGGCCGTGGCGGGCGTGCCGGTAGGCGGCGTCGGGGTCGAGCAGCCGGGAGTGCATCGCGGCGCTCATCCCGAGCGCGTCGATCTCGTACGCCAGTTGCGCGACGTCGGTGTCGGCGGCCAGTTCGCCGGCGTCGACCGCCTGCTGGACGAGCTCTTCGAGGAACGCGGTCCAGCGGGCGAACGCGTCGGCGAGCCGCTCCCGGACCGGGCCGGGGCGGGCGTTGTACTCGAACTGGGTGTTGGCGAAGAAGCAGCCGCCGGGGAGCACCCGGGCGGCGTAGAAGTCGATCCGGGCCTCGTGCAGCGCCAGCAGGCGGCGTACGCCCCGCGGGGCGTGCAGCGCGGGGGCCACGATCCGCTCCCGCCACTGCTCCACCGCCCGGTCGATGGCGGCGAGCTGGAGCGCCTCCTTCGACCGCCAGTGCGCGAAGAGGCCCGACTTGCTCACCCCGAGGGTGTCGGCGAGCTGGGCCAGGCTGAGCCCGTGCAGTCCGGCCTCGGTGGCCAGCACCACTGCCGCGTCCAGCGCCGCGGTGCGGGTCCGGTCGCCCCGGGCGACCCGTCCGTCGACTGTCATGCCGGTCAGCGTACGAAAGAAGCACGACCGGTCGTATAGTTTTCTGGGGTGACGGTGGTCACGGAAACGACGCCGCCCCGCCGTCGATCGACGGCGGGGCGGCGGAGGTGCGGAAACGTCAGGCGATGATCGTGTCGAGGGCGATCTCCACCATCTCGCTGAAGGTCTGCTCGCGCTCGGCGGAGGTGGTCTTCTCGCCGGTCTTGATGTGGTCGCTGACCGTGAGCACGGTCAGCGCGCGGGCCTTGAACCGGGCCGCGATCGTGTAGAGCGCCGCGGACTCCATCTCCACCGCGAGCACGCCGTAGTCGGCCAGGGTGTCGTAGAGGTCCGGCCGGTCGGTGTAGAAGGCGTCCGCGGCCAGGATCGGCCCGACCCGCATGGTGATGCCGCGCCGCTCGGCCACCTCGACCGAGGTACGCAACAGCCCGAAGTCGGCCACCGGGGCGTAGTCGATCAGCCCGTCGAAGCGCATCCGGTTCATGTTCGAGTCGGTGGACGAGCCGATCGCCGCGATCACGTCGCGCAGCCGGAGGTCCTCGCTCAGCGCGCCGCACGAGCCGACCCGGATCAGCGTCTTCACGCCGTACTCGTTGACCAGCTCGTGGGCGTAGATCGAGGCCGACGGCATGCCCATGCCGGAGCCCTGGACGGACACCTCCACGCCGCTCCAGCGGCCGGTGAAGCCCAGCATGCCCCGGACCGTCGAGTAGCACGTGGCGTCCTCGAGGTAGGTCTCCGCGATCCACTTGGCCCGCAGCGGGTCGCCCGGCATCAGGACCCGCTCGGCGATCTCTCCCGGCTTCGCGCCGATGTGCGTACTCATGGCGAAGATCCTGCCAGGCCGCCGGCCGGCATACCGGTTCGGCGTCCGAACCCGGGGTCCTGTACCCTACTCGGCGGTGGTGTGTCCGAGTGGCCTAAGGAGCACGCCTCGAAAGCGTGTGAGGGTTCACGCCCTCCGCGGGTTCAAATCCCGCCGCCACCGCTCGTGAACAGCGAGAACGCCCGGCAGATCCGCGAGGACGGCCGGGCGTTCCGCTTGTCGGCCCTCAGAGCTTCCGGCCCTGCGCGTCGCGGGCGATGATGCCGTCCAGGGGTACGCCGGGGGCCAGCCGCTGCGGGTCGAACCAGAAGATCACCACCCGCGGGTCCTCGCTCCACCTCGCCAGCCGGGCGTCGACCTGCCGGCCCTTCACCGTGCCGACGATCCGGCTCGCCGGCCCGACGAAGTACCCGAAGGTGGGCATCGGGGGGCCGTCCGCGCCGGCTCCGTAGGAGTCATAGCCGATCTGGTGGAATCCCGGCCGCCGGTCGCTGCCCTCGACGTCGTTGGCCAGGAAGTCCGAGGTCAGCGTGCCGTCGGCGGCGCGCCGGCCGGCGACCAGGCCGATCGTCACCCGGGGTTCGTGGGGCAGGTCGACGGCGACGAAGTAGAAGACCCGCGCGTCGGTGCCGTACCGGATCCCGCTGTCCACCACGTCACCGAGCGGGACCGGTCGCGGCTCCACCGGGGTCGGCGCGGGCTCCGTCGAGGGGCGGCCGGCCGGCGCGGTGACGGCCGGCGCGGCCGACCGCTCGGGTTCCGGCGGGGCGGCCTGCCGCACGGTGACCGTGACGCCCGCGACCACCGCGAGCAGCACCGCCGCCGCGCCGGTGCCGGCGAGCCGCCGGCGGTGCCGCAGGCGGCGACCCTCGCGCATGATCGTGGTCAGGTCGAGTGGGTCGTGCCCGGTCCGTTCGGTCGCCCGCATCGCCTGCCGGAGCTGGTCCACCTCGTTCATCGGCCCGCCCCGTGGGTCGCCGGGGTTCCGGTGCCAACCTTGCGCAGCTTCTCCAGGGCCCGGGAACTCGTGCTCTTCACCGTCCCGAGCGAGACGTCGAGTTCGTGGGCCACCTGGGCCTCCGGCAGGTCGAAGTAGTAGCGCAGCACGACGATGGCGCGCTCGCGCGGGCTGAGCGTGCCGAGGATGGCGAGCAGCCAACGCCGGGTGGCGACCTCCTCGGCGACGTCGCCCCGACGCTGCTCCGGCAGGTCCGCGCTGGGGTACTCGCGGATCGGCCGGCGCCAGCTGTCGACCAGGTGGTTGACCATCACGGTCCGCGCGTACCCGTAGGCGTCCCGGTCCCGCACCCGCGACCACGAGGCGTACGTGCGCACCAGGGCGGTCTGCGCCGCGTCCTCGGCCTGGTGGTGGTCGCCGGTGATCAGGAAGGCGGCGTGCACCAGCCGCCCGGACGCCGACCGGGCGAACTCGACGAACTCCGCGTCACCCCGCGCCATGCCGGCCCCGCCCGCGTCGCCCGCCGTTCGCGCATCCCACGACGGACAGGACGAGTGGGGCTGGCGGAAGGTTGAGTCCGCACGAGATCAACTTTCCGGCCCGGTCACCCGTCCTCCCCGCTACGCACCACCGGCGACCGGCGCTGCGTGGCGAGGGGAGACGCATGACGACGAAGACTACGGGGCGGGCCCGGGCGGCCGGCGCGGCGCTGCTGCTGGGCGCGCTGCTGGCCGGTTGCGGGCTGCCGGCGGCCGGGCAGCCGCCCGCCCCGGCCGCTCCACCCGCCCCGGCCGTCGAGACCGGGACCGCCGCGCCGCCACCGGTGACCGTCCGGCCGACGGCCGCCGCCGTCAGCTACCCGGCCGACGGCGGCAACCGGTGGTACGGCGCCGCCGGCGAAACCCCGGCGCCGGGCGGGACCGGCCGGCTGTGGCGCTACCGGGTGGCGGTGGAGCGGGACATCCGTGGCATCCCGGTGGCGGAGTTCGCCGGGGAGGTGACCCGCACGCTGAACGACCCGCGCGGGTGGACCGCGGGCGGGACCCTGCGGCTGCGCCGGGTCGGCTGGGGCCAGCCCGCCGACTTCACCATCTACCTGGTCACTCCCGGCACCCGGGACGAGCTGTGCGGGGACGTGCCGGACGGCTACACCTCCTGCCGCAACGGCGGCCGGGTGGTGCTCAACGTGGCCCGCTGGGTGAAGGGGGTGCCGCGCTACGGCGCGAGCCTCGTTACCTACCGGCAGTACATGGTCAACCACGAGGTCGGGCACCGGCTCGGCATGGGGCACGAGCGGTGCCCCGGTCGCGGCCGGCCGGCGCCGGTGATGCAGCAGCAGACGCTGGGCCTGCACGGCTGCACCGCGAACGCCTGGCCGTACCTCGACGGGAAGCGCTACACGGGCCCGTCCGGGGCGTACGACGACCCGATCCCGCCGCGCGAGCGCGGCCGGACGGGCTGACCGGGCCCGTGGTGAGACGCGAGAACGCCCGGCCGGTCCGTGCGGACCGACCGGGCGCTTCCGGTGTACGCGGTGGGCGGGCCGCACCGGCCCGAGGGTCAGCCGCCCGCGGCCGCGTCCCGCCGGCCCACCTGGTACGCCGCGTCCCTCGCGTCAGTCTCCAGCAGCACGGTGAGCGGGCCGGCCGGCAGGTCGCACGTGACACTGCCCTGGGCCGCGGCGTCGGCACCGCACTCCCACCAGCCGGCGCTGTTGAAGACCGTCAGCCGGGCGCGTCCGCTGCCGGACGTGCGGGCCCAGGTGAGGGCCTCCCGGGCGGCGTGCTGGTCGGCCGGGATCGAGTAGCAGACCGCGAACCGGTCCGGCCCGGTGGCCACGACGCTGCCGGTCGCGTCCGTTGGCAGCACCGGGCAGGCCGGCCCGTCGGTGCGGGTGAAGCCCAGCACGTAGTCCAGGCTGGTGACCCAGTCCCGGCCGGTGAGCAGCACGGAGTACGGCGCCGGGCCGGTCAGTTCGCAGTTGTACCGGTTCAGCGGGGAGAAGTCGCACTCCGGCTCGCCGTTGGCGTCCACCACCCGGATGTCCGGGGTGGCCGGCCAGGTCGCGTCGACCGGCAGCAGCACGCCGAGGTGTGCCCCAGCGGGGGTGGGCAACTGGAGGCAGTTGACCTGACCGGAGGTCTGGATCCGGCCGCGGTGCGGCGCGTCCCGCCAGCCGGTGTCGCCGGCCGGCGTGCATCCCTCCGGTCGGAGCGGCAGCAGCGAGACCTCGATCTCGACGTCGACGGCCACCAGCGCGTCGGTGGCGAGCAGCGTGTACCGGCCTGTGGGCAGCTCACACCGGATCTCGGCGCAGAGGGTGCGGCCGGCGGTGTCGAGAACCCGGGCGTACGACCGCAGGTTCTCCCCGTGCAGCGCCTTCACCCGGTACTCACCGGTGGACGGGATGTCCAGGATCCGGCACGGGATGGTGCTCGGGGCTCCGGAGGGCGGCGCGTTGTACGCCCCGGGGCGGACCGTCGGGCAGCCGACCGGGTCGGAGATCCGGCGCAGAGTCATCGGGTACGTCTCGCCGGCGTTGCCGGAGTTCCATACGCTCCGGTGCGACAGGACCCGGTAGGTGCCGTCGGCCGGGACCACGCAGCCCACCTCGTTCGACGAGCTGGTGCACGTCCGGGCGCCGCTCTGGTCGACCAGCCAGTACGTGCCGGCGACGGACGCCAGGATGCGGTCCCCGGCTCTGCCCTGGAACGGCTGGCAGTTGGTCTGCACCGGCGAGGTCTGCCGCACCTGCTGGACCGGCTGGTCCCAGGCGAGGTTGTCGCTGGCCGGTGCGCATCCGTCGAGCCGGTCGAGCGGGGTGACCGCCACCTCGTAGTTCAACTCGCCGCCCAGCGGGTTACCGACCACCAGGGTGTACGCGCCGGCGGCGGGCAGGGTGCAGTATCGCTCGTCGGACGTGGAGCAGATTTCCTGTCCGGTGTTGTCGAGCATCGTCCACCCGAACGTCCCGTCGAGGCTCGCGGCGCGTACCAGGACCGGCCGGGGCGTGCCGGTGGTCAGGGTGTGGCAGGTGATGTCGTCCGGCTGCATCGAGCCACTGCCGACCGCGGCGCCGGGGTCGCCGAACGGCGCCAGCGGCAGGGCCGCACAGCCGGCCGGGTCCGACAACCGCCGCATCCTGATCGGGTAGCTGCTCTCCGTGCCGTAGGTCTCCCAGGTCAGCAGCCGGTACGGCCCGGGCCGGCCGAGCCGGCAGTCACCGCCGCCGTACGGGAACTCGCAGATGGGCTGGTGCTGGCCGTCCAGGATCCGGCCGCGGATGTCGGTGGGCCCGCCGGGTACGGCCATCCGCACCAGCGCGTTCAGCGGCTGGTCGAACTCGTGGCACTGCGCCGCGGCGCCGGCGGGGAGCGTCCGGGTGACCCCCGGCGATCCGAAGTGGAACAGCTCCGCCGGGAGGCGCTCGCAGGTCGACGGGGTGCGGGTCGACTCGACGGCGATGGTGTAGTCGCCGCGCCCGGTGGGATACGACAGGGTCAGCGCGATCGTGTACGTGCCGGCGGCGCCGAGCTGGCAGCTGCCCGCATCGATCCCGAACCGGCAGACGTCGCGGCCGGCGGCGTCGGTGACCCGCGCGTTCACGTGGTCCGGGCCGGCGGTGCTGCGGCCGAGCTGGGTGAGCAGCACGTCCTGGTCGGCGGTGGTGGTGACCCGCCAGCGGTGTTCCTGCTGGTCGACGATCGACGGGCAGGTCTCGACCTCGCCGAAGGCCAGCTCGCCACCGCAGGTGGCGGCGCGGCTGTTCCACGGTCGCTGGCTCACCTTGGCCGTCCGGGTACGGGTCGGCTCCGCCGTCGGCTCGACCGCCGGGGCCGGCGTGGGCGTCGGGGCGCCGGCCGGGCTCGACGCGGTCGGTGCCGGAGCGACGGCGCTGCTGGCGGCCGGTGACCCGGCTCCGGTGGACGCGGTTCCGATGGACGACGTGGCGGTGGTCGCGGCCGGTGTCGTCCCGCCGGGACTCGCGGCGGACGGCCCGACCAGGAACGCCGGGACGGTCAGCACGGCCGTGGCGACCAGCGCGAGCCGTGGGATTCTCCTGCCGGTTCGGTCGTCCGGGCAGGCGGGCAGGGTTGCTCTCAAGCCAAACTCCCCCATGGAATGCCACGCGACGGCTGCGCGGGCGTGGAGATGATTCCACGGAGGATGATCTTCGGCAATCCGTCGGTCATCCGGGTGGCGCAGGCGTTTCAGCCGGTCGTCCTGCCCTCCGCGACCGGCTCGGTCGCCGGGCCCACCGGCTCGGTCGCCGCGGCATCAGGCCGGCCCGCCGGCTCGGTCGCCGCCTGGTGGGGGACCGGCTCCGGCCCGGTCGCGAAGTGCTCCAGCAGTTCCCGGTGCACGAAGATGTAGCCGTCGCCGACCTGGCGCAGGAAAAGGCACTGCACCGCGTGGCCGAGGAAGGGCAGCACCGGGTACGGCACCACCTGTCGCCGGTGCAGTCGCCGGCGGACCAGCCACTGCTCCGCGATCGGGGTCAGTGCCACCAGCGACAGCACCACCAGCATCACGCCGACGCCGAGCAGCGCCCCGAACCGGAACGCGTCGGCGACGCCGCCGCCCGGCATGGTGACGGCGGCCGCGACGAGAGCGCCGGTGGTCGCCCCGAGTGGCAGCAGTCGACGGAGGACGAAGCGGAGCCGGTGGCGCAGCAGTGGGCTGGGCACCTCGTGCCGGTCCGCGGCGAGCGAGGGCCGGCGCTCGAAGAGCAGCATCTCGGCGCTGTCCATGGCGACGAAGGTGACGAAGGCGGCGAGGAAGAAGCCGCTGCCGTAGCCGATGCCCGCGGTCCAGGGGGCATCCGGATCGCCCGCCACGGCGGAGAGGACCCCGACGGCGGTGGAGAGCCCTGCGATGGTGGCCACGGTGGATCGTTCGAAGCGCACCGCGTAAACGGTGCTCAGCATCGAACCCACCAACCAGCTGAAACCGCCCAGGTCCTCGCGCTCCCGGCGCAGCGCGTAGACCAGCAGTCGCAGGTCCAGGTAGTGCGTGGCGTACAGGATTGCCGCCAGGACCACCATGCCGCCGGCGGCGAACCGGCCCGGTGGGTCGGACAGCCACCACGCGATGACGCCCAGCACCGCGCCCACCACGACGAGGTTGGCGAACCGGGCGAGCAGCGACGCGACGGCGACCCGGCCGCGCCGCGGCGACCAGGTCTCGTCGATCAGGTCGAGCACGAAGACGGTCTGCCCGCGGTCCCGCAGTTCGCGGGCGAGGGTGGTCAGCCAGGCGGTGATCCGCGCGGGCGGGTAGTGCGGGTGCGGCCGCCGGTGCAGCATCGTCTCGACGTACCGGGCGAAGAGCCGTTGTCGTCCGGAGCCGGGCGCGTCCGGTAGGGACGCCGCGCCGTCGGCGTACGCGAGGGCCATGATGCTGAGCAGCAGCGGCGAGTCCGCCAGGTCCCACAGCTCCGGGTCGGCGGCGAGCGCGGCCCGCAGGCCGGCCAGCTCGGTCGCCTCGACGTACCGCTCGATCTGCGCCCGGTCCAGCGGCTGGATGGTGACCGTGCCGTAGACCGGCAGCGGGGTGCCGAGCCGGTCGTACTCGGCACTGCGGCAGCAGACGGCCAGCGGGGTGAGCGGCTGGCCGGCGTGGAAGTCGGCGATGGCCCGGGCGCACGCGTCCCGGTGCTCCCCGGTCACCTCGTCCAGGCCGTCGAGCAGGGGCAGGATCTCACCGGCGTCGACCCAGGCCGACCCCTGCTCGGGTGGGATGCCGTACCGCTCGGTGAGCTGTTCGACCAGCCAGCGGGCGAGCGGCCGGCGGTGGGTGGCCCAGGAGGCGAGGTTGAGCACCACCGGGATCGGCGCCTCCGGGTCGGCCTCGGCCCGGTCCAGCAGGTCCCGGGCGAGTTCCAGCAGCGTCGTCGTCTTGCCGGCGCCCGGCGCGCCGAGGATCACCACCGCCCGGTCGAGCCGGTCGAAGAGCGCCGCCATGGACGTCCGCGCGTCGAGGACGCCGTCGAACCCGTTCCGGTGGCTGGCCCGTACCGTCCACGGGTGCCGGCGGTCGTCGGCGGTCGCGGTGACGCCCAGCTCGATCCGGATCTCCTCGTGCAGCGACCGGTCCAGCACGCTGGTCACCCAGTAGCGCCGTACCCGTTCCAGCAGCACCCGGCGGGCCCGCGCGGCCCCGGCCGGCGCCGCCCCGCGCGGCTCGCGCGCCCCGAGGACCTCCACCGCGACCAGGACCAGCACCAGGAGGATGAGCAGGGGCCAGGCCAGCCACAGGTACGGCGACCACCCCTCCGGCAACGCCCCGGTAGCGACATTGGTGACGACCCCCACCAACGCCAGGCAGATCACCGACAGGACAACCCTGCTCACCCCACGCATGCGTCGTCTCTACCGTCCGCCGGCCGGCCACACAATGGTGATCATGAGGTTGGCGGCGATGTCGATCTCTTCGACCGCCGTCAACCTCATGATCAACCCGCGTGGCCCAGGGGGGCGGGTGGGTGGGTGGGTGGGTCAGCAGGGGGCGTGGCCTTCGGTGAAGAGGCGTTGGGCCCAGTCGGCGTAGCCGGTGATTATCTTGCGGACCGTCCGGCCGTCGTGCAGGAAGAGGTACGCGCGGTCGCCGCGGCGGGCGAGCAGCCCGTCGAACCGGTACGTCCCCTGTGGAGCGCGCAGCCGGGTGGCCGCCGGGTAGTGGGCCCGGACCCGCTCGACCGGGGTGCCGACGGTGATGCCGTCGGGGGTGCGTACCGGGTCGCCGAGCCAGAGCAGCACCAGCCGGTCCTCGACGAACACCGGGCTGACCGTCTCGTGCCCGGCCAGCGTCGGGCCGCAGGCCACCACATCGGTACGCAGGATGCCCCGCCGGGTCAGCTCGCTCTCGGTGTCGCCGAACTCGATGTCGGGCAACCCGTCCAAGCCGACGACCTGCAGCGTGCCCGCCGGCCGCCCGGTGACCGGCGCATGTGGATGCACCCCGCTGCCCGCCACGGAGGCAGCCGTCATCAGCGCCGCGATAAAGGCGAATTGTCGCAATTTCATGGAATCCCCCGGGTCTCCAACGGGCCCGGGGCGTTCAGGTTGCTGCTATCCGGAAGATTGCCGCTCCTCCCACTCCTCGGCCAGCTCGTCCCAGTAGTCGGCGCTCAGCCGGCGGCGCCCGTGCGCCAGCCAACCCTCGGTGCTCCGCTCCACGTGCAGCCCCAGTTCGGCGAACGGGTCGATCCACGCGCCGGGCTCCGCGCCCAGCCGGGCCAGCGCCGCGTTGAGCGGCCACTGCGCGCGGGGCCCGTCGAAGACGGTGTCGACCCGCGGACCCCAGCTCAGCGTGCCACCGAGCCAGACCGCCGCCGACTGGTAACCGGCGCCCCCGGCGAACTCCGCCTCCAGGTAGGCCACCGGCCCCTGCCGCGACCAGCGCGCCAGCACCTCCCGCAGCGCCGGCGAGAGCACCAGCTGGAAGGGGTGCTCGGCGTCGCGTTCGGCGACCGAGAAGTCCGGCAGCGCGCCGGTCAGTTCCTCCACCAGTTGCGGCGTGACCGGCAGCAGCGCGAAGTCCTGGCGCAACTCGCCGAGGACCGCGTGGTCCAGCTCGGCGGTCTGCTCACCGAGCAACGCCGCGTCCGCCACCACGGCGCTGAGCTGGTAACTCATCCGCATCCTCCGGCATCCACAGGCTGTGGATGGAACATGTGTACGACGGATCCGCACCCGGGCGCGCAGCGCGGGCCGGCGACGTGTCGGTGCCTCGGGACATCATCGACCCGGCGGTCCGCCGACGCGTAACCGGCGGCCGGATGGCGATCACGACCCTGCCGCGGGCCCGGTGTTGCGGAAGGTGCGGCGGTAGGCGTCCGGCGGTACGCCAACCGTGCGGTTGAAGTGCCGGCGCAGGGTCGTGGCGGTGCCCATGCCAGCCGCCTCGGCGATGGCGTCGATGCTGTCCTCGGTGTTCTCCAGCAGCTCCTGGGCCCGGCGGATCCGCTGCGTCGCCAGCCACTGCAGCGGGGTGGTGCCGGTTGCCGACCGGAAGTGCCGGGCCAGGTTGCGCGAACTCATGTTCGCCTGGCGGGCCAGGTCCTCCACCGTCAGCGGCAGGTTCAACCGTTCCATCGCCCAGGGGAGGAGGTTGGCCAGGGGATGGTCGTCGCGGGCGGGCACCGGGGTGGTGACGAACTGGGCCTGACCGCCGGCGCGGTGCGGTGGCACGACCAGGCGGCGGGCGACGGCGTTGGCGACCGTCGAGCCGTGGTCGCGGCGGATCAGGTGCAGGCACAGGTCGATCGCGGCGGCCTTGCCGGCCGAGGCGAGCACGTTGCCGTTGTCCACGTAGAGCACGTCCGGGTCGACCCGCACCCGGGGATAGCGGGCGGCCAGTGCCTCGGTGTGGGCCCAGTGCGTGGTCGCCCGCAGCCCGTCCAGCACCCCGGCGGCGGCCAGCACGAACGCGCCCGTGCACAGCGAGACCATCCGGGCGCCCGCCCGGTGGGCCGCGCGGACGGCGTCGACCAGGCCGGGTGGTAGGTCCGCGTCGATGTCCGCGATCGACGGGACGATCACGGTGTCGGCGCGGGCGAGCCGGTCCAACCCGTCGTCGGGTTCCATCCGGAACCTGCCGATCCGGACCGGGCCCGGACCGCACACCACCAGCTCGTACCACGGGTCGGCCAGGCCCGAGGGGTCGCGGACGAAGACCTCGCACGCCATGGCGAGCTCGAAGTGCAGCATCCCGTCGGTGGCGGCGAGCGCGACAGTGGTCATGTCCGAAACTGTACGGGGCATGGCGTTCCAGACACTGGTCGGGGTCGGCCGCCGCTGAGAGGCTCTCCTCATTCGATCTTCGGAGAGGAAACAGCTCATGGGTACGGGTCAGACCGTGGCGGTGTTCGGGGCGTACGGGCACACCGGGCGCTTCGTGGTGTCGGAGTTGCGCGACCGCGGGTTCGTCCCGCTCCTCCTCGGCCGCGACGCGGACAAGCTCCAGGCGGTGGCGTCCGGGCTCGACTACCGGGTGGCCTCGGTCGACGATCCGGCCTCGCTCGACCGGGCGTTGACCGGCGCGGCAGCGGTCGTCAACTGCGCCGGCCCGTTCGCCTCCACCGCGGGCCCCGTGATCGAGGCCGCGCTGCGCGCCCGGATCCCGTACGTGGACGTGGCGGCCGAGATCGAGGCCAACGTCGACACCTTCACGCACTTCGCCGACCGGGCCCGGGCCGCTGGCGTCGCGGTGATCCCGGCGATGGCGTTCTACGGCGGGCTCGGCGACCTGCTGGTCACCACGGCGATGGGTGACTGGACGGCGGCCGACGAGGCGCACGTCGCGTACGGCCTGAGCAGCTGGCACCCGACGGCCGGGACCGTCGCCTCCGGCACGGTCTCGCGCGACCGGCGCGACGGCCGACGGGTCCGCTACACCGGTGGGCGGCTGGAGTACTACGTCGCCGAGAGCGACCTGCCGACCCTGGAGTGGGAGTTCCCCGCTCCGCTGGGCCGCCGGAGCGTCCTCGGCGAGTTCACCATGGCCGACGTCGTCACCGTCCCCAGCCACCTGGCCATCCCCGAGGTGACCACGTACATGACCACCGGCGCGGCCGCGGACCTGGCCGCCCCGGACGCGTCCGCACCGACCGCTGTCGACGACCTCGGCCGCTCGGCGCAGACGTTCACCGTCGACGTCGTGGTGCGCTCCGGCGACACGCGTCGCCGGGTGGTCGCCAGCGGGCAGGACATCTACGCGATCAGCGCGCCGCTGGCGGTCGAGGCGGTCCAGCGCATCCTCGGCGGCCGGACGCGGACGAGCGGCGTCGCCTCCGCCGGCGAGATCTTCGACGCGCCCGACTTCCTCCGCGCCCTCTCCGCGCACATCTCCGTCGAACAGGTCCAGGAGTCCCGGGCGCCACAGCCCGTCTGATCGCCCGGCAACCGGTCCCGCAGCTCGCCGTCTCCAGCCGGCGGGATCCGGCAGGCGCACTTGGACTGCCGCTCCGGCTGCGGCGAAGCAGCCCGTACCGCGCCGAAGGGCCGGTCCCCACGCGAGGGGGACCGGCCCTTCGGCGACGTTCCGGCGCCTGACCCTCGGTCCGGTCGGCGGGGCCCGCGGCGGCTGGTGCGGCGCGCCGGCCGGGGCCCGGACGCGACCCGGCCAGCCTCACAGTCAGAACAGTGGGCCGCCGCTCTGCGGCCCGGCGATCCGGAGCCCGTACCGCATGTGCCAGGTGAACTCGGTGCGCATGGTCTGGCCGCTCCACGAGGTGTTCTCCGGAGTGAGCGCGCCGGGCGAGCCGGGGAGCGGGACGCCGTGGAACGGGACGAGGGACCCGGCCTCGTATCCCGGGAAGTCGCCGCTCACCTCCTCGCCGACGGACCCGACGAGGGCGTCGAGCCCGCCGGTGCCGTCGAGGTTCAGCAGGGCGACGGAGGAGCCGAACCGGTCGCCGCGCTCGGCGGTGTCCGGCACGACGGCGTGGTTCTGGTCGAACCCCTGCGCCCCGGTCCCGGTCAGCCCGGTGGCGGAGCCCTTGAGCAGGGTGACCATGCCCGCCTCCGCCTGCGAGCCGATGCTCTCGCCGGGGGCGCCGATCAGCACGTCCGCCTTGCCGTCGCGGGTCACGTCGCCGATCGCGAGCGACCCACCGAAGCGGTCGTCGTTCTCGGGGTCGCCCGGCACTCCGGCCGTGCGCTGGGTGATGATCCGCACCGCGCCGGCCGACAGGCCCCCGGTGCGGCCGGTGAAGACCGCGACGAGCCCGCCGTTGAGGTGCGGGGTCTGGGCGCCCGGTGCCCCGGCGACGACCTCGCCCAGCCCGTCGCCGTTCACGTCGCCGATCGCGAGCACCTCGCCCAGGAGCCAGGGGATGATGTCGCTGTCGCCGGTCGCGGGGCCGGCGGCCGCACCGGTGACCGAGGTGGCGCCGGTGGACGACACCCCTGCCGGCCCGCCCCACATCAGGGTGACCATGCCGGTGCCGTCCCAGGACGCGCCGTTGTTCTCCAGGGGGGCGCCGATGACCAGGTCCTGGTACCGGTTGCCGTCCACCTTCCCGATCGCCAGCGAGTAGCCGAAGTAGTCGTTGCTCTCGGCCGCGCCGGGCACCGCGGCCAGGTCCTGCTGGAGGTGCTGGGCGCCGGTGGCCGTGAGGCCGGTCGATCCGCCGAAGAGGATGGTGACCGCGCCGGCGTACGCCTTGCTCCCGACCGACTCCCCGTACGCGCCGATCGCGAGGTCGTCGCGGGCGTCGCCGTTGATGTCACCGGCCGCCAGCGCGGCACCGAACCAGTCGTAGTTCTCCGCGGTGTCGGGAATCCCCGGCGAACTCTGGTTGATGTGGATCGCCGAGTCCACCACCAGGCCGGCCCTGCTGCCCGGGATGACCCAGACCCCGCCGGCGTGGGCCCTGTTCCCGCGGTCCACCTCCTCCGGGACGCCGATCGCCAGGTCGTCGTAGCGGTCGCCGTCGAAGTCCCCCGCCACCAGGGCCTGGCCGAAGCAGACGCAGCCACCTTCGGTCAACGGCACGATGCCGATCAGGTAGTCGACCTGCGGTGCGGACGAGTAGCGCACGGAGACAATACCTGTCGGGCTGTCGGCCAGGTTGTAGTTGAGCGGGTCACTCATTGCCGCCACGTCGTCGACGCCGTCGCCGTCGAAGTCGGATCGGGTGCCGCCGAACCCCCGCATCGGGGTGGTCGGCTTCGCCACCCGGTGGTGTAGGAGGTCGAAGCCGTCCCGGGTGATGGTCCGGATGTCCTCCGCGGCGCGCGCCGGGACACCGAATGGCAGACCGGCCAGAACGGCCAGCACGGACACGCTCGCGATGCTTCGTCGCACCAGAACCCCCGCTCGTGATGGATGCCCCGACACCGTAGAGGCGCGGGTCGATCGCGGGAACCGGGCGAACGGGCAGGACGGGCGACGACCGGGCACAGCCGAGCGCCAACGGGACGGTGGGGCCGGAGCGTACCCGAGAGACGACGAAGGGCCGGCCCCGCGCGGGACCGGCCCTTCGTGCTGCTCTGGCGAGCGGAGGATACGAGATTCGAACTCGTGAGGGTGTTAACCCAACACGCTTTCCAAGCGTGCGCCCTAGGCCTCTAGGCGAATCCTCCGCCGAACAGGATACAGGTCCCGGCCGGATCGCCCACCCCACCACCCCCGGTGCACCGCCCCGCGGTCGGGTACGCTGGACGCACCCCCCGTGCGGCGTGCATCTCGTGAACCTCCCCAGGGCCGGAAGGCAGCAAGGATAAGCGGGCTCTGACGGGTGCACGGGGGGCCTTTCTGTCTGCCGGCCCCGCTACCCTCGCCGCGTCGGCGATCTGGCGGTGTCCCGGGCGCTGCGAAACCGCCATGTCCCCGGCATCGTGTCGATCAAGCCGCGACGGCGGTCCCCGCGCCGGCGGGGTGGGTGGTCAGCCGGGACGGACCGGCGCAGAATGGCTCGGTCGAGAGGAGGCGGGACGGGTGGCACTGGCGCTCTACCGCAAGTACCGGCCGCGCACCTTCGCCGAGATGATCGGCCAGGAGCAGGTCACCGAGCCGCTGTCGCAGGCGCTGCGCAGCGGGCGGCTCAACCACGCCTACCTCTTCTCCGGCCCGCGGGGCTGCGGCAAGACCTCCAGCGCCCGGATCCTGGCCCGCTCGCTCAACTGTGAGCAGGGCCCCACCCCCGAGCCGTGCGGGCAGTGCGAGTCCTGCCGGGGGCTGGCCCCCGACGGCGGCGGGACGATCGACGTCATCGAGATCGACGCGGCCAGCCACGGCGGCGTCGACGACGCCCGCGAGCTGCGCGAGAAGGCGTTCTTCGCGCCGGCCCGCAGCCGCTTCAAGATCTATATCATCGACGAGGCGCACATGGTCTCGTCGGCCGGCTTCAACGCCCTGCTCAAGCTGGTCGAGGAGCCACCGGAGTACGTCAAGTTCATCTTCGCCACCACCGAGCCGGAGAAGGTCCTCGGCACGATCAAGTCGCGGACCCACCACTATCCGTTCCGGCTGTTCCCGCCGAAGGTGCTCCGGCCGTACCTCGAACAGCTCACCGAGGCCGAGGGCGTCACGGTCGAGCCGGCGGTCTTCCCCCTGGTGGTGCGCGCCGGTGGCGGCAGCATGCGGGACAGCCTCTCCGTGCTCGACCAGCTCATCGCGGGCGCCGGTCCGGAGGGCGTCACCTACTCCCGGGCCGCCGCGCTGCTGGGCGTCACCGACTCGGCGTTGATCGACGAGATGTGCGACGCGCTCGCCGCCGGTGACGGCGCCGCCGCGTACGCCACCGTCGACCGGGTCGCCGAGGCCGGCCACGACCTGCGCCGCTTCGCCTCCGACCTGCTGGAGCGGCTGCGCGACCTGATCGTGCTCCAGCAGGTGCCGGACGCCGCCGCCAAGGGGCTGATCGACGGCCCGGCCGACCAGATCGAGCGGATGACCGCGCAGGCCCAGCGGCTCGGCCCGGGCACGCTGTCGCGCTGCGCCGACATCGTGCACAACGGGCTGGTGGAGATGCGCGGCACCACCGCGCCCCGGCTGCTGCTGGAGCTGATCTGCGCCCGGATGCTGCTGCCCGGCGCCGACGACTCGACCGGCGGCCTGCTCCAGCGCCTGGAGCGGATGGAGCGCCGGCTCACCCTCGGCGGTGCCGACCTGCCCCCGGCCGCCACCAGCGCCGCGCCGGCCGCCAGCGCCGCGCCGGTCACCGACCCCCCGGCCGTACGCCCGGCGCCCTCCGCCCCGTCCGCGGCTGGCGCCGCGCCGCACCCGGAGACCGCCGGCACGCCGGCGGCTGCCGCCCCGGAAACCTCGGCGACCGCCCCGCACCCGGTTCCCGGTGCCGGCGCGGCCGGCGCCCCGGTCCCCGGTCCGGCGGTGAGGCAGCCCGCCGACGCGCCGGTCGAGGCCGCGACCCCACCCGCCGCTCCCCGGCGGGCGGTGCGCCCGGAGGCGGTGATGCCCGACCCGGCCACCCCCGCCCCGCCCCGCCCCGGCGCGTCGGCGCCCGGCGCGCTCGACGCGGTCGCGGTGCGCCGGGTCTGGCCCGAGGTGGTCGGCAAGGTCAACCGGACCAACAAGCGGATCGCGGCGCTGATGCGCGACGCGGTGGTGCGCGACCTCGACGACGACACGCTGGTGCTGACCGTGAAGTCGGCGGTGCTGGCCAAGATGATGTCCGACCACGCGGCGGTGCTCACCGACGCGCTCTACGAGGAACTGGGCGGGCGCTGGCAGATCCGCTGCGAGGTGGCCGGCGAGCGGGGCGGCGTGTCGCTCTCCGGTCCGCGCGCCGCGCCGCCACCCGCTTCCGCGCCCGACCCGGCCCGGCCGGCCGCCCAGCCGAGCGCGCCGCCGCCGGCGGTTCCCCGGTCGGGTGCCGGCGGCGGACGGTCCGGCGGTGCGGGTGCCGCCCCGAGCGCGTCGGGCGACGACGAGGAGTGGCCCGAGCCGGCCCGACCCGGCGGGTCCGGCGCGACACCGGCCGTGCGGAATGCCGAGCGTGAGGACGACTGGCCCGAGGCGGCCCGCCCCGGCGGTGCCTCGTCCGGCGGCGGGTCTCCGGCCGGCCCCGGTGGCGCCCCGTCCGGCGGGTCCGCTGCCGCGGTCCCGTCGACCGCCGCGGGCCCGGCGAGCGCGCCCCGGCAGCCCACCGCCGGTCAGCCGGCGAACGCCGGCGGCGCCCCGGTGAGCAGCGCCATCGCGGCGGCCCGGGCGGCGGCGGCCGGGCGCGGTCCGCGTACCGACAAGGGGGCCCGGCAGACCGCGGACGCCGACTGGGCGGGCGAGCCGCCCTACGACCCGGACTACGACGGGCCGGTGCGGCCCGGTGCGGCCCGGCCGGCGGCTCCGGCGACCCCGGTCTACGAGGGGTTCGACCCGGGGGACGAGCCGCTGGACGAGGTCATCGACGAGAAGACCGCCCGGGAGTCGAGCGAGGAGCAGGCGGTCCGGCTGCTCCGCGAGGCGTTCGGGGCCGAGAAGATCGACGAGTTCGACGCCCGCTAGCCGGCCGGAAACACGGGCCCGGCGCCCCGGACCAACTGGTCGCGGCGGCGGGCGGCCGGGTGGGGGCGGCCGTTCCGGGCGGGCCGGACCGTCCCGGGACCGGCGCCGTGACCGTGCGCCGGGACCCGCCGCCGGCGGAAGGGGCGCGCGGGGCGGGGCTGGTCACACCCGGCGACTAGGCTTGGCGGCGGCCGAGCAGACGAGTGCGAGAAGGAGCCATCCCGTGCGCCCAGGTGGACAGCCGAACATGCAGCAGATGCTGAAGCAGGCGCAGAAGATGCAGCAGCAGATCGCCAAGGCGCAGGCCGAGCTCGCCGAGGCCGAGCTGACCGGCACCGCCGGCGGCGGGCTGGTGACCGCGACGGTGGCCGGCACCGGCGAGGTCAAGAGCATCAAGATCGACCCGAAGGCGGTCGACCCGGAGGACGTGGAGACCCTGGAGGACCTGGTCGTCGCGGCCCTGCACAACGCCGCCGAGGCGGCCCGCGAGCTGACCGAGAAGAAGATGGGCCCGGTCGCGGGCGGCATGGGCGGCCTCGGCCTGCCCGGGTTCTGAGCCGGCAGATGTACGAAGGTGCCATCCAGGACCTGATCGACGAGCTGGGCCGGCTGCCGGGCGTCGGCCCGAAGAGCGCCCAGCGGATCGCCTTCCACGTCCTGTCCGCCGATCCGGCCGACGTCAACCGGCTGGCCGGCGCGTTGCGCAAGGTCAAGGAGCTGGTGCGGTTCTGCACCACCTGCTACAACGTCGCCGAGAGCGAGCAGTGCCGGATCTGCCGCGACCCGCGC
This sequence comes from Micromonospora desertarenae, assembly GCF_056150265.1. Classification (NCBI taxonomy): domain Bacteria; kingdom Bacillati; phylum Actinomycetota; class Actinomycetes; order Micromonosporales; family Micromonosporaceae; genus Micromonospora; species Micromonospora desertarenae. Next base: position 55,019 of record NZ_JAXCFQ010000002.1, read on the forward strand.
CGCAGCGACGAGGTGCTCTGCGTGGTCGAGGAGCCCAAGGACGTGGTGGCGATCGAGCGGACCGGTGAGTTCCGCGGCCGCTACCACGTGCTCGGCGGGGCGATCAACCCGCTGGAGGGGATCGGGCCCGACAACCTGCGCATCCGGGAGCTGATGACCCGGCTCGGCGGTGGCGCGGTGCGCGAGCTGATCCTCGCCACCGACCCGAACACCGAGGGCGAGGCGACCGCGACGTACCTCGCGCTGATGGTCAAGCCGATGGGCATCGCGGTGACCCGGCTCGCCAGCGGCCTGCCGGTCGGTGGCGACCTGGAGTACGCCGACGAGATCACCCTGGGCCGGGCCTTCGAGGGCCGCCGGGCCGTCTGAAGCCCCACGATGGCCGGTGCCGGGAAGCCGGTGCCGGCCGTCGGCGTACCCGGCGTACCCGACCGTCCGGTCCACTGTGTGTTCTGACATGTGGGCGAACGCGGCGACGATCGATGTAACAAATTTGCATCGCTGAACCCGGACAAAGCGCCCCTTTGATGGCGGTCCGGCACGCCCTCCGGCGCGGGGCGCATCGGTTAAGACACGATCCGGTACCAACCGCTTCGTCAAGAGTTTCCCGCAGTCCCGGACGGAAGCTAAGGTCACCGCCATCGGTGACCCCTGTCACCACGTTGTCCGTACCCCCAAGGACGAGGTGAAGCACCATGCGTGCATCCAGGCCGAAGGCCGCGATAGCGGCCGTCGCGGTGGCGGCCCTCGCGGTAGCAGGCTGCGCCGAGAGTGACCGTGACGACAGTTCCGGCGGTAGCAAGAAGGACACCCTCGTCTTCGGCGTAGCCGGAGACCCGAAGGTGCTCGACCCGAGCATGGCCAGCGACGGCGAGTCGCTGCGCGTCGCGCGTCAGGTCTTCGAGACGCTGGTCCGTCCCGAGGAGGGTGGCACCAAGGTCTCGCCCGGGCTCGCCGAGTCCTGGACCCCGGACGCCGCCGGCACGACGTGGACCTTCAAGCTCCGCTCCGGGGTGAAGTTCCACGACGGCACCGACTTCAACGCCGAGGCCGTCTGCAAGAACTTCGACCGCTGGTACAACGCCAAGGGCCTCATGCAGAGCCCGGACGTGACCGCGTACTGGCAGGACGTCATGGGCGGCTTCGCCAAGAACGAGGACCCGGAGCTGCCGCCGAGCCTCTTCAAGTCCTGCACCGCCAAGGACGCCACCACCGTCGACCTGGCCTTCACCCGGGTGTCCAGCAAGATCCCGGCCGCGCTGATGCTGCCGTCGTTCTCCATCCACAGCCCGACGGCCCTGGAGAAGTACGACGCCAGCAACGTCACCGGCACCGCCGAGGACATCAAGTACCCGTCGTACGCGATGGAGCACCCGACCGGCACCGGTCCGTTCAAGTTCAAGTCCTGGGACGTCGCCAACAAGACGCTGACCCTGGAGCGGAACGACGACTACGCCGGCAGCAAGGCCAAGCTGAAGACCCTGATCTTCAAGACCATCTCCGACGAGAACGCGCGCAAGCAGGCGCTGCGCTCCGGCGACATCCAGGGGTACGACCTGGTCGGCCCGGCCGACGTCGAGCCGCTGAAGAACGAGGGCTTCAACGTCCTGACCCGCCCGGCGTTCAACATCCTCTACCTGGCGATCAACCAGAAGGGGAACCCGAAGCTGGCCGACATCAAGGTCCGGCAGGCCATCGCGCACGCCCTGAACCGGCAGGCGCTGGTCGACTCGAAGCTGCCCCCGGGCGCCAAGGTCGCCGAGAACTTCATGCCGGACACCGTCGAGGGCTGGAACGGCGACGTCACCAAGTACGACTACAACCCGGAGAAGGCCAAGCAGTTGCTGGCCGAGGCCGGCGCGACGAACCTGACCCTGCGGTTCCACTACCCGACCGAGGTCACCCGGCCGTACATGCCGAACCCGAAGGACATCTTCGAGCTGCTGTCGGCGGACCTGAAGGCGGTCGGCATCAACGTCCAGGGCATCCCGCTGAAGTGGAGCCCGGACTACCTGAACGCCACCACCTCCGGCAACAAGCACGACATCCACTTCCTCGGCTGGACCGGTGACTACGGCGACGGCTACAACTTCATCGGCACCTTCTTCGACCGGCCGAAGGACGAGTGGGGCTTCAACAACAAGGCCCTGTTCGACCAGTTCAAGGACGCCGACACCACGGCCGACATCGCGGCCCGGACCGAGAAGTACAAGGCCCTGAACAAGGCCATCATGGACTTCCTGCCGGGTGTCCCGGTGTCGCACTCGCCGCCGGCGATCGTGTTCGGCAAGGACGTGACCGGGGTCAAGGCGAGCCCGCTCACCGACGAGCGGTACGCCAACGCCGAGTTCAAGTCCTGACCTGACGCAAGGAACGCGGGCGGGCGCTGGATCCTTCAGCGCCCGCCCGCGACCCTCCGCACACCCCTTTCGAGGCCACCGTGTTCCGGTTCATCGTCAGACGCCTGCTCCAGCTGATACCGACGCTGTTCGGGCTCTCCCTCCTGCTGTTCATCTGGCTCCGCCGGCTGCCCGGTGGTCCCGAGACCGCCATCCTCGGTGAGCGCGGCACGCCCGAGATGCGGGCCGCCATCCGCCGCAACATGGGCCTCGACGAGCCGATCCTGGTGCAGTACGGCCGGTTCGTACGGCGGCTGATCCGCCTGGACCTGGGCACCTCGACCTCCACCAAGCGGGCGGTCACCACCGAGTTCCTGGAGCGCTTTCCGGGCACCGTCGAGCTGACCGTGATGGCGCTGGCGATCGCCATCGGGCTCGGTATCCCGCTGGGCTACCTGGCCGCCCGCCGCCGCGGGCGGCTGCTCGACCACGCCTCGGTCGGCGGCTCGCTGATCGGCATCTGCATCCCGGTCTTCTTCCTGGCCTACGTGCTCAAGGCCATCTTCTCGGAGAACCTCGGCTGGTTCCCGTCCAGCGGCCGGCAGGACCCGACCATCGGGGCCACCCGGATCACCAACTTCTTCGTCCTCGACGGCCTGATGACCCGGGAGTGGGACGCGGCCGCCGACGCGCTCTGGCATCTGGTGCTTCCCGGCATCGCGCTGGCCAGCATCCCGCTGGCGATCATCGTCCGGATCACCCGGGCCAGCGTGCTGGAGGTGCTCAACGAGGACTTCGTCCGCACCGCCGAGGCCAAGGGCCTGACCGAACGCACCGTCCGCCGCCGGCACGTGCTGCGCAACGCCATGCTGCCGGTGGTCACCTCGATCGGCCTGCTCACCGGCGGCCTGCTCTCCGGCGCGGTGCTGACCGAGACCGTCTTCGCCTTCAGCGGCATCGGCGCGTTCATCTACGACGCCATCGGCCAGCGCGACTATCCGGTGCTGATGGGCTTCATCCTGATCATCGCGGTGGTGTACGTGCTGGTGAACCTCATCGTGGACCTCTCCTACAGCCTGATCGACCCGAGGGTGAGGGTCCGATGACGATCACTACCGGCAAGAAGGAAAAGATCGACCGGCTCGCCGAACTGGCGGCCCGGGACGACGAGCGGGGCGTCAGCCTCTGGCAGGAGGCGTTCCGCCGGCTGCGGCGCAACCCCGCCGCCATCATCGGCGCGGTGATCCTGGTGCTCTTCGTGCTGGTCGCGGTGGTCGGGCCGTTCTTCGTCCCGTACGGGCCGACCGACGCGATCGGCATCCGCGACGGCGTGGTCAAGTCGGGGCAGGGCATCATCCCGGGCTCCTCGGGCGAGCACTGGCTCGGCTACGACCACCAGGGCCGCGACGTGTTCAGCCGGATGATCGTCGGCGCCCGGCAGACCCTGCTGGTCGGCGTGGTCTCCACGCTGATCGGTCTGGCCATCGGCGCGCTGATCGGCGGGGTCGCCGGCGCCGCGGCCGGGCTGGGCGGCCGGTGGGGCCGGGCCATCGACACCGCGCTGATGCGGGTCATCGACATGATGCTGGCGCTGCCCAGCCTGCTGCTCGCGGTGAGCATCGCCGCCCTGCTCGGGGCGAGCCTGGTCACCGTGATGATCGCGGTCGGCGTGGTCTCCGTGCCGGTCTTCGCCCGGCTGCTGCGCGGCTCGATGATCTCGCAGTCGCACAGCGACTACGTGCTGGCGGCCACCTCGCTGGGCGTGAAGAAGTCGAAGATCGCGATCACCCACGTGGTGCCGAACTCGCTCGCCCCGGTGATCGTGCAGGCCACGCTGACCCTGGCCACCGCGATCATCGAGGCCGCCGCGCTCTCCTTCCTCGGCCTGGGCAACCCCGACACGGCCGTACCGGAGTGGGGCGTGATGCTCGCCGACGCGCAGCCGTACCTCGGTATCCGGCCGGCGCTGGCGATCTACCCGGCGGTCGCGATCATCATCACCGCGCTCGGCTTCACCCTGCTCGGTGAGGCGATGCGCGAGGCCCTCGACCCGAAGCTGCGGAAGTAGGTCAGCATGTCTCTGCTCGAAGTGGACGACCTCTCCGTCACCTTCGCCCGGCGCGGTCAGCGCACCGTGCACGCCGTGGACGGGGTCTCCTTCTCGGTCGACGCCGGTGAGGTGGTCGGCCTGGTCGGCGAGTCCGGCTGCGGCAAGAGCGTCACCTCGCTGGCCATCATGGGTCTGCTGCCCAAGCAGCCCGGCCTGCGGGTCGGCGGCAAGGCGGTCTTCGACGGCACCGACCTGCTCCAGCTCGACGACCGCTCCCGGCGGGACATCCGCGGCCGGGACATCGCGATGATCTTCCAGGACCCGCTCAGCTCGCTGAACCCGGTCGTCCCGATCGGGTTGCAGGTGACCGAGGTGCTCGCCCGGCACCGCGGGATGAAGGGCGACGCGGCGGCCAAGGAGGCGGCGGCGCTGCTGGACCGGGTCGGCATCCCCGACCCGAAGCGGCGGCTGAAGGAGTACCCGCACCAGCTCTCCGGCGGGATGCGCCAGCGGGCGCTGATCGCCATGGCGGTGGCCTGCAAGCCCCGGCTGCTGATCGCCGACGAGCCGACCACCGCGCTGGACGTCACGATCCAGGCGCAGATCCTGGAACTGCTCAAGGAGCTGGTCCGGGACTCCGGCACCGCGCTGGTGATGATCACGCACGACCTGGGCGTGGTCGCCGGCATGTGCGACACCATCAACGTGCTCTACGCCGGCCGGGTGGTGGAGACGGCCCGCCGCCGTCCGCTGTTCCGCGAGCCGCGGCACCCGTACACGGTGGGTCTGCTCGGCTCGGTGCCCCGGCTGGACGCCGGGCGCGGCGAGCGGCTGAACCCGATCCCCGGCTCGGTCCGCGACGTGCTGCCCTGGCCGGACGGCTGCGCCTTCGCGCCGCGCTGCTCGCGGCGGATCGACGCCTGCGTCGGCGAGCCGCCGGAGCTGGTGCTCGCCCACGACGGCCGCAGCTACCGGTGCGTCAACCCGGCGCCGTTGCCCGGCGTCGAACCGGGCCAGGAGGTCCGCGGCGCGGTGCCCACGGAGGCCCAGCCCGGCTCCGTGCCGGCGCAGGCCGTCCCGAACGACCCGCCGGCGGTGCAGGGCTTCGGCCCCGCCCCGCGGGAGGAGGAGAAGCCGTGACCGACAGCGACATCCTCGTCGAGGTACGCGACCTGAAGGTGCACTTCCCGATCAAGCGGGGGGTGATCTTCGACCGGACGGTCGGCCACGTGAAGGCGGTCGACGGGGTCGACCTGCGCATCCCGCGCGGGAAGACGTACGGCCTGGTCGGCGAGTCCGGCTGCGGCAAGTCGACGCTCGGCCGGGCGCTGCTCCAGCTCACCCCGCCCACCCACGGCGAGGTCGCGTTCGACGGCGTGGAGCTGACCACGCTGCCGGCGGGCAAGCTGCGGTCGATGCGCCGGCGGATGCAGATGATCTTCCAGGACCCGATGTCCAGCCTGGACCCGCGGCAGAACGTCGAGTCGATCCTCACCGAGGGCCTGCAGACCCACGGGATCGGCGCCAACCGGGACGAGCGCCGCAAGATCATCAGCGAGACGCTGGACAAGGTCGGGCTGCCCCGCTGGGCGCTCTCCCGCTACCCGCACGAGTTCTCCGGCGGCCAGCGCCAGCGCATCGGCATCGCCCGGGCGCTGGTGCTCGGGCCCGAGCTGATCGTCGCCGACGAGCCGGTCTCCGCGCTGGACGTCTCGATCCAGGCCCAGGTGGTGAACCTGCTCGACGAACTCCAGGACAGCCTCGGCCTGACCTACCTGGTGATCGCGCACGACCTGGCGGTGGTGCGGCACATCTCCGACACGGTCGGCGTCATGTACCTGGGCGCGCTGGTCGAGGAGGCGCCGAGCGACCGGCTCTACACCGAGCCGCTGCACCCGTACACCCGGGCGCTGATGTCGGCGGTGCCGGTGCCGGACCCGGACGTGGAGGACCGGCGGGAGCGGATCCTGCTCGCCGGCGACCTGCCCTCGCCGGCCAACCCGCCGTCGGGCTGCCGGTTCCACACCCGGTGCCCGTGGGCGCAGCCGACCCGCTGTGCCGACGAGCGCCCGGCGCTGCGGGAGATCGGCGGCAGCCGGGTGGCCTGCCACTTCGCCGAGCAGATCGCCAGCGGGGAACTGCGCCCGCACAAGGTGGAGGTCCAGATCGTCCGCCCCGAGGACGAGGGCGAGGCACCGGGCGTGGTCTCCGCCCCCAGCGAGCCCGGTTCGTACGTCTGACACCCCGACCAGGGGTGGCTCGACCGCCCGGAGCGTCAGCCCTCCGGGCGGTTGAGCAGGGCGACAGCGATCGCGTGCACGGCGTCCAGGCCGGCCGGGTCGGCCAGCGGCGTCCGGCCGCCGGTCACCACGTACCACTCGTCGGCGTCCTTGTACTGCACCCGCAGCGTCACCTGGCCGTCGGCGTACTCGGTGCGCAGGGTCAGCTCGCCGGTGACCACGCCGACCTCGTCGGTCATCACCCCGCCCGGTCCGGGCACGACATCGGCCGTCCGCTGCTGGGCGGCGGTGCTCACCGCGTTCGCGTCGGCGGCCATGCCCGCGCCCGGCGCGGCCGCGGACGGCGTGTCCGGGCTGTCCGCGCTCATCCCGGCGCCCGGCACCGCCGGGGCGGTCGCGCCGTCGGCGGCCATGCCGGCCGTGGTCGCCTGGTCACCGGTCACGGGTTGCTCGCCCATGTGCAGTCCTCCAACATGTCGGTCAGGGCGGCCTTCTCGGCGCTGGTCACCGTGAGCCCCCAGTGGTGCTTGACCCGCACCCAGTCCGCGGCGTACTGGCACCAGTACGACCGGTTCGCCGGCTTCCACTGCGACGGGTCCTGGTCACCCTTTGCCCGGTTGGAGGTCGCGGAAACCGCTATCAGCTGCGGCCGGTCCAGGTCGTTGGCGAAGTCGCCGCGTTTCGCGTCGTCCCACTCGTCGGCTCCGGAGCGCCAGGCGTTGGCCAGCGGCACCATGTGGTCGATGTCCACGTCGGACGGATCGGTGAGGGCCCGGCCGTCGTACGCGCTCTCCCACCGGCCGCCGACCACGTTGCAGCCGGAGAGCTTGATGTCCTCGCCGTCCCGCTTGAGCACGTTGTCCCGCACGTCGCAGTTCTTGCCGGTGTCCCGCCAGTGCGGGAAGCGGTTGCGGCTGTAGCCCTTCATCGAGCCGGCGCCGGCCACCGTCAACTGGCCCAGCAGCTGCGCCGGGTTGCCACCGGCGGTCGGGGACGGGGTCTGGTCCGGCTCGTCGACGGGCACGCAGCCGGTCGCGCCGAGCGCCAGCGCCGCGGCGAGCACGGCCGTCACCCCGGCGCGCGGTCCTGATCTGGTACGCACAGACGACACCTCTCCAGCTTGCGGGCTTCCGGCGATCCCGCACAGTACCCGGACCGGGTTTCGGCGTTTCGTGGCGTCTGGAGAATGGCGCGAGGCAGATTGGTCGGATGACCGAAACCGCTCCCGCGCTCCGCCTCCGCACGGCGGCCGGCCGGGGCACCCTGCTCGCGGCGGTGCTCGCCTCCGGCATGGTCTTCCTCGACAGCACGGTGGTCAACGTGGCGCTGCCCCGGCTCGGCGCCGACCTCGACGCCACGGTGGCCGGTCTGCAGTGGACGGTCAACGGCTACCTGCTCACGCTCGCCGCGTTCGTGCTGCTCGGCGGGGCGCTGGGCGACCGGTTCGGGCGGCGGCGGGTCTTCCTGCTCGGGGTGGCCTGGTTCACCGTGGCGTCGGTGCTCTGCGGGCTGGCCCAGGAGACGGCGTGGTTGGTGGCGGCCCGGTTCCTCCAGGGTGCCGGGGGCGCCCTGCTCACTCCGGGCTCGCTGTCGGTGCTCCAGGCCAGCTTCCACCCCGACGACCGGGGCCGGGCGATCGGCGCCTGGTCCGGGCTCTCCGGCGTGTCGACAGCGCTCGGCCCGTTCGTCGGCGGCTGGCTGATCGACGCGCTCTCCTGGCGGTGGATCTTCTTCCTGAACGCGCCGGTGGCCGTGCTGGTGGTGCTGGCCGCGCTGCGCTGGGTGCCGGAGAGCCGGGACGAGGACGCCTCCCGCACCGAGGGCCCCGGCCGGCGGCGCCGGCGCTTCGACGTGCTGGGCGCGCTGCTCGGCGCGCTCGCCCTGGCCGGTGTCACGTACGCCCTGATCGACGCGCCGGGGCGCGGCCTGGACTCCCCGCCGGTGCTGGTCGCGGCGCTGCTCGGGGTCCTCGGCACGGTGGTGTTCGTGCTGGTCGAGCGGCGCCGCGGGGACACCGCCATGCTGCCCACCGGGCTGTTCGGCAGCCGGCTCTTCTCGGTGCTGAACGTCTTCACCGTGGTGGTCTACGCCGCGCTCGGCGGCTTCACCTTCTTCTTCTCGGTCTTCCTGCAGAACGTGGTCGAGTGGTCGGCGTTCCGCACCGGGATCGCGCTGCTGCCGATGACCCTGCTGCTGATGGCCGGCAGCGCCCGGGCCGGAGCGCTGTCCGCCCGGATCGGCCCGCGGCTGCCACTGCTGGTCGGGCCGCTGGTCGCCGCGGCCGGCCTGCTGCTGCTGCGCGGGGTCGGCCCGGGCGCGTCGTACTGGCGGGACGTGCTGCCCGGGGTGGTGCTCTTCGGGGCGGGGCTGACCCTGGTGGTGGCGCCACTGACCGCGTCGGTACTGGCCGCGGTGGCGGACCGGTTCGCCGGCGTGGCCAGCGGCTTCAACAACGCGGCCGCCCGCGCCGGCGGCCTGCTCGCGGTGGCCGCGCTGCCGCTGCTGGTCGGGCTCTCCGGCAGCGGCTACGAGCAGCGCGGCGAGCTGACCGGCGCGTACCGGGGCGCGCTGCTCTGGTGCGCCGGGCTGCTGGTGGCCGGCGCGGTGCTGGCCGGCGTGCTGATCCACCGGCCGCCCCGGTCGGCGCCGCCGGCCCAGCCCTGCCACACCCTGCCGGTGTCCACCCCGCCCGAGCGGCGGGACGGCACCCCGCAGCGGCGGCCCGGGGAGTGAAGCAGGTGTCCATGAAGCACGAGATCGCCCACATGCGGGCCCACGGCGGCGGCGTCATCGTCGACGTCGCCTCGAACCTCGGCGCCCACGCCCGTCGACCTGGTGCTCGACGGAGGGCTGCCGCCTAGTTCCGCCGCCGCCCGCGCGGGTCGGATCCCTGGCTTGCGTGGGCGGGGCCCTCGGCCGACCAGCCACGTCCACTTCCGCGTCCCCGGAGGCGGGCGTCGGACTCGGCGTCGCCGACGTCGGGGTGCCGGAAGGACTCCGACACCCCGACGCGGCGTGCCCCGAGGGGTTGCCGGGTCAGTCGCGGGCGCGGTTGACCGCGCTGGTGACCGCCTTGATCGACGCGGTGACGATGTTGGCGTCGGTGCCGACGCCCCAGACCGTCCGCCCGTCCACCTCGCACTCGACGTACGCGGCGGCCTGCGCGTCCCCACCGGAGGAGAGCGCGTGCTCGTGGTAGTCGAGCACCCGTACCGCCACGCCGACGGACTGGAGCGCGTTGACGTACGCGTCGATGGGGCCGTTGCCGACCGCGGTCAGCGACCGCCGCTCGCCGCCGAGACCCACCTGGGCCTCGATCTCGACCTTGCCGTCGGCGGTGCCGATGGTGTAGCCGGCCAGGGTGACCGCCGGGTCGCGCTGGTGGTCGACCAGGTAGTTCTCGGCGAAGATCTGCCACATCGCGCCCGGGTCCACCTCGCCGCCGGAGTGGTCGGTGACCTGCTGGACCACGCCGGAGAACTCGATCTGGAGCCGGCGCGGCAGGTCGAGCTGGTGCTCGGTCTTCATGATGTACGCGACCCCGCCCTTGCCGGACTGCGAGTTGACCCGGATGACCGCCTCGTAGGTGCGGCCCAGGTCCTTCGGGTCGATCGGCAGGTAGGGCACCGCCCACGGGTGCTGGTCGACCGGCACCCCGGCCGCCGCGGCGTCCGCGGCCAGGGCGTCGAAGCCCTTCTTGATCGCGTCCTGGTGCGAGCCGGAGAAGGCGGTGTAGACCAGGTCGCCCGCGTACGGGTGGCGCTCGTGCACCGGCAGTTGGTTGCAGTACTCGACGGCCCGCTTGATCTCGTCGATGTTGGAGAAGTCGATCATCGGGTCGATGCCCTGGGAGAACAGGTTCAGCCCCAGGGTGACCAGGTCGACGTTGCCGGTGCGCTCGCCGTTGCCGAACAGGCAGCCCTCGATCCGGTCGGCGCCGGCCAGCAGGCCCAGCTCGGCGGCGGCCACCCCGGTGCCCCGGTCGTTGTGCGGGTGCAGGCTCAGCACCAGGCTGTCCCGGCGCGGCAGGTGCCGGTGCATCCACTCGATCGAGTCGGCGTAGACGTTCGGCATCGCCATCTCGACCGTCGCCGGCAGGTTGATGATCAGCTTCCGGTCCGGGGTCGGGTCGATCACCTCGATGACCTTGCTGCACACCTCCAGCGCATACTCCAGCTCGGTGCCGGTGTACGACTCCGGCGAGTACTCGTAGTGGATGTCGGTGTCCGGGGTGTGGATCTCGGCGTACTTCTGGCACAGCCGGGCGCCGGTGGTGGCGATGTCGGTGATGCCGTCCCGGTCCAGACCGAAGACCACCCGGCGCTGGAGGGTGGAGGTCGAGTTGTAGAAGTGCACGATCGCCCGTTTCGCGCCGCGCAGCGACTCGAAGGTGCGGTCGATCAGGTGCTCCCGGCACTGGGTCAGCACCTGGATGGTCACGTCGTCCGGGATCAGGTCCTGCTCGATCAGCTGCCGGACGAAGTCGTAGTCGGTCTGGCTGGCCGAGGGGAAGCCGACCTCGATCTCCTTGTAGCCCATCTGCACCAGGAGCTGGAACATCCGGCGCTTGCGCTCCGGCGACATCGGGTCGATCAGTGCCTGGTTGCCGTCGCGCAGGTCCACCGCGCACCAGCGGGGCGCGGCCTCGACGTGCCGGGTGGGCCAGGTGCGGTCCGGCAGGTCGAGCCGGAACTGCTGCTGGTAGGGCAGGTAGCGCTGGAAGGGCATCCGGCTGGGGCGCTGCCGGGCGATCGGATCGGTTTCGGCGTCGGTGACGGGTTGAGCCATGACGGAGTGCTCCCCTTGGAACATGTGGCGTCAGCAATCGGAAGGTGTCGGCGAGGCGCCGGGCGACGGTGCCCGTGCGGTGCCGATGGGAGGTTCGGATGTGCTGGACGGCGCGGTTCGACTCCGCGACGAGGTGCCGGCCTTCAGGCCTCGTCGCGGCGACCAAGGAGGAGGTACGCCCGCCACATGACGGCGTAACCCTACGTGGCGGGACGGGGGCTGGGAAGGCAGGTCCGGATTATGGGACCAGGGTCACCGGGGTCACCGGGGTCTCCGGAGCCGTCGCGCCGAGCCGTGGCGTCCGTCCGGCCCAGGCCACCACCGGCACGATCGCCAGCCCGATCAGCGCGAAGACAGCGGCGGCCGGGTACCAGCCCCAGCCGCCGGTGGTCACCGCCAGCGCCGTGAGCCCCGCCGGAGCGATCAGGGACTGCACCCGCGTGCCGAACTGGAACGCCCCCACGTACGCGCCGCGCTGGGCGGCCGGTGGCAGCGTGGCGGTGAGCCCCCAGGCGCCCGCCGACTCGACCAGCTCGGCCACGATCAACAGCATCGCGGCGGCCACCAGCACCACCACGGTCAGCGTGCCGCGGGTCGCTCCGGAGAGCGGAAGGACCAGGCAGAACAGGGCGATCAGCAGGGCGCCCCGGCGGGACGCCCGGGCCGCGTCCGGCGAGGTGTCGGCACCCCGGCTGAGGCGTACCTGGAGCAGCACGACCAGGGCCGTGTTCAGCAACACCAGGCCGGCGATCAGCGTCTTCGGCGCGTCGGTGTGGGTGAGGATCCACAGCGGCATGACCATCAGGTAGAGCGTCTGGTGCGCGGTGAGCAGCCCGGAGAGCAGGGACACCGTCATGAACGGGCGGTCCCGCAACACGGCGAGCCGGCTCATCGGCTGCGCCGGCCGGGCCACCTCGGGCAGCCGGGGGAGCCGCCGCACGAAGACCGCCGTCACCAGGAGCACCACCGCGATGAACCAGACCATCCCCCGGTACGCCGCGATCGTGTCCGCCGCCAGCACCAGGCCGCTGATCGCCGCGCCCAACCCGAAGCCGACGTTCAGCGACGACCGCTGGTACGCCATGGCGGTGACCCGCTCCGCCGGGGGCAGCGCGTTGATCGAGTAGACCTGTCGGGCCACGCCGGTCGCCGCGTCCACGGCAGCCAGCGCCACCACCACCGCGAGGAACCCGGCGAACCCGCCCACGAACGGGTACGACGCGAAGAGCGCCGCCTCCAGCACCATCCCGGCGATCCAGATCCGCCGCGGTCCGTACCGGTCGGTGAGCCCGCCCAGCGGCACCGTGCCCAGCAGCGACACGCCTGCGGCGATCGACAGGCCCAACCCCACCTGGGCGGCGCTGAGCCCGAGTGCCTGCGTGAAGAAGACCGCGCTGCCGGCCTGGAAGAGGCCGTGACCCACGTTGTACACCAGGGCCTGCGCGGCCAGGGCACGGGTCAACCCGGCAGGTGGTACGACGTGCTGGACGGCGGTGCGAATGCTTGCTCTGACGCTCATGGCGGTGAGCCAAGCGGTTTCTCATGCTCCGGTCGAAGCTTTTAGGCTGAGCCGAATCCTGCCTCTGGAGGGGCCGTGTCCGAGTTGCGGTTCAGCCTGGCCGATGTCGCCGGCGTGCGGTTCGCCGTCTCGCCGGCCAACGAGACGGTCATGAGCATGTGGGCGCTGAACGATCCGATCCGCTACAGCTTGCACCTGCCCTGGATCGACCGGGCTCGGGCGGCGCTGCGCCGCCCGGAGGTGGCCGACCGGGTCCGCCCGCTGGTGGAGCTGGCCGGGCCACGTCGCTGGCTGCCCGATTTCCTCACCCCGGCGGCCCAGCTGAGCACCGAGCTGGCCGACCAGCTCGACCAGATCGCCGCCACGCCGCCGGACGTCGTGGTCCGGGACCTGCTGTCGACCGCGTCGCGCCGGCCGCCGGGCCCGTTCGGGCAGGCGTTGCTCGCCGATCCTCGCGGGCTGTTGCCGCAGCTCGTCGAGGCGGTGCGGGTCTGGTACGACGAGGCGATCGCCCCGGACTGGCCGCGGATGCGGGCGCTGCTCGACGCCGACGTGGCGTACCGCGCCGCCCAGCTCGCCGAGGGCGGTGCCGGGCGGCTGTTCGAGCAGATCCACCCGAGCCTGCGCTGGCTCGGCGACCGGGTGGTCAGTGACGACCCGTTCGAGCGCGACTTCGACCTCCGTGGACGGGGGCTGGCGCTCAACCCCGGGATCTTCACCGATCGACGGGTGCTGTGGACCCTGCTGGAGGAGTCGTTGCCCGTCGGCGTGTACCCGGTCCGGGCGGTCGGGACGCTCTGGGAGCGGGTCTCGACCCCGCCCGGCGACCCGTTGGCTCGGGTGGTCGGCGCCGGCCGGGCCGCGTTGCTGCACCTGCTCGACACGGCGACGACGACCACCGACCTGGCCCGGCGGACCGGGATGTCGGCCGGGAACGTCTCCCAGCACCTCTTCGCACTACATGCCGCCGGGTTGGTCGCCCGGTCCCGATCGGGGCGGCACGTGCTCTACCGCAACACGAAGGCCGGCGCTGCCCTGCTCCGGGCCGCTCGCGGCACCTGAGCCGACCGCGTCCGCTCAGCGGAGCAGTAGAGCGGGCATCGGCCGGCGGCGCCGCAGTGCGGTCTCCCGGACGTAGAGGTCCGGCGGGAGGACGGCCGGGTCGCCGAGGCGGCCGACGGCGGCGACCACCAGCGGGCGGATGTCGCCGGGCAGCTCCAGCTCGGCCGCGAGGCGGGGCCGGTCCAGGCGCCTGAGCTGGCGTACGTGCAGGCCGAGCGCGGTGGCCTGCACGGTGACGTGGGCGACGGCCTGTCCCAGGTCGTACGCGGTCTGCTCGGGGTCGCTGCCGGCGTGCGCGCCGAGCAGCAGGGCGGCGGCGTGCCGGGCCCAGCCCTGGTCGTCGTCGGGCAGCCCGACCAGGATCCGCTTCCAGGTCTCGTCCTGCCGGTGGCCGAGCGCGAACCGCCACGGCTGGGCGTTGTCCGCCGACGGTGCCCAGCGGGCCGCCTCCAGCAGCGAGGACGCCTCAGCCGGGGTCAGCTCCGCGGTCGGGTCGAACGAGCGGGGACTCCAGCGGATCGCGAGCAGCGGGGTGAGGTCGGCCATGGGACAGAGCGTCCCCTATGGGCGTTTCGCCCGCCGAGGCCGGGGTGCTCAAATGTGGGCAATCGCACCCGTAACGGGATGCGGGGTCAGGGCGTTCCCGCGCTCGGGCTGCCGGTCGGCTCGGGCGGTGGCGGCGCGGCGGTGCCGAGCGGCTCGGCGTCCACCACCGGCCCGGCCAGCTGCACGGTGGCCGGCGCGGGGGCGGGCGCCCCGGCCAGGACGAGGGTCCCGGACTCCGTCCGCACGGCGGTGGGGGTGCCGTCCTGGTCGTAGCAGTAGATGCCGACGTCCAGCGGCGGGTTGATCGAGGCCGAGGTGCTCTCCACCGCGTAACAGGAGCCGGTGGCGCCGGGCGGCGGGGTGGCCGGGGAGACCGCCAGCGGGGCGCGCCGGTCGGTGAGTACGGCCAGCCAGTCGGTGAACGGGTGCTGCACCCGCGGGTCCAGCCGGCGGGGCAGCCCGTCGTCCGGGTCGCCGAGACGTACGCAGCTCGGCGGCTCGGGCCGGCTGGCCGACGGCAGGGCGCACTGGAAGAGCCCGTCGGCGGTGGCGGCGATCGACACGTCGGCGGTGCCGCCGAGCGCCCCGCCCGGCACGTCCACCCGCCAGGTGCCGTCGTTCGCGCTGGTCACCACGATCGTGCGGTCCGGGGCGTCCGGCGCGCGCAGGGTGTAGCTGGCGACCAGGTGCCGGTCCTGGGCCGCGGCGGCCAGCGCGGCCAGCTCGTCCCGGGCCGCGTCCCGCTCGGCGGGGGCGGGGGCGCTGGACGGGGTGGGCGGCGGGGCGGCCGGCTGGTCGGCGGTGCAGGCGGCGAGGACGGCCGGCAGGGCCAGGGCGAGCGGGCCGGCCAGGCGTCGGGCCGGGCGGAGGTGGGCGTGCACCCGGCCATTCTGGGCCGCCCGGCGGCGCCGTGGGGACCCGTGTGGCGGTGCCGCGCCCGGCGTGTCGCGCGCCACGTCACGGGGTGTCCGCCGGCCGGATCGTGGGATCACCTGACCCGGCGGCGCGGGCCGCCCGATACGCTGAGGGCGTTTGACACGCGCCGCCGGCCCCGGTGCCGGCGGCGTCGGCACGCTCAGGGTCACTGGAGGGAGCGCACCGTCGTGGCACTCGTGGTGCAGAAGTACGGCGGGTCCTCCGTCGCCAACGCCGAGCGGATCAAGCGGGTGGCCGAGCGCATCGTCGCGGCCCGCAAGGCCGGCGACGACGTGGTGGTGGTGGTCTCCGCCATGGGCGACACCACCGACGAGCTGCTCGACCTGGCCAACCAGGTCAGCCCGCTGCCCCCGGGCCGCGAGCTGGACATGCTGCTCACCGCCGGCGAGCGCATCTCGATGGCGCTGCTCGCCATGGCGATCCACAACCTGGGCTACGAGGCCCGCTCGTTCACCGGTTCGCAGGCCGGCGTGATCACCACCTCGGTGCACGGCCGGGCCCGGATCATCGACGTCACCCCCGGTCGGCTCAAGGGCGCGATCGACGAGGGCGCGGTGGTCATCGTGGCCGGCTTCCAGGGCGTCTCGCAGGACACCAAGGACGTCACCACACTCGGCCGGGGCGGTTCGGACACCACCGCCGTGGCGCTCGCCGCCGCGCTGAACGCGGACGTCTGCGAGATCTACACCGACGTCGACGGCGTGTTCAGCGCCGACCCGCGGATCGTCCCGAACGCCCGGCACATCAAGCAGATCACCTACGAGGAGATGCTCGAACTCGCCGCCTGCGGCGCGAAGGTGCTGCACCTGCGTAGCGTGGAGTACGCCCGCCGGGCGGGGTTGCCGATCCACGTCCGTTCGTCATACTCGACCAACACCGGCACGATGGTCACCGGATCGATGGAGGACCTTCCTGTGGAGCAAGCACTGATCACCGGGGTCGCCCACGACCGCAGCGAAGCCAAGATCACCATCGTGGGGGTGCCGGACGAGCCGGGCGCCGCCGCGCGGATCTTCGACACGGTGGCCGGCGCCGAGATCAACATTGACATGATCGTGCAGAACGTCTCCACCGAGGGCACCGGGCGCACCGACATCTCCTTCACCCTGCCCAAGACCGACGGCCCTACCGCGATGGCCGCGCTCAGCAAGATCCAGGAGCCGGTCAAGTTCAAGGGCCTGCTCTACGACGACCACGTGGGCAAGGTGTCGCTGATCGGCGCCGGCATGCGGTCGCACCCGGGCGTGGCGGCGGGCTTCTTCGCCGCCCTCGGCCAGGCCGGCGTGAACATCGAGATGATCTCCACCTCCGAGATCCGGGTCTCCGTGGTCTGCCGCGACACCGACCTCGACGCCGCCGTGCGCGCCATCCACGACGCCTTCGACCTGGGCGGCGACACCGAAGCCGTGGTCTACGCGGGGACGGGACGGTAGCGCCCGTGGCGCCGCTGCCCACCCTCGCCGTGGTCGGCGCGACCGGGGCCGTCGGCACGGTGATGTGCGAACTGCTCACCGGGCGCAAGAACGTCTGGGGCGAGATCCGGCTGCTCGCGTCCGAACGCTCCGCCGGCAAGGTCGTCCGCTGCCGCGGCGAGGACCTCACCGTCCAGGCGGTCACCCCGGAGGCGTTCGACGGGGTCGACGTGGCGATGTTCGACGTGCCGGACGACGTCTCGGCGCACTGGGCCCCGATCGCGGTGAGCCGCGGCGCGGTCGCGGTGGACAACTCCGGTGCCTTCCGGATGGACCGCGACGTCCCGCTGGTGGTCCCCGAGATCAACCCCGAGCAGGTGCGCAACCGGCCGAAGGGGATCATCGCCAACGCCAACTGCACCACCCTGACGATGATCGTCGCGGTCGCCCCGCTGCACCGCGAGTACGGCCTGCGCGAACTGGTGCTCGCCTCGTACCAGGCGGTCTCCGGCGCCGGTCAGGCCGGCGTGGACACGCTGCACGCCCAGCTCGGCAAGATCGCCGGCGACCGGGGGCTCGGCTCCCGCCCCGGCGACGTACGCCAGGCCGTCGGCGACGAACTCGGCCCGTTCCCGGCGCCGCTGGCACTGAACGTGGTGCCCTGGGCCGGCTCGCCGGCCGACGCCGGTTGGTCGTCCGAGGAGCTGAAGCTGCGCAACGAGTCGCGCAAGATCCTCGGGCTGCCCGACCTCAAGGTCTCGGCCACCTGCGTCCGGGTGCCGGTGGTGACCGGCCACTCGGTGGCGGTGCACGCGGTCTTCGCCACCGAGGTCGACGCCGAGGGCGCCCGCGAGGTGCTGCGCAACGCACCTGGCGTGATCCTGGTCGACGACCCGGCTTCCGGCGAGTTCCCGATGCCGATCGACGCGGTGGGCACCGACCCGTCCTGGGTCGGCCGCATCCGCCGCGCCGTCGACGACCCCCGCGCCCTGGACTTCTTCGTCACCGGCGACAACCTCCGCAAGGGCGCTGCCCTCAACACCGCCCAGATCGCCGAACTCCTCGCCACCGAACTCACCCGCTGACCTCACCGCGGACCCGCCCGCGCCCGCCCCGCTCTCCCCCGTTTCCTGCCCGCGATCTTGCACTTTCCGCCCCGGCGAAAGGGGCGAAGGGTGCATATCGAGGGCACAAACTGCAAGATCGCCGGGGTGGGGTGGGGTCAGGCGGCGGCGAGGTGGACGCCGTCGCGGCCGTGGCGTTTGACGGCGTAGAGGGCCTGGTCGGCGCGGCGGAGGGTGAGTTCCGGGGACTCGCCGGGGCGGGGCAGGGCGACGCCGATGCTGATCGTCCGCCCGGTACGCCGGGCCGCCTCGGTGAGCCGCTCGGCGATCCGCACCGCCTCCTCGGGCCGGTTCACCTCGATCACCGCGACGAACTCGTCGCCGCCGATCCGGTACAGCTCGTCGCCCTGCCGCAGCGCCCCCTCCAGCGCCCGGGCCAGGCCGACCAGCACCCGGTCACCCGCCTGGTGCCCGTACGTGTCGTTGACCGTCTTGAAGCCGTCCACGTCGATGGCCAGCAGCGCGGTCCGCCCCGGCGTGGCCGCCGCGATCCGCTGGCCGAACGGCCCGGTGTGCCGCAACCCGGTGAGCGGGTCGGAGCTGGCCTGCTCGCGCAGCCGGGCCAGGGTGCGCAGCCGGTCCAGGCAGCTCCACGCCTGCCCGGCGAGCAGTTCCACCAGGTTCACCGTGGTCGGGTCGGGGCGGCGCAGCCGCTCGTCGGCGACCAGCAGCGCGCCGCCCTCGCCGGGCGGGCCGACCGGCACCACGATCAGGGTGCGTACGCCCGCCCGGACCAGGGGTTCGTGGTCGGCGACCGGCGGGTGGCCCGGCTCGCCCAGGGTGTAGCCGGCGCCGTAGCGGTGGGCGCGGCCGACCATCCGGCCCAGCGCCGCCGGTCCGGCCTCGGCCAGTTCGGCCCGGATCCGCGCCTCCAACTCGCCCGGGCTGCCGGGCGGCGGGTCGAGTCGGTGCCCCGCGGGACCGGGCAGCACCAGCACCGCGGCGGGCAGGGACGACACGTCCCGGGCCGCGGTGACGGCGGCGCTCAGCACGTCCCACTCGGTCGGTGCCGAGGTCAGCGCGGCGGCGTGCCGGAGCAGCTTCTCGCTGCGGCTCTCCGCCGGCGGCCCGCCGAGCGCCACGATCCGGGCGCCGAGCCGGGCGGCCAGCCGCTCGGCGGTCTCCCGCCACGGAGCGAGGTCCACCGGGTCGCACCACTGGAGGTCGAGCACGCCGATCGGGCGGCCCGCCGGGTCCAGCACCGGTACGCACACCTCGGCCGTGACGTCGGGGCGTACCGGAAGGTAGTCGGGGTCCGCGGTGACGTCCGGGACGACGGCGGTCACGCCGGAGTCGTACACCCGGCCGACGATCCCGGTCCCCGGCGGGACGGTCGAGAAGACCTGCCAGGAGCCGGTGGCCGCCACGCAGCGGAGCCGGTCGTGCACCTGCAACAGCACCGAGATGGTGGCCGGCGCGTAGCGGGCCAGCGCGGTGACGGTCCACTGGCACGCCTCGGCGGCGGTCGACGCCATGGGAAGGCGGACCGTGACGTCACGGATGACTCGCTGGTGATCCATTCGCACGTCGTTCCAGGTAGGGGTGCGCGGCGCGGAGCCGGGAGGGCGCGATCAAGGGTACTCAGCGCGCCGCCGATCCGCCCTTGCTGAGCTGGGCGGACGGCTTCGTACACATGTGCTATCCACAGGCTGTGGACGCCGGCTGTGGGCCGGTGGCCCGCGCGGCGCGGGCCGCGACGATAGCGTGGGGGTACCGGTCGAGTGGAGGCACGATGCTCATCGCCCAGCTCAGTGATCCGCACCTGACCACCGGTGTGCTCGGTGCCGAGCCGGCCGCCGGGCTGCACCGCGCGCTCGGCCGGGTGCTGGCGCTGCGCCCCCGGCCGGACTGCGTGGTGATCACCGGAGACCTCGTCGACCACGGCCGCACCGACGAGTACGTCACCCTGCGCGAGGTGATCGGGCGCTTCCCACTGCCGGTGCACCTGGTCGCCGGCAACCACGACGACCGGGAGTCGCTGCTCGACACCTTCGGTGGCACGCCCCTGCTGGGCGGCGGCTTCTCCGCCTACTACCACGTCGACCACCCCGACGTGACAATGGTGGTGCTGGACTCGCTGGTGCCGGGATCGGGCGGCGGGCGGCTGGGCGAGGAGCAACTCGGTTGGCTGGAGGGGGTGCTCGCCGGCCGGACCGACGTGCCCGCCCTGGTCTGCCTGCACCACCCGCCGATCGACGTCGGCCTGCCCGCCGCCGACGCGGTCCGGCTCGCGGACGGCGACGCCCTCGCCGAGGTGATCAGCCGGCACCCGCACGTGGTCCGGGTGCTCGCCGGCCACCTGCACCGGCCGGTCACGGCCGCCTTCGCGGGCACCGTGCTGACCACCGCGCCCAGCACCTGGCGGCAGGCGTCGCTCACCATGAGCCCGGACGAGCCGATCGGCTGGGTTGCCGAGCCGACCGGTTTCCTGCTGCACCGGGTGGTCGACGGCGGCTGCGTGACGCACACCGTCGAGGTCAGCCACGCCGCCGGCCTGACCTGCACCTACTGACGCTCCGGTGCGTGCCGGAGTACGCCGTGATCGCCCGCTGGTGCCGGTGACCGGCTCAGACCCAGCCGCCGACGCCGCCGCTGCCGCTGCCCGCGCTGCCCTCGGTCGGGTTGCGGTGCTCGTCGAGCCGCTTCCGGGCGGCCGCCGACTCCCGCAGGTCACGGACCTGCCCCTCGTCCGGTCGCCGGCCGCGGGCCCGCGCCCAGGTCAGCACCGCCACGGCCACCAGCACGACCAGCAGGAGAACGATGAACCAGCGCATCGGGGTGCCCCCTCTCCGCCGGGCATGGCCCGGCGTCCCGGGCCCAGCATCATGACCCGGGCGGGCAAGGACACGGCCGGCTCGGGGGCGCCGGACACCTCACCGGCGGCCTCCCCGGAGTGCGACGAGGCGGCCCGCGCTGCCGAGCTGGTCTGGTACGTCGCGTACGGGTCGAACATGCACGCCGCCCGGCTGCGGTGGTACCTGACCGGCGGCTGCCCGCCGGGCGGTCGGCGGACCTATCCGGGCTGCCGGAATCCCCGGCCGCCCAGGCGTACGGTGCCGGTGTCGCTGCCCGGTGGCATCTACTTCGCCGGCGAGTCCGGGGCGTGGACCGGCGGCATGGCCTTCTACGACCCGGAGTTGCCCGGCACCGCCGCGGCCCGGGCGTACCTGCTCGACGTCGGGCAGTTCGCCGACGTGGCCGCGCAGGAGATGTACCGGGCGCCGGGGTCCGATCCGGAGCTGATCCGGGCGGCGGTGGACACCGGACGGGCCGCCCTCGGCCCGGGGCGCTACGAGACGCTGCTCTGCCCGGGCCGGCTCGACGGGTTCCCGTTGCTCACCTTCACCGCGCCGCATCGCGCCGCCGACGTCGAGTGGCGCGCCCCGGCCGCCGTCTACCTCGGCATGATCGCCAGCGGCCTGCGCGAGGCGCACGGCTGGGACGCCGACCGGATCGCCGACTACCTGGCGACCCGGCCCGGCGTCGCCGGCACCTGGGACCCGGCGGCGGTCGCCGCCCTGGTCGCGGAACGGCTGCCAGCGCCCGGGTAGCCGGATCGCCCGGAGTGCCCGGCCCGGGACGGATCGGCGTGCCGAGGCGGTCCGGTCGGGCCGGCCCGGCCAGCGGTGGCCGCCGGTGGCGGTGGGCCCGGCGGGCCGGGGCCCACCGGTCAGCCGAGGAGGAAGCGGCGGATCTCGGCGGCGAGGGTGTCGGCCGGCACCTCGTGGAAGCCACCCGGCAGGCCGACGTGCCGGGCGCCGGGGATCGCCTCCGCCGTGGCCCGGGCGCCGTCGCGCAGCCACTGCGGGCTGGCCGTGCTCTCCACCACCAGCGTCGGGACGTCGATGCCGGCCAGCCGGTCGACCGGGAGCGAGCCGTCGCCGCTGATCAACCCGTCGTACGGGAGGGTGTGCGCCATCGACTCCAGGAACGGCCACATCGGCTCGGCGCGCATCCCGGCGACCGCCTCGGCGGGCAGTCCCACGGCGGTGACCATGAAATGCTCGACCGCCCCGGCGCGGTCGCCCGCGGCGATCAGCTCGGCGGTGCGGGCCGAGATGTCCGGCCGGGAGCCGGCGTGCGGCCCGACCTGGAACGGCGGCTCGAACATGACCAGCCCGCTCACCGGCAGCCCGTGCGCGGTGGCGTACGCGGCCAGGATCGCGCCCGAGGAGAGCCCGTAGAGGTGCGCCTTGCCGCCGGCCGCCTCGACCAGTGCCGCCACGTCCTCGATCTCGCGGCGCACCTGGTACGGCGGGGTGTCGCCACTGTCGCCCCGGCCGCGCCGGTCGTAGGCGAACGCGGTGAAGCCCGCCGCCGCCAACGCCTCGGCCAGCGCCCGGATGGTCGACCGGTCGTTGAAGGCACCACCGATCAGGATGATCGGCGGACCGTCGCCGAACCGTTCGTACGCGATCGGGGTGCCGTCGGCCGACCGCACCGTCTCCACCGCCTGGTTGGCGTCGCTCATCGGGATGTCCTCGCTCTCGTCCGCCGTCCGGTCCTATTTCCGGACCAGGCCCACCGACGGTCCGGCGCAGCGCCCGCCACCTGACCGTCATGTCCTAATCGCCCGGTCGTCCCGGCCGGGTCACCGGCGATTGTCGCAGCTCTGGTGCGCTGCTCAGGTCGACCGCTGGCGGCTCGGATGAGAGGCTGTCCCCGGCGGGGCGGCGGCCCCCACCGCTGCCACCCGCGATCGAACCCTGCCGACGGCGGGGCCGGGGCCCGACGCGAACCACCGACCGGGCACCCGCCGCGCCGGAATCCCATGAGGAGTTCCATGTCCATCCCCGGGATGCGTCGGGCCGCCATCGGCCTGACCGCGCTCGCCGTGACCGCGTTCGGCGCGGTCGCCACGACCCCCGACCAGGCGGACGCCGGGCCGAAGCCGGTCGACGTCACCCTGCTCGCGCTGAACGACTTCCACGGCAACCTCGAACCGCCGAGCGGCTCCAGAGACGGCGTCATCGCCGGGCAGCCGGCGGGCGGCGTCGAGTACCTCGCCACCCACCTGGCCGAACTGCGCGCGGCCGCCAAGAAGAAGAACACCATCACGGTCGCCGCCGGCGACCTGATCGGTGCGTCCCCGCTGCTCTCCGCGGCGTTCCACGACGAGCCGACCATCGAGGCGCTGTCGATGGCCGGGCTGGACTACGCCAGCGTCGGCAACCACGAGTTCGACGAGGGCGCCGACGAGCTGCTGCGTATCCAGAACGGCGGTTGCCACCCGGTCGACGGCTGCGCCGACGGCACCCCGTACGAGGGCGCCGGCTTCCAGTACCTGTCGGCCAACGCGTTCAAGACCGCGACCGGCCGGCCGCTGCTGCCCCCGTACGCGATCCACAGGGTGCAGGGCGTCAAGGTCGGCTTCATCGGCATGACGCTGGAGGGCACCCCGCAGATCGTCAGCCAGGAGGGTGTCGCCGGGCTGAGCTTCGCCGACGAGGCGGACACCGCCAACCGGTACGCCCGCGAGCTGCGCCGCAAGGGCGTCGAGGCGATCGTGGTGCTGCTGCACGAGGGTGGCGCCCAGGCCGCGACCGGTGGCATCAACGACTGCGTCGGGATGACCGGCCCGATCGTCGACATCGCCAACCGGATGGACCCGTCGATCGACGTGGTGGTCAGCGGGCACACCCACCAGGCGTACAACTGCAACATCAACGACAAGCTGGTCACCAGCGCCAGCTCGTTCGGTCGCCTGATCACCGACATCGACCTGAAGATCGACCGGCGTACCGGTGACGTGCTCACCGCCACCGCCGAGAACGTGGTGGTCACCCGGGACGTCGACAAGGACCGGGCGCAGACCGACCTGATCGACCGGTACAAGACGGTCCTCGGCCCGGTGGCCGGCCGGGTCGTCGGTGAGACCACCACGGCGATCACCAAGACCCAGGAGAACCTGCTCGCCACGTGCGACTCGCGGGTCCCCGCCAGCTGCGGTGAGTCCCCCTTGGGCAACCTGATCGCGGACGCGCAGCTCGCCGCCACCGACGACGAGCAGGGCGCGGTCGCCGCGTTCATGAACCCGGGTGGCGTCCGCGCCGACCTGGACGCCGGCCCGGTCACCTACGAGGAGGCGTTCACGGTGCAGCCGTTCGCCAACAACCTGGCGACCCTCGACCTCACCGGCGCGCAGCTGTACTGCCTGCTCGAACAGCAGTTCGTCACCGGTCGCATCCTCTACCCGTCGTCGACCGTGCGCTACGTCGTCGACCTGAACGGCGTCACCGCCCCCAGCACGGACCCGTGCGCCGGCAGCCGGGTGGTCCGCGGCAGCCTGACCTTCGGCGGGGTGGCGGTCGACACCGCCGCCACGTACCGGGTCACGGTGAACAACTTCCTGGCCGGCGGCGGTGACGGCTTCAGCGTCCTCACCGGCGGCACGAACCTGGTCACCGGCATGATCGACCTGGACGCCTTCGTGGCCTACCTGACCGCGGAGTCCCCGGTCTCGGCCCCGGCGCTGGACCGCATCCGTACCACCGCGGAGGTCGCCGCCGCCTGACGGCGGCACTCACACAGGTCGGGCCCCGGAGCGACATGCTCCGGGGCCCGACCCGTCCACGCCGACGGCCCGACCTCGGGGAGGAGCGCCGGCCGCGCGGATCACGACTGCGGGCGCGAAGATCGCGGCTGCGGGCGCGAAGATCGCGCTGGTTCCTGGATGTGGTGGCATCCGGGTCGATTCGAGGCCACTACATCCGGGATGTAGCACGATCTTCCCGCGCGGCCGGCCGGTGGCCGGTGGCGGGCGGGGGAGGGACGGTCAGGCGGCCGCCGCGGCGGGCTCCAGGGTGGCGGCGGGAGCCGGCGTGCGGCCGTCCTGGGCGGGGGTGAGCAGCCGGCGCAGGGAGAGCGCGAGCAGCGACGCGACCAGGCAGCCACCGACCACGAAGGCGACCCAGATCCGGCCGTCGGCCGCGCCGATCAGCGGACCGGCGGTCACCGGGCCGATCACCCCGCTGATCCCGAAGATCATCGAGCTCATCGCGTTGTAGCGGCCGCGCAGCTCGTCGGTGGCCAGCGCGTTGGTCAGCGCGGGCATCACCGGCGAGAGCATGGTCTCGCCGAAGCCGAAGATCGCCGAGCAGGCCATCACGCAGAGCGCCGCGAGCAGCGCGTTGCCCGTACCGATCACCCCGGCGAAGCCGAGGACCAGCCAGGCGGTCGCGAAGACCGCGCCCACCACGGCGAGGCCACCGGTACGGCTGCGCCCCTCCATCCGGCGGATCACCACCAGCTGGGCGAGCACGATCATCACCGTGTTGGCCGCCAGCGCCCACGCCACCACCCGCGGGGTCACCTCGGCCACCCGGACGGCGTACGCGGTGAAGCCGACCTCGATCTGGGCGTAGCCGCAGGTGGTGAGGACCAGGCCGAAGATCACCAGCCGGCGGAACGGGCGGTCGCGGAGCACCGTCAGGTAGCCGCCGCTCGGGGCCTTGCCCTCGGCCGTGCGGGTGGCGAGCCGGAGCCCGACGCCGGGCAGAGTCAGCAGGATCAGCGCGGGCATCAGGTAGGTGAACGCGTCGAGCAGGTAGATCAGCTGGAAGGTGACCGGGCGGCCGGTGTCGACGATCGCGCCGGAGGTCAGGCCACCCACGCCGATACCGAGGTTGAGCAGGGCGAAGTTGAGCCCGAAGACCCGCTGCCGCTCGCCGTCGTCGGTGAGCGAGGCGAGGATGGTGTTCTGCCCGGACCAGATGGCGGAACTGCCGACGGCGATCACCGTCATCACCAGGAAGGCCGAGCCGGTCGAGTCGACCAGCGCCAGCGAGCCGGTGCCCACCGCCTCGATCAGCAGGCAGGGTATTACCACCCGGCGGGCGCCGAACCGGTCGATCAACGTGCCGCCCACCGGCGACAGCGCCAGGGTCACCGCGCCGTACCAGCCGATCACCAGGCCGGCCCGGGCGTCGGTGAGCCCGCGCACGTCGGTCAGGTAGATGAACAGGAACGGCAGGGTGAGGCCGCGCCCGATCGCCGAGAGCAGGGTGCCGACGAGGATCCGGCGGGCTTCCGGACGACGGGGTAGGGCGCGACGCAGCATGCCGCGATTCTGTTCGCCGGGTACGACAGGTGGCGAGCCGTTTACCCGGGCCCGGGCGTGGGCCGGCCACCGAGGTGACCAAGACCACGGGCGGCGTCGCCGCCGCCGACATCGGGTCCCCGCCGAGCCGGACAATCGCCGGCTCGGCCCCGGCACCGCCGGCCGTTCGACCCGGAGTCGTCGCCCTCGACCCGGAGTCGTCGCCCTCGGCCCGGGCCCGTCGCCGTCCGCCTCGTCGCCCTCGGCCCGGGCGCGCCACGCTCTCCCGGGCGCGTCGGCTCGGTTGGCGGCGGTGTCGGGGTGTTCTGCCATGCTGGCGCGGTGACCGTGACCTGGCGACACCTGCCCGCGCCCGCCCGTGAGATCGCCGTCGCGGCCGCCGAGGCGGTCGACGCCGCCCGGGCCCGCGACGCGGAGGTCTACGAGACGTCCGTCGGGCGGCTGGCCGGGGCCGAGCGGTCGGGTCTCGTGCTCGGCGCGGTGGTCCGGCTGCTGCTGGAGGAGACCCACCCGGACGGTCTGACCGGCGACGACGTCCGCCAGGTGCTCGAACGCTGCGTCCGGTCCGCCGCCGGCTGGCGGCCGGACGTCGACCCGCACGTGGTGCCGGTGCTGCTCGCCGGTGCGCTCGGCGTGTACGACCCGGGCGACGACGACAACCCGCCCGACCCGGCGGCCGTCGCCCGGCACGCGCCGCTGCTCGTCGCGGACCTGCTGGCGGCCACCGGCCGCCCGCTCGACGGCTACCTGACCGCCGCGTTCGCCGAGATCGAGCGCACCGAGCGCCACGACTGACGACGGCGGGCGCGCGACGCGACCGCGCCGAGCGGCAGGGCGTTCCGCAACCGCGCGAGGCCGGCCCGGTCGAGCCGCCGGGGAGCCGGCGTCGAACGCGCCGGTGGGCGGCCACGGGCGGGGGTGCTGTTCGACGGCAGCGCCGCGCCCCGGCGAGTACCTGGTCCCCGGCACGTCCCCCACCGGCAGCGTCTACGCTGTCAGCGAGAAGGGCGGATCGTGATCGTGACATCTTGCCGGGCACTGACTCCATGGCTGTCCGGGGTCGGTCGATGAGCGCAATCGCATTCCTCAACATCGCCATGCACGGCCACATCAATCCGACCCTGCCGGTCGTGGCCGAGCTCGTCCGTCGCGGCCATTCCGTCACCTACCACGCGCCGTCCGGCTACGCCGAGCAGATCGCGGCCACCGGTGCGCGGGTGTTCCGCTACCGCAGGGACGACGTGCCGCTCTCCGGCCCGCCGACGCCGGTCACGGTGATGGAGCAGCTGGCCCGCACCGCCGTACGCGTGCTGCCCGCCGTCCTCGACGACCTGCGCGGCACCCGACCCGATCTGATCGTGCACGACTCCCTCTGCCCGTGGGGGCCGGTGGCCGCCCGGGAACTCGATGTGCCGGCCGCGTCGTCGTTCACCACGTTCGCGTTCAACCGGCAGGTGCCCAGCCCCACCCGCGGCTCCTGGGCGCTGCTGGCCGCCGCGGCGATCCTGCCCCGCCAGGCCGGGGGGTACCTGAGGTCCCGGTGGGAACTGCGCCGCCGCTACGACACCCGCGGCGTGCCCCTGGTCGACCTGGCGAACATCCGTCAGCCGCTCAACCTGGTCTACACCTCGCGGGCGTTCCACCCCGGGGCCGACAGCTTCGACCAGTCCTACCGGTTCGTCGGGCCGAGCGTCGGGGCCCGCCCGGCCGACTCGTCGTTCCCGGTCGACCGGCTGCGTGACCCGGTGCTGTACGCCTCGCTGGGCACGGTGTTCAAGGCCGATCCACAACTGCTGCGCAGCCTCGCCGCCGCGCTCGCCCCGCTCGGCGGCACAGTGGTCGTCTCCACCGGGCAGACCGAGCCGGACGCGCTCGGTGCGCTGCCGGCCAACGTGATCGCCCAGCGCTCCGTACCGCAGCCGGAGGTGCTGGCCCGCGCGGCGCTGTTCATCACCCACGGCGGGGTGAACAGCGTCAACGAGGCCCTGTACGCCGGCGTACCGATGCTGGTGGTCCCGCAGGGCGCGGACCAGTCGTTGGTGGCCTCCCGCCTGGTCGAGCTCGACGCCGGCCTCTCGGTACGCACCGAGGAGGTCGACCCGGAGGTCGTGCGCACGCTGGCCCAGCGTCTGCTCGACGAGCCCCGGTTCCGGGCGGCAGCGCGCACCCTGCGGACCGCCCAGCGGGAGGCGGGTGGCTACGCCCGCGCCGCCGACGAGCTCGAGCGCTACGCCCGGCGGGCCGGCGCGGGCAGCCGGCCGGTCCCCGCCGACCAGCCGGCACAGGACTGACCGTGACTCCCGCCGTCGCCGTACTGCTGCTGCTCGCCGGCCTGTCCGAGGCTGCCGGACGGCTCCTGCCCGTGGTGGCCCGCCTGCCCGGCGCGTCCCGCGTCCGGGTGGTCGGGTTGATGCTGGCCGGCGCCGTCGTCGACGGCGCGGTGTTCGCGCTCTGGCCGCTGTCCGCCTGGACCCTGGCCGAGTTGGCGCTGGCGCCCGCACCGTCCGACGAGTCGGCGCTGGTCTGGACCCCGGGCCTGGCCGCCCCGCTGCTGCTCGCCGCCGTACTCGCGTTCCCGCTGCTCGGCCCGCTGCTGCACCTGCTGCTCATGGTGGGCGTGGGCACCGGCCTCGCCGCCGCGCTCGCCACGACGACCGGGCTCGGCTGGTGGGACGCAGCCGGCTGCGTGGCTCTCGCGGGAGTCGCGTTGGGTACCGCCGTCGAGGGCGTCCGACGCCTGGTCGTGCGGCTCAACACGAGACGAGCCGCGGAGCCCCTCACATGATCGAGTTCGCGCTCCTGCTGCTGCTCGGCGGGATCGGACCGGTCCTGATCGCCGAGGCCCTGCTCGCCCGCTACGAGGTGCTGGCCTACGCCGCGGGCTGGCGGACGCCCACCACCGCGCTGCCCCGGGGCATGCCCCACGCCCGGGGCGCGGACCCGGACCGTCCTCCGGACGCCTACCTGGTCTATCTGGACGGCATCGGGAAACGCCGCTTCCACGACACCCGGGACGGCGGCCGGCTGGTCAAGTCCCTGATCGCGGCGGCGCCCGAGCTGCGGGTGCTGGGCCAGGTGCAGCCCTACTCTCCGCTGGCGCATCCGCTCGCCGACCGGCCGGTGTGGAGATGGCTGCGCCGCCACATCGGGCTGGTGCTCTTCCTGCACAACGTGGTGCAGATCTTCGTCGCCGCCGACCGCCGGTACCGGCCGCTGTACAACCGCGCCGTCGGCGGGCAGATCGCCACCCAGCTCCGGCTCGCCGGTTACCAGCGGGACAGCGGCATCCCCGTGGTGCTGCTCTGTTACAGCGGTGGCGCCCAGGTCGCCACCGGCGCGGTGAACGAACTCTGGTCCGAGCTGCGCTGCCCGCTCTGGCTGATCACGCTCGGCGGGTTCCACAACGGAGCCAACGACATCACCCATGCCGAGCGGCTCTGCCAGCTCACCAGTGCCGGCGACCGGATCGAGCGGGTCGGCGCCTGGCTCTTTCCGCAGCGGTGGCGGCTGTTCCGCTGGAGCGGATGGAACCGGGCCGAGCGCGCCGGGAAGATCACGGTGCACCGGCTCGACCCGGCCACCCACGTCGGCCCCCGCAGCTACATCAGCCCGGAGGCGAAGCTGCCCGATGGCCGCAGCCACCTCGACCGGACCGCCGACACGGTGATCGGGTTGATCCGGGACCGCCTCGGCCGGACCGCGGAACCCGACGGCCCGCTGCCCTGACCGGCCAGGTGCCGCGCGCGACGCGCCCCCGAAGCAGGAGGGAGCGTGCCGGGGACCGCACGCGGTACGTGCGGTCCCCGGGTGTCAGCTGGTCACAGTTGCTTGGCCCGCTCCGGTGCCGGTGCCGTCGGGGTCACCGCCGACGGGTCCGCCGGGGCGGCGCCCCGCGCCGCCGAAGCGGCTCCCCAGTCGGACGGCGCCGACGGCGGGTACCGGTAGAAGGTGCCGACCACGTCCACCACCACGTCGCAGTAGCCGCTGGCGTTGTAGACGTTGAACCGGCGATCCGGCCCGACCATCGTCTGCACCGCGTTCGGCACGACCGACCCGGCGGTCGGGTTCAGGTTGGAGGTGCTCGGCCGGCCGACGCCGTCGATGCCCGCCGGCCAGACCGTCAGGAAGGTGCTCTGGGTCGGCTTGACAGCTGTCACGTTCGTCGCCAGCGCCCGCGTGTCGGCGTCGGTCACCGGGGACGGTGCGGCGATCGTCGCCGTCTGCCCCGGCCCGAGCCGCGCCGGCCAGCCCTGCCCGGCGCGGGTGTCCGCGATCCGGGTCGGTACGGCGGGTGAGAAGCGCAGCCCGTTGGGGAGCGTCCCGTCGTCGTAGAACCCGACGAGGTCCACGATGACGTGGGAACTGGTGCTGGTGTACACCCCGATCGACGGCAGGCCGGTGGCGCTGCCGCAGTCGTCACAGGGCGACGTCGGCACCACCGCGAAGTTCGGCACCGTGGCGCCCTTCACGTAGTTCAACGTCGACGTGTTGGGCAGCCCGTACGCGTAACCGTCCCACGCGGTCAGGAAGCCGGACCCGGTCGGCGAGGTGGCGGTGATGTTGACCGCGAACGCGCGGACCCGCGGGTTGATGGTGCTGTTCCAGTTCGCGACCGAGTTGAGGTAGTGGTCGGCCGGTAGGCGGGAGCCCCAGGTCCGGGTGTCGGTCAGCCGGACCGGCTTGGCGAGCGCGTGGTACTGCCCGCCTTCGTAGCCCGAGCAGCACTCGTGGCCCTTGGAGTAGTAGCCGAACACGTCAGCGATGATGTGCGTCGAAGCACCGGCGTTGTAGAGGTTCACCTTGCCGTTCGCGCCGACCTTCACGGTGACCGAGTTGGCGCCGGTCCAGCCCTTGACGTAGTTCAGCGACGAGGCGTTCGGGCGCGCCACGTCCGACGGGTAGACAGTGACGAAGCCGCTGCCGGTGGGGGCGGTCACTGTCACGTTGAGCACCACGGTCGAGGCGTCCGTGGGCACGCCACCGGCGCCGGTGACCTGGAGCGACACCGTCTTGCCCGAGCCGACCATCGCCTTCGGCGCGCCCTTGCCGGAGCGGGTGTCCAGGATCCGGTACGGCGACATCGTGTAGTAGGTGCCCTTGTCGGACTTGTACCCGTTGACGCCCAGCGAGATCTGCGTCGAGCCGGCGAAGCTGTCGTCCGGCAGCGAGATGACCGCCCCACCCTGGGTGTTCTCGGCGGGCCGGGCGACGGCGGTGATCGCGCAGGTCTGCCCCTTGGCCAGGGTCCGGCCGGAGCAGGCGTCGCTGGTGATCTTGAAATAGGTCGCGTTCGCGCCGACGATCGAGGCCGTGCCGAAGGTGATCGGCGCGTCGCCCGTCCCGGTGAGGGTCACCGTCCTCGGCGCCGACGTCTCGTACGCCGGGACGTAGCCGAAGTCGAAGTACGGCGGCGAGGGCGTGGCGTCCCGGGCGTCGACGCCCTCCAGGGACAGCAGCCGGGCCACCTTGCCGGCGATCGAGTTCTCGACGAGGGTCAGCACGGCGGTCTGCTCGCCGATCGCCGACGCCTTCGGGGTGATGGTCAGCTTGCAGGTCGCGCCGTACGAGAGGGTCTGGCCGGAGCAGGTGTTCGCCGAGATCTCGAAGGCCGTCGGGTTCGCCCCGGAGAGCGAGGCCGCGCCAAAGGTGGTCGGCTCCGTCCCGTTCACCTCGACGGTGACGTCCTGCGGAGTGCCGGCCGTGCCGGCCGGCTGCCGGCCCATCCGCAGCCGGTACTCCCAGCTGTCGGTGGCCCTGTACCCGATGCTCGACTGGAAGCGGATCTCGCCCTTGGCCCTGTCGGTGCCGCCGCAGGGGATCGAGAAGCTGGCCGCGAAGGCGGTGAACTTGCCGGTCTCGTCGTCGTACTCGGCCTCGGCGACGTCCAGCGTGCCGGTCTCGCCGGTGCTGCACCCCTGCCCGTCACCGGAGACGTTCAGCGTGGTGATCGACTCCTGCGGGCTGAAGTTCGTCCTGGTCGGGTAGGACTGCCCGGCGGTGAACCGGGTGCCCAGCGGCGGGGTGACGTCGAGGTTGTGCCAGTGGCTGCCGTTGAAGCCACGCATCACCAGCGCGTAGCCGTTCGCGTTCTGCTGGTAGATCTCCAGGGTGTTGCGGGAGGCCTCGTAGGAGAAGTTCCCGTCGATGTACCCCCAGCCGTCGAAGTGCATGGTGAAGGCGGTGTGCGGGGCGGCGGGCGGATCGGCGGCCTCGGCCCGCGCGGGAGCGGCCACTGTGGTGGATGTCAGTAGAACTGCGATGGCGCCGACCAGGGCGCCACGTAGGGTGCGCACGGTTCCCCCATGAATAAGGTCGATGGCGCGGAACGCCGGGCGATCGCCCGGCGCGATGACCTTAGGAGATCCATACGGGCACGGCAATGAGCCGGACGAATGAGCCGTACCAGCCGTCACGCGTCGATCGTTGCCGATCGGCCACCAGAGCCGACGCGCGCGAGCCGGCCTGCCGCCGCCGTCGCCGGCCGGCTGGCGACGGCGTCCCCGGCGCTCAGCGGGCGGCTGGCAGCCCAGCCCCGGTCAACTGCGGTAGGCGGCGGTGTCTCCTCCGCAGGTACCCGAAGTTCGAGCACGATCCTGCCACGGCGGCGGAAACACCCCCACCTCTGCCGAGGGGCGCAGGCGGACGGTGCGCGGTGATCGCCGGAAACGAATCAAGGCCCCTCCGTGGAGGGGCCTTGACCTGCTGTTACCTCTGGTCGGGGTGGCCGGATTTGAACCGACGACCTCTTCGTCCCGAACGAAGCGCGCTACCAAACTGCGCCACACCCCGAGGCGTGCCGACAAATAGTAGCCCACCCGCTCCGACGGTCAAACTCGGTACCCCCACCGCCGCCCGGCCGCCTTGGGAACGGTGGAGATCCGCACAACTTCCCGGATATGGGGGCCTCACCAGGCCCCGGACACCCCCACTTCCCGGAAGTTGCGCGGATCTTGCGCCGCGCGAGGCCGCCCGAGGCCGACCCGGGCCGGGGTCGGGCGGTCAGCGGGGGATGAGGGTGAGGACGCTGGCCTCGGGCGGGCAGGCGAACCGGACCGGGGCGGTGGGGTGCGTACCGAGGCCGGCGGAGACGTGCAGCCAGGCGTCCGAGTCCGGCCACCGGTGCAGGCCCCGGGCCATCGACCGGGGCAGCCCGCAGTTGGTCACCAGCGCGCCGAAGCCCGGCACGCAGACCTGGCCGCCGTGGGTGTGCCCGGCGAGCAGCAGCCCGAAGCCGTCGGCGGCCATCTGGTCGAGCACCCTGGGCTCGGGCGAGTGGCTGAGCGCGATCGACAGGTCGGCCGAGGGGGAGACCGGGCCGGCCACCGCGGCGTAGTCGTCCCGCTCGATGTGCGGATCGTCGACGCCGGCCAGCTCGACGACCCGGCCGCCGGCCTTGATCGTCGTCCGGGCGTTGTTCAGGTCCACCCAGCCGGCGCCGGCGAGCACCTCGCGCAGTTCCTCGTGCGGCAGTTCGACACCCTCGGTGTACTCCCGGTCGGACAGGAAGTAGGTGAACGGGTTCTTCCAGACCGGGCCGGTGTAGTCGTTGGAGCCGAAGACGAAGGCGCCCGGGTAGTCGAGCAGCGGTTGCAGCGCCCGGAGCACCCCCGGCACGGCATCCGGGTGCGCCATGTTGTCCCCGGTCACCACCACCAGGTCGGGGTCGAGGGCGGCCAGCGAGGCCACCCAGCGCTGCTTGCGGGCCTGGGCGGGCATCATGTGCAGGTCCGACAGGTGCAGCACGCGCAGCGGCTCGGCGTCGGCCGGCAGCACCGGCACGTCGTACCGCCGCAGGGTGAACATGTTGCGCTCGACGAGCGACGCGTAGGCCAGGGCGGCCCCGCCCACCGCGGCGGTTCCGGCCGCGAGCCGGAATAGTGTGCGCTTTCGCATGGCGTTCAGGGTAGTTTGACCGTCCATGAGCACGCTGAAGGACCGTCTCACCGCCGACATGCGCGCCGCCCTGAAGGCGCGCGACGAGCTGACCACCTCGACGCTGCGGATGGCCCTGGCGGCCGTCGGCACCGCCGAGGTCGCCGGCAAGGCCAAGCGGGACCTCACCGACGACGAGGTGCTCGCGGTGCTGACCAAGGAGGCGAAGAAGCGGCGCGAGGCCGCGACCGCCTTCGCCGACGCGGGCCGCACCGACCAGGCCGCCAAGGAGACCGCCGAGGGCGAGGTGCTGGAGCGCTACCTGCCCAAGCAGCTCTCCGATGAGGAGCTGGCCGAGCTGGTCGCGGGGGCGCTCGCCGCGGGCGGGTTCACCGGCAAGGCGCAGATGGGCCCGGCCATGAAGGCGGCCCAGGGCGCGGTGGCCGGCCGGGCCGAGGGGGGCCGGGTCGCCGCCGAGGTACGCCGGCAGCTCGGCCTCTGATCCCGCCGGCTCCGGCCGGCGTACGCGAAAACGGGCGGGCACCCGCGTGGGGTGCCCGCCCGTCGTCGTGTCGAGGGATCAGCCTCGGGATCGACCCGGTGGTCGGCCCGGGTTGGGCGGCTGGCCACCGGGGTTGCCCGTCGTGGCGCCACCGCCGCCGCTGCTGACCTGGATGGTGACCACGCCACCCTTGATGGTCCGGCCGTCCGGGCTGGTGCCGGCGGCGGTGCCCGGCGGGCAGCTGGAGGGCACCTTGACGTC
This sequence comes from Micromonospora desertarenae, assembly GCF_056150265.1. Lineage (NCBI taxonomy): Bacteria > Bacillati > Actinomycetota > Actinomycetes > Micromonosporales > Micromonosporaceae > Micromonospora > Micromonospora desertarenae. Next base: position 89,729 of record NZ_JAXCFQ010000002.1, read on the forward strand.
GGAGACGACCGCGTCGAAGCCGGCGCCCTCGATCCGGTTCTTCGCCGTCTCGACCGGCTGGCACTTGACGTTCGGGATGGAGCGCTGGTCACCCTCGGAGATCTTCTTGCCGGGCGGCTCGAAGTCGATCCGGGGCTTGCCCTTCATCGCGTCCCGCAGCGTCTCGTAGACCGGCGGGTTGATGCCGTTGGGCACGTTGTGCCCCATCTTGACGTTGGTCTGCGGCCAGTCCGGGTCGGCCATGATGCCGGCCACCGCGTACTGCTTGGTCATCGCGACCAGCGCGGCGCTCTTCTCCGAGTCGGTGGTGCCGGACTTGCCGGCCACCGGCGCCTTGACGATGCCCCTCACGTTGGCCGCCGTCCGGCTGCCGCCGCAACTGCCGTTGGCCGGGTTGTCACCGACCGGGCAGCGGGCGGCGTCCACCGCGGCCCGGGCCACGTCGGTGCTGATCCGCTTCTCGCAGCGCGGGTTGGCGATGTCCAGCTTCTTGCCCTCCGGGTCCCGGATCTCCTGCACCGGGATCGGCTCGCAGTACTTGCCGTCCGCGGCCAGGGTGGCGTACGCGTTGGCCAGGTCCAGCGGGGTGGTCTGCGAGACGCCCAGGGTGAAGGCGCCCCAGTCGTGCGCGTAGTCCTTGTTGCTGGCGAAGCGGGCGTCGTTGCTGGCCCGGAACTGGATGCCGAGCCGCTTGGCCACGTCGACCACGTTCTCCGCGCCGACCTGCTGCTGCAACGGCACGAAGTAGGTGTTGATCGAGGCGCTGAACGCGCTCCACATGTTCTGCACGCCACCGGCCTTCTTGCCGGAGTTGGTCGGGCAGTAGAGGTTGGTGCCCGGGCAGGCGGCCGGGCTGCTGCTGCTGATGATGTACTCGGACCGGAACGTCTGCGGCGCGTTGATGGTGTAGCTGAGCGGGATGCCCTTCTCCAGCGCCGCCACGATGGTGAAGATCTTGAAGGTCGAGCCGGCCTGGTACCCGGTGATGCCGTCGCCGCCGGTCAGCAGCGGGTTGACGGTGTTCGGGTAGTTGCCGCGCTTGCCCTTCTTGCGCTGCTTCGGGTCGCTGTGCGGCTTGTTGGCCGGCTTCTTCGGGTCGTCCAGCTTGAAGTTGCGGTTCACCGCCAGCGCCCGGACCCGGCCGGTGCCCGGCTCGACCACCGCGACCATGGCGGCTTCCTTGGCGGTCTCCTTCTTGGCCCTGCGGACCGCCTTGTCGGCCGCGCGCTGCGCGTCCGGGTCGAGCGTGGTGACGATGTGGTAGCCGCCGCTCTTGAGCCGCCGCTCCCGGTCGTACGAGGTCGAGCCGAACGTCTCCTGCTGCATCCACCAGCGGTAGAGGTAGTCGCAGAAGAAGCCCCAGCCCTTCTCGGCGGTGTCGACGCAGCCGTTCGGGGTGCGCTTGTCCTTGACCACCAGCTTGGTCGCCTTGGCGGCGTCCGCCTCCTGGCGGGTGATCGCGCCGATCTCGAACATGTTCTCGATGACGTAGTTGCGCCGGTCGACGGCGAGCGGGTAGCCGCTCTTGGTGGTCGGGTCGAAGGAGCTGGGCGCCTTCACCATGCCGGCCAGCATCGCCGCTTCCTCGATCTTCAGGTTCTTCGGCGGCTTGCCGAAGTAGACCTGACTCGCGGCGTAGACGCCGTACGCGCCGTTGCCGAAGGCGGCGATGTTGAGGTAGCGCTCCAGGATCTCGTCCTTGGAGAGCTCCTTGTCGATCTGGAGGGCGTAGCGCATCTCGCGCAGCTTGCGGGCGCTGGTGTCCTCGGTCGCGGCGACCACGTCGGCCGGGTGGGTGGCCGAGTACGCGATGGCCAGCCGGACGTACTGCATCGTCAGCGTGGAGGCGCCCTGCCGGTCGGCGCCCGCGTTCTGGTTGTTGACGAAGGCACGGGCGACGCCGTTGAGGTCGACGCCGTTGTGCTTGTAGAAGTCGTGGTCCTCGGCCGCGATGATGGCCTTCTGCATGACCGGCGAGATGTCGGCGAGCTTCACGTCGCGCCGGTTCTCGTCGTACATGGTGGCGAGCTGCGTCTTGCCGTCGGCCGCGTAGAGGTAGCTGATCTGCGGCGCGCGGGCCACCGTCAGCTCCTTGGGCAGCGCGCCGAACGTTTCGGCGCCGGCCTTGGCGGCCAGCCCGGACATCGCCACCGCGGGGAAGGCCGCCGCCGCGACGACCACGCCGGCCAACAGGCCGCAGATCAGCAGCGATGCGGCGTTGGTCAGCACATTGTGGTCACGTTTCCGCATCCAGGTCACCTCGACAGGGTACGCGAACAGGTAACGAGGGGCGCTGGGGCGTTCTTTCCCCATTTCCTGCGCGCGCCGACCTCGTTGTGCTAAACGCACGACCCCTGGTGCGTGGTTGCGTGAACCCGGCGCCGAGTCTCCTCCATTCGGGGGACGGCCGCAGCGTTTTCACGTACTGGGGAGGGGTAAGCGCCGGTCGAGAGCCCGGGAAGCCGGGAGTGTCCGGAATGATGGATTTAGCCGACAACGTTGCGTAATCGGGCGACTACAGAGCATGATGGGGGCGGCGACAGCGCCACATGTCGTCCGTGCCGCCTTGGGGAAGGCAGGCCCGGGCGATCGGGGGGAATTGCCGGCTGGTCCGCACGACGTCGGTAGGTACTGCAAGGGGGGACGTGTACACATGGGCATGATCACTGACTGGCCGTCGCTGGCGGCATGTCAGAACGGGGACCCGGACGCGTTGTTCGTACAGGGCGCCGAACAGAACGTGGCGAAGCGGATCTGCCGGAGCTGCCCAGTTCGGTACGAGTGCCTGGCCGACGCGCTGGACAACCGGATCGAGTTCGGTGTGTGGGGTGGCATGACCGAACGCGAACGCCGCGCGCTGCTGCGCCGTCACCCGCAGGTGACGAGCTGGCGCAAGATGTTCGAGGCCGCGATGAAGAAGAACAGCAAGGACAAGGCCGGCAAGGACAAGATCCTGGTCACCGCCGCCGGCTGACCACCACGCTCCGGGCCCGGCCGACCGCGAACGGTCCGGGCCCGACCGGTGGCCACGGCTCGGGCCGCCCGCCGCGGTGCGGCCCGGTGGCCGCCGCGGCTCAGGCCCGGCTGATCGCCGCGCCGATCGTCCGCAGCCCGTCGACGTCGTGCACGTCGGCGGGCTGCGCCGTCACCGACACCGCCGGTACCGCCGGGAACTCCTCGGTGAACCGTTGCGCGACCCGCTGCTCGCGGCGGGCCTGCTGGACCAGCGCCGCGTGCGCCCGCAGCACCTCCTCGGTGGCCTCGTGCCCGCCGAGGTCGGCCAGCCGCGCGGCGGCGGCCAGGCTCTCCGCCGCGTCCAGGTCGGGCGCCGCCGGCCGGTGCACCCGGTTGAGCACCAGGCCGGCCAGCGGCATCCGCTCCGCGCGCAGCCGGCCGGCGAAGTAGGCGGCCTCCCGGACCGCGTCCGGCTCGGGCGCCGCGACCAGCAGGAACGCCGTCTCCCGTGCCTGCAGGATGCGGTACGTCTGCTCGGCGCGCTGCCGGAACCCGCCGAACATCGAGTCGAGCGCGGCGACGAAGCCGGAGAGGTCGGTCAGCAACTGCGCGCCGAGCACCTTCTGCACGACCTTGGAGAACATCCCGAACGACGCGGTGACCAGGCTGAACATGCTCCGCCCGCCGGTGCGCGCCGGGGCCAGCAGCAGCCGCAGCATCCGTCCGTCGAGGAACCGGGACAGCCGCGCCGGGGCGTCGAGGAAGTCCAGCGCCGACCGGGACGGCGGGGTGTCCACCACGATCAGGTCCCACTCGCCCCGGGCGTGCAACTGGCCGAGCTTCTCCATCGCCATGTACTCCTGCGTACCGGCGAAGGTCGAGCTCATCGCCTGGTAGAAGGGGTTGGCGAAGATCTCCGCCGCCTTCGCCCGGTCGGTGTGCTGGAGCACCACGTCGTCGAAGGTGCGCTTCATGTCGAGCATCATGGCGTGCAGCTCGCCGCCGCTGGCCTCGACGTCGATCCCCTTCACCTGGCGCGGGGTGTTGTCCAGCTCGGTGAGCCCGAGCGACTGGGCCAGCCGGCGCGCCGGGTCGATGGTGAGCACCACCGTACGGCGGCCGTGCTGCTCGGCGGCCCGGAGCGCGAGCGCGGCGGCGGTGGTCGTCTTACCCACCCCGCCCGCCCCGCAGCAGACCACGATGCGTACGCCGGGATCGGCGAGGATCTGGTCGACGTCCAGCTGCGGCGCCGCGTCTTCGGAAGGCACCAATCGAGCGTATCGGGCCGACTGGCTCCCCGTGCCGGTGCGGACGCCAGGTGTGAGTCAATCCGCCCGGACGAGCGCCTCCGCGAGCCGGTCCAGCCCGGCCCGGTCCACGCCCTCGGGCAGCAGCGGCAGCTCGATCAGCGGCAGGCCCAGCTCCACCAGGTCGGCCCGGAGCGAATCCTCCAGTTCACGACGGATGGTCTGGTCCTGGGCCTCGGCGTACAGCCCGGCCACGGTGTCCCGGTCGGCGGGCAGCCCGGCGGCGATCAGCCCCCGGCGCAGCTCGGCCTGGCTCACCACCCGGCCGGCCGGCAGCGGGGGCCGGGCGGCGTTGACAATCACCCGACCGACCGGGAAACCGAACGAGGTCAGCTCGGCGATCGCGTCGATCGTCTCCTGGACCGGCATCTCCTCGAGCAGGGTGACCACGTGCACAGCGGTCATCGGCGAGCGCAGCAGCGCGGAGACCCCCTCGCTCTGCGTCTTGATCGGCCCGACCTTGGCCAGCCGGGCGGTCTCGGCGGTGACGTTGAGGAACCGGCCGATCCGGCCGGTCGGCGGGGCGTCCAGCACCACCGCGTCGTACACCCGCCGCTGGCCGGCGGTGCGCGTGGTGGCCTCCTTCACCTTGCCGGTGAGCAGCACGTCGCGCAGGCCGGGGGCGATGGTGGTGGCGAAGTCGATGGCGCCGAACTTGCGCAGCGCCCGGCCGGCCGCGCCGAGCTTGTAGAACATGTCCAGGTACTCGAGCAGCGCCTCCTCGGCGTCCACCGCCAGCGCCCGCACCTCGCCGCCGCCCGGCGCGTCGGCCAGGTGCCGTTCCTCGTACGGCAGTGGTTCGGTGTCGAAGAGCTGGGCGATGCCCTGCCGCCCCTCGACCTCGACCAGCAGGGTGCGCCGGCCGCCAGCGGCCAGCCCGAGGGCGAGCGCCGCCGCCACGCTGGTCTTGCCGGTGCCGCCCTTGCCGGTCACCACGTGGAGGCGGCCCGGCCATCCCTCGGCCGGGTCGGCCGGTCGCTCAGCTGCTCGCACCCGTCGAGCCTATCCAGCGACGGCGCTCAGGCGACCTCGCAGACCCACCAACCGGTCTTCCGCACCACCGTGAAGCGCAGCTCCTGGTCGGCGACCTTCTCGTCCGCGGTCGTCATGGTCACCTTGGTGCTGACCGTGGCCCGGTCGCCGGTCTGGTTGTCCACGGTCGGCTTGGTCCACCGGAACCGCGGGTTCTGGTGGGTGCCGACGTACTTCTCCACCTCGGCGACCTTGGCGGCGATCCGGTCGTCGTCCCGCGCCGCCGAGCAGACCAGGGTGGCCGCCTTGGCCGCGTCCCGGTCCTTGTAGACGGCGGTGAGGAACTCGTCGACAGCGACCGCCGGCTCCTTGGCGCCGGTGCCCGTCTCGGTGTCGCGCAGGGTGAAGAACGCCGCCGCGCCGCCGACGACGCAGAGCAGCAGCACCGCGGCGAGGGCGATCCCGGCGATCAGCAGGCCGCGCTTCTTCTTCGGGGCCACCGGGCCCTGGTACGGCGGGTACCCGGCCGGCGGCAGCGGGCTGGTGGCCGGGTCGGCGGTGGGAGCACCGGGCGGGACGGGCGGGACGGCCGGGCTCGGAGCCTGGGGCTGGCCGGCCGGCTCGCCGCTGGGTGGCTGGGTCATCTCGTCCCCCGGGGTGCGACGTCGTCACCGGAGGCGACGAGCGTGTGTGGCGCGGGCGGGCGAGCCCTGCGCGCTCGTCCGACCGGAAGGGTAGCGGTCCGCGCCGGATCGCGGGGGAGGGGCGGGCCGGTCGGGGCCGGACCCGACAGTCTGTCGCATATGTGACTTTCGGTCACCTGTCGTGCGCGTCCTGTTTACGGGACTCGGGCCGCCGACCTACGTTCTGAGCTGCGCGGGGGGACCGGGCCGGGCGTCGGGCCCGGACCGGATGGCGATGACGTGACCAGGTACGACGCCCGGAGGCAGCGATGCGCGACGCGGACAACCACCCCCGAGCCCAGTTCCCGACGGGGCGCCTGTCCGGCCCCGGCTCGGCCGGGGAGGGGGAGGGGGTCGCCGCGGGCCTGCCGATCAACGAGCGGTCGTACCGGCGGATCGCCGAACCCGTCGAGGTGGTGCGGACGCTCGCCCGGCCCGCCGAGCGGACCCGGGACGACGACGAACCCGGCTACGTCATCCACCTGCCGATCCGGGTCGCCGACCTGGCCGCGGCGACCGCCCTGGCCGGCACGGTCGCCACCTCGCTCGGCTTCCTCGTCGAACTCGACGCCGGCGAGACCACCGTCTCCACCGCCGACGACCAGAACAACCGGCACCGGGTCTTCTGCGACCTGCTGCTGCCCGACCGCACCCGGTGCCCCCAGCGGTACGAGCACAGCGGCCCGTGCGGCGACCTGCCGAGCGCCCCGGAGCAGCGTCCCGCACCCCGGCCGGCCGCCGGACCGTAGGCTGTTCCTCGAAGTGTCAATGCCACCGAGGGAGCCCTCCACCGATGCAGAAGTGGGAATACGCCACGGTCCCGCTGCTGGTCCACGCGACCAAGCAGATCCTCGACAACTGGGGCGAGGACGGGTGGGAACTCGTCGCCGTGATCCCCGGCCCGAACCCGGACCAGCTGGTCGCCTACCTGAAGCGGCCGAAGGCATGAGCGAGCGGAGCGAACGAATCATCGGGCTCAGCGCACTGGTGCCTCATGCCGGCACTGCTCACGGTCCGATCCCCGGCCGAGGCCGTGTCGACGCCGCGGGATACGCCGACGCGGCCGGGCCTCGGACCGTTCGGCGGAGCGGAGTGCCGGCATGAGCAACGGTCCGCACGCGAAGCTCGCCGAGCTCGGGCTCACGCTGCCCGAGGTGGTGCCCCCGGTGGCCAGCTACGTGCCGGCCGTGCAGTCCGGGCAGCACGTCTACGTCTCCGGCCAGTTGCCGATGGCCGAGGGGAAGCTGCTGGCGACCGGCAAGGTGGGCGCCGGGGTCTCCGCCGACCAGGCCAAGGACCTCGCCCAACGCTGCGCGCTGAACGCGCTGGCCGCGATCGACTCGCTGGTCGGCCTGGAGAACGTCGTCAAGATCGTGAAGCTCACCGGCTTCGTCGCCTCGGCTCCCGGGTTCACCGGCCAGCCGGGGGTCATCAACGGCGCCTCCGACCTTTTGGGAGCGGTCTTCGGCGAGGCCGGCCGGCACGCCCGCAGCGCGGTAGGCGTCGCCGAGCTGCCGCTCGACGCCCCGGTCGAGGTCGAGGTCATCGTCGAGGTCGCCTGACCAGCACACTCCCCGCGATCCTGCGCCGCCCGGCCGGGCAAAAGCCGTGAAGTGGCAGGTATCCCGGGCCGATCGCGCAAGATCGCGGGGAGTTGCCGTCGGGGCCGTACGATCGCAGCCATGACCGGGCACTTCACGGCGCCGGCGGCCGCCCTCGCGGACGAGCTGCCGGACTGGGTGACGCTGCTGCGCGCCCCGAACCCGGGGCCGATGACGCTCGACGGCACCAACACCTGGCTGCTGCGCGCGCCCGGGGCGGACCGGGCGGTGGTGGTCGACCCGGGCCCGGCCGACGAGGAGCACCTGTCCCGGATCGCGGCGCACGGCCCGGTCGCGTTCGTGCTGATCACGCACGGGCACGGCGACCACACCGAGGGCGCCCGCCGGCTGGCCGAGCTGCTCGGCGGGGTGCCGGTCCGCGCCGCCGACCCGGCGCACACCGTCGACGGGCCGCCGCTGGCCGGGCCGGGCGACCGGATCGACGGCGCCGGCCTGGGCATCCGGCTGCTGCCCACGCCCGGGCACACCGGCGACTCGGTCTGCTTCCTGGTCGAGCACGCCGACGAGCGGGCGGTCCTCACCGGCGACACCATCCTGGGCCGGGGCACCACCGTGGTGGCCCACCCGGACGGGCACCTCGGGGACTACCTGACCAGCCTGGAACTGCTCAGCACGTACCGGGGGATCCCGGCGCTGCCGGGCCACGGTCCGGCGCTGGCCGACTGCGGCGCCGCCGCCGAGTTCTACCTCGCCCACCGCCGCGCCCGGCTCGACCAGGTCCGGGCCGCGGTCGACGCCGGCGCCCGCACCCCGGCCGAGGTGGTCGCCGCGGTCTACGCGGACGTGGACCGGTCGCTGTGGTGGGCCGCCGAGTGGTCGGTCCGCGCCCAGCTGGAACATCTCGGGGTCGACGCCGGGGAATCCGACCCCGGGGTGAGCGGGTTGGAGCAAGCGTGACCTGCCCGGTGTGCGGAACCGTCGCCGTACCCGGCGCCCGGTTCTGCCACAACTGCGGGGCCGCCCTGCCGGCCGCCGCGACGCTGCCGGCGGCCGAGCGCCGGGTGGTCACCGTGCTCTTCGGTGACCTGTCCGACTTCACCTCCTGGTCGGAGGACCTCGACCCGGAGCGGGTCGGCGCGGTCACCGACCGGGTGCTGGCCGCGCTGGCCGGCGCGGTGAAGACCTTCGGCGGGCACGTCGACAAGCTGACCGGTGACGGGATCATGGCGGTCTTCGGCGCGCCGGTGGCGCACGAGGACGACGCCGAGCGGGCAGTCCGCGCCGCGCTCTCCATGCAGCGCGCGGTCCGCCGGGTGCTCGACGACGAGCGCGGCGGCGGCGCTCCGCTCGGCCTGCGGGTCGGCCTCAACACCGGCGACGTGATCGCCGGCATCCAGGCCGCCATCGAGTACACGGTCATCGGCGACACCGTGAACACCGCCGCCCGGCTCGCCGACGCCGCCGCCGTGGGCGCGATCTACGCCGGGGCGCGCACCTCCGCCGCCACCCGGCACGTCGCCTCCTGGCGGGCACTGCGTCCGCTGCGGCTCAAGGGCAAGCGGGAGCCGGTCGAGGCGTACGAGCTGCTCGGTCTCCTGGACGCTCCGGGCACCCGGTCGGGCCTCGGCGACGAGGCGCCGTTCGTGGGCCGGGAGACCGAGATCGGCCGGGTCGCCGGCCGGCTCGCCGAGGTGATCGACCGGGGCGAGCCCCGGGTGCTGCTGATGACCGCCGAGGCGGGGATCGGCAAGTCCCGGTTCGCCGCCGAGGTGGAACGCCTCGCCGCCGGCTACGACGTGGGCGCCGGCCGGTACGCCGCGCACACCGGCGCCCGGGTGCTCTCGGTGCGCTGTGCCGCGTTCGGCGAACGGCGCCGGCTCGCCCCGCTGGCCGACCTGGTCCGGGCCGCGGTCGGCCTGCCCGGCGACGCCGCCACCGCGGTCACCCGGCCGGCCGTGGAGGAGCGGCTGCGTCGGCTCGGGCAGCGGCTCGGCCGCACCGGCGAACCGGTCCCGATCGCCAGCGACCAGCTGCTGGCCCTGCTCGGCTACGCCGAACTGCCCGCCGGCGGGCCGAGCGAGTGGGGCGCCACCCAGCCGCCCGTCGACGCCGACGCGGTGCCGAACGCGGTCGCCGACCTGCTCAGCGCGCTCGCCCAGGAGGCGCCGCTGGTGATCGTCGTGGACGACCTGCACGACGCCACCGCCGAGACCATCCGGTCCCTCGGGGTCACCCTGTCCCGGCTCGCCGGGCCGGTGCTGGTGCTGCTGCTGGGCCGGCCGGAGCTGGTGCGGACCGCGGGTGCGCTGACCCGGGTGGCCGACGCCGAGGTGCACGCGCTGCCGCCGCTGCGCGGCGCCGACGCCGCCCGGCTGCTCACCAGCTACCTGGGCGGCGGCAAGCTGCCCCAGGCGGACGCCGACCGGCTGCTCGCCACCGCCCAGGGCAACCCGTTCTACCTGGCCGAACTGGTCACCCTGCTGATGGAGCGCGGGGCGCTGACCGCGGTGGCCGACCGGAGCGCCCCGAGCCCGGGGCGCTGGCGGCTGGTGCCCGGCTCGCTGGGCAGCCGGCTGCTCTCCCGCGACCTGGCCGCCGTGCTGGCGGCCCGGATCGACGCGCTGCCGGCCGAGGCGCGCTCGGTGCTGCGGGACGCCGCGGTGGTCGGCGACACCGTGCCGGAGGGCGCGCTGGAGGCGCTGCGCGAACAGCGCGCCGGGCTGGCCGGCCGGCCCGCGGCGGTGGCCGCGGTCGAGCTGGAGCGGGCCGTCGAGGAGCTGCTGCAACGGCGGATGCTGCACCGCACCCGCACCGGCTACGCCTTCGCCACCCCGCTGATGCGGGAGGCCGCGTACGCCGGGGTGAGCAAGGCCGAGCTGGCCGAGCGGCACGCCGCGCTGGCCCGCTGGGCGAGCCTCGCACCGGCGGACGGTTCGGCGCCGCCGGGCGGGTTCACCGAGCCGGCCCGGGACGACTTCGTGGCCGAACACGTGGAGCGGGCGGCCGCGCTGGCCGACGCCGTCGGGCTGCGGCCGGACGCGCCGGCCCGCGCGGTGGTGCCGCTCGGCGTGGCCGCGCTCGGCCGGGCCGCCCGCCGGTCCCTGCACCTCGGTGAGCCGGCGCTGGCCGTCGAGTACGCCGACCGGGCCGCCGAACTCGGCCGGGACGGGGTGCCGCCGGCCGACCGGGTGGTACACGCCCGGGCGCTGCTCCAGGTCGGCCGGCCCGCCGACGCGCTCGCCTTCGCCGAGAAGATCGCCGCGAACGCCGGCGACGAGGCGGGGGTGCGCGCCAGCGCGCTGCTGCTCGCCGGTCAGGCGCACCAGACCATGGGCGACCAGGCGCGGGCGGAGTCCTGCTGGCACGAGGCGTTGCAGGTGGCCACCGCCGCCGACCTGCCCGCGCTGCGCGCGTCGGCGATGCGCCGGCTGGGGATGGCCGACTTCATCGCCGGGCGGCTGGGCCAGGCGAGCAGCCGGCTGGCCGCCTCGTACCAGGTCAGCCGGGCGGTGGGCGACCGCCGGGGGCAGGCCTGGTCGTTGCAGAACCTGGCCTGGGTGACCACCACCCGGGGCGACTTCGCCGGCGCGGACGCGGTGCTCGGCCGGGCCGCCCGGCTCTTCGCCGAGCTGAAGGACCCGTACGGGCGGGCCTGGCTGCGCGGCACCACCGCGTTCGCCCGGCTGCTCGCCGGCCGGCTCCGGGAGGCGGACCGGTTGGCGCGGGTCTTCCTGCCCTTCGGCGAGCGGGTCGGCGAGGCGTGGGCGGTCGGGACCCTCCGCGCGGTCGAGGCGTTCGCCACCGCGGAACTCGGCGAGCTGGCCGACGCGGACCGGGAGGCCCGCCGGGCGTACCGGGAGTTCGCCGCCGCCTCCGACGACTGGGGACGCGGGTTCGCGCTGGTCGTCCGGGGGGTGGTGGCCCGTGGGCTGGGCGAGCCGGAGCACGCCGCCGACCTGCTCACCGACGCGCTGTCGTACGCCGACCGGACGTCACACCCGCTGCTCACCGGGATGGCCGGCACGCTGCGCGGGTTCGTGGCGCTGGACCTGGGCGACGGGCCCGCCGCCGAGCGGGACGCCCGGGCCGTGCTGACCGCCGTCGAGCCGCACAACCCGCAGGCGCCCGCCCAGGTGGGGCCCCGGGTGCTGCTGGCCATGGCCCGGCTGGCGGCCGGCGACCCGGCCACCGCCGTCGGGCTGCTCGCCCCGGTGGCCACCGCTGCCGCGAACAGCCCGTCGCTGCTCTTCTCGCGCCGCCAGACGATGGCCCGGTACGCCTCCGCGCTGCTCGCCCACGGCCAGCGGGACCAGGCGCTGGACTGGGCCCGGCGGGCGGTCCTCGCCCCGGCGGAGGACGTGCGCAGTCAGGTGGTCGCGGCGAGCGTGCTGGCCGAGGCGCTGGCCGCCTGCGGCCGGCCGGTGGAGGCGCTGGCCTGCGCCGAGGAGGCGGTGCGGCTGGCGTACGCCACGGAGCAGCGCAGCGAGCGGGCCGCCGCCGACGCGCTCCTCGCCCGCCTGGGCCCCGGCTGACCGGTCGCCGGCGCACCGGCCGCCGGGCGGGCCGGGTCGGGCGGTGCGGCGCGCCGGGTTCGACACGCCGCGAAGGCGGGCCGGTGGGATGCGGGATTGTGGCGGTTCTGCCGATGTGCCCGGCGGAGCCGGCCGCTAGCCTGTCAGGTCCGTGCGGCGTCCACAGTGGCGGCCGTACCTGGCTTGGGGAGGGCCGTCATGAGGCTGCCGCGTTCGGTTGCCGGCTGGACGATCGCGGTCTTCGGCGTGCTGGCGCTGCTCATGGGCGCGGTCGGGCTGCTCTGGCCGGAGGCGCTGCTGCGGATGCTCGGGTTCGAGGTGCCGGCGCAGCGGGCGGCCGGCGACCACACCGGCACCTTCCTGATGGCCTCGTCGATGGCCTCGTTCAACATGGGGGTCTACTACCTGCTCGCCACGGCCACCGAGTGGCGCGCGTTCTACCGGTTCACGGTGGTCTTCCGGCTGGTCACCTTCACCGTCTTCAGCATCGCCGTGCTGGCCGACATCGCCCCGGCGCGGTTCTTCGGGGTGGCCGCCTGGGAGGGCGCGGGGGCGGTGGCGACCGCCTTCGGGCTCTGGTGGGACGCCCGCCGGTCGGGCTCCGCCGAGCCGTCCGCGCCGGCCGAGGCCACGCCCGCCCCGGACACGGTGCACTGAGCGCCCCGCCCGGTTGGGTATTTTCGAGACCGTGACCGACACCCCGCCCGGCGCCCTGCCGACGCCCATCGTGCCCGGTCTGACCGATTTGCGGGTCTTTGCCAGGGGTGGCTACGCGACCGTCTACCGGGCCACCCAGATCTCGGTCGGTCGCGAGGTGGCGGTCAAGGTGGAGAACCGCACGCTGGACAGCGAGCGGGACCAGGCTCGGTTCCTGCGCGAGGCGCGCGCCGCCGGCCGGATGTCGTCGCACCCGCACGTGGTCGACCTCTTCGACGTCGGGGTCACCGTCGACCAGCACCCCTATTTGATCATGGAGCTCTGCGACGGGTCGTACGCCGAACGGATGCGCACCTCGCCGCTCGGCCCGGTGGAGGCCCGCGACCTCGGGGTTAAGATCGCAGACGCGATCGCCCACTCGCACGCGGCGGGCGTGCTGCACCGCGACGTGAAGCCGGCGAACATCCTCTACTCGCACTTCAACTCGGCGGTGCTGGCCGACTTCGGGCTGGCCGTACTGGGTGAGATGCGGGACGCCTCGGTCGCCCTGGAGGTGCTCACCCCGGCGTACGCGCCACCGGAGATGTTCAACCACAGCCCGCCGTCCCCGGCGGTCGACGTCTACGCCCTCTGCGCCACCCTCTACGCGGTGATGCACGGCCGGCCGCCCCGCTGGCAGTCCGAGCGGAACCCGAGCCTGGTCACCGTGCTGGAGATGTTCCACCAGCCGATCCCCGGCCTGCCGGGCGTGCCCGACGAGCTGGTCGAGGTGCTCCGCGCCGGGATGGCCAACGACCCGGCCGACCGGCCCTCCGCGGCCGAACTGCGCGGCCTGCTCGCCAGCCTGCCGCTGGAGGGCGCCGGCGCCCCGCCCGGCGGCGCGTCCGCCGCCGGCGCCCCGCTGGCCGGCGGCCCCACCCCGACCGGGCAGCACCCGGCCGGCCGGTTCAGCCGGCCCGCTCCCCGCGGGCCGGTCGACGACGCCCACCCCACCGTGCCCACCACCACCGGCCGGCGCTGGCGGCGGCGCTGGTTCCTCGGCGGCGCCGGGGTGCTCGCCCTGGCCGGCTCGGCCACCGCCGGGGCCTGGGTGGCCGGCGGCGCGCCCGCGCCGACCCCGTCCCCGACGGTGGAGACGGTGGCGGCCACCCCCGCCGTGCTGCCCGGGTGCGCCGACGGCGCGGCCGAGTTGCCCGACGGCGCGCGCTGCGGCGCCGAACTGGAGTGCTTCGGCCCGGTGCAGGTACGCGGCAAGCGCGCCGCGGCCGACCGGGTGCCCTGCGACGGCCAGCACACCTGGGAGAGCTACGCCGAGGGCGACCTGCCGGCCACCCTGCTCGGCGCCGGGTACGCCGAGATCAGCGCGGACCCGGCGGTCCGCCGGGTGTGCAACGAGACCACCTTCCGGCTCACCAGCGGGATCGCCCAGCCGGCCGGGTGGAACCTGGAGGTGCTGCCGCCGGCCGGGACCGACGCCGACCGCACCTACCGCTGCCTGGCCGGGCGAGGGCTGGACGCGCTCGCCTCGCCCACCCTCACCGGTCGCTGAACCGGTCCCGGTGCCGCTCCCGCATCGCCCGCACCGCGTCGAGGTTGTCCAGCGTCTCCAGGGTGTCGGCGTCGATGCCGTACAGCCCGTCCGCCGGCTGCCCCGCCGCCGTCGTGGCGTCGGACTCGGCGTCGTCGCGCTGCCGGACGGCGGTCAGCGACACGCCCGCGACGGTGGCGGACAGGACGCAGAGCAGCGCCAGCACCACCCCGACGAGATCCTGCCGACGCCAGAGGATCAGCGTCACCAGCAGCGCGACGGCGACCGCCGCGGCGACCGCCGCCACCGTCCGCGCGTCCGGGCCGGGCACCCTCATCCGTCCAGCATGTATCCGCCGGGCTGCCTGTCAACCACCGCCGCCTTCCGCGCCACCCGTCGACCGATGGCGGCACCCGGCCGGCGCGGGAAGGGCGGCTACCATCCACTGAGGATCTTCCCGTCGACGCTGAGGAGCGCTGTGACCCGACTGGGCCGGATCGTCGCGGCACCGCTGGTGGCGGTGGGCCTGCTGGCCGCCTGTGGTGACGGGTCGACGCCGGCGGTGACGCCCTCGACCGCCAGTGCGCCGGCCGGCACGCCGTCGAACGCCGCGCCGTCGAGTGCCGGGCCGCTCAGCATCGACCAGGCCATCGCCCGGTTCGTCGCCGAGCGGTACGGCCCGGACGTCCGGTACGTCGGCCGCTGCGCTGTCGTGGAGCCCGGTACGCGTGGCGTCTGCGCGCTGCCGAAGGCCACGGTGGACGGTGGCGAGGTGTACGGGATCGGCGCGCCGTTCAGCGAGATCGACGCCTTCCTGCTGCTGGACGACAACGCCGGCGACTGGCGGGTGGTCGACTCGTACGTCCCGGACTTCCCGTCGGACGGCTCGTCGACCGGGCCGGTGCCCGCCTGGTTCGCCCAGGTCGACTGACCGGCTCCGGCCGCACCGGTGTTCGGCTGAGGCGACGCGACGCGCGGGGCCGCCGAGCCGGGCTGGCGCGGCGCGACCCGTCGAAAACGGGTAACAACAGCGTCGATCGCGAAGAATTCGTTACCCCGATTCCGGTGATGTCGGCTTTGTTCGTGTTTCGTGGGGCGCATTCATAGCCAGACGTCTCTAGAGTGGCGGGGGTCGAGCCCGGCTCGACCTGTCCCGTCGTCCACCGGAAGGCGTCCACATGCCACGACGAACCCGGTCTCTGGCCGCAGCAGGAATCGCCGGCGTTCTCCTCGCCGGCTCGGCGGTCACCCCGGCCGCCGCCGCACCCTCCCCCAGTGGCTGGGGGCGTCCGGTCGTCACCGACCGGACCAGTCCCGCCGAGGCGCGCCGGGTCGACCGCGTGCCCACGCCCGACCTGGACTGGTACGCCTGCTACGACTACGCCGAGTGCGCCACCGTCCGGCTGCCGCTGGACTACGACCGGCCCAACGGCGCCACCACCGAGGTCGCCCTGCTCCGGGTGAAGGCGCGCGACCAGCAGAACCGGATCGGCAGCCTGTTCCTCAACCCGGGCGGCCCCGGCGGCTCCGGCACCGACATCGCGCTCGCCGCGCCGTACTTCCTCAGCGACTCGCTGCTGGACCGGTTCGACGTGGTCGGCGTCGACCCGCGCGGCGTGGCCGCCAGCGAGCAGGTGCGCTGCTTCCCGTCGGTCAAGGACCAGACCCGGGCGTACGCCGGGCTGAACGTCGCCTTCCCGTGGACGAGGGCCGAGGAGCAGGCGTACGTCGCCTCCTCGGAGGCGGTGGGTCGGGGCTGCTCCACCACCGGCCGGCCGCTGAGCGGGGCGATGTCCACCGCCGAGGTCGCCCGCGACATGGACGTGCTCCGCCGCGCCGTCGGCGACCGCAAGCTCACCTTCCTGGGCTTCAGCTACGGCAGCGCGCTCGGGCAGTACTACGCCAACATGTTCCCCGACCGGTTCCGGGCGCTGGTGATCGACGGGGTGCTCGACCCGCAGGCGTGGGTCGGTCGGGGCAAGGCGCGCGGGGAGGTCCAGGAGGACCGGCTGCGCAGCGCGCAGGGCGCGTACCGGGCGCTGCGCGAGATCATGACCCGGTGCGACGCGGCCGGCGCGGCCGCCTGCCCGCTGGCCGCCGGTGACCCGATGGCCTCGTTCGAGCTGGTGGCCCAGCGGCTGCGGGCGAAGCCGCTGGTGATCGAGGACCCCGACCTCGGCTCGGTCACGGTCAGCTACGCCGACTTCGTCGGTGCCACCCTCGGCGCGCTGTACGACCCGGCCGGCTACGCGCAGGTGGTCGGCCTCACCGCGGAACTGCTGGTGCTCACCGACCCGCAGACCGTCACGGCCGCCCGGGAGCGGGCCCGCGCCGCGGTGCTGCGGCTCGCCGCCCAGGCCCGCCAGCAGCGCGCGTTCGACTTCCCGTACGACAACAGCTTGGAGACCTTCCTCGGGGTGGACTGCACCGACGGGTACCACCCGGCGGACGCCGACTCGTGGCCGGCCCGGGCGGCCCGGGCCGACCGGCGCGACCCGTACTTCGGTCGGCTCTGGGCCTGGGCCACCTCGCCCTGCGCCCGGGACACCTGGACGGTGCGCGACGAGGACGCCTACACCGGGCCGTTCGACCGGCGCACCGGCGCTCCGGTGCTGGTGGTCGGCAACTACTGGGACCCGGCGACCAACTACCGGGGCGCGGTCAGCTCGGCGAGGCTGCTGCCGAACAGTCGCCTGCTGAGCAGCGACAGCTGGGGCCACACCGCGTACGGGACGTCGGCCTGCGCCACCGGGGCGATCGACGCGTACCTGATCTCCGGGGCGTTGCCGGCCCGGAGCACGGTCTGCACGGGTGACGTGCAGCCGTTCGCCGACCCGGCGCCCCCGGCCACCGACCGGGCGGAGCGCACCAAGAGCGCGCTGGCCGGGCAGGACGCGCCGCGCCGCGGCGAGCCCAAGCGGCTCCCGCCGGTGGTCCCGCCGCTGCCGGCGGTCGGCACGCTGACCGCCCGCTGAGACCCGGGGTACGGCGGGCGATCGGGCGCCCGCCGTACCCCGGCCCACCCGGGGGCGTTGTCTGTCGACCGTGGACCGCTGTCGCTACGCTCGGTGTCCCGCCCGCTCCGTTCCGCAGCGAGGTTCCGATGAACGTACCGGTCACCGGCTCCCGGGTCCGCTCGATCGCCACCACCCTGGCCGTGGCGCTGACCCTGACCCTGGCGGCGGCGGCCGGCTGCGACAGCCGGCAGGAGTCGGACCTGCCCTCGGTGCAGGAGAAGCTGCGCGAGACGCACATCTACGGCCAGGCGAAGCTGCGGATCGGGGTGGCCACCAACGAGCCGCTGATGGGCGAGCTGCGCAACGGGGTGTACACCGGCTTCGACGTCGAGATCGCCCGCTACATCGCTGCCTCCCTCGGCTACGAGGGCGACCAGCGGCTGGAGTTCGTCCCGGTCTCCACCGAGGACCGCATCCCGGCCCTCCAGGGCGGCATGGTCGACCTGGTGGTCTCCACCTTCTCCATCACCGAGGAGCGCAAGAAGCTGGTCAGCTTCGCCGGGCCGTACTTCGTCACCACCCAGGAGGTGATGGTCCCGCTCCGGCTGAAGGACCGGATCCGCACCATCGAGGACCTCCGCGACCCGACGTACAAGGTCTGTACCAGCGGCGGCTCCACCACCGAGGCGGAGTTGGAGAAACACCAGGTCAAGGCGCTGGTGGTGAAGGACGTGGGGGACTGCGTCACGGGCATCCGGGCCGGCCGGTACGACGCGGTCAGCTCCGACGAGGCCATCCTCGCCGGCTTCCTGGCCCGGTTCCCGACCGAGTTCGAGATCGTCGACATGCCCTTCGGCACCAGCGAGATGCTCGGCATCGGCGTGCCGATCGGCGACCCGGCGCTGCGCGATCTGGTCGCGTTCTTCCTGCACAAGAGCTACCAGCAGGGGCGGGACGGGCAGACCAGCCCGTGGCTGACCGCGTACAACCGGACGCTGGGCCCGTGGCTGCGGGCGGAGAAGCGGCAACCGCAGCCGCTCGACGTACCGAAGCTGGTCGACTTCGACGACAAGGCGCCACGCCGATGAGCGCGGCGCCGGCCACCGCCACCGGCGGCCCGGTCCCCACCCCGCGCGATCCCACCCCGTCCGGCGCGCCACCGGACGCCACCCCGCCGGGTCGCCCTGCCAAGGAACCCGCCCGGCCCGATCCCGCCGGCTCCGACCAGGCCGAGCGGCGCGCCCGGGCCAGCCAGTCGTTCTGGACGGCGGTGGTCGGCGTGCCGGCGGTCTTCTCCGTGCTCCGGCTCGGGGTGGAGGCCGGCGGCGAGTTGCAGACGACCCTGCTGCTGGTGGCGAACGTCGGACCGGTGAACCTGCTGGCCGGGTTCCTCACCACCGCGGCCCGGCTGCTCACCACCGCCCTGGTCGCCGTCTTCGCCCTGGGCGCGGTGCTGGGGGCCAGCGTGGACCGGTTGCCGCCGGGCCGCCGGCGCCGCCCGCTCTTCGCCCGCTGGTCGGAGATCACCCCGGCCTGGTTCGTCGCGGCGAGCTTCCTGCTCGCCCTGGTCACCTGGCCGCTGCTCTACCTGCCGCTGCTGGTGCCCGCGGCGGCCGCCGCCTTCCAGTTCACCCCCGAACGGCTGCACGAGCGGCCCGGCCCGCGAGTGCTGATCGTCGCGGCCCTGTTCGGCGGCTACCTCTGGCTGCTGATGCCGACCCTGCGGGACGCCTGGAGTCAGGGCGAACCGCTGCCGGTGCTGCTGCTCGTCGTACCGCCGCTGCTCGCGCTCGCCATCGCGGGGCCGCTGCCCGGGGCGGTGATCCGGCCGCTCGCCTCGGTCACCCAGGCCGCCGTGCTGGCCATGCTGGTCTGGGCGGCGCTGCCGGTGATCAGCACGCCGGTGCTCCCGCTCACCGTGACCACCGTCGGCAGCGGGTCCGGCGCCACCGAGGACGTGCGCGGGCACGTGGTGACCACCGACGACGTGAACATGGTGATCCTCCAGGAGCAGGGCGGCGTCCGGTACGTGCCGGTCGACCAGGTACGCGGCCAGGTGCTCTGCCCGAGCGAGGAGGAACTGCCCCGGCACCGGCTGCGGATCCACGACTTCCACGTGGAGGACTCGCTGCTGGAGGGGCTGGGCCGGCGGGTCCGTCCGGTGCACCGGATCGACGCCGCCTGCCGGGCGGTCGGCTGAGCGCCGGCCTCACCTCGCCGGCGCCACCTCGCCGGCGCCCGGCCGGCCGCTCAGTAGGACTTGTCCTGGCCGAGGACGTGCTGGGCGACGAAGTTGAGGATCATCTCCCGGCTGACCGGGGCGATCCGGCCGGCCCGGACCGCGCCGAGCAGGGTGGCCACGCCGTACTCGGTGGTCATGCCGGCACCGCCGTGCACCTGGACGGCGGTGTCCACGGCCAGCGCGGCGGCCTCGCCGGTGGCGTACTTGGCCATGTTGCCGGCCACCCCGGCCTCCAGGTCGCGCCCGGCGTCGTAGAGGCTGGCCGCCTTGTAGATCATCAGCCGGGCCAGTTCCACCTGCACCGCGGCGTGCGCCAGCGGGTGCGACACCCCCTGGTGCGAGCCGATGCTCCGGCCGCCCCAGACCTTGCGGCTGGCGGTGTACTCCGAGGCGCGCTCGATGGCGTACCGGCCGGTGCCGGCGCCCATCGCGGCGACCGTGATCCGCTCCGGGTTCAGCCCGGCGAAGAGCGCCGGCAGGCCGGCGTCGAGCGACTGGCCGACCAGCGCGTCGGCGGGCAGCCGCACGTCGTCCAGGTAGAGCAGGAACTGGTTCTCCGGGGAGAGGATCTCCATGTCCAGCTTGGACCAGGTCAGCCCGGGCGCGTCGGTCGGCACGACGAACAGCGCCGGCTTGAGCTTCCCGCTCGCCGCGTCCTCGGTGCGGGCCACCACCAGCACGTGCCCGGCCTCGTCGACGCCGGAGATGTAGCACTTGCGGCCGGAGACCACCCAGTCGTCGCCGTCCCGGCGGGCCACCGTGCCGAGCCGGTGGAAGTTGGAGCCGGCCTCCGGTTCGGTGATCGCGAAGACGATCTTCTGTGAGCCGTCGGCGAGGCCGGGCAGGTAGCGCTTGCGTTGCTCGTCGGTGCCGTGCCGGGTGATCACGGTGGCCGCGATGGCGGGCGAGACCACCAGCAGCAGCAGCGGGCAGCCGGCCGCGGCCAGTTCCTCGCAGACCAGGGCCAGCTCGGTGATGCCGCCGCCGCCACCGCCGTACTCGGTGGGGATGTTGACGCCGAGGTAGCCGAGCCGGCCGGCCTCGTGCCACAGCTCGGTGGTGTGCTCGCCGGCCTTGGCCTTCTCCACGAAGTACCGGTGGCCGTACCGCCGGCCGAGCGACCGGACGGCGTCGCGCAACTGCTCCTGCTCCGGGGTGAGGTCGAAGTTCATCGCGGGGCCTCCAGATCGGGGTCGACCACTGCCAGCACGGCGCCGGTGTCGACCTGGCCGCCGGCGGGCACCGGCAGGTCGGCCACCACGCCGTCGGTCGGGGCGAGCACGGGGTGTTCGAGCTTCATCGCTTCCAGGGTGAGCAGCAGCTCGCCGGCGGCGACCCGCCGGCCGACCTCCACGTGCAGCCGGGTCACCGTGCCGGGCAGCGGGGCAACCAGCGAGCCGGCGGCCAGCTCCGCGGTGGGCAGCGGGAAGCGGGGCAGCTCGGTCAGGCTCGCCGCCCCGTCCGGGCCGTCCACGAACACCTCCGACCCGACCCGGTGTACGCGGCACGCCCGCCGCACCCCGGCCACGTCCAGCACGACCCGCCCGGGGGTGGCCTCGACCAGCGTCACGGTCGGCCGCGCGGCACCGTCGCCCGGTTCGCCGGCCCTCGCCCCGGCGCCGTCGACCACCGCCACCGACCACTCGGCCAGCGCGCCGCCGCGGTCGAAGCGGTAGCGGACCTCGATCTCGTCGTCTCCCCGGGCGTAGCGGACGACCTGCGGGACGGCCGGGACGTTGCGCCACCCGGAGGGGAGGCCGGCGAGCACCGGCGCGGCGGCGCGGCGTTCGGCGGCCCCGGCGAGGGCCGCCACCAGCGCGGCCACCGGAACCCGGTCGGCGGGCAGCAGCGGCGCGAACACCTCGGGATGCCGGTCCAGGAAGCCGGTGTCGACGTCGACGGCGGCGAACTCGGGGCTGCGCAGGATCCGGACCAGCAGGTCCCGGTTGGTGGCCACGCCGTGCAGCTCGGCCCGGGCCAGCGCGCCGGCCAGGGCGCGGGCCGCCTCGGCGCGGGTGGGCGCCCAGGCGATCACCTTCGCGAGCATCGAGTCGTAGTGGACGCCCACCACCGAGCCGTCGACCACGCCGGAGTCCAGCCGCAGGCCCGGCCCGGCCAGCGGCCCGAACTCGACGGCCACGCCGGGCAGCGCGAACCGCCGCAGGGTGCCGGTCGCCGGCCGGTAGCCCCGGGCCGGGTCCTCGGCGCAGAGGCGTACCTCGATCGCGTGGCCCGCGGCCGGCGGAGCCGCCGCCACCGGCAGCGGCTCGCCCTCGGCGACGAGCAGTTGCAGCCGGACCAGGTCCAGCCCGGTGGTCAGCTCGGTGACCGGGTGTTCGACCTGGAGGCGGGTGTTCATCTCCAGGAAGTGGATGTCGCCGTCGGGGGAGAGCAGGAACTCGACGGTCCCGGCCCCGACGTAGTCGACAGTCCGCCCGGCGGCCACCGCCGCCTCGCGCAGCCGCTGCCGCACCTCGTCGGGGAGGACACCGGGCGCCTCCTCGACGATCTTCTGGTGCCGGCGCTGGATCGAGCAGTCGCGTTCGCCCAGCGCCACCACCGTGCCGTGGGTGTCGCCGAAGATCTGCACCTCGACGTGCCGGCCCCGTTCGACGTACCGCTCGATGAAGACAGTGCCGTCGCCGAACGCGGCGGCCGCCTCGCGGCGCGCGGCAGCGACGGCCTCGGCCAGCCCGGCGGCGTCGCGGACCACCCGCATGCCGCGCCCGCCGCCGCCCGCGGACGCCTTCACCAGCACCGGGAAGGCGGTCACCTGGTCCGGGTCGGTCCAGGTGGGCAGCATCGGCACGCCGGCGTCGGCGAGCAGCGCCTTCGCGGCCATCTTGTCGCCCATCGCGGCGATCGCCTTGGCGGGCGGGCCGACCCAGGTGAGTCCGGCGTCGGCGACCGCGGCGGCGAACTCCGCGCTCTCGGCGAGGAAGCCGTAGCCGGGGTGGACGGCGTCCGCACCGGCCCGGCGGGCCGCGTCGAGGACGAGGTCGATCCGCAGGTACGTCTCGGCGGGCGTGTTCCCGGGCAGGCGTACGGCCAGGTCGGCCTCGGCGACGAAGGGCGCGTCGGCGTCGGCGTCGGAGTGCACGGCGACCGTCTCCACGCCGAGCGCCCGGCAGCTGGCGAAGATCCGGCGGGCGATCTCACCCCGGTTGGCGACCAGCAGTCTGTCGATCATCCTCGCTGAGCCCTTCTTTCGTTCGCGACCGCGGGACTCCGCTGCGCCGCGTTCCGCGCGCTCACCGGTCACATCCGGAAGACGCCGAAGCCGTCGGCGCCCTTCACCGGTGCGTTGTGGACCGCCGAGAGGCAGAGGCCGAGCACGGTACGGGTGTCCCGGGGGTCGATCACCCCGTCGTCGTAGAGCCGGCCGGAGAGGAAGAGCGCGCCGGACTGGGACTCGATCTGCTGCTCGACCATCATCCGCATGGCGGCGTCGGACTCCTCGTCGAACTCCCGGCCCCGGGCGGCGGCGGCCTGCCGGGCCACGATGGAGAGCACGCCGGCCAGCTGCGCCGGCCCCATCACCGCCGACTTCGCGTTCGGCCAGGTGAACAGGAACCGCGGCTCGTACGCCCGGCCGCACATGCCGTAGTTGCCGGCCCCGTACGAGGCGCCGAGGTTGACCGTCAGGTGCGGCACCGTCGAGTTCGACACCGCGTTGATCATGAGCGCGCCGTGCTTGATGATGCCGCGCTGCTCGTACTCGGTGCCGACCATGTAGCCGGTGGTGTTCTGGAGGAAGATCAGCGGGGTGTCGGCCGCGTTCGCGAGCTGGATGAACTGCGCCGCCTTCTGCGCCTCCGCGCTGAACAGCACGCCGCGCGCGTTGGCCAGCACGCCGACCGGGTAGCCGTGCAGCTCGCCCCAGCCGGTGACCAGGGCCGTGCCGTACGCCGGCTTGAACTCGTCGAACTCGCTGCCGTCGAGGATCCGGGCCAGCACCTCGCGCGGGTCGAACGGCACCTTGAGGTCGGCGCTCGTGATGCCGAGCAGCTCCTCCGGGTCGTACTTCGGCGGACGCGGGAACGCGGTGCGCGGCGGCGGGCCCTGCTTGCGCCAGTTCAGCCGGCGGACGCACTGCCGGGCCAGCCGGATGCCGTCCCGTTCGTCCTCGGCGAGGAAGTCGGCCAGTCCGGAGGTGCCGGCGTGCATCGCCGCCCCGCCCAGCGACTCGTCGTCGGTGACCTCGCCGGTGGCCATCTTCACCAGCGGCGGCCCGGCCAGGTAGACCTGCGACCGGTCCCGGATCATGATGACGTGGTCGGACATCCCCGGCACGTACGCGCCACCCGCGGTGGCGTTGCCGAAGACCACGCTGACCGTGGGGATCTTCGCGGCGGAGAGCCGGGTGAGGTCGCGGAACACCCGCCCGCCCGGAATGAAGATCTCCGCCTGGGTGGGCAGGTCGGCGCCGGCCGACTCGACCAGGTTCACCATCGGCAGCCGGTTGGCCAGCGCGATCTCGCCGGCCCGCCGGGTCTTCGCCAGCGACCAGGGGTTGACCGCGCCGCCGCGTACCGTCGGGTCGTTCGCGACGACCAGGCACTCGACGCCCTCGACCACGCCGATGCCGGTCACCACGCTCGCCCCGACCGGGAAGTCGGTGCCGTACGCGGCCACCGGCGACAGCTCCAGGAACGGGCTGTCCGGGTCGAGCAGCAGCTCGATCCGTTCCCGGGGGAGCAGCTTGCCCCGGGCGTGGTGCCGGGTCACGTACTTCTCGCCGCCCCCGGCGCGGGCCTGGTCGAGCGCCGCGTCCAGCTCGGCGAGGCGCTCCAGCAGCGCCGCGCGGTTGGCCGCGAACCCCGGTGCGGACGGGTCGACAGCGCTGTCCAGTATGGTCACAGCCCCATCCCCTTCGCGATGATCTCGTTCATGATCTCGGTGGTGCCGCCGCCGATGCCGAGGATCCGGGCGTCCCGGTAGTGCCGCTCCACCTCGGCGTCGCGCAGGTAGCCGAAGCCGCCGTGCAGTTGCAGCGCCTGGTCGACGACGTGGTCGCAGGCGGCCACCGCGACGTTCTTGGCCATCGCCACCTCGGTCACCACCGGCTCGCCGGCGGCCACCCGGGCGGCCACCTCGTGCACGTACGCCCGGGCCGCCTCGGCACGGGTGTGCATCTCGGCCAGCCGGTGCCGGACCAACTGCCGGCTGGCCAGCGGGCGGCCGAACGTGGACCGGTCCCGGCACCAGCGGGTGGCCAACTCGACGCAGCGCTGCGCGGTCGCGTACGCCTGGGTGGCCAGCGAGAGCCGCTCGGTGGCGAAGTGCTGCATGATCGCGAGGAAGCCGGTGTTCTCCTCGCCGATCCGGTTGGTCACCGGCACCCGGACGTCGACGAAGGAGAGTTCGGCCGTGTCCGAGCAGTGCCAGCCCAGCTTCTCCAGCCGGCGACCCACGGTGAACCCGGGCGTGCCCTTGTCGATCACCAGCAGGCTGAGCTCGCCGCTGCCGGGGAAGTCGGTGCAGACCGCGGTGGTCACGAAGTCGGCCCGGACCCCGCTGGTGATGTAGGTCTTCGACCCGTTCACCACGTAGTGGTCGCCGTCGCGGCGGGCGGTGGTGCGGATCGCGGCGACGTCCGAGCCGCCGTCCGGCTCGGTGATCGCCAGGGCGCCGATCATCGTCCCGGCGAGGGTCGGGCGGACGTACCGGTCGACCAGGTCGTCGTCACCCCGGAGTTGGCCAGCGGCGAGCCGGCCGCGGAGCAGACCGCCGCTCCGGCCGCCGGCCGCGGCGACCATGTGCGGCAGGGCGATGCCGTGCGTGAAGAGCGCCGCGACCAGCCCGGACGACCCGCCGGCGCGGATGATCTCCTCGGTGACCACTATCGAGTCGAGCAGGTCACCGCCGCTGCCGCCGACCGACTCGGGGAAGCCGATGCCGAGCAGGCCGATCTTGGCGGCCGTCTCGTGCAGCGACCGGGGCACCTCACCGGCCCGCTCCCAGTCGGCCAGGTGCGGCAGCACCTCCCGGGTGACGAACGACCGGGTCAGCTCGCGCAGCTGCCGTCGCTCCGGCGTGTCGACGATGGTCACGAGTCCTCCCCGGTGTTGGTGGCCGGCCTTGCCGCGAGGTCGGCGGGCAGGTCGACGATCCGGGACCGGAGCAGCTCGCCGAGCGCCTTGGCCTGCGGGTCGAACCGGGTGGACGCGGCCACCCCCTGACCGAGCAGGCCGCGGATCACGAAGTTCACCGCGCGCAGGTTCGGCAGCTCGTACCGCTCGACGGCCAGCGCCGCGGTCTCCGGAAGCAGCTCGGCCAGGCGCGCGACGGTGAGCCAGCCGCGCAGCCAGTCGTACGCCCGGTCGGAGCGGGCCCAGACGCCGAGGTTGGCGTCGCCGCCCTTGTCGCCGGAGCGCGCGCCGACCAGCTCGCCGAGCGGCCCGCGCCGGGTGGGCCCGCCGGCGACCGGCGGCGGCTCGGCCGGTGCGGGTTCCGGGGCCTCGGCGGCCGTGCGGGTCGGCGGCGGGATCGGCACCCGCTCGCCGGACGGGAGCACCGCGACGTGCGCCACCGCGTCCTGCGGCACGGTGTCGGCGGTGAACACCCCGTAGGGCGTCGCGTCGCCGGGCAGCGTGGTGAGCGTGCAGCCCGGGTAGGAGGCCAGCGCCAGCTCCACCGCGGCCGCCGAGAAGGCCCGCCCGGCCCGCGCCTTGTCGCCGTCGCGCAGGTGTACGTGCAGCAGCGCGCTGGCCGCCTCGGTGTCGGCGGCGTCCGGGTGGTCGGTGCGGGCCAGCGTGAACTCCAGCCCCTCCGTGCCGACCGCCTCCGCCAGCTGGCCCCGGACCAGGGCCGCCTTCGCCGGGATGTCCAGCCCGCACAGCACGAACGTCATGGAGTTACGGAAGCCGCCGAGGTTGTTGACGCCGACCTTGAGGGTGTCCGGCGGCGGTGTACCGCGCACCCCGCTGACCCGGACCCGGTCCGGGCCGTCGGCGCGCAGGGTCACCGTGTCCAGCCGGGTCACCACGTCCGGCCCCGGGTAGGCGGGCGCACCCACCTCGTAGAGCAGCTGGGCGGTGACCGTCTCGACGGTGACCCCGCCGCCGGTGCCCGGATGCTTGGTGAGCACGCAGGAGCCGTCCGGGTGCAGCTCGGCGATCGGGAAGCCGGGGCGGTGGCCGCCGTCCGGCAGTTCGGTGAAGAAGCTGAAGTTGCCGCCGGTCACCTGGGCGCCGCACTCCACCAGGTGGCCGGCGACCGTCGCCCCGGCCAGCGCGTCGAGGTCGTCGCGGCCCCAGCCGAACCGGGCGATCGCCGGGCCCACCACCAGGGACGCGTCGGTGACCCGGCCGGTGACCACCACGTCGGCGCCGCCGTCCAGGCAGGCCGCGATGCCGAACGCGCCGAGGTAGGCGTTCGCGGTGAGCGCGTCCGCGCGGTCCAGCGCGTCGCCCTCGACGTAGCCCACTCGGACCGGCAGGCCGAGCCGCTCGGCGAGCCCGCCGATCGCGGCGGCCAGCCCGGCCGGGTTCAGGCCACCGGCGTTGGTCACGATCCGTACGCCCCGGTCCAGCGCGGTGCCGAGACAGCCCTCCAGTTGGCGCAGGAAGGTCTTGGCGTAGCCCAGCGCCGAGTCGCGCAGCCGGTCCCGGCCGAGGATCAGCATGGTCAGCTCGGCCAGGTAGTCGCCGGTCAGCACGTCCAGGTCGCCGCCGTCGAGCATCTCCCGCCAGGCGCTGAACCGGTCCCCGTAGAAACCGGAGGCGTTGCCCACCCGCAGCACCTCGCTCATGCCGGCACTCCGCTTCGCTCCGTGCCGTCATGAGGCTCTCTCGCCCCGAACCCGATGATTCGCTCGCTTCGCTCGCTCATGCCGGCACTCCGCTCCCGACGCTGGCGTCCGGGGTCGGGCCGTCGGCCGGTGGGCGGCCCGCGCCCGGTGGGCCGGCGAACGCCTGCGCCACGTCGAGCCACTCGTCGGCGACCGGGCCGGTGGCCGTCAGGGCCAGGTCGGCGCGGTGCCGGCGCTGGGTGACCAGCAGGCAGAAGTCGAGCGCCGGGCCGGTCACCCGGTCGGTGGCGTCGGCCGGGCCGTAGGTCCAGGTCGTCCCGTCGGGCGCGGCCAGCTCGACCCGTACCGGCGCCGTCGGCACCGGCCGGCCGTGGGCGGCGAAGCTGTGCCCGAGGGTACGGAACCCGAGGTACGCGACGTGCCGGAGCCGTTCGCTGGCGGGACGGGTGACGCCGAGCGCGTCGGCCACGTCCGCGCCGTGCGCCCAGGTCTCCATGATCCGGGCGGTGGCCATCGAGGCCGGCGACATCCGGGTGCCGTACCAGGGCAGCTTCCCACCCGGCGGGGCGGCGGCCAGGGCGTCGGCGAGCGCGGAGCGGCCGGCCCGCCAGCGGGCCAGCAGCTCGGCCGGCGGGGCGAGGAACTCCTCGGCGCCGTCGTCGACCAACCGAGCCGGATCGGGGGCCGCGGTGACCGAGGCGAAGAAGGCGGTGGCGTCGGTGGCGGCGAGCAGTGCCACGTGGTCGGTCCAGGCGAGGTGGGCGATCTGGTGCCCGATCGTCCAGCCCGGTGCCGGGGTCGGTCGGGCCCAGTCGGCCGGCGCCAGGGGACTCACCAGGGCGTCCAGCTGCTCGGACTCGGTGGCCAGATCCGCGAGCAGGTCTGCGAGGTCGACCATGGTGCCTCCGGTCGGGACGGGCGGTCAGGGCGTGGGCGTGAGCACGGTGGCGAGCTGGCGCTTCCAGGTGGCGAGCAGGGCGGTGCGGCGGTTCGAGTCGTCGTTGAGCAGGTTGGCCACCCCGAGGCCGCGGAGCAGGTCGAGGGTGGCCTGGACGGCCTCGCGGACGCCCGGGCGGCGTTCGTCGACGCCGAGCAGGGCGACGGTGAGCCGGTGCATCTCCCGGCCGACCCGGGCCTCCAGCGGCACCAGGGCCTCGCGCAGCTCCCGGTCGGTGCGGGCGGCGACCCAGAGTTCCAGGGCGGCGACGAAGAGCGGGCCGGTGAAGGCGGCGCCGAGCAGGTCGATCACCCGGTCGAGCCGCTGCGGACCGGCCGGCAGGGCCTCCGCCTCGGTGCGCAGCTCGACCGCCCGGCGCTCGGCGAGGTGGTCGACGGCGGCGATGACCAGGGCGGCCTTGGTGGGGTAGTGGTGCAGCTGCGCGCCCCGGGAGACGCCGGCCCGGGCCGCGACCAGCGTGGTGGTGGTGCCGGCCCAGCCGTGCTCGACCAGGCACTCGACGGTCGCCTCCAGCAGCCGGGTGCGGGTGGCGCGGCTGCGTTCCTGTTGAGGGACGCGGATCGATGCGGCGGGCACGGGGACAGCGTGCCGGCCTCGAAACAAACAGTCAAGCCTGACTTTTTCTGGTGGGAGCCGGTCCGCGGCCCGCCTGCTGGGGCGGAGACCGTGGCGCTGATGTCACAAACGATTCATCACTACCGCCGATGCCGTCCGGCGGCGGTGGAGACGGAACGGGGTGCCGGCCGGGCCGGGCTGGGACCGGTCGGGGTCAGCGGCCGTCACGCGGGGCGAAGACGGCCAGCGCGTCCGCGTCGCTGTGCCGGGAGCGCAGGTACTCGTCGGCCCACTCGGCGGCGTCCGGGAAGGTCGACTCGGCGGCCACCCGGGCGCAGGCGGCGTCCACGTCGAAGGCGGTCCGGCGCAGCTGCACGCCGGGACCGAGCAGCGCCCAGTCCGCCCCCGGGCCCCCGTACGGCATGCCGATGCTGCCCGCGTTGACCACCAGGCGCCGGTCGACCAGCCGGGTGAACGGCATGTGGGTGTGCCCGCAGACCACCGTGCGCACCTCGGCCGGTACGTCGGCGAACACCTCGGCCCAACGTGCCATCCGGGTGTCGACCAGCACGACCTCCTCGTCGTCGCGCGGCGTGGCGTGGCAGAAGAGCACCGGCCCGAGACCGGCGACCTCCAGCGTGACCGTCAGCGGCAGCGCGGCCAGCCGGGCCAGCTGGTCGTCCCGGAGTTGCTCGGCGGCCCAGTTCGAGACGTCGATCGGGGACTTCCGGCCGGCGCGCGCCTCGACCAGTTCCCGGTCGGCGTTGCCGCGTACCCAGCAGACCCGGTCGCCCAGCCCGGCGAGCAGGTCGAGCACCTCGACCGGCTGCGGGCCGGCGGCGATGTCGCCGGTGAGCACGATCAGGTCGGCGGCGGCGACGTCCGGCTCGGCCAGCACGGCCTCCAGCGCGGGCAGCGCCCCGTGGATGTCGGAGAGTACGGCGACCCGGTTCAGCATCGGTCCAGCGTGCGGGACCGGCGTCGCCAGGTCCAGGAATTCTGCGCCGGGCAGACGAGGTGCCGAACCGGCCCGGACCGACGACGCGGTCCGGGCCGGGTTTGTCACGGCGGCCGGGGGCGGGCCCCGGTCGGGTCAGACGCGGGCGCGGCGGGCCAGGCGCTCCGGGTCGAGGATGATGATGCTCTTGCCGTCCAGCCGCAGCCAGCCCCGGGAGGCGAAGTCGGCCAGCGCCTTGTTGACCGTCTCCCGGGAGGCGCCGACCAGCTGGGCGATCTCCTCCTGGGTGAGGTCGTGGGTCACCCGCAGCACGCCGCCGTCGCGGGTGCCGAACCGGCCGGCCATCTGGAGCAGGTTCTTCGCCACCCGGCCGGGCACGTCCGTGAAGATCAGGTCGGCCAGCGAGTCGTTGGTCCGGCGGAGCCGGCGGGCCAGCACGCGGAGCAGCTGCTCGGCGATCTCGGGCCGGTTGTTCAGCCACGGCCGCAGCGCCTGCTTACGCAGCCGCACCAGCCGGGTGTCGGTCACCGCGGTGGCGGTCGCCGTACGCGGACCGGGATCGAAGAGCGACAGCTCGCCGACCATGTCCGACGGGCCCATCACCGCGATCAGGTTCTGCCGACCGTCCGCCGCCCGGCGGCCGACCTTGATCTTGCCAGACAGCAGGATGTAGAGACTGTCGCCGGGCTCGCCCTCGTTGAAGACGATCTCGCCCTTGCGGACCTCGATCGTCTCCATCTCCTTGGCGAGCGCCTCGGCAGCCTCCGGGTCGACCCCCTGGAAGATCCCGCTGCGGGCCAGTACCTCGTCCATCGCGCACCTCCGGTTGCGCGTGCCGTCTGCTCGGCCGGGTCCGCCGTCCGCTGATCCCTCGCGCGCCGCCAAGTCTAGGCACAACAGCGCGCGAATCAGAGGTGCACCCCTGGAATCTTGATCCCCGGGCGTAACCCACCCGACCCGTGCGACCAGTAGGATCACGCGATTTTCCGGACCGGGGCGGGCCGGATACGGACCGGGTCGTAGGGTCACGGCGTGCTGAGCGACCCCCTGCTGACCACCCGCCACGAGAGCGGGCGGGACGTGCCGCTGCTGGTCTGGCGGGCCGACCGCCCGCTGCGCGCGGTCAGCTCCGCGCCGCTGGGCGGCGGCATCGGGGAGCGGCGGTGGGTGGTCAACGCGACAGTCCCGATGTCGTACGACCGGGACGACCCGGCCGACCACCTGGCCGGCCTGGCCGCCCAGCTCGGCCTGGACGGGCCGGGGGTGGGCCTGCTGACCGGCGTCGACGTGGCGGAGGTGGTGGCCCGGACCGACACCGGCGTGCGGGCCTGGGCGACGGTCGGGCTCGGCACCCCGGTCTGGGCCGCCGCGCCCGCGATGGCCCCCGGCCAGCGGGTCGGCACTGTCAACATCGTCCTGTACGTGCCGGCGCGGCTCGGCGACGCCGCGCTGGTCAACGCGGTGGCCACGGCCACCGAGGCGAAGGCGCAGGCGATCGGCGAGCTGGGGATGCCGGGCACCGGCACCCCGACCGACGCGGTCACCGTGCTCTGCCCGGCCGACGGCCCGGTCGCCGAGTACGGCGGCCCGCGCTCGGTCTGGGGCGCCCCGCTGGCCCGGGCGGTGCACGCCGCCGTGCTGGCCGGTGGGGCCGGCCCGGTGGTCCCCTGGTCGGATCGGCTGGCGGGCTGAATTCCTGGCCGATCGGCCCTCGTCGGCCCGTTTGCCGGCCGGTAGGGTCGCGGGCGATGTACGCTGCCGCCCCCGCCCCGTCCCGCCCGCGCCGCCGCCCGGCGTTGGCGCTCGTCGTGCTGCTCGGCGCCCTGCTCGCGGCCGGGTGCGGCGGCGAATCGGGGGACGGCCCGGTCTGGCAGCCCGGCGCGGGCGGCGGCGGCACCGGCGCCCCGGTCGGCTCGGCCCCCGCGACGCCGGCCGAGAAGTCCATCTCGCTCTCCGCCACCGGCGACATCATCATGGGCAACGCGCCGAACCGGCTGCCGGCCAACGGCGGCAAGGGCTTCTTCGACTCGGTCGAGAAGGCGCTC
This sequence comes from Micromonospora desertarenae, assembly GCF_056150265.1. Classification (NCBI taxonomy): domain Bacteria; kingdom Bacillati; phylum Actinomycetota; class Actinomycetes; order Micromonosporales; family Micromonosporaceae; genus Micromonospora; species Micromonospora desertarenae. The sequence continues at coordinate 121,393 of NZ_JAXCFQ010000002.1, forward strand.
GAGGCCGACCTGGTGATGGGCAACCTGGAGGAGCCGCTCACCGTCGACACCGGCACCGGCAAGTGCGGCGCGAACTCCACCCGCTGCTTCCAGTTCCGGGCCCCGCCGGAGTACGCCGCACACCTGCGCGACGCCGGCTTCGACCTGCTCAACCAGGCCAACAACCACGGCTACGACTACGGCCCGAAGGGCTACGAGAACACCCAGAAGGCGCTGGAGCGCTACGACCTCGCGCACACCGGCGCGCCCGACCAGATCACCGTGGTCGAGGTGGCGGGGGTCAAGGTCGCCGTCGCCGGCTTCTCGTCGTACGTCTGGTCCAACAGCCTGGTCGACATCGCCGCGGCGAAGCGGGTGGTCACCAGGGCTGCCGGGATGGCCGACCTGGTGGTGGTGCAGGTGCACATGGGCGCCGAGGGGTCGGACAAGACCCGGGTGCGGCCCGGCACCGAGCTGTTCCTCGGCGAGAACCGGGGCGATCCGGTCAGGTTCTCCAAGGCGATGATCGACGCGGGCGCCGACCTGATCGTCGGGCACGGCCCGCACGTGCTGCGCGGCATGGAGTTCTACAAGGGCCGGCTGATCGCGTACAGCCTCGGCAACTTCGCCGGTGGCGGCAACTCGCTGAGCAACGCCGGCCGGCTCGGCTGGGGCGGGGTGCTCAAGGTGTCGCTGAAGCCGGACGGCAGCTGGGCCGGCGGCTCGTTCGTCTCGACGTACATGAACTCGGCCGGCAAGCCGACCATGGACCGTGACGACCGGGGCCTCGGCCTGGTGCGGCAGCTGACCCGCAGCGACTTCCCGAAGACCGGCGCCCGGTTCGACGACTCCGGCAAGATCAGCCCGCCGACCGAGGGCTGACCCGCCGGCCGGGCGCGTGGGCCCCGGCGGTTCGTCGGACGGGCGACGTAGGCTGGCCGGCGTGACCACCAGCTCTCCCGGTGCCACCGAGACCGACCTCGGGCGCAAGCGGCGCGCCCGGAAGATCGGCCGGGTGCTGACCGAGACCCATCCCGACGCGCACTGTGAGCTCGACCACTCCAACCCGCTGGAGCTGGCCGTGGCGACCATCCTCTCCGCCCAGTGCACCGACAAGAAGGTCAACGAGGTCACCCCGAAGCTCTTCGCCCGCTACCCGACCGCCGCCGACTACGCGGGTGCCCAGCGGGCCGAGCTGGAGGAGCTGATCCGCCCCACCGGCTTCTACCGGAACAAGACCGACTCGTTGATCAAGCTCGGCCAGGCGCTGGTGGAGCGCTACGACGGCCGGGTCCCCGGCAAGCTGGCCGACCTGGTGACGCTGCCCGGCATCGGCCGCAAGACCGCGAACGTCATCCTCGGCAACGCCTTCGACGTCCCCGGCATCACCGTCGACACCCACTTCCACCGGCTGGTGGGGCGCTGGCGGCTCACCGGGGAGACCGACCCGGTCAAGGTGGAGCACGCCATCGGGGCGCTCATCGAGCGGCGCGACTGGACGATGTTCTCGCACCGGGTGATCTTCCACGGCCGGCGGGTGTGCCACGCCCGCAAGCCGGCCTGCGGCGCCTGCACCCTGGCGAAGCTCTGCCCCTCCTACGGCACCGGCCCGACCGAGCCGGCCGCCGCCGCCAAGCTGCTCAAGGGCCCCCGGGCGCGCGACCTCGCGGTGGCCGCCGGGGTCGACCCGGAGCTGGTGCCGGTCCAGGCGGTCGTGGCGGAGGCACCGTGAGCGCGTGGAGCGAGCCGGTCCCGCGGACCGCGCGGTCCCGAAGCGTGGTGCGCCGATGAAGCGGCGCGCCGCCGCCCTGCTCGTCCCGCTGCTGCTGGCGGTCGCGGGCTGCACCGGCACCGCAGGGCAGGAGGAGGCACCGACCCGGCAGGGGGCGGCGGCCAGCCGGCCGTCGCCGTTCCAGGACTGCGCCGCGCTGACCACCGCCCCGGGCGGCACCCCCGCGCCGACCGCGTCGCCGGCCGGCTCCGGCGGGGGCGACCCGCTGCCCGAGGTGACCTTGAACTGCTTCACCGGTGGGGCGCCGGTCGCCCTGCGGGACGTCCGCGGCCCGGCCGTGGTCAACGTCTGGGCCTCCTGGTGCGCGCCCTGCCGCACCGAGCTGCCCGCGTTCCAGCGGCTCAGCGAGCGGGCCGACGGCCAGCTCCGGGTGCTCGGGGTGAACAGCCGCGACAGCCGCGCCGGCGCGCAGTCCATCGGCGAGGACTTCGGCGTACGCTTCCCCGTCCTGGTCGACCAGGGCGAGGCGCTGCAACGGGCGCTGGGCCGCAACGCCATCCCGCTCACCCTCTTCGTCGACGGGCAGGGCCGGGTGCGGCACGTCGACGCCTCCGGCGCGCTCGATGACGCCCGCCTCGCCGCCCTGGTCCGGCAGCACCTGGGCCTGGCGGTGCCGGCGTGACCCGGCGACCACCGGGCTGGATGGAGCCCCTGCTGCACCGGCTCGGCACCGCCCGCACCGAGGACTTCACCCGGCTGGCCACCCCGGACGACGGCGGCCGGGAGAGCGCGGTGCTGGTGCTGCTCGGCGAGGAGCCCGGCGCCGGCCCGGACGTGCTGATCCTGCAGCGGGCCGCCACCCTGCGCAACCACGCCGGTCAGCCGGCCTTTCCGGGCGGCGCGGCCGACCCGGAGGACGCCGACGCCCCGGCGACCGCGCTGCGCGAGGCGAACGAGGAGGTCGGCCTCGACCCGGCCAGCGTCACCGTGCTGGCCGAGCTGCCCCGGCTCTGGATCCCGGTCAGCGACTTCGTGGTGACCCCGGTGCTCGGCTGGTGGCACGCGCCGCACCCGGTGCATCCCCGGGAGCCCGCCGAGGTGGCGCACGTGGCCCGGCTGCCGATCGCCGAGCTGGTCGACCCGGAGAACCGGATGCGGGTACGGCACCCGAGCGGCTGGATCGGGCCGGCGTTCTCCGCCCGCGGCATGCTGGTCTGGGGCTTCACCGCCGGGGTGCTGGACGCCCTGCTGACGATGGGTGGCTGGGCGCGGCCGTGGCCACGGAGCCGGGTGGTCGACCTGCCGCCCACCGCCGCCACCCCGGCGCCGTCGGCCGGTACGGACGAGGTGGACGAGAGCGCCCTGCGCTGATCGGGCGGTCACCTTCGGCAAGCGATGGTCATCCCGCGAGCACTCTGCCCGTACGCTTGACCCGTGTCCGCCGTGGATCTCGTCCTGCTGCTGCTCATGCTCGTGTTCGCGATCAGCGGATACCGCCAGGGGTTCGTCATCGGGCTGCTGTCGTTCTCCGGCTTCTTCCTGGGCGCCCTGCTCGGCCTCCAGATCGGCCCGTTGCTGGCCCAGCAGTTCGTGGACAGCGGCACCCGGGTGCTGGTCTCCCTGGTGGCGGTCTTCGGGCTGGCCGTGATCGGTCAGGCGCTCGCCGGCTGGCTCGGTTCCCACCTGCGCAAGACGATCACCAGCGACGTGGGCAAGCAGGTCGACGACATCGGCGGGGCGTTCGTCTCGATCTTCGCGGTGCTGCTGGTCGCCTGGCTGGTAGCGGTCCCGCTCGGGTCGTCCTCGCTGCCCTGGCTGGCCGCCTCGGTGAAGAACAGCGCGCTGCTCACCGTGGTCGACCGGGTGCTGCCGGACCAGGCGCAGCAGCTCTCCACCGCGCTGCGCGACACGGTGGACACCAACGGCTTCCCGGACGTCTTCGAGGGGTTGGGGCGTACCCAGGCCCGGCAGGTCTCACCGCCCGATCCGGCGCTCGCCGGCTCGCAGGTGGTGGTCAACGGCCAGCGCTCGGTGGTCAAGGTGCTCGGCTCCGCGCCGAGCTGCTCCCGCCGGATCGAGGGCTCCGGGTTCGTCTACGCCGACGACCGGGTGATGACCAACGCGCACGTGGTGGCCGGCACCCGCTCGGTGGCGGTGGAGCTGAACGGCGACCGGTACGACGGTGAGGTGGTCGTCTACGACCCCGACCGCGACCTGGCCGTGCTCTACGTGCCGGGGCTGCCCGGCCCGTCGATGCGGTTCGCCGCCGGCAACGCGGGCAGCGGCGCGGACGCCATCGTGCTCGGCTTCCCGCTCGACGGGCCGTACAACGCGCAGTCCGCCCGGGTACGCGACGTCGACCGGATCACCGGGCCGGACATCTATTCCTCCGGCGACGTGACCCGGGAGATCTACACCATCCGGGCGCTGGTCCGCAGCGGCAACTCGGGCGGGCCGCTGGTCTCCGCCAACGGGCTGGTACTCGGGGTGATCTTCGCGGCGGCCGCCGACGACCCGAACACCGGCTTCGCGGTGACCGCCGCCGAGGCCCGTCCGGTCGCGCTGGCCGGCGCCGAGCGCACCCGCGGCGTGGCCACCGGCAAGTGCACCTGAGCTGCCTCAGGGGTGCGGGGCGGCGGGTGGGGTCTGGTGCTGCCAGACGGTGAAGGCGGCGGACGTCGCGGCCACCACGGCCGTGCCGAGCAGCCAACCGGCCAGCACGTCGGTGCTCCAGTGCACGCCGAGCGCCACCCGGCTGAACCCGGTCACCCCGGCCAGCAGCACGGCGGCCGCCCACACCGCCCACCGGGCGACCCGCTCCCGCGCGTACGGCAGGAAGACCACCAGCAGGATCCCGGCGGCCAGCGCGGCGTTCAGCGCGTGCCCGGACGGGAAGGCGAGCCCGGCGGCCTGCGCCACCGGCTCGGGCAGGTCCGGCCGGGCCCGCCCGAAGAGCAGCTTGAGCAGCGGGCCGAGCAGCCCGCCCAGCAGCATGGTGGCGGCCACCCAGATCGCGAGCTGCCGGGCGCCGCGGCGGACCAGCCAGATCACCAGCACCAGCGCGCCGAACCGGAGCGACATCGGCGCGAACACGTCGGTCCACAGGCTCATCAGCCGGACCCAGGCCGGATGGTCCACGGCGAAGCCGTGCAACGCGCCGGCCACCGTGGTGTCCAGCTCGCGCAGCGGCGGCCAGCCGGCCAGGACCAGGAGCGCGAGCAGGGCGAACGGCACCAGCACCAGGAACGCCGCGGCGACGGCGAGGGTGAGCCGGAGGCCGCGCGAGTCGTCCGGGTGCAGCCGGCGGCGTCGCCACGACGGCCGGGTCGGCGTCGGGAGGGTGCGCTGGCCGGGTGAGTTCATGGTCTCCGTTCTACCCAGCGCGGGGCGTGGTCAGGCGTTCCGTCCCGGACCGGTGCGGCCGGAGCGGGCCGGTCAGCGGCTGCCCCACTGCCGGAACCGGCGCACCATCAGCGCCGCGCCGGTGAGCAGGGCGACGAAGAGCGCGGCCCCGGTCCAGAGCCGCTCGGGCGTGGAGTCGTGCTCGGAGCCGGCCGGCCGGGCCGTCCACTGGCTCTGCTGGCGGGGCGCGGTCCAGCCGCCCAGCGGATCCGTCCCGGCGCCGGCCGCCTCGGCCTCGGCCGAACCGGGTGCCGGGCCGAACCCGACGACGCCCGGCGAGGTCTGGTCGTCCAGCGGGTTGCGGCCCGTCGGGGCCACCTCGGCGTCCACCGCCGCGACCGGGTCGACCAGGCCGTACCCGAAACGGTCGTCCCGGCCGGTGGGGCCGATGTCGCGGGCGGTGGCCAGCAGCCGGTTGACCACGTCGCCGGCGGGCATCTGCGGGTAGCGGGCCCGGACCAGCGCGGCGGTGGCGGCCACCAGCGGCGCGGCGAAACTGGTGCCCTGCACCCGCCAGTAGCCGTCGCCGGGGCGGGCGCCGACCAGCCCGGTGGCCGGGGCGGTGAGCACGGTGGCGCGGCCGGTGATCGCGCCGGACCAGAGGTTCTCGCTGTCCCGCTCCAGGCCGGACACCGCTATCACGCCCGGCTCCCGCGCCGGGTACCAGACCTTCGAGTCGGTGGAGGTGGCCACGTTGCCGGTGCAGGCGACCACCACCACGTCGCGGGCGAAGGCGTAGTCGAGCGCGGCGGCCAGGGCCGGACTGTCGCCGCTGCCGCCGAGCGACAGGTTGATGACCCGGGCGCCGTTGTCCACCGCCCAGCGCACGCCCTTGGCGACGATCAGCGCGTCGTCGTAGCGGTTCTCGTCGTCGAGCACGCGGACCGGGAGGATCTTGGCGTCCGGGGCGAGGCCGACCACGCCGCGGCTGTCGTCCCGGCGCCCGGCGATCAACCCGGCCACCGTGGTGCCGTGCCCGACCGGATCCGGGTCGCCGCCGAGCGGGGCGACCAGGTCGAGGCCGGGCAGCACCTGGCCGGCCAGGTCGGGGTGGCTGGCGTCCACACCGGAGTCGATGACCGCGACGGTGACCCCGCGCCCGGTCGAGCTGCGCCAGGCGGTCTCCGCCCGCAGCTCGTCGAGCTGCCACTGCTCGTCGCGGACCTGGTCGGGGCGGGTCTGGCTGTCCGGCACGGGGGCGGCCAGCGGGAACGCCGCCGACGCGACGGCGGCCGAGGCGACCGGCCGGGCGGTGGCCGCGGCGTGGGCGGGCGGCACCGGAGCGGCGAGCGGCACGGCCGCGGCCGCGACAGCGAGCAGCGTCCGACCGGCGACCCGTCGCGCCGTCGGCGGACCGCTCTGCCGCACCCTGGTCACATTCTCAGCCGTTCCTCGGTTCGGAAAGACGACGATCGGAGATTACCGGTTCCACCCCCTCTTCCGGAGCCATCCGGCCGGACCGGTCACGGTGGCGGCAGGTGAGCCAGCTGCACGAGGCGTACGCCCTCGCGCCGGGTCACCAGCCGACCGCGCCCGGGTGGCAACGGTCCAGGTCGGACCGGACCGACCAGCGCCCCCTCGTCCGGGCTGCCGGCCATCACCAGCCCGGCGGTGGAGAGTTCCCGCAGCCGTTGCGCGATCGGCTCGTACTGGGCCCGGCCGGCGCCGCCCGAGCGGCGGGCGAGCACCAGGTGCAGCCCGACGTCCCGGGCGTGCGGCAGGTGCTCCTCCAGCGCCCGCAGCGGGTTGGCCGGCCCGCTGGCGACCAGGTCGTAGTCGTCCACCAACACGAACAGCTCCGGGCCCGACCACCAGGACCGCTCCCGCAACTGGGCCGGGGTGATCTCCGGGCCGGGCAGCCGGGCCTGCAGGTAGCCGGCGGCCGACTCGACCAGCTCGGCGGTGTGCGCGGCGGCGGTGCCGTAGCCGATCAGGTGCGGTGTCTCGATCGCGCCGAGCAGGCTGCGCCGGTAGTCGACCAGGATCACCCGCGCCTGCTCCGGGGTGAACCGGGTGATGATCGAGGTGGCCAGCGCGCGCAGGAACGACGACTTGCCGCACTCGGCGTCGCCGAAGACCACGAAGTGCGGCTCGGTGGCGAAGTCCAGCACCACCGGGCGCAGGTCCGCCTCGGCCACCCCGATCGGGAAGCGCAGCCCGGTCGTCGCGGCCAGGTCCAGTTCGGCGTACGGGAGCACCGGCGGGAGCAGCCGCACCGCGGGCGCGGCCGGGCCGGGCCAGCCGGCGGCCACCCGCTTGACCAGGTCGGCGGTGTCCGTACCGGCGGTGAGCTGCGGCAGCGCGGTGAGGAAGTGCAGGCTCTCCGCGGTGACGCCCCGGCCGGGGCTCTGCTCCGGCACGTTCGCCGCGGCCCGCCGGGCCAGCAGCGAGTCGGCCGGGTCACCGAGGCGCAGCTCCAGCCGGGAACCGAAGAGGTCCCGGATGGCCGGCCGGAAGTCCAGCCAGCGCAGCGCGGTCGCCACCACGTGCACCCCGTACGACAGCCCGCGGGTGGCCAGGTCGGTGACCAGCGGCTCCAGGTCGTCGTACTCGCCGCGCACGGTGGCCCAGCCGTCGACCACCAGGAAGACGTCGCCGAACGGGTCGGCGGTCGGCTGGCCGGTGCCGGCCGCCGCGGCCCGGCGATGCCGCCAGGCGGCCATCGACTCCACGCCCAGCTCCGCGAAGCGGCGTTCGCGCTCCGCCAGCAGGGTGGCGATCTCGCCGACCGTACGCCGGACGGCCGTCGGGTCGGTGCGCCCGGCGACGCCGCCGACGTGCGGCAGGTCGCGGAGCGTGCCCAGCCCGCCGCCGCCGAAGTCGAGGCAGTAGACCTGCACCTCGGCCGGGGTGTGGGTGAGCGCCAGCGCGCAGATCAGCGTGCGCAGCGCCGTCGACTTGCCGCTCTGCGGCGCACCGACCACCGCCACGTGCCCGGCGGCCCCGTCCAGCGCCAGCCAGAGCAGGTCGCGCCGCTGCTCGAACGGCTTGTCGACCACCGCGACCGGCACCTGGAGCGCGCCCTGGAGCTCCGGGTTGCCGACGCCGAGCCCGCGCGCCGGATCGACGGTGGCCGGGCCGAGCAGCTCGTCCAGCGCCGGTGGGCGGCCCAGCGGCGGGAGCCAGACCTGGTGCGCCGGCGGGCCCTGCCCGGCCAGCCGGCCGACCAGCAGGTCGAGCAGGCTCTCCGCGCCGTCCTCCGCGGCGGCGGGCGGGGTGGCCGGCCCGGTCGGCTCGGGCGCCGGCAGGTAGTGGGTGGAGAAGGCGAGCAGGCGCGGGGCACCGGAGCCGCCGGCGCCGGCGGCGACCGCCCGGCGCACCGCCCCGGAGACGTACGCGGCCTTGAACCGGACCAGCGGTTCGGTGCCGAAGCGCAGGTAGCCGTGGCCGGGCGAGCGGGGCAGCTCGTGCGCGTCCGGCACCCCGAGCACCGTCCGGGACTCCAGCGCGGAGAAGGTCCGCAACCCGATCCGGTACGACAGGTGGGTGTCGAGTCCGCGTAGCCGCCCCTCCTCCAACCGCTGGCTCGCCAGCAGCAGGTGCACGCCGAGCGACCGGCCCAGCCGGCCGATCTGCACGAACAGGTCGATGAAGTCCGGCTTGGCCGAGAGCAGCTCGGAGAACTCGTCACAGATCAGCAGCAGCGAGGGCAGCGGGGCGAGCGGGGTGCCGGCGGCCCGGGCCCGTTCGTAGTCGCGCAGGCTGGCGAAGTTGCCGGCCCGGCGGAGCAGCTCCTGGCGGCGGACCAGCTCGCCGTTGATGGCGTCGACCATCCGGTCGACCAGCGGCAGCGCGTCGGCCAGGTTGGTGATCACCGCGGCGGTGTGCGGCAACCGGTCGAAGGAGGCGAAGGTCGCCCCGCCCTTGAAGTCGACCAGGACGAAGTTGAGCTGCTCCGAGCTGTGCGTGGCGGCCAGCCCGAGCACCAGGGTGCGCAGCAGCTCGGACTTGCCCGAGCCGGTGGCCCCGATCAGCAGGCCGTGCGGGCCCATCCCGTCCTGGGCGGACTCCTTGAGGTCGAGTTCGATCGCGCCGCCGTCGGTGCCCACCCCGATCGGCACCCGCAGCCGTTCGCGCGCCGACCGGGGCGCCCAGCCCTGCTCGGCGGTGAAGCTCTCCGGGTCGCCGAGCCCGAGCAGCTCGGGCAGCCCGGGCTCGGCGCCGGGCGGGGCGTCCGGGCCGCGCGGGGTGCCGGCCAGCCGCAGCGGCGCCAGCCGGCGGGCGACCGCCTCGGCGTCGGCCGGCTCCAGCCGGTCGGCGGTGCCCACCTCGACGTGCCCGTCCGCCGAGTGCGAGTGCAGCCGGCCGTCGCGCAGTTCGAGCAGCAGCGCGAACCGGTCCAGCAGTCGGGGCGGCGCGGTGTCCAGGTCGATGACGGTCACCGCGTCGATGCCGCCGTCGCCGGTCAGGTCGGTGGCCCCGGTGAGGTCGCCGCCGTCGAGCAGCACCACCACGTGCGGCCCGTCGGTGGCCGGCCCGGCCGGGCTGAACCGGGACCGGCTGGCCAGTACGTCGTCGAGCAGCCGTTCCAACTCGGCGGCGGCGCTGGTGACCAGCCGCACCGGGCCGAGCGCGTCGGTGCGGGCGGGGTGGTGGGCGTGCGGCAGCCACTTCACCCACTCCCAGGCGGCCCGCCGCTCGGGCCCGGCGCAGACCGCGACGAGCAGCTCGTCGGGGGCGTGGAAGACGGCGAGCTGGGTGAGCATCGCGCGGGCCAGCGCCCGGCCGTCGGCGGTCGGGACGGCCTTGACGTACACCCGGGCGAAGCTGCGCAGCGACAGTGCCACCGGCAGGTCGGGCACCACCGAGTACGCGTCCAGGAAGCGGCGCAGCGCCCCGGCGGTCATCGGCTCCAGCTCCTCCAGCGGCCGGGTGACCGGCGGCACCAGCGGGGTGGCCAGGGTCTGCGGCCCGACCGCGACCCGGACCACCGCGAAGTCCGGGTCGGCGGGCCGGCGTTCCCAGACCCGGTGGCTCTCCACTGTCGACCAGAGCCGGCCCGGGTCCGGGTGCCGGTAGTAGAGCCCGGCGCGCTGCTGGCCGGCGGTCTGCCGGACCCGGCGCCGCAGCGTGGTCAGGTGCCGCAGGTACTCCCGGCGGGCGGCCATCATCTCCGACTTCTTCGGGGTGCCGGCGGCGCTGCCCCAGGAGGTCACCAGCATGGCCAGCGAGGAGAGGCCGAACATGCCGCCGACCACGTACGAGTAGGCCCCACCGCCGCGGCCGAACATCATCGCCATGGCCACCGTGCCGCCGAGCATCGGCAGCACCATCAGCAGCTGCTGCCAGCGCCCGCCGGTGACCGGAGGGATCTCCGGCGGCGCCTCCACCGGCAGCTCGCCGACCGGGATCTCCGGCGCCGGGCGGCGGGGTGGCCGCTTGATGACGACAGTGGACACCCGACCTCCTGACTGCGCACGGTGACCCGAGCCTGGCTCATGGTAGGTAAAGTCCTGTCGTCCGCGCAGCCACCAACCCCGCTCGATATGGAGATCGGTCGATGACAATCGGGTTGGCCCGGGTCACCATCAGCGCCCCGCAACGGCGGGTGGACGTCGCGCTGCCCGAGCAGGTTCCCCTGGCCGAGCTGCTGCCCGAGGTGCTGCGGCACGCCGGCGAGGGGCTGGCCGACGACGGGGAACGGCACGGCGGCTGGGTGCTGCGGCGTACCGACGGGGCGGTGCTGGCGACCGCGCAGGCGCTGCTGCCGCAGGGCGTCCGGGACGGCGAGGTGCTGCACCTGGTGCCGGCCCGGGCCGAGTGGCCCGAGCTGGAGTACGACGACGTGGTGGAGGCGATCGCGGACGGCGCCCGGCGGCGGGGCGGGGCCTGGTCGCCCGGTGCCACCCGGGCCACCGTGCTGGCCGGCGCGGCGGTGCCGCTGGCGGTGGGGCTGCTCGCCGTGCTCGCCGGCGGTCCGGCGCGCGGGGCCGGCTGGCCCGCCGCGGCCGTGGTGGCGCTGCTGCTCACCCTGGCCGGCACCGTGGCGTCCCGGGCGCACGGGGACGGCCCGGTCGGGGCCACCCTGGGCGGCTACGCGCTGCCGTACGCGGCGGCGGCCGGCGCCCTCGCGGTCAGCACCGGCGACCCGGTCGGCCCGCTCGCCCCGGTGCGCTGGCTGGGCGCGCCGGAACTGCTGGCCGGCTCGGTGGCGCTGCTGCTGGTGTCGGTGCTCGGGCTGGTCGGCGTCGCCACCCGGCTGCGGGTCTTCGTGGCCGGCGCGGCGGTCGGGGTGGCCGGCGCGCTGGCCGCGCTCGGCGGGCTGCTGCTCGACCCGGCCGGCACCGCCGCCGTGCTGCTCTGCGTCCTGGTCTTCGCCGTCGGGGCGGTGCCGCTGCTGGCCATCCGGCTGGGCAAGGTGCCGCTGCCGCCGATCACCCTGCCCACCGACGCCCCCGGCGGCGCCGAGCGGGTCCGGGACCTGCCCGACCGGGGCCGGGTCTACGCGGCGGTGGCCCGCACCGAGGAGATGCTGACCGGGATGCTGCTCGGGCACGCGGTGCTGGCGGCGGCCGCCGCGCTGGTGCTCGGGGTGGCCGGCGGGACCGCCGGGCGGGTGCTCGTCGCGGTCGCCGGGGCCGTGCTGCTGCTGCGCTCCCGGCTCTTCGTGGCGCTGCGGCACCGGGTGCCGACGGTGGTCGCCGGGCTCGCCGGGTACGCCGTGCTGGGCGCCGTGCTCGCCGCGCGGTCCGGGCCGGCGGGCCGGCTGGTGCTGGTCGCCGGCGGCCTGGCCCTGGCCCTGCTCGCCGTGGCCGCGGGCAGCACGTACGCGCGCCGGCCGGTCTCGCCGTACCTCGGCCGGATCGCCGACCTGACCGACACCGCGCTGGTGGTCTCGGTGGTGCCGGTCGCCTGCGCGGTGCTCGGCCTGTACGAACGGGCCCGGGGGCTGCTCGGCTGAGCGGCCCCCGGGCCCGGTTCGACGTCGTGGTGGGTCAGTGCCCGGTCTCGCCGCGCTCCTCGGCCTCCTTGGCGCGCTGGTACGACGCCCGGATCTCGGCCTCGGCCTCGGTCCGCCCGACCCAGGTGGCGCCTTCGACCGACTTGCCCGGTTCGAGGTCCTTGTACACCTCGAAGAAGTGCTGGATCTCCAGCCGGTCGAACTCGCCCAGGTGGTGGATGTCGCGCAGGTGCTCCTGGCGCGGGTCCTCGTAGGGGACGCAGAGGACCTTGTCGTCGCCGCCCTTCTCGTCCGTCATCCGGAACATGCCGATGGTGCGGCAGCGGATCAGGCAGCCGGGGAAAGTCGGCTCGGGGACCAGCACCAGCGCGTCCAGCGGGTCGCCGTCCTCGCCGAGGGTGCCCTCGATGAAGCCGTAGTCCGCCGGGTACTGCGTGGAGGTGAAGAGGGTACGGTCCAGCCGGATCCGGCCGGTCGCGTGGTCGACCTCGTACTTGTTGCGGTGACCCTTCGGGATCTCAACCGTCACGTCGAAATCCATCTGCACGCTCCCTCGTTTGCCCACGCTGGCTAACGGAAACCACCCGGCGCCGGCCGGGTGCGGGCGAATGCCCACCCACCGGCTCCGGCCACCGCATAGTGTTCGGACCGAAGTAGTGTCACCCAGACCGGATTTCGTGGGGGAGGAGGGGGTCGTGGGGAGGGAAGATTCACACTACCGCCCGGAGTCAGGTGCTGGACGTGGTACGGGCGGATCTGCTCCGGGCCCCGCCACCGGGCGGTTCCGGGTGCCCGACGCGCACCCGCCGCAGGCACCCGCCGGCCCCGCCGGTCACCCCGCGGAGCGGCCCGCGCCGCCGCCCTGGCGTCCCGGCGCCGGCGCGCCGCCCGCCGGCGCCGCGCCGGTGCCCCCGCACCCGGGCGTTTCCGGTACGGCCGGGGGCCGCCCGCTGAACGGCGGCGCCTTCGGTACGGCCGGCGCCCCGCCGCCGCACGCCGCCGGCTCGGCCAGCGTGCCGCCGCACGCCTCCGGCTCGGCGCGCGTGTCACCGGCCCCGGATCTCTTCGGCCCGGCGAGTGGGCCGCCGGCCGCCGCCGTACCCGTGTCGCCGCCGCCCGCCGGTGCGCCGCTGTCCGCCGCGGTGCCTTCCGCGCCGGCCCGGCGCCGGCGGCTGCTGCCGTTGCTGCTCGCCACGGTGCTGCTGATCGCGCTGGCCGCCGGGGTGGTCGTGGTCCGTCCCGGCCCGGTGGCGGAGTGGCTCGGCGACGACAAGGCCGGCGGTCCGGCGAGCGCCCAGCCGGCCGACCCGGCCCCGGTGCCGGTGCTGGCCGCGGCGGACGCGAACGCCCCGCTGCCCACCCCGGAGGGGGTCTCCGCCGCGCTCGACCCGCTGGTCGGCGCCGCCGCGCTCGGTGACCGGGTCAACGTCTCGGTGGCCGACGTGGCCACCGGCCAGCCGCTCTTCGGTGCCAACGAGGACGACGGCACCGTGCCCGCCTCGGTGACCAAGCTGGTCACCGCGGTGACCGTGCTCGCCGCGCGCGGTCCCGGCCACCGCATCCCCACCCGCGCGGTGGCCGGCGCGAGCCCCGGCGAGGTGGTGATCGTCGGCGGCGGCGACCCGACCCTGGCGGTGGACAAGAAGGGCTTCTACCCGGGCGCGGCCCGGCTGGACGACCTGGCTGCCCAGGTGAAGGCGGCGCTCGGCGGCACCGCGCCGACCCGGGTCACCGTCGACTCCTCGCTCTACTCCGGCCCGGTCCACGAGCCCGGCTGGGACGACGACATCCCCACCGGCGGCTACGGCGGCGCGATCACCGCGTTGATGACCGACGGCGCGCGCCGGGACGTGCCCCAGGCCAAGCGGGACCACGACGCCGGCGACCACGGCGCCGAGCGGGTGTCCCAGCCCGATCTGGCCGCCGGCCGCGCCTTCGCCCGGCTGCTCGGCGTGCCCGCCGACGCGGTCGGTCGCGGCAAGGCGCCGGCCGCGGGGGCCGACGCCACCGCCGGCGCGCCCGGCAGCGAGCTGGGCAAGGTGGAGTCGCTGCCGATGGTCCGGCTGGTCGACATCATGATCAGCGACAGCGACAACATCGTCGCCGAGGCGCTGGCCCGCCAGGTCGCGCTGGCCCGGAACCAGCCCGCCTCGTTCACCGGCGCCGCCGCCGCGATGGACGCCGTGGCGGGCGAGCTGGGCCTGCCCGCCGACGAACTCTCCCTCGCCGACGGCAGCGGGCTGTCCCGCACCAACCGGATCAGCCCCTCGCTGCTCACCGACCTGATCACGCTCGCCGGCAACGGCAGCCGTCCCGAGCTGGCCGCGGTCTTCGGCGGCCTGCCGGTCGCCGGCTGGTCCGGCACGCTGGGCGAGCGCTACGCGGCCGACGGGACGCGGTCCGGGGCGGGCGTGGTCCGGGCCAAGACCGGCACGCTGACCAAGGTGCACGCCATCGCCGGGCTGGTCACCACCGCCGACGGGCGGCTGCTCACCTTCGCCGTGCTCACCGACGCGGTGCCGCCGGACGGGATGGAGTCCGCCCGGGTGGCGCTGGACCGGATCGGCGCCGCGCTGGCCGGCTGCGGCTGCCGCTGACCCCGCCGGCCCGGCGGGCTGGACCGCGTCCCGAGGCCGGGCTGCGCCGACGTCACGAGGGTGCCCTCGGGCCCGCCAGGCGGGCGCCCCGCCGGCGCGACCGGCGTCGATCGCCGTCGCGAGCCCGGGCCGGGGTGTTCCGGCGCGGGTACGGTGGGTGCATGGCGCAGTTCGTGGACTGGGATCTGGCCGCCGCGACCGCGGGGGCCCTGGGCAAGTCGGGCCCTCGGGTGTCGTACGCGGAGGCCACCGACGTGGTCGCCGACCTGCGGGGGCTCACCGAGGAGGCGGCCGGGCACGTCGCCGACTACACCGGCCTGCGCCCACAGGTGTCCCACCCGCCGGTGCGGGTGGTCGACCGGCGGGACTGGGCGGCGACCAATATCGCCGGGCTGCGCGAGGTGATCAGCCCCCTGGTCAGCCGGCTCTCCGGCGACAAGCAACCCGGCCCGCTGACCGAGGCGATCGGCTCCCGGCTGACCGGCGTGCAGGCCGGCACCGTGCTGGCCTACCTCTCGGGCCGGGTGCTCGGTCAGTACGAGGTCTTCTCCGCCGACCCGGGGCAGCTGCTGCTGGTCGCGCCGAACATCGTCGAGGTGGAGCGCAAGCTCGGCGCCGACCCGCGCGACTTCCGGCTCTGGGTCTGCCTGCACGAGGTGACCCACCGCACCCAGTTCACCGCCGTGCCGTGGATGCGCGGCTACTTCCTGGGCGAGGTGCAGGCGTTCGTCGACGCCTCGTCCGGCGGCGGCGAGCACCTGCTGGAGCGGCTGCGCCGGGGCGTGGCCACGCTCTCGGAGGCGATCCGCGACCCGGAGAGCCGCACCAGCGTGCTGGACCTCGTCCAGACGCCCGCCCAGCGGGCCGTGCTGGACCGGCTCACCGCGCTGATGACCCTGCTCGAAGGGCACGCCGAGTTCGTGATGGACGGGGTGGGGCCGCAGGTGATCCCGAGCGTCGAGCGGATCCGGGCGGCGTTCAACCGGCGCCGCGAGTCCGGCAACCCGCTGGAGAAGGCGATCCGCCGGCTGCTCGGCGTCGACGTGAAGATGCGCCAGTACGCCGAGGGTCGCAAGTTCGTGCACGGCGTGGTGGAGCGGGTCGGGATGGCCGGCTTCAACAAGGTCTTCGACTCGCCGCTCACCCTGCCCCGGCTGGAGGAGCTCGGCGACCCGGACGCCTGGGTGGCCCGGGTGCACGGGCCGGTGGGCCCGGTGCCGGTCGTCGGCTGACCGTCGGGCCGTGGCCGCGCTCGCCCCGCCGGTCGCCGCGCTCCGGGTCGCGGTGCGTCGCGCGCTGGTCGGCCTGCCGCCCGGGCCGGTGCTGGTCGCCTGCTCCGGCGGTGCCGACTCGCTCGCGCTGGCCGCGGCCACCGTCTTCGTGGCGCCCCGGCTGGGCCGGCCGGCCGGTCTGGTGACCGTCGACCACGGCCTGCAGGACGGCTCCGCGCAGCGGGCCGCGGGGGTGGCGGCCTGGGCGCGGGACGTCGGATTCGCCCCGGTGGAGGCGGTCCGGGTCGAGGTGGCCGGCCGTCCCGGCGGGCCGGAGGCGGCCGCCCGGGAGGCCCGCTACCAGGCGTTGGCCGAGGTGGCCCGGCGGCACCGGGCGGCGGCGGTGCTGACCGGGCACACCCGGGACGACCAGGCCGAGACGGTGCTGCTAGCGCTCGCCCGGGGCGCCGGGCCGCGCGGGCTGGCCGGGATGCCGGCCCGCCGGGACCTGGCCGGGGTGCCGCTGCTGCGCCCGCTGCTGGAGGTGAGCCGGGAGCAGACCCGCAAGGCGTGCGCGGTGCTCGGGTTGACCCCGTGGGAGGACCCGCACAACGCCGACCCCTCGTACGCCCGGGCCCGGGTCCGCGCCGACGTGCTGCCGGCGCTGGTGCGGGCGCTCGGGCCGGGGGTGCTGGAGAACCTGGCCCGGACCGCCCGGCTGGTGGCGGCGGACAATGCCGCGCTCGACGACCTGGCCGCCACCGCGCTCGACGCGGTCCGCCACCCCGACGGCGGGCTGTCGGTCGCGGCGCTGGCCGACCTGGCGCCCGCGGTGCGCGGCCGGGTGCTGCACGCCTGGGCCCGCGAACTGGGCGCCCCGCCGGCCGCGCTGTCGCACCGGCACGTGACCGCCCTCGACACGCTGGTCACCGGCTGGCGCGGGCAGGGCGCCGCGCACCTGCCCGGCGGCCTGCGGGTGATCCGCCGCGACGGCCGGCTGGCCCGGATCGGCGGAGCCTGAGGACGGCTGCGCCACGGTGACCGCCGCGAGGCGAGCGCCGCGCCGGCTCGGTGTGCGGTCCGGGGCCCGGTCCGCCGGACCGGCGGCGACCGAGGGCGCCGGCCCGCCGACCCCACGGCCACCGGCGGCGGCGTCGGATCGACGATCAGCGAGGGCGCGGGCACTGCCGCATCGACGACCACCGCGGGCGCGGGACGCCCCCGCATCGACGATCACCGGGTGCGCGGGCCGCGCCGGGAGGCGGTAGACATGGCGCATGGCGTACCCCCGATATCCCCTCTACGCCCCGCACGGCGCGGTGGCGACCAGCCACCCGCTGGCCGCGGCGGCCGGCCTGGCCGTGCTGCGGCGCGGGGGCACCGCGGTCGACGCGGCGCTGGCCACCGCGATCACCCTGACCGTGGTGCAGCCCCCGTCCAACGACATCGGCGGTGACCTGTTCGCCCTGGTCTGGGACGGGGAGCGGCTGCACGGGCTGAACGCCTCCGGCCGGTCGCCCGCGGCGCTGACCCTGGCGGCGGTGCGGGCCGCGACCGGCGGCCGGGGCGCGGCGCCGGTGGCCGCGCTCGGCGGCGCCCAGCAGGCCGGACCGGCCCTGCCCGCCCGGGGCTGGCTGCCGGTGACCGTCCCCGGCGTGCCGGCCGGCTGGCGGGACCTGCACGACCGGTTCGGCCGGCTGCCCTTCGCCGACCTCTTCACCGACGCCGTCGGGTACGCCGAGCACGGCCACCCGGTCTCCGCCGGGGTGGCCGCGGCCTGGGCCCGCGGGGTGGCCGCGCACGCCGAGCTGACCGGGCCCGAGTACGCCGAGTTCGACCGGGTGTTCGCGCCCGGTGGCCGGGCGCCGCGGCCGGGGGAGCGGTGGCGCAACCCGGACGCGGCGCGGACCCTGCGCCGGATCGCCGAGACCGGAGCCGAGGACTTCTACCGGGGCGCGACGGCCGACGCGCTGGCCCGGCACGCTGCCCGGACCGGTGGCCTGCTCACCGGCGACGACCTGGCCGGGCACACCTCCAGCTGGGTGGACCCGGTGCCGGTGCGCTACCGGGGTCACCAGGTGTGGGAGTTGCCGCCGAACGGGCAGGGCCTGGCCGCGCTGCTCGCGCTCGGCCTGCTGGACGGGCTGGACTTGGCCGGCGTGCCGCTGGCGGAACGCGTGCACCGGCAGATCGAGGCGGTGAAGCTCGGTTTCGCCGACGCGCACGCGCACGTCGCCGACCCGGACCGGGTGCCGGTACCGACCGAGGCGCTGCTCTCGCCCGGCTACCTGGCCGCCCGCCGAGCCCTGATCACCGACCGCGCCGGCGACCCGGTGGCCGGCGAACCGGAGCGCGGCGGCACCGTCTACCTCTGCACGGCCGACGCCAACGGGATGATGGTGAGCCTCATCCAGTCGACCTACCTGGCGTTCGGCTCGCACGTGGTGCTGCCCGGGCACGGCTTCGCGTTGCAGAACCGGGGCCTCGGCTTCCGCCTGGACCCGGCGCACCCGAACGTGGTGGGCCCGGGCAAGCGGCCGTACCACACGATCATCCCGGGCTTCCTGACCCGCGACGGCGAGCCGGTCGGGCCGTTCGGCGTGATGGGCGGGCACATGCAGCCGCAGGGGCACGTCCAGCTCGTCTCGGCCACCCTCGACGCCGGGCTCGACCCGCAGGCGGCGCTGGACGCGCCGCGCTGGTACTGGCACGCCGGCCGGTCGCTGCTGGTCGAGCCGGAGCTGGTCGGCACGGCGCAGGGGCGGGCGGTGGTGGACGAGCTGCGGGCCCGCGGCCACGAGATCACCGTCGCGGCGGAGCCGGCCGTCTTCGGGTACGGGCAGGCGATCTGGCGGACCGCCGACGGCGGCTACGTGGCCGGGTCGGAGTCCCGGGTCGACGGCGGGATGGGCGGCTTCTGACCGCGCTCAGCCGGCGTGGGCGCGATCCCGGAAGGTGGTCCGGTAGCTGTGCGGGGTGGCGCCCACCCGGCGGGCGAAGTGGTGCCGGAGGGTGGCGGAGTCGCCGAACCCGGACCGGTCGGCGACGTCCTCCACGCTCAGCCGGGTCTCCTCCAGCAGGCGACGGGCCAGCAGCACCCGCTGGTTGGTCAGCCAGTCGTGCGGGGTGGTGCCGGTCTCGGCGCGGAACCGGCGGGCGAAGGTACGTGGGGCCATGCCGGCCCGGGCGGCGATCTCGTCGACCGTCACCGGCCGGTCCAGGTGCCCCATCAGCCACTCCAGCACCGGCTCCAGGGTGGGTGCCTCGGGCGCCTTGGGGATCGGGGCCTCGACGTACTGCGACTGGCCGCCGTCGCGGTGCGGCGGGACGACCATCCGGCGGGCCAGCCGGGTGGCCATGGCCGAGCCGTGCTCCTGGCGTACCAGGTGCAGGCAGGCGTCGATGCCGGCCGCGGTGCCGGCGCTGGTGAGCAGCGGGCCGTCCTGCACGTAGAGCGAGTTGCAGTGGACCCGGGCGGCCGGGTGGCGGCGCTGCAGCTCGTCGACGTACTTCCAGTGGGTGGTGCAGTCGCGGCCGTCGAGCAGGCCGGCCTCGCCGAGCAGGAACGCCCCCGAGCAGACGCTGAGCAGGTAGGCGCCCCGGTCGGCGGCCCGGCGCAGCGCGTCGAGCACCGCCGGCGGCACGTTCGTGCCGTGCCGGTGGGCGGGTACGGCGACCAGGTCGGCCTCGTCGACCGGGCCCAGGTCGGCGTGCGGCACCAGCTGGAACCCGGAGGCGGTGGAGATCGTCGCGCCGTCCGGGCTGCACACCTGGAAGCGGTAATCGGGGAAGCCGTCGGCGGTGCGGTCGGTGCCGAAGACCTCGGCCAGGACGCCCAACTCGAACGCGGCGACCCCGTCGAGGGCGAGGACGGCGACGGTACGCAGCATGTGACGAGGGTAACCCCGGAGGTGGCAGAAAATCGAGCCTGGGTGGCATTCCTGCCACTGTCCGGCCCGGACGGACGGGCGGAGACTGGGTGCAGTCCGGTGCGCACCGGCGGCGAAACCGACAGCAACCGTGTGAAAGCGAGCGCCGCCATGGAGTTCCTGTTCTTCCTCCTCTTCCTCGTCCTCCTCGCCGTGGCCTCGGCGACCGGCCTGACCGCCGACACCCGGGACTCGGCCGACTGGAAGCCCACCGACGGGGGCCGCCGCTGGCGGTCCGGTACCTGCTGAGGTGATTGGTCAACTTTGCGGGAAAAATCCTGGGCGGGACCGCGCCAAAAGGGGCGGCCCCGCCGACGGGGGCCGTCCGGCGTACGGCAGGCTAGGGGTCATGGCTGACGGCTCCTGGTACGACGCCGACATCGACCACGTGATCATCTCCGAGGCGCAGATCCGCGAGAAGACCGCGGAACTGGCCAAGCAGGTTTCGGCGGACTACGCCCACGTCGAGGACGGACTCCTGCTCGTCTGCGTGCTCAAGGGCGCGGTCATGTTCATGGCCGACTTCGCCCGGGCGCTGGGCCGGCAGGGGCCCCCCGCCGAACTCGACTTCATGGCCATCTCCTCCTACGGCCAGGGCACCACCTCCTCCGGGGTGGTCCGCATCCTCAAGGACCTGGACCGGGACATCGCCGGCCGGCACGTGGTCGTGGTAGAGGACATCGTCGACTCCGGGCTCACCCTCTCCTGGCTGCTGCGCTACCTGGAGTCGCGCTCCGCGGCCAGCGTCGAGGTGGTCGCCCTGTTCCGTAAGCCGGACGCGGTCAAGGTGCCGGTCCCGGTGAAGTACGTCGGCTTCGACATCCCGACCGAGTTCGTCGTCGGCTACGGCCTCGACTTCGCCGAGCGCTACCGCGAGCTGCCCTACGTCGGCGTGCTCAAGCCGGAGGTCTACGCCCGCTCCTGAGCGCGGCTCGTATCGGCGCGCGTCGAGCGGACGTTCAGCGGACTCCCAGCCGATGCGACTACCGTGGATGCCGGTGGCGCGGAGGCAGCTCCGCTCCCGGCCCCTCGACCGCGTGACCGGGCGATCGGGGTGGCCGGGTCGGACTCCCCGCCACGCCGGCCATCGTCCGGGCCCCGGTGGGCGTGGGACACGGGCTGGCGAGCCGCGCCGTGGGCGCTTCGTCGATCTCGATGAGGCGCGACTGCGGGGCTCGCAAGCTCACTTCTCGCGCGCACGGTGTACCGTCGAATGACCGCGGCGCGGCAGATTAGCGCCTCGGGGTCGCGGCCGGCCCGCACGGCGGCCCGGCGCCGCCCCAGGCGGCGACACCATTCAGACGGTCAGGACGTCGATCAGGAGGATGCGGGCGTCTCGGCGCTCGACAACAGCATGGAACGTACGCGTTTCTTCCGCCGACCGGTGGTCTGGATCATCCTGGTCATCCTCGGCGCCGTTGTGCTCAGCCAACTCTTCACGGCTGGTCCCAGCTACCACCGGGTGGACACCTCGGTGGCGCTCGACCAGCTCCACACCGCCAAGATCGACAAGGCGGTCTTCCAGGACAAGGAGCAGACGCTCCAGCTCGAACTGGCCGAGAAGGCCAAGTTCGGCGACACCACCACCGACCGGATCGAGGCCCAGTTCCCGTACGAGGTCGGCGACCAGGTCTGGAACGAGGTTCTGGACGCCAAGGCGAACAACCGGATCACCGGCCCGGCCGACACCAAGGTCTCGTCGGACAGCATCTGGGTCAGCCTGCTGGTCAACCTCCTGCCCATCGCGCTGCTCGTGCTCCTGCTGCTGTTCTTCATGTCGCAGATGCAGGGCGGCGGCTCCCGGGTGCTCAACTTCGGCAAGTCCAAGGCCAAGATGATCACCAAGGACACGCCGAAGACCACCTTCGCCGACGTGGCGGGCGCCGAGGAGGCCGTCGAGGAGCTGCACGAGATCAAGGACTTCCTGCAGAACCCGGCCAAGTACCAGGCACTCGGCGCGAAGATCCCGAAGGGCGTGCTGCTCTTCGGCCCGCCCGGCACCGGTAAGACGCTGCTGGCCCGCGCCGTGGCCGGCGAGGCGGGGGTGCCGTTCTACTCGATCTCCGGTTCCGACTTCGTGGAGATGTTCGTCGGTGTCGGCGCCAGCCGGGTCCGCGACCTCTTCGAGCAGGCCAAGGCGAACGCCCCGGCGATCGTCTTCGTCGACGAGATCGACGCCGTCGGCCGGCACCGCGGCGCCGGCATGGGCGGCGGCCACGACGAGCGCGAGCAGACCCTCAACCAGCTCCTCGTCGAGATGGACGGCTTCGACACCAAGGGCGGCGTCATCCTGATCGCCGCCACCAACCGGCCGGACATCCTCGATCCGGCGCTGCTGCGCCCGGGCCGGTTCGACCGGCAGATCCCGGTAGACGCCCCCGACATGGAGGGCCGCAAGGCCATCCTGCGGGTGCACGCCAAGGGCAAGCCGTTCACCCCGGACGTCGACCTGGACTCGGTGGCGCGGCGGACCCCGGGCTTCAGCGGCGCCGACCTGGCCAACGTGATCAACGAGGCCGCGCTGCTCACCGCCCGCAAGGACCAGCGGGCGATCACCAACGACTCCCTGGAGGAGTCGATCGACCGGGTGATCGCCGGTCCGCAGCGGCGGACCCGGGTGATGAGCGACCAGGAGAAGAAGATCACCGCGTACCACGAGGGTGGGCACGCGCTGGTCGCCTGGGCGCTGCCGCACGCCGCGCCGGTGCACAAGGTGACGATCCTGTCCCGCGGTCGCTCGCTGGGCCACACCCTGGTGCTGCCCACCGAGGACAAGTACACCCAGACCCGCGCGGAGATGGTCGACACGCTGGCCTACGCGCTCGGCGGCCGGGCCGCCGAGGAGCTGGTCTTCCACGAGCCGACCACCGGCGCCGGCAACGACATCGAGAAGGCCACCCAGCTGGCCCGCGCGATGATCACCCAGTACGGCATGAGCTCCAAGCTCGGTGCGATCAAGTACGGCACCAGCGGCGACGAGCCGTTCCTCGGCCGCAACATGGGCCACGAGCGGGACTACTCCGACGCCGTCGCCGCCGAGATCGACGCCGAGATGCGGGCGCTGATCGAACTCGCCCACGACGAGGCGTGGGAGATCCTGGTGGAGTACCGGGACGTGCTGGACAACATCGTCCTGGAGCTGATGGAGAAGGAGACCCTCTCCACCGCCGACATGGCCCGGATCTGCGCCCGGGTGGCCAAGCGGCCGCCGATGGCGCCGTACAACGGCTTCGGCAAGCGCCAGCCCTCCACCGAGCCGCCGGTGCTCACCCCGGCGGAGAAGGAGGCGCTCAAGGTGCAGGCCCAAGCCGACGGCGCCGAGGCGACGGTCGGCGGCACCTCGAACAACTCGGACGGTACGCACTGAGCACCGACCCTGCGGCCAGCCCCCACGACCGGGGGCTGGCCGCGTCCGCAACCGAGCCCGACGGGGACGACGCCCTCGACTACGTCGCCGCCCGGCTGATCAGTGGCAAGCTCACCGGCCGGCCGGTCGAGGACACCATGGACCTCGGCCGGATCGAGAAGGCGGTCCGGGAGATCCTGATCGCGGTCGGGGAGGACCCGGACCGCGACGGTCTCCAGCAGACCCCGGCCCGGGTCGCCCGCGCGTACGCGGAACTCTTCGCCGGCCTCCGGGTCGACCCGGCCCAGGTGCTCAGCACCACCTTCGAGGCCAACCACGAGGAGCTGGTGCTGGTCCGGGACATCGACGTGATGAGCCTCTGCGAGCACCACCTGCTGCCGTTCAGGGGCAGCGCGCACATCGGCTACATCCCCGGGCCGGACGGCCGGATCACCGGCCTGTCCAAGCTGGCCCGGCTGGTCGAGGTCTTCGCCCGCCGGCCCCAGGTGCAGGAGCGGCTCACCTCGCAGATCGCCGACCTGCTGATGAGCAAGCTGGAACCGCGCGGCGTGGTGGTGGTGCTCGAGTGCGAGCACATGTGCATGGCGATGCGCGGCATCCAGAAGTCCGGCGCCCAGACCATCACCTCGGCGGTGCGCGGCACCCTGCAGAACGACGCGAAGTCCCGCGCCGAGGCGATGGCCCTGATCATCCCCCGCTGACCCGAGCCGACCCGGCCGGCCGACCCCGCGTCCCGCGGGCGGCCGGCCGAGTGCTGTCCGGTGGCCTCGCGACCGCCAATCGGCGGCTGGACCGCCGATTGGCGGCTGGGCCGCCGGCCGGCGCGGCGGGCCAGCCGGTCAGCCGGCGAGGATCGCGAGCAGCAGCCCGGCGGTGACCAGCACCGCCGGGACCAGGCAGACCAGTGCGCCCAGCCGGGTCGTCCGGTCCGCCCGCGCGCCCGGCCGGGCCGGGAAGAGTCGCGCGGTGCCGATCCAGCCGGCCGCGAACGCCACGGCCGGCATCGGCAGCCCGCAGATCAACGCCGCGACGCTCGCCGCGCCGGGCCCGGTCGCCAGGTAGACCGCCACCTGGATCACCGGCACCAGCAGCGCCAGCGGCGCGTACACCAGCAGGTTGCGCAGCGGCGCCGGCCAGCCCGCCGGGCTGACCCGGCCCCGTGCGGCCAGCGCCAGGTCCGCGGCCTCCGCGCGGTCGTGCGCGGCCCGCAGCCCGGCCAGCACCGCCGCCGGACCGCCCGCCATCGACCGGGCCGCCTCGGTCAGCTCCGGCGGCGTGGGCACCAGCGAGATCGGCGGTACGCCCAGCTCCCGCAGCCGCGCCTCCTGGGACGCCAACCGGGTGCGTACCGCGGTCAGCTCCTCGCGCGCGGCCTGCACCGACCGGGCCTGCTCGCCCGCGGCGGTGACCGCGTCCCGCCGTACCCCGTCCAGTTGCCGGGCCGCCGCCAGGTACTCCGTCCAGGCGGTCGACACCGGGTCGCCGCCGGCC
Source organism: Micromonospora desertarenae (assembly GCF_056150265.1). NCBI lineage: Bacteria > Bacillati > Actinomycetota > Actinomycetes > Micromonosporales > Micromonosporaceae > Micromonospora > Micromonospora desertarenae. The sequence goes on from NZ_JAXCFQ010000002.1 coordinate 146,002, forward strand.
GGCTGCGCCGGCACCCGTCCGCCGTCGCGCTGCCCCGGAACGGCGGTCGCCGCCCGGCCACCCGCCCCGCCGTCGCTCACGGCCGGCCACCCGGGTTTCGCTCGCTCGGCTCGCTCATCCCACTCCCTCCGAGGCGAACGGGATCAGCACCGTGCCCCGCTCGCCCGGCCCGTCCCAGAGCACCGCCCGGCCCGGCCGGGGCCGCCAGTCGACCGGGCGGCCGAAGACCGGCGCCAGTTGGCTGCCCGGCACGTCCACCACGGCGACCGCGGCGAGCTTGTCCACCTCGCCGTCCGCGGGTTCCAGCAGCGCCGCGAACGGCGGTACGGCGCGCCACCAGCCGAGCACGTGCAGGCCCGCCGGCGGCCCCTCCCGCAGCAGCGTCCGCAGCCGGTCGGCGGGGAGCCGCTGCCCGGCATCCACCCCGAAGGCCACCAGGTAGGCCGGCTCGCCGGCGTCCGCGACGGCGAGCAGACCGGGCAGGCCGACCCGCTCGACCGGATGCCGGGCGGCCAGCTCGGCGGCGAGCGCGTCGATGGCCGGGGTCGCGTCGTCCGCCGCCAGCACGAACCGCGCGGCACCCGGCGGGTGGTGCGCGGCGGTGCTGCGGGCCGCGGTGGCCAGCAGCGCGGCGGCCTCCGGCCCCGGCCCGAGAACCGCCAGGTTGCGGCCCGCGGCCGGCCCGAGCGGCACCGCCACTGTGGTACGGGCGACCTCCACCGCCCGGCCGAGCAGGGCCGCGGGGCCGTGCGCCCGCCCGGCCAGCGCCGCCCGGTGCCGGGGATCGTTGCGCAACCGGGGGCGGGCGTAGCCGGCGAAGACCACCGGCGGCCCCGACCCATCGGGTCGGGCGGACCAGAGCCGGTGGCGCAGCCGCTCCACGGTCTCCGGGTCGTCCTGCGGGTCGGGGAAGCGGACCATCCGCTCGTGCCCGCGGATCGCGCCCCGGGGCCCGCCCAGCCCGCCGGCGGTGTTCACCACGGCGCTGCCGACCGGCAGCCCCGCCGCCGAGTCGTTGGTCGGTTCCAGCACCGCGCCACCGCCGGGCAACGCCACCCGCACCGGGAACTGCCCGAGCATCGAGTCGCGGTGCCCGCCGTCGGTACGCGAGCCCAGCCCCAGGTCGCCCTCGCCGGCGAGGACCAGGTGGATGCCGTACGACCGGCCGCCCCGGGCCAGCGCCTCCAGCCGGGCGGCGGCGTCCACCGCCAACCGGTCCCGCTCGGCGAAGAGCAGCGGGAGATTGTCCAGCACACAGACGATCCGGGGCAGCGGCTGGTGCTGCCGCAGTTCGGCGTAGCGCTGGCCGCCGGCGCGGCTCCCCGCCTCCTCGCGGCGGTGCAGTTCCGCGGTCAACCCGTCGAGCAGGTCCAGCACGTACTCCCGGTCGGCGGCCAGCGCGGCGGCACGGACCTGCGGAATCCAGGACCGGTCCCGCTCGGTCTGCAGGAACTCCACGAAGGACTCGCCGTCGCCGAGATCCACCAGGTACAGCGTCAGCTCCTCCGGGCCGTACCGGGCGGCCAGACCGAGCAGCGCCGTGGTGAGGAAGGTGGAGCGGCCCGTCCCGGACCGGCCGCTGACCAGCCAGTGCGGGGTCAGCTCGGTGAAGCCGAGGGAGACCGGACGGCCGCCCGCGTCGCCCACCGTGGTGCCGAGCCCGTCGGCCGACCCGGCCGTCCACGGCTCGGCGTCGTCGGCGGGTAGCAGGTCGGCCAGGGCCAGCCGGGAACCCGCCTCCACCTGCTCGGCCAGCCGCCGGCAGACCGCGTCGACCAGATCGGCCGGCGGATCCGTCTCGACGAAGACCGGCGAGTTCAACCCGCCCGGCGGCTCCGCGCCGGGACCGGCGAACGAGGTTCCCGGCGGATCGCCGAGCAGCGCGTACGCGGTGCGCATCGCCAGCGGGGTGGCCAGCGGCAGCGCGTCCCGGCCGGGCCGGGGCCAGCCGGCGACCAGCAGGTGCAGCCCGGCCGACGGGCCCTGCTCGGCCAGCGTCGCGATCCGGGCCAGGTCGGTCGCGCCGGTCGACTCCGGCAGCGCGGCGAGCACCAGCAGCAGCGTGCGGTCGTGCCGGCGGCGACCGCTCGCGCCCGGGGCCACCCACTGCTCCGCCTCGTTCAGCACCGCCCGCAACCCGGCCACGTCCGACACCGGCGGTGGCAGCAGGCCGGCGTCGGCGAGCGGCGCGAAGGACGCCAGCGTGCCACCGGCCGCGTCCACCGCGCGGACCAGCAGCGCGCCAGCCGGGGTCGCCGCCAGCAGCCGCAGCAGCACGGCCCGGAGCAGCCCGGCCACCCGGGGCTCGTGCGCGTCGACGTCCACGCTGAGGTGACCGGTGCCGAGCAGCGGCACCAGCGCGGGGAAACGGGCGTCGTCCAGGGGCGCCGCGGTGCCGACCCGGACGAACGGCGGCGGGCCCTCGCCGGCCGGCGCGGTCGGGGTGAGCGTCTCCAGTGGAGCGCCGGCCCAGCCGGGGGCCAGCAGCGCCGCCGCGTTCCGCAGCCGCTCGGCCAGCTCGTACTGGCGGCGCTGGTCGGCGGGGGCGGGCCGGGTCTCGTCGAGGGCGGCCGCGGCGGCGGTCGCGGTGGCGGCGGCCCGCCGGTGCAGGGCGGCGGCGCGGTTGGTACGTGCCTTCGGACCGGCCACCCGTCCACCCCCTCTGCCCGAGGCTGGCAACCCCGCCAGTGACGGTATCCCAGGTGGAGCCGCTCCTTGCGGATGCGCGGCGGCGCTGCGCCGGTGTTGTCGTGGATCTCACCGGTGGGGAGGGGTCCGTCACGATCCGCTGGATCTGGGGCATTGGGTCCGGAGCGCCCAGCCGCTAGCCTCAGGGAGTGGAATCAGTGCAGCCCCCCGCCGGTTCCCAGGTCTCCCGCGTACCGGCGCAGCGGACGCCCCCCGACCAGCTGACGCCGCCCCCGGTCCCCCCGGCGCCGGAGCGTCCGCGGCGGCGGCTGCGCACGGTGCTCACCGTGGTCGGCGGGGTGCTCGCGGTGCTCTGCGTCGCCGGGGTGGTGGCGGGGATCGTGCTGTACAACCGGGCGGCCACCCCGGACCGGAGCGCACCGGACGTGGTGGTGGCCAGCTACGTCCAGGCCTACCTGGTGGACCGGAACGATGTCCGCGCTGGCCTATTCACGTGTAACAGCAGCAACCTCAGCGCCCTCCGCGCTTTGCGCGACGACCTGGTAGCGCGCGAGAAGCGGTTCAGCATCCCCATCTCGGTCAGCTGGGGCAGCCTGCGGGTGCAGGAGCAGGGTAAAAGCGCAGACGTGCAGGTCGAGCTGATCATCTCAGCACGAGTTGACGGGGTCACTCAGAGCGAGCGGCAAGCTTGGCGGTTCGTTACTCGCCTCGACCAGCACTGGCGGGTCTGCGAAGGTATTCGTACCGGCTGACCTGTCACTCGATCCACAGTAGGTGGACCGGAACCTCCAGCGTGGTCGGTGCCTGGCCGCGCCAGGCCCAGCGGTACCAGTCCACCTCCGAGGTCACCCGGACGCAGATGTCGCCGTCGGCGCCGGAGTAGGTCTCGGTGACCGCTCGCAGGTCGCGGTGCTCCACGCCACCGACCACGTGCACGACCCGCCGGCCGCTGACCGAGTCCGCCTCGACGACCGGAGTTGGCGGGCGGTGCGTCGGGGTATCCAGGGAGACGAGCCGGATGCCGCCCTCGTGCTGCCCGGCCGACGGCCGGGGGCCCAGGGTCTCCACCCAGACCCGCTCCACCGGCATCAGCGGGGCGAAGACCTCCACCTGGTCGGCCTCCGCGCGGTACCACTCGTGCTCCGGGATGACCGGGACGTACGTCCGGCTGCCCTGCACCACGCGCTCGTCGGCGCGCAGGTCGGCGCGCCAACCCAGGCCCGGCAGACCGACCAGCACGCGCCGGCCGCGCAGCTCGACCCGGCCGGTGGCCGGCACGATCTCGACCGGCCGCGGCGGTGCCGGCGCCCAGTCCGGCTGGTCCGCGAACGGGTCGGGCAGCGGGTCCTTCATGACACCGAGCGTCTCATCCCTGGTGCTTGAGGGGCGCGCCCCGGGACCGCATGAACGGCACCGGGTCGATCGCGCTCCGGCTGCTCCGGTCGCCGTCGGTGTGCACCTCGAAGTGCAGGTGCGGACCCGAGGAGTTGCCGCTGCTGCCCACCTCGCCGATCACCTCACCGGCCTGCACCGTCTGGCCGACCCGCACCCGGGGCTTGGACACCATGTGGCAGTACCGAGTGACCACGCCGCCGGCGTGCAGGACGTCGACGAACCAGCCGCAGCCGCCCTTGCCCGGCCAGCCGTCCACGTCGCAGCTGAGCCGGCCGCCGTTGTCCGGGTCGCAGCGCGACACCAGCACCCGGCCACTGGCCGCGACGTGGATCGGGGTGCCCTTGCGGGCGGCGATGTCGACCCCGTTGTGGCCGGGCCGGCTGGCGGTGCGGAAGCCGGAGCCGACCCCACCCGGGATCGGGGCCGTCCACCCGGAGGCGGCGATCTCCGCACCGGAGGCCGCGTCGCACACCTGCTGGCCGCCGATCTCCGCCGTCCGGGCCGCCCCGCCGGCCAGCGAGTCGACGATCCGGGCGGCCAGCGCCTCGTGCTTGGCGTACGCGTCGGGGAACGCGCTGATCTGCACCTTCTGCGCCGCCCTGGTCAGCGGCATCCGCTGCCAACCGGGCACCTTGACCAACTTCTCGTAGAACTTGCGGGCGGCGTATTCGGGGGTCATCCGCTGCGCGACGGTGCCCCAGTTCGCCCGTTGCTGGAACAGACCGACCGAGTCGTGGTCGGCGCCGACCCCCTCGTTGGGCAGGTCCCGCGACTGCGCGACCGTGCGGTTGGCCAGGTTCCGCAGGCCGGACTCCTGCATCGCGGTCGCCACCGCGATCACCCAGCCGCGCGGCGGCACCTTCATCTCCTGCCCGACCTTGATGATCCGCGCCGCGTTGCGGAGTTGGCTCTCGCCGTACTCCGACATGCGAGGCATCTTGCCGGTCGCGTTGACCTGGAAGTCGTCGGTGCACTCCTGGCCGGCGAGGGTCATCCGTTCGCCGGCGTCTCCGCCCAGTTCGGTGAGGAAGAAGGCGGCGGTTCCGCCGGTGCAGCAGAGCAGCGCCAAGACCCCGGTGAGGAAGGCGGCCAGGGTGCCGATCCGGAGCCGTCGCCGGGGCGGTCGGGTCTCGTCGCTCATGCCTGCTCCCAGTCCACCGCGTCGACCAGCCACTCCCCGTCGGGGGCCACCAGTTCCAGCCGGAGCCGTCCGGTGTCCAGCGGCACCAGGGCCTCGACGAAGGTCGCGGTGCGCGGCCGGAGCGTCACCGCACCGGTCACCTGCTCGGCCGGCACACTCGCCGGCTCGGCACCGGCGAGCTTCTCGGTCAGCGCCGGGGTGGAGAGCGGCCGCAGGCCCTCGTGCCACTGGTCGGCGGTCACACCCGGCCGGCCCAGCCAGGCGGTCACGAAGCGGTCGGCCGTCTGCTCCGGCGTGCGGGCGCCCGGGCGGGTCACCGGGGAGGCCGGCGGACCGGTGGCGATCGCCCCGTCGTCACCCTCGTGCGGCTCGACGGTGGTGATCGGCTGGTTCGGCCGGTTGCTCAGGCCGGTCGTCGGGTCGCCGGCGCCGGCGACCAGCCGGGCCGCGCCGATGATGCCGAACACCACCACGGCGATCACGAGCGCGATCCCCAGCCGGGACCGCAGCGCCCGGGTGACCAGGAACTCCAGCGCCCGCCGCACCGCACTCACCGTGCCTCGGAGCGGATCCGCGGCGCGGGCCGATCGGGTGTGCGGTCGGTCGTCCCCGGACGGTAGATGACGTAGGACGGGCTCTCCTCCGGCACGTCCGGTTCGGTCCAGGTCGCCGCCGCCCGGCGTCGGGGGCGGGGCGCCACCGGCCGGCCGCCGCCCCGCTCCTCCGGGGCGGCCGCCCCGCCGGCCGGGTCCCGGCCGTCCGGACGTTGCCGGTCACCACCGGCACCGCCACCGCCGCCACCGCCACCGGCGGCGTGCGCCGGATCCTCGTGCCGTGCCTCGGGCCGCAGGCGGGTCGACTCGGCCAGGACGGGGCGGCGCCGGCCCATGGTCGGCTCGGCGGTGCCACCGGGCTCCGACACGTCCAGCCGGGCGGCGGTCCGCATGTCGCGGAAGAAGCGCCGGTGCCAGGAGCCGGCCGAGCTGACCGCCTCGCTGCTGTCCTTGCCACCGAGCTGGGTGATCCGGCGGTACGGGCGGAGCAGCAGCCAGCCGACCACACCGCAGAGCCAGACCAGCACCACCTGGAGCCAACCGGGCAGGGTGGTGGTGCTCATGATCAGGTCGACAGCGAAGAGGTAGATGGCCGCGCCGGTGCCGAAGATGGCGATGTTGAAGACCGCGGCCACCACCGCGTTGGCCAGCCGGCGCAGCCCCGCGCTGGCTGGCCGCAGCAGGCCGACAGTGCCGAGGATCGGCGCCGCGATCACCGCCCACCGGAAGATCAGGAAGCCGAGCAGCACCAGCAGCGACGCGGTCAGGTCGAACATCGCGAACAGCAGCGAGGCGAGGACGGCGATGAAGCCGGCGCCGACCCGGTCCATGTCCCGCACACCCTGGAGGTACTCGTACGCCTCCGGATCCTCCTTCTCAATCTGTGCGGCGACGGTCATCCACTGCTGTTGCTTCGCTTTGATGACCACGTCCCGAGTGGCGGGGTTTGACCGGATCGACTCCGCTTCATCCCAGGACAGCGACTTCGCGTCGTAGAGCGCTTGACCGTACTTCTTGGCGGTCTCACTGTCAGCCGAGCCGAGGACGCCACGCAGCCAGTTGCGGTAGAGCATCGCCTCGGTCGCGGTGTCGCTGGCCCGCACGGCCGGTGGTCGCTTGTCGACACAGGCATCCGGGTTGGGCAGGGCGCACCGGTCGGGCGGAATGTCCTTGGAAGCCGGACCCACCGCGTCGTGGACCACGCCGAGGGTCGTGATCAGGGTGCCGTCGGCGACGCTCGCAGACTTGACCGGCCAGGCGGCCAGGGCGGTGACCGCCACCATCACCAGCAAGGCCCAGCCCGCCGTGGTCATCGCGTTGCTCATGTCCGACTGGCGGGAGCGCCAGAGCAGGTAGAGCCCGACCACACAGAGGGTGACGATGCCGAAGACGCTGAACACCTTCTGGTAGACGGCCTTCGTGGCCTTCTCCACCAGCGGGTCCGCCCAGCCCCACATGGAACGTGGGTCCCAGGCTCGCTCACGCAAAGCGTTGGAAGCCCCGACGACCGCCGTGGCGATCATGAACTCACCGTTGGCGAGGGTGTTGGTGAACTTGTACTCCGGGTGCAGAGCCGTGGCGGCGCAGCCGCCATCGACGCGGTACGTCGTGTAGCTGTATCCGGCGTAGCCGTATTCGCTGTAGAGGCCCTTCGGGCCGGACTGCTTCGCCGATTCGGGCCGGGATGCGAACCAGCCGGCAAGGCCGGAGTCCGGCCCGGTGGGGGTCGGTGGGTTCCGGCACTCCAGTTCCGACTCGGCCACCTGCTGGAGCTTGGCGACGCAGGCGCGGAAGTCGGTCTGCCATTCCGGTGTGGTGCACAGGTCGGCCGCCGCCTGGGTGGTGACGGCCGGAGCCGCCGATGCCGGTGTCGCCCCGACCGCCGGCCAGCCGATGGTGGCCCCGGCGAGGATGCCGAGTGCGAGGAGAAGCGCCCGGGCCCTCGCCATGTCACGCCTCCAGGTCCGGCACGGTCGGCAGTACGCCGGTCGCGGCGGCGATCGCGGCGGGGGTGGTGTCGAGGTGGTCCAGCAGTCCCTCGACGTACGAGACGTCGACCCGGACCTTCTGCACCCGCCCGTCGACGTCGCGCATCACGAACTCGCGGAAGCCGAGCCGGCTGGCCGAGGTGGCGTCCGCGGTGGAGAGCGAGGCGAGGGTGGCCTCGTAGCCGTCGTTGACCGGTACCCGGAGCAGGCGCAGTGCCTCGGAGGCGATCTCGGTGTCCTCGGCGATCCGCCCGACGAACACGGTGGAGACGAGGTTCTGCACGTCGAGGCCGAGGATGTCGCGCGGGTTCTGCGAGGCGACCAGGGCGGCGAGGTTCCACTTGCGGGAGTCCCGGGCGAGCCGCACCAGGAACGAGCGCCCGGAGCGCCAGCCCTCCATGAAGTGCGCCTCGTCCAGGCCGACCAGTTTGCGCGACGACATCGACCCGCCGTAGCAGCGGCGGACGGCCAGCCGGTGCGCGGTGTGCAGCATCGGCAGGGCGAGCGCCTCCTCGGCCGACCAGTACTCCCGCTCGATCTTGAGGTCGGGCAGCCGGAGGCCGGCCATGGTGATCACGGTGAGCGCCGCGTCCGCGCCGAGCAGCCCCTCCGGCGGCTTGCCGAAGAAGAGCATGGCCAGCGGCATCTCGGCGGTGTCCAGCAGCAGGTTGGCCAGTTCCTTGCCGGCGTCGTCGTCCAACTGGCTGAGCGTGGTGACCACGTCGTCCAGGGTGGAGGTCTCCTCGGCCGGCACCTGGCGTACGGCGTGCCGGAACAGGGTGGCGGTCGACGCCTCCCGGGCCACCTGCGGCGGCACCAGCATCATGCAGATGTCCTGCACCAGCATCCGCCGCTCGGCGCGGGCGTTGGAGACGGCGATCTCGAACTCCCGGTCGCCGGCCGCGCCGGGGCCGAACTCGCTGCGCAGCGGGGTCGGGATGAGCGAGTACGGCGCCAGGGTGCCGTGCTCCGAGCCGGTCAGGTTGAGCACCCGCGAGTACGGGCGCAGCTCCGGCATCGCGCAGAGCCGGGCCAGCGGGCCGGACGGGTCGAGCAGGGTCACCTGCACGCCGCGCCGGGCGGCGAGGTAGCCCAGCGCGCCGAGCAGGGTGGACTTGCCACCGCCCGGCTCGGCCACGAAGACGGCGAGCCCGGAGCGCTCGCGGACCTCCATCGGGTAGTGCAGGTCGAGGAAGACCGGGCGGCGGCAGGTGCCGGCGGTCCGGCCGATCAGGTCGCCGCGCCGGTCGCCGACGGTCGACGCGGCCTGGGGCAGCGCGGCGGCGAGCAGGTTGACCGGCATCCGCCGTACGTAGCCGGTGTTGGCGATCGGCTCGCCGGGGATGAACTCGCGGGCCAGCCAGTCCTGGTTCTTCGGGTGCTGGAGCGAGATGCGCAGCTCGCGCGAGTAGAGCTGGACCAGCCGCCGGGCCCGCTCCAGGCACTCCTCGCGGGTGCGGCCGCCGACCGCGATGCGGTGCCAGCCGTGTGCGCGGGCGGAGTCGACCGGCAGCCCGGTGGTCATCTCGTCGCCGATCACCAGCGCCCGCTTGGCCAGCCGCTCCAGCTCGGGCGGGGCGTCGATGCCGTGCTCGGCGTAGTCGAGCTGCTGGGAGCGGATCATCCGCAGCCGGTGTTCGAGGTTACGGAAGGAGTCGCCGGGACCGAGGATGTCGACCCGGGTGGAGAGCTCCATCGGCCAGGGCAGCCGCTCGTGGAAGTGCAGCCAGGGCTCGTGCCGCTCGGGGATCTCCAGCGGTTCCATCCGGCCCACCGCCAGCACGGCGACGTGCCGCTCCTCGCCGGTGACCCGGTTGACCAGCTTGACCGTCGAGCCGTACGGCGTGCGGTAGCGCTCCACCTGCTCGGTGAGGGCGAGCAGGTCGCCGCGTTCCCACCGGCCGTCGGTGACCGGGGAGAGCGCGCCGGGTGGCGCCATGCAGAGCGCCACCGAGCGGTAGAGCAGCCACTCCAACTCCTGCGGGGTGACCCGCCGCCCGCGCATGCCGAACGCGCCCAGCACCTCGTCGAACTGCTCGACCGTCCGGCCCAGCCGGCGGCGTTCGCCCTCGGCCACCCCCCGGCCGAAGGTGCGCAGCAGCCGTTCGGTGAGCGAGTCGCCGAGCGACCGCCGGGCGAAGGTGACCCCCAGGTAGGTCTGGCCCTCGGCGTGGTTGACCGAGAGCAGGTGCCGCTGCGCGGCCACCAGGTGGTCGCCCCACCCCGGCGTGCCCGGTACGTCGGGCAGCGGCGCCGGGGTGTTCGCGTCGATGGTGCGGGCCCACTCGTCGGCCGGGAAGGGACGGGTGGTGCGGCGCAGGTGCAGCCGGAAGCCGGCGAGGCCCGCGTACTGCTCGGAGATCGCCGAGAGCAGCGCCTCCCGCTCGGCGTCCGGCCGGAACGCCCAGCGCACCTCGGGCAGCCAGTACCAGGCGGTGACGGTGTTCGGGGTGAAGGTGAGGTGGCCGGCGATCTCGGTGATGGCCAGCTCCACGGCCGGGTCCCGGTCGCCGAACTTGATCTTCGGCGGCTTGACCCGGACCGGCTTTGCCGGCTGCTTGCGCCGCTCGGGGGAGCGCTGCCGGGGCGCAGCGACCTCCCGGCCGGCGGGCCGCTCGGGCAGCTGCGCCGCCGGCCGGCGGGCCGGGCGGTCGGGCGGGTCGGGACGCTCGCCCGCACCGGCCCGCGCGCCGACCGGATCAGCCGGCGCCGGCTCCGCCGGCGGGCGCACCACGGGCAGCCGGTCGCCGGGCTGCTGCGGCACCCGGGGGCGGGCCGGCCGGGCCGGTGGCTGGTGCGTCGCCGGGGCCTCCTCGACCGGCAGGGGTGGCGCCGCGGCGACCCGGGGCGGGGCGGGCAGCGGCGCGGCGGCCGGCTGCTGCGGGATCGCCGGCTGTTCGCGCTCGGGGTCGCGGCGGGGCGGAGCCGGACGGGCCGCTCCCGGGTGCGCGCCGCCGAACAGGTCCAGGAAGGGGGAGTCGATGTCGGCGTTGTCGCTGGTGGACGGTGTCGGGGCGGGCTCGGCGGCGGCCCGGCGCTGCACCGGTCGGGGCGCCTGGAAGACGCCGACCCCGCCGTGCCCCGGGGCGGGCACCAGCGCGGGATCCAGGGTGGCCTCGTCCAACTCGGAGGCGTCGGTGTAGTCGAACGATCGCGCACGGTTACCGTGCGGGGCGGCCGGACGCCCGGCCGGGGAACCCGGCGTGGAAGAGCGGCTCATGCGATCGCCTCACCCGCGTCGTACGACTGCCCGGTCATGCCAGTTCCTCCCGGATCCTGATCCGGCTGCCGACCAGGCGGGGATCGCGCTGCTCGGTGGCCGGCTCCCGGGTGCGCCGCCAGTCGGTCAGCGCGGTGCGGATCACCATCCGCGCCGGCCGGTCCGGGTCGACGTACCGGAAGACGAACGAGGTGGTCACGATGGCGAGCGCGATCTCCCAGGCCGGGAAGAGCTCCACCTTCAGCGTGAACAGCCAGTGGATGAACATGTAGAGGGGGACGAGCAGCATGAACAGCCCGTACTGGGCGTACGGGAGGTGGACCGGAAGGGTGTAGCCGGGCGGCCCGAGGTAGACCAGGCGAGCCCGGTAGATGTCGTCGTCGGTGCGCAGCCGCATGTCGAGCCCGCGCCTATTCGAAGATCAGGTCGATCAGGTAGTCGCCGATGAAGAACAGTGTGGCCGCCCCGGCGATGAACGCCAGACCGACGATGGCGATGGCGGAACTGGTCAGCACCTTGGAGATCTCGCCGCGGCTGGCCCGGCCGATGAAGATGACGCCCAGGACGGCGAGCAGGATCGGCGCGATCTTGCTGGCGAAGAAGGTGACGACACCCTCGGTGTCGATGCCCTTCGGCGCCGGCTCGGCGAGTGGAGTCGACGCCAGGGTGGAGAGCAGGTGGGCGGCGGTAGAGGACGCCGTCTCCATCAGCTCGATGGCGATCACTGGAACCTCCCCAAATCGCGGCCGGCGGCGCCGCGGCGGTGCAGTAGACGTGCCTGGGCGGGAACGGTGCTCACTGTGCGCAGCGTGCGGGACCCTGCGTTCGTTACCCACCACGGAGAGTGGTGAGCTTTGGCCGGATTCTTCCCGCTTCGGCCCTCCCTCCAGGCTTCGCCATCTCGATGCTGGGCAATTCCAAAGCGTACGGGCCGCCCCCCTTTGCGACAAGCCGCGAAGAGGCTGCCCGATCCGACCCGGACGACCGATCGTACACCTGTTCCAATGCCCATGTCAGGGGTGTCGTACGGACGGCCAACCCGGGCCCGCCGGGGCCCGCCGGCGACCGGTACCGTCAAGCCGTGACCGATCTGGTACGGGCCCCGGCCCCGGTGGTGATGGGCGTCCTCAACGTCACGCCCGACTCCTTCTCCGACGGCGGACGGTACGCGGACCTGGACGCCGCCGTCGGACACGGCGTGCGGCTGCACGCCGACGGCGCCCACCTGGTCGACGTCGGTGGCGAGTCGACCCGTCCGGGCGCCGACCGGGTGGACGCGGAGACCGAGGCGGCCCGGGTGCTCCCGGTGATCCGGGAACTGGCCGCGGCGGGCGTGCCGACCAGCATCGACACCAGCCGGGCCCGGGTGGCCGAGGCGGCGCTCGCGGCCGGCGCGGCGGTGGTCAACGACGTCTCCGGCGGTCTCGCCGACCCGGACATGGCCCGGGTGGTCCGGGATGCCGGCTGTCCCTGGGTGCTGATGCACTGGCGCGGCCACTCCCGCGGGATGACCGAGCTGGCCAGCTACACCGACGTGGTCGCGGACGTCCGCGCCGAGCTGGGGCGGCGGGTCGACGAGGCGCTGCGTGCCGGCGTCGCCGCCGACCGGATCGTGATCGACCCGGGGCTGGGCTTCGCCAAGACCGCCAGCCACAACTGGGAACTCAGCGCCCGCCTGCCCGAGCTGCTCGAACTGGGCTTCCCGCTGCTGTTCGGGGCGAGTCGCAAGTCGTACCTCGGCCGGCTGCTGGCCGGCCCGGACGGCACCCCGCGGCCGACCGACGGCCGGGAGGCGGCCACCGTCGCCACCAGCGTGCTCGCGGTGGCGGCCGGCGCCTGGGGGGTACGGGTGCACGACGTCCGGGGCACGGTGGACGCGCTGGCGGTCTGGCAGGCCACCGGCCGGCCCCGGCTCGCCGCCGGGCGGGTGCCGAGCGGAGGAGGGGACCGGTGACCGACCGGATCGAGCTGACCGGCCTGCGGGCCCACGGCCGGCACGGGGTGTACGACTTCGAGCGCGAGCAGGGCCAGGACTTCGTCGTCGACGCCGTGCTGGAGCTGGACCTGGCCCCCGCCGCCCGCTCCGACGAGGTGACCGACACCGTCCACTACGGCGAGCTGGCCGAGCGGCTGGTCGCGGTGGTGACCGGAGAGCCGGTCAACCTGATCGAGACGCTGGCCGACCGGCTGCTGGCGGTCTGCCTGGCCGACCCCCGGGTGGTCACCGCGACGGTCACCGTGCACAAGCCCGAGGCGCCGGTGCCGCACGCGTTCACCGACGTGGCGGTCACCATGACCCGGAGCCGGGCCCGGTGACCCGGGCCGTGCTCTCGCTGGGCAGCAACCTCGGCGACCGGCTCGACCACCTGCGGTCGGCCGTCCGCGCGCTCGGCGACAGCGTGCTGGTGGTGTCCGGGGTGTACGAGACGCCGCCGTGGGGCGACGCCGACCAGCCCGCGTACCTCAACGCGGTGCTGCTGGCCGCCGACCCGGCGGCGAGCCCGCGGGACTGGCTGGAGCGGGCCCGCGCCGCCGAGCGGGCCGCCGGGCGCACCCGCGACCCGGCCCGCCGGTTCGGCCCGCGCACCCTCGACGTCGACGTCATCGCCGTCTGGACCGACGACGACGAGCCGGTGCTCAGCGACGATCCCGAGCTGACCCTGCCGCACCCCCGGGCGCACCTGCGGGCGTTCGTGCTGCGCCCGTGGATCGACATCCAGCCGTACGGCCGGCTGCCCGGCCACGGCTGGCTGACCGACCTGCTCACCACCGGGCCGGCCGCCGCCGACGCCCTGGATCTGCGTCCCCGGCCGGAACTGGCGATAGAGTCGACGGCATGAGCGAGCGCCAGCGAGCGAATCATCGGCTCGGCGCGGTGGTGCCTCATGGCGGCACGCAGCGAAGCGGAGTGCCGGCATGAGCGAGCGCCAGCGAGCGAATCATCAGCTCGGCGCGGTGGTGCCTCATGGCGGCACGCAGCGAAGCGGAGTGCCGGCATGAGCCGGGCGCAGTCCCGACCACCCGGCGGGCCCGGTCCCGGCCGGTCGCGGATGGGTCCGACCCGGATCTCCACCCTGGTGGTGGCCGCCCTCGCCGCCGCCGCCGCGGCCTGGCTGCTGATCAGCGGCCTCTACTACAGCGGCCTGCCCCGGCTGCCCTGGCTGCCGGTGGTCACCCTGGCCGGGCTCGCCGTGCTCGAGGCGTACGCGGCGATCAACACCCGGGGCCGGATCGAGCGCCGCCCGGGCCGCGATCCGGTCAACCCGCTGATGGTCGCCCGGTTCGTGGTGCTGGCCAAGGCGTCCTCGCTGGCCGGCGCCATCTTCGCCGGCGGCTACGCCGGGTTGACCGGCTGGCTCTTCGTGGAGACCACCCGGGCCGCCACCGAGGACCGACCGGCCGCCGGCGCCGGGCTGCTCGCCTCGCTCGCCCTGGTCGCCGCCGCGCTCTGGCTGGAACGCTCCTGCCGGGTTCCCGAGCAGCAGGACGACGAGGACCGCGAGCCCGGCGACCGGGACACCCGCCCCGGCCCGCGCTGATCGAGGGGTTACGCGGGACTCCCTGCGCAGGTACCGTGCCTGGCGACCGGAGAGCAACGGCCGCCCCGGTCCGCCCCCGCGTCGGACCTGGACGACCGGCCAGGTGGGAGGCGTTGATGGGGTACGACGAACCGGGGCGCGACGGGCCGGTCGAACCCTCGTCCGGGGTACCGGCATCCGTCCTGGAGAACGTCTTCGACGACCCCGCCCACGGCGAGCCCGGCCGCGACCGGATCGCCGTGCACCTGGCCTGGGAGGCGCTGCTGCTGGTCGCCGTGGGCGTGCTGGGTTACCTGCTCTGGCGGGAGAGCCCCGAAGCGCTGCGCGGCGGCGGACTGCGGTCCCTGCTGGTCGCCGTGGTCACCCTCGGCCTGCTGGCGCTGGCCGCCGGGCTGAGCCTGCGTACCGCCGTGGCCAACCTGGCCATCGGCCCGGTGGCGGTGGCCGCCGCGCTGCACGTGGCCGAGCAGGGCGACCGGGGCGTGGTGAACGCCGTCGCCCCGGCCCTCGCGGTGGCCGCGGCCGGCGGGCTGGCGCTGGCGCTGGTCGTGGTGGTGCTGCACGTGCCGGCCTGGGCGGCCAGCCTCGCCGGCGCCGCCGGGGTGGTCGTGTACATCGAACAACGCTCCGCCCCCGTGCTGGTGCAGGGCGACTACGACCCGAGCGGCGTGGCCGCCCAGCTCTTCGCCGGGTTCGTCGCGGTCGCCGTGCTCGGCGGCCTGCTCGGGGCGGTGCGACCGGTCCGCCGCCTGCTCGGCCGGTTCCGTCCGGTAGCGGACCCGGCCCGGCGCCGGGGCGCGGTGGCCGCGTTCGTCGCCGCCGCGGCGCTGGTCGGCTCCACCGTGCTGGCCACGCTGGCCGGGGTGCTGGTGGCCGCCGGGGACACCGGTCCGGTGGCGCCCACCCCCGGGCTGGACTGGACGGTGCTCGCGGTGGGCGCCGCGCTGCTCGCCGGCACCAGCGGGTACGGCCGCCGGGGCGGGATCCTCGGCACCCTGCTGGCGGTCTGCCTGGTGGCGCTCGTCCTGGCCTACGCGCAGGCCCGCGGCTGGACGGTGAGCCGGTGGGCGGTCGGCGGCGCGGCGCTCGGCGTCGGGCTGGTGGTCACCCGGCTGGTCGAGGCGTACGGGCGGCCCGGGGCGGGCCCGGCGGTGGAGTCGTCGCCGAGCGGGGACGGCCGGATCAGCACCGGCTGGACGGTGACCCGGTCGGACCCCGCCGACACCTGGCCGCCCACGCTGCCCACGCAGACCACCGAGAGCCCGGCCGACCCGTGGAGCTCCCCGCAGTGGGACACCGGCCCCCGCCGGTGGGACGACGGCGACCGGTGAGGACCGGCCGGTGGGCCTGCGCCGTCCACCGGGCCCCGGCTGATCTCTGCGGTTAGGCTCGGCGGCATGACCGACACACCATCGACCCCCGGGGCCGGCCCGTCGTTCGCCGCGCTCGACGCCCTGTCCACTGAGGAGTTGCGGGAGCGCGCGTTCGAGGTCGCCCGGGAACGCCGGGACGTGGGGTTCTTCTGGTCGGTGCTGCGACACCTGCCCAACGCGGACGAGGCCGCCGCGCTGGACGGGGCGCCGAACTCGATCGGGCCGATCATCGACGAGGCCAACGCGCTGTGGCGCGAGCTGACCGGCCACGGCTACGAGGAGGCGGAGCCGCTGCTGCGGGCCGCGTTCATCGACTACCTGATGAAGCACCCGCAGTGACACCGGCACCGGCCGGGCGGGCCCGCCCCGAGCGGCCCACCGGGAGCTGACCCACCGATGGCCCTCACCAACCGGCCGCGGCGCATCGGCCAGTACGGCACCGCGGCGGGCACCGGCGGGCTGGCCGCGTTCGTGCTGGTCGCGCTCTGCGGCAGTCCGGCGTACGTGGGCTGGGCGCAGGACCACACCGACCCGAACTCGGCGGGCGGCTGGTTCCTGCGGCTGCTGAGCTGGCCGGCCTGGCGGTTCTCCGGCGAGGACGGCGGACTGCTCGCCGGCAACCTGCGCGCGGTGCTGCTGGTGGTGCTCGCCGCCACCTTCCTCTACCTGCTGCCCGCCGCCCAGGTGGCCCGGGTGCAGGGCTCGGTCAGCCAGTTCTTCTCCGGCTGGGCCGCGTACGTCCTGGCCGGCGGCCTGGCGTCACTGCTCGCCGCGTTCCTCGGGCCGGACCCGACGCTGCTCGCCGCGCTCCAGGCCGCCGGCACCGGCGCCTCGTACGGCTTCCTCGCCGGCTGGGTCGTGGGCACGGCCAGCCTGGGCGGACGGGCCTGAACCGGGCCGGCGCCCGGGCGGCCCGGCGGCGGCTCAGCGAGCCGGCAGGCCGGCGTCGAGCAGGTCGGCCCGGGTGAGCACGCCGACCGGCCGCCCGTCGTCGGTGACCAGCACCCGGTCGGCGGCGGCGGTGAGCATCACCGCGAGCGCGTCGTACGCAGGGCCGCCGAGCGGGACCGCCGGCAGGTCGGCGGGCGCGTCGGCCAGCGGCGCCAGCATCTCCCGGGTGACCGGCGTGACCACCAGCCGGCGGATCCCCCGGTCGGCGCCGACGAACTCCCGGACGAACGGCGTGGCGGGCGCGCCGAGCAGGGCCGCCGGGGTGTCGTACTGCTCCAGGTGACCGCCCTGGGAGAGCACGGCGATCCGGTCGCCGAGCCGGACCGCCTCGTCCAGGTCGTGGGTGACCAGCACGATCGTCTTGCGCACCTCGGCCTGCAACCGCAGGAACTCCTCCTGCAACCGGCTCCGCACGATCGGGTCGACGGCCGAGAACGGCTCGTCCATCAGCAGCACCACCGGGTCGGCGGCCAGCGCCCGGGCCACCCCGACCCGCTGCCGCTGCCCGCCGGAGAGCTCGTGCGGATAGCGCCGGCCGAACTGCCCCGGATCGAGCCCGACCAGCTCCAGCAGCTCGTCGACCCGGCGGCGGCTGCGCTCCCGGGGCCAGCCCAGCAGCCGGGGCACGGTGGCGACGTTGGCGCTGACCGTCTGGTGTGGAAAAAGGCCGACGTTCTGGATGACGTAGCCGATCCGCCGGCGCAGCCGGACCGCGTCGGCGCGGGTCACGTCCTCGTCGCCGAGCAGGATCCGGCCGCCGGTCGGCTCGACCAGTCGGTTGATCATGCGCAGCACGGTGGACTTGCCGCACCCGGACGGGCCGATCAGCACCACCAGTTCGCCGGCCTTGATCTCCAGGCTGAGTTCCCGGACCGCCTCGGTGCCGTCCGGGTAGCGCTTGCGGATGCCCTCCAGGGTGATCGACGCCGCGCGCGGCTCGCCGGTGCTCTCCGGGGTAACGTCCACGTATGTCCTTCCGCCTGAGCTACCGGGCCGACCCGGGTAACCCGTGGTTCTCCTGGCAGTACGTGCGGGACAACTCTGACACGATCCTCGCCGCGGTGCGGGAGCACGCCTCGCTGACCGTCCGCGCGGTGCTGATCGCCGCCCTGGTGGCGTTGCCGCTGGCGGTGGCCGCGTACTGGTTCCGCCGGCTCGCCGGCCCGATTCTCGCACTCACCGGCGTGCTCTACACCATCCCGTCGCTGGCGCTCTTCGCCTTCCTCGCGCCGTACCTGGGCATCGGCGCGATCACCGTGCTCAGCGTGGTGGTGCTGTACGCGCTGCTGGTGATCGTGCGCAACGCGATCGCCGGGCTCAACCAGGTGCCGCCCGAGGTCCGGGAGGCCGCCGAGGGGATGGGCTACGGCCGGTGGGGCCGGCTGTTCCGGATCGAGCTGCCGCTGGCCCTGCCCGGCATCCTCACCGGGCTGCGGCTGGCCACGGTCTCCACGGTGGCCCTGGTCACCGTCGGCGTGGTGATCGGCCGCGGCGGCCTCGGGCAGCTCATCTTCGCCGGCTTCCAGAACAACTTCTACAAGGCGCAGATCATGACCGGGACGCTGCTCTGCGTCCTGCTCGCGCTGGTGCTGGACCTGCTGATCGCCGGGGTGGGGCGGCTGGTCGCCCCCTGGCTGCGGCGCGGGCGGGCCGCGTGACCGCGCGGTCCGGCCCGGCCGGCGGACGGGGGCGGCGGTGAACCCCGTCGAGGCGGCCCTGGTCTGGCTCAACGACCCGCTGAACTGGACGAACCCCGGCGGCATCCTGGACCGGCTCGGCGAGCACCTGTCGATGTCCGCCGCCGCCGTGGCGCTGGGCTGCCTGGTCGCCTGGCCGATCGGGCTCTGGCTGGGGCACACCGGCCGGGGCGGCGGCCTCGTCGTGCTGGTGGCCAACATCACGCTGGCCGTGCCGACGCTCGCCCTGCTGACCATCCTGCCGCTGACCTTCCTCGGTTTCGGCCGCCCGGCAGTGGTGGTGGCGCTGGCCGTCTTCGCGGTGCCGCCGCTGCTGGCCAACGCGTACACCGGGGTGCGGCAGGCCGACCCGGAGGCCCGGGACGCGGCGCGCGGGATGGGTTTCTCCGGCTGGCAGTTGCTGCGCCGGGTCGAGCTGCCGCTGGCCGTGCCCTACCTCGCGGCCGGCTTCCGGACCGCCTCGGTGCAGGTGGTGGCCACCGCGGCGCTGGCCTCCTTCGTCAACGGGGGCGGGCTGGGCCAGATCATCCGGGCCGGGTTCGGGCTGGACATCGCCGCCGGCGGCGGGCAGATCCTGGCCGGGGGCGTCCTGGTGGCCGGGCTGGCGGTGCTGGTGGAGCTGGTGCTGGCCCTGGTCGAACGGCTGGTGACCCCGCGGCCGCTGCGCCCGGTCCGGCGCCGGGCGGCCCGGCGGGCGGCCGACGCGGTGGCCGGCGGCTGACCGCACGGGCCCCGTCCCGGGTCGCGCGGCGCCGGGTGGACCGGGCGGTGACGATCCGGTGACAAAGGTCGCTCGAAGTTGTCGGACCCCCGCGGAAGATGTTGGGTGGAAACGCGGGCGATCAACGAAGCAGTCGCCCGTCGGACACGCGGCCGGCCCGTCCAGGGTCGCGCCGGGACACGGAAGGCGGGCATCATGCGCGCACGTACACGCCTGGCGGTGGGGGCAGTCGGTGCCCTCACGGCGGCCGGGCTGCTGACCGGATGCGGCGACGCGGGCTCCTCCGGCACCGACGCGCCCCAGCAGGGCGCCACCGGGGCCGGCTGCGCCCCCGTCGCCGGCGACCAGCTCGTCGTCCTCGACGACGACAAGAAGCTCCAGAACACCGACAACGTCATCCCGGCGGTCAACGCCGACGTGGCCACGCCGCAGCTGGTGGCGGCGCTCGACAAGGTCTCCACCGCGCTCGACACGCCGAAGCTGATCCAGCTCAACAAGGCCGTCGACGTCGACCGCAAGACGCCCGAGGTGGCGGCCAAGGAGTTCGCCACCGCGAACGACCTCACCGCCGGCATCGCCAAGGGCCCGGGCGGGCAGATCGTGGTGGGCGCCGGCAACTTCAGCGAGAGCCAGACCCTGGCCGAGCTTTACAAGATCACGCTGACCGCCGCCGGCTACCAGGTCCGGGTGCAGCAGATCGGCAGCCGCGAGCTCTACGAGCCGGCCCTGGAGAAGGGCGAGATCCAGGTCGTCCCGGAGTACGCGGCGACCATGGCCGAGTTCCTCAACACCAAGGCCAACGGGCAGAACGCCCAGCCGGTCTCCTCGCCCGAGCTGGAGAAGACCGTCACCGCGCTGAAGGCCGCCGGTGACAAGGTGGGCATCGCCTTCGGCGCGCCGTCGGCCGCGCAGGACCAGAACGCCTTCGCGGTCACCAAGGCGTTCGCCGACAAGTACGGCGTGAGCACCCTGTCCGACCTGGCCGCGAAGTGCTCCGGTCAGGCCACCGTGCTGGCCGGCCCGCCGGAGTGCCCGCAGCGGCCGAAGTGCCAGGCCGGGCTGGTCGAGGTCTACGACTTCAAGGCCGGCTCGTTCAGCTCGCTCGACGCGGGTGGCCCGCAGACCAAGAACGCGCTGAAGACGGGCGCCGCCAGCGTCGGGCTGGTCTTCTCCTCCGACGGGGCACTGGCCACTGGCTGAGCCGCCGACCCGGAGCGCGGCGGCAGCCTCGCCGCGCTCCGGGCGCTGGGCGCCCCACCGGCACCACCCGGACCGACAAGCCGCGACGCCACCGGCGCACCGCGCCCGGCGGCCGATCGCCGCTCCGTGTCAACCACGGGTCGAACTCCCGGTAAAGCCCGCTCGCGGATGCCGCGGGCCGTTCACAGGCACGGCAACTCTCGGTAGGCTGCACACCCATGCCAGCCCCGGTCGCCCCCGCCGACAAGCGCAATCCGCCGCTGCTCACCGCCCTGTTCTGGATCGGCGTGGCGCTGGCACCGGTGGCGGCGTTGATCCTGCTGGTCGCCGACGGCAACGGGCCGCTGCGGTTCGCCGCCGTGCTGGCCATCCTGGCCGTGGTGCTGATCGGCCTGTCGATCGCGCTGCGCGCCGACGGTGGCGGCCACGGCGGCACCGAGGAACTGCTGGACGAGATCGAGCAGCTGCGCCGCGAGCTGCGCGGCGAGATCGTGGCCGCGGCCCAGCGCGGCAACCAGGCGCTCGACCAGGCGCAGCGGGCTCAGGAGGCGGTCGCCGGGTTGCGCCGGCGACTAGACGCCAGCAGCGCCGCGCTGGCCGGTGACGATCCGACCGGGGCGGGTCGCGCCCGGGTGCCCGCCGCGGAGCCGGCGGACGAGCCGGCCGCCGGCCGGGGCCGTGTCCCGGACGAGGCCGCCGCCGGCCGGGGTCGCGTCCCGGAGGAGCCGGCGCCCCGCTGGGGCCAGCCGGAACGCGACGACGAGGAGGCCCGCCGGCCGCAGCCGGCCTCCCGGTACGGCTCCCCGGGCGGGGTCTACGGCGGCGGTGAGCGGCCGAGCGCCGGCGTGTACGGCGCGTCCCGACCGGCGGAACCGGACCCCCGCGCCGAGGCCGGGGCCCGCCCGCTCGGGGTGGTCCGGCACACCGAGACCGTGCACGTCACCACCCGGCACACCATCGTGGACGGCGCCGCCGGGGTCCCCGGCGACTCCGGCACCCGCTACGGCGGCGGGTACGCCGGCCGGTGGGCCCCGGGTGGCGAGGAGCGGTCCTGGGGCGGCGCCGAACCGGACAGCCGCTCCTGGTCCGGCTACGGCGACCGCGACGACGACCGCGGCTGGTCGGCCCAACGGGACGAGCGGGACCGGTCCGGCCAGCGGGAGGACCGGGGCTGGTCCGACCGGCGCGACGAGCCGGGCTGGTCCGACCAGCGGGACGACCGCGGCTGGGCCGGCGGGCACGCGCGGGGTGGCTCGGCTGCGGATGGCGGTGCGGAACCGGGCTGGCGGGAGCCGGCCGGGCGTGGCCGGTCACCGCAGCCGGTCGAGGACGTGGAGGGTGGCGAGTACTGGTCGCAGCTGCGCGCCGGTGACCGCTGGGCCGCGGTGCGCGACGACGAGCACGGCCGTGAGGTGCGGGTCGGGGAGCGGCGCGCGGAGGTGCTCGCCGACGCGGGCGGCACCGAGTACCGGGTGGCGGATCGCTGGGCGAGCGCCCGGCGGGGTCACGACCGGGACGACGCGGAGGGGTGGCGCGAGGGCTGGTCCGAGCCCGAGGACCGGCCGGCGTTGCCGGTCGGCGGGGTGCCGGTGCCGGACGAGTGGCGCCCGCCGCGGCAACGCGGCCCCCAAGCCGAGCCGTCGCGCGGCTACCAGTCCGAGCCGTCGCGCGGCTACCAGTCCGAGCCGTCGCGCGGCTACCAGTCCGAGCCGTCGCGCGGCTACCAGTCCGAGCCGTCGCGCGGCTACCAGCCCGAACCGCAGCGCGGCTACCAGCCCGAGCCCGAGCCGGAGCGGTGGCGCCCGCGCGCCGAGGAGCAGCGCTACGGCTACCCGCCGCAGGACGACGCGCCCCGCGCCGGTGGCGCCCGCTCCGCCGACCGCTGGCGCTGACCCGCCACACCGGCCGCTGGCGCTGACCCCCCACAACGACCGCTCACACCGGCCGCGAGCGCAGGCCGCTGGCGGTGACCGCCGCGGCCGGTCGGCCGGTCACTTGTCGATGTCGCCCACCACGAAGAACATCGAGCCGAGGATGGCGATCAGGTCGGGCACCAGGCAGCCCGGCAGCAGGGTGGCCAGTGCCTGCACGTTCGCGTACGAGGCGGTGCGCAGCTTGAGTCGCCACGGCGTCTTCTCGCCCCGGGAGACCAGGTAGTAGCCGTTGATCCCGAGCGGGTTCTCGGTCCAGGCGTAGGTGTGCCCCTCGGGCGCCTTGAGCACCTTGGGCAGCCGGGTGTTCACCGGCCCGGTCAGCCGGTCCACCCGGTCCAGGCACTGTTCGGCCAGGTCGAGCGAGACGTAGACCTGGTCGAGCAGCACCTCGAAGCGGGCGTGGCAGTCCCCGGCGGTCTTGGTCACCACCGGCACGTCGAGCTGGTCGTAGGCCAGGTAGGGCTCGTCGCGACGCAGGTCCAGGTCGAGCCCGGAGGCGCGGGCGACCGGGCCGGACGCGCCGAACGCGGCGGCGTCCGCGGCCGACAGCACGCCGACGCCGACGGTACGGGCCAGGAAGATGTCGTTGCGCCGGATCAGGTTGTCCAGATCGGGCAGCCGCCGGCGTACCTCGCCGATCGCGGCGCGGGCCCGGCCGGTCCAGCCGGACGGCACCTCCTCCTTCAGGCCGCCGACCCGGTTGAACATGTAGTGGATCCGGCCGCCGGAGACCTCTTCCATCACCGCCTGGAGGGTCTCCCGCTCCCGGAAGGCGTAGAACATCGGGGTGATCGCGCCGATCTCCAGTGGGTACGAGCCGAGGAACATCAGGTGGTTGAGCACCCGGTTCAGCTCGGCCAGCGCCATCCGCAGCCAGGTCGCCCGCTCCGGCACCTCCATGCCCATCAGCCGCTCGACCGCGAGCACCACGCCCAGCTCGTTGGCGAACGCCGAGAGCCAGTCGTGCCGGTTGGCCAGCACGATGATCTGCCGGTAGTCGCGTACCTCGAAGAGCTTCTCGGCGCCCCGGTGCATGTAGCCGACGATCGGCTCGGCCGAGACCACCCGTTCGCCGTCGAGCACCAGCCGCAGCCGGAGCACCCCGTGCGTGGAGGGGTGCTGCGGCCCGATGTTGAGCACCATGTCGGTGCCGAGCTGCTCCCCGCCGGTGCCCGCCACCAGGCCGGCCCCGGTGCCGACGGTCAGCTCGCGGAGGTCGCCGGCGTCCGTGGTCATGCCCGTCATCGTGCCATGAACGGCGCCGGGTCGATGCCGACCGGTTGCCGCAGCCACCAGTGCCCGCCGAGCCCGGCCGGGTCGGTCAACTCGGCCACCGCCGACGCGGCGGCCAGCGCCCGCACGTATCCGGCCGGGTCGCTGGCGGCCAGGCTCAGCGGCGGTCGGCCGCCGTCGGCCCCGAGCGCCCGCAACCCCTCCCGCTGCGACCCCAGGGCGTACGCACACCCGGCGACCCGCTCACCGGCGGAGGCGACCGAGTCCATGGCGACGTGTGCGGTCACGTCACACGACCCGTCCGGCACCGGCGGCACCTGCCGCCCACCCCGGTACCCGGTCACCGTCCCGTCCACCGGCCTGCTCTCCCGCAGGTGCCCGTAGTCCACCGCCAACGCCAGCCCCCGGTCGACTCTTCCGACCGCCTCGGCCCAGGCCGCGTCCCTGCTCCGGCCGACCTCGGCCCGCGTGCCGATCTCGTGGTCACCGTGGGGGATTTCCGGGCAGCCCGGTCCGCTCCGGGCGGTCCGGCTTGATCCCTCCGCCGGCCGGGCTACCCGGAAACCCGACCCGGCCGAGCTGCGAGAGTCCGTCACGCTCGTCGGGAGAGCCGAGTCGCGGCCGGCGGGGGAGTCCGGCTCCGGGTCGGGGACCGGCCACCAGGTCGCGAGCCACTCGGCGTCCTCCGGGCCGACCGGACCACCCACGCTCTCCGCGCCGGTCAGCGGATCGACCAGCAGATAGCGCCAACCGTCGCCGGTGTGCACCGCCACGTCCAGCGGCACGTTGTCGAGCCACTCGGTGGCCACTAGCAGCCCGACGATCCCGGTGGGAATCTCATCGGACCAGGCGATCTCGACCGGCAGGTCGTCGGGTCGGGGGGCGAGCTCGACAGCGGTGAGCCGCAACCGCCGAGCGAGCGGCTCCCGGCCGGCGATCCCGCCGGACGGCGATCCGAGCGATGCATCGGCGGAGGCAGCGGAAGACCCCGCATCGACGGCAGTGCCGGACTCGGAGAACCGTGCCGAACCCGCGGGTGCCGGCGGAGGAGAGCATGTCGGACCGACGGCGGGCGCAGGTTCAGCGGAGCGTGCCGGGCGGACGGCGGCCGGAGGAGTCGGGGTTTCCGGGGAGCCCGCCCGCGGAGGGATCAAGCCTGACCGCCCGGAGCGGGTGGGCTCCCCGGAAACCCCCACCACGCCCCACCCGCCACCGGAGGCGGCGGACCCGGCGGCGGCCAGCGTGGCGAGGGCCCGCAGCAGCTCACCGCGCCCCGCGCCGACGTCGACCACGTCCAGCCGGTCCGGGTGACCGAGGGCGGCGTCGACCTGGGCGACCAGGCGCAGCAGCGCGGCGGCGAACGCGGGCGAGGCGTGCACGCTGGTGCGGAAGTGGCCGGCCGGGCCGGGGCCGGAGACGAAGAAGCCGCCCGGCCCGTACAGCGCCCGGCTCATCGCGGCCCGCCACGGTATCGACATCAGTTCATCCCACGTTCAGCGTGCGTCACCGTGCCGACCCTACGGTCACCGGCATGAGACGACTCCTCATCCCCGCCCTGGCGGTCGTACCGCTGCTGCTGGCCGGCGCCCCCGCGGCCGCCGCGCCGGAAGCGCCGCGCCCGGTGCGGGCGGCGACCGAGACCCCCTCGCTCTACGACGACGAGGCCGGCGGGGACGCCGACGCCGACGACCCGGCGATCTGGGTCCACCCGACCGACCGGGCCGGGAGTCTGGTCATCGCCACCGCCAAGAACGGCGGCCTGCGGGTGTACGACCTGCGGGCCCGGGAGCGACAGGTGATCGCCACCCCGCCGCCACCCGGCCCGGGCGACGAGGCCGGCCGGTTCAACAACGTCGACCTGGTCACCGGGTTCCGGCTCGGCGGGCGGCGGGTCGACCTGGCGGTGGTCACCGACCGGGGCCGGGACCACCTGCGGTTCTACCGGATCGACCCGGCCACCCGCCGGCTGACCGACGTCACCGCGCCGGACGTGCCGTACGCGTTCAGCCGCGACCAGGCCGAGGTCAACGCGCAGCGGACCGCGTACGGGCTGGGCACCTTCACCGACCGCGACGGTGCCGCGTACGCCGTGGTGAGCCGCCGCAGCACCCCGGAGGTGGGGGTGTTCCGGTTGGTCGAGCGGGCCGGCCGGGTCTCCTACCGGCCGGTGGACCGGCTCACCCTGCCCGCGACGTTCACCCTGCCGGACGGCAGCCGCTGGTCGCCGTGTACCGACCCGGGCGACGGGCCGCAGGTGGAGGGGACCGTGGTGGACCCGGACACCGGCGTGGTGCACCTGGCTCAGGAGAAGGTCGGGCTCTGGCGTACCCGGCTGGTGGGTGGCCGGTTCGCCGGCGCGCCGGTCCCGGTCGAGCGGGTCCGCGAGTACGGCGTGCCGGCGGCGTACGACGCCGAGGAGGAGGACTGCGTGACCGACTACCCGGCCGATCCCGGGTTCGGTGGCCGGATCGCCCAGGACGTGGAGGGGCTCACCATCTACCGGACCGGCCGGTCGACCGGCACCCTGGTGGTGTCCAGCCAGGGCGACGACACCTTCTACACGTACGACCGGCGCACCGGCCGGCCGACCGGGCGGTTCGCCGTCGTCGACGGCCGGGTCGACGGCTCGCAGGAATGCGACGGCGCGGCCGTGGTGGCCACCCCGCTGCCCGGCTTCCCCGGTGGCCTGCTGGTGGTGCACGACGGCCGGAACACCCCGGCGACCCCGGGTGAGGACGGCGAGGCCCGGACCGACACGAACTTCAAGTTCCTGGACGCCGGTTTCCTGCGCCCGACCCGCTGAATCCCGGCGCACACCGGGCCGCTCCGCGCCACCGGAGCGGCCCGGTCGCCCGCTTGGTGAAGGTTTTCACACATCCTGTTTCGGCATCGTTGCCCCGGCGCATACTTGCGGCGACCGGTACCCCTTCTCGAGGACTGGATCGTTGCCATGAGCGCACCGCTGCGCCCGCGTCCGGGCGCCCCGCGCAGGGCCGCCGCACAGTCGGCCGGCGCCCCGGCCGCCACCCCCCGCTTCCTCACCGTCGGCGTCATCGGCGCCGGTCGGGTCGGCGCCGTGCTCGGCGCGGCGCTGGCCGCCGCCGGTCACCGGGTGGTCGCCGCGGCCGGTGTCTCCGGCGCCAGCCGCGCCCGGCTGGCCCTGCTGCTCCCCGGCGTGCCCCGCCGCTCCGCCACCTCGGTGGCCCGGGCGGCCACCGACCTGCTGCTGCTCGCCGTCCCGGACGACGCGCTGGCCGGGGTGGTCGCCGGCCTGGCCGAGAGCGGCGCGCTCCGCCCCGGCCAGGTGGTCGCGCACACCTCCGGCGCGCACGGGCTGGCCGTGCTGGCCCCGGCCGCGGCCGTCGGTGCCCGGCCGCTGGCCCTGCACCCCGCGATGACCTTCACCGGTACGCCGGACGACCTCGGCCGGCTGGCCGGCATCTCGTACGGGGTGACCGCGCCGGCCGAACTGCGCCCGCTGGCCGCCCGGCTGGTCGCCGACCTCGGCGGGGTGCCCGAGTGGGTGGGCGAGGCGGACCGGCCGCTCTACCACGCGGCGCTGGCGCACGGCGCCAACCACCTGGTGACCCTGGTCAACGAGGCGGCCGACCGGCTGCGCGACGCCGGGGTGGCCCAGCCGGAGAAGGTGCTCGCCCCGCTGCTGCGGGCCGCCCTGGAGAACGCGCTGCGGCTCGGCGACGACGCGCTGACCGGCCCGGTGTCCCGGGGCGACGCCGGCACCGTGGAGCGGCACCTGGCCCGGCTGGCGGCCACCGCGCCGGAGTCGGTCGCACCGTACCTGGCGCTGGCCCGGCGCACCGCGGACCGGGCCATCGCGGCCGGCCGGTTGCGCCCGGTCGACGCGGAGTCGCTGCTCGGCGTGCTGGCCGGCACGGCGCGGGAGGTGGCCGCGTGAGCGAGCAGGTGACGACCGGCGGAGGTGCCGCGTGACGGAACTGGTGCACACCCGCGCCGAGTTGGCCGCGGCGCGCGGCGGGCTCAAGGGCACCGTGGGCGTGGTGATGACCATGGGCGCCCTGCACTCGGGGCACGAGGAGCTGCTGCGGGCCGCCCGGGAGCGGGCCGACCACGTGCTGGTCACCATCTTCGTGAACCCGTTGCAGTTCGGGCCGAACGAGGACTTCGACCGCTACCCGCGCACCCTCGACGCCGATCTGGAGATCTGTCGGCGGGCCGGCGCCGACCTGGTCTTCGCCCCCTCGGTGGCGGAGATGTACCCGGACGGCCAGCCCCGGGTCCGGGTCAACCCGGGCCAGCTCGGCGAGGACCTGGAGGGGCACAGCCGGCCCGGCTTCTTCCACGGGGTGCTCACCGTGGTGCTGAAGCTGTTCCAGCTGACCCGGCCCGACCTGGCGTTCTTCGGCGAGAAGGACTACCAGCAGCTGACCCTGGTGCGGCGGATGGCCCGGGACCTCGACGTGCCGGTCGAGGTGGTCGGCGTGCCGACCGTCCGGGAGCCGGACGGGCTGGCGCTGTCCAGCCGCAACCGCTACCTCTCGCCGAGTGAGCGGCAGGCCGCGCTGAGCCTCTCGGCGGCGCTGCGGGCCGGTGCGGAGGCCGCCGACCGCGGACTGGACGCGGGCGCCGTGCTGGCCGCCGCGCACGCCGGGTTCGGCGCCGGTACGCCCGGCGCGCGGCTGGACTACCTGGTGCTCACCGACCCGGACCTGGAGCCGGGACCGGTCGCCGGCCCGGCCCGGCTGCTCATCGCGGCCTGGGTCGGCGACACCCGGCTCATCGACAACACGGCGATCCGGCTCGCCCCGCGATCCTGAACCCCACCACGTACGCGTGAAAGGCACCCCGATGCTGCGGACCATGCTCAAGTCGAAGATCCACCGGGCCACGGTGACCCAGGCCGACCTGCACTACGTCGGCTCGGTGACGGTGGACCAGGATCTGCTGGACGCCGCGGACCTGCTCCCCGGCGAGCAGGTGGCGATCGTGGACATCACCAACGGCGCCCGGCTGGAGACGTACGTCATCCCCGGCGAGCGGGGCAGCGGGGTGATCGGCATCAACGGCGCCGCCGCGCACCTGGTCCACCCCGGTGACCTGGTCATCCTGATCTCGTACGGGCAGATGGACGACGCGGAGGCCCGCGCGTACCAGCCGCGGGTGGTGCACGTGGACGCCGACAACCGGGTGATCGAGCTGGGCGCCGACCCGGCCGGGGTGGCCCCGGGCATGGTCGGCGACCCGGTGCCCAGCCCGTTCGCCGCCGTCTGAGCCGTTCCGGCCCGGCGGTCCGGCCGCCGCCGTCCCGCCGCCGGGCGGTTTCCGGCCCCGCCTCCGGTCTGTCACCGGAAGGTCATTTCTGGTTACCCTGAGCACATCGTCGGAAGACGGTCGGTGGTTGGGGGAGGCCGCGGATGCGCCGTGCGATGACCACCCGGCTCGCGGCGGTCGTCACGGCCGCCCTGCTGTCCGGCTGCGCCGGCGCCGGTGGGCTCGACGGCGACCTGGTCGACGACTGGGCCGCCCTGCCCGCGCCGGGGCCGTTCACCCCGGCCGCCGGGCTCTGCCACGAGGCGGACTTCACCGACGTGGTGCCGTTGTCGGCGTACCAGCCGGTGGACTGCGCCGCCCCGCACCGGGTGGAGACCGTGCACGTCGGCGCGTTCCCGGCCGCCCGGACGACCCCGCCGGCCAGCGGCTCGACCGAGCTGCGCGGCGCGTTCGCCGAGTGCGACGGGAAGGCCAGCGAGTACGTCGGCGACGAGTGGCGGGCCGGTCGGCTGCGGCTGGCGGTGGCGATCCCGTCCGGGCCCGGCTGGGCGGCCGGCTCCCGCTGGTTCCGCTGCGACCTGACCGAACTGACCACTGTCGAGGCGGCGGCCCGCGTGGTGACCCGCACCGGCAGCCTGCGCGACGCGCTGCGCGGGGTCTCCCCGCTGCGGCTGGGCTGCCAGCAGACCCGCGGCGGCCGGGGCGGCGCCGTGCAGACGTTGCTCCCGGTGGAGTGCGCCACCCGGCACGACGCCGAGTTCGTCGGGGTGTGGCGGGCGCCGGACGTGCCGTACCCGAGCCGGGACGCCGACTGGGTGCCGCTCTACACCGGCTGCCGCTCCGTCCTCGCCCGGTACGTCGGCGTGCCGGACGACGCGGACCTGCGCTTCCGCAGCGGGGTGGTGGTCCGCCCGCCGGGCCCCGGGCGCTGGCGGGTGGGCGACCGGGGGGTCCGCTGCCACCTCTGGCTCAGCGACCGTACGGTGACCGGCTCCCTCAAGGGCGCCGGTCCGGCCGGCCTGCCGGTGCGCATCCGGTAGCGGGACGGGGTAGCTCAAACCACTCGTCCCGCCCCCGCCGCCCGGCGCGAGGGGCGTTCGGGTTGACTGGGGGCATGGACCTTCCGACGCTCGACCTGCCGGCCCTGCCGTCGTTGCTGGTCGCGCCCGCCCCCGGCTGGGTGGAGACCACCGACGTGATCGTGGTCGGCTCCGGGGTGGCCGGGCTCACCGCCGCGCTGCACCTGCGCGAGGCCGGGCTGCACGTCACCGTGGTCACGAAGGTCAACATCGACGACGGGTCGACCCGCTGGGCGCAGGGCGGCATCGCCGCGGTGCTCGACCCGCACGACACCCCCGCCGCGCACGCCTCCGACACCGAGGTCGCCGGCGTCGGCCTCTGCGACCCGGCAGCGGTGCGGGTACTGGTCGAGGAGGGGCCGACCCGGCTGCGCGAGCTGATGCGGATCGGCGCCGAGTTCGACCGCAACCCGGACGGCTCGCTGATGCTGACCCGCGAGGGCGGGCACCGGGCCAACCGGATCGTGCACGCCGGCGGCGACGCGACCGGGGCCGAGGTGCAGCGGGCGCTGCACGCGGCGGTGCGCCGCGACCCGTGGATCCGGCTTGTCGAGCACGCCCTGGTGCTGGACCTGCTCCGGGCGCCCGGCGACGGCCCGGGCGGGCTCGGCGCGGCCTGCGGGATCACCCTGCACGTGCTCGGCGAGGGCAGCGAGGACGGCGTGGGCGCCATCCTGGCCCGGGCGGTGGTGCTGGCCACCGGCGGGATGGGGCAGGTCTTCGCGGCCACCACCAACCCCGCGGTGTCCACCGGCGACGGGGTGGCGCTGGCCATGCGGGCCGGCGCGGCGGTGACCGACGTGGAGTTCGTCCAGTTCCACCCGACCGCGCTGATCGTGCCGGAGCACGCCCGGGTGCCCGGCGCCGGGCACGCCCAGCAGCCGCTGGTCTCCGAGGCGCTGCGCGGCGAGGGCGCCCACCTGGTCGACGCGGACGGCAAGCGGTTCATGGTCGGCCAGCACGAGCTGGCCGAGCTGGCCCCCCGGGACGTGGTGGCCAAGGGTATCCACCGGGTGCTGCTGGCCACCGGCGCCGACCACGTCTTCCTGGACGCCCGGCACCTCGGTGGCGACTGGCTGGCCCGGCGGTTCCCCACCATCGTGGCGTCCTGCCTTGCCATCGGGGTAGACCCCGGGGTCGACCTGATCCCGGTCGCCCCGGCCGCCCACTACGCCTCCGGCGGCGTCCGCACCGACCTGCACGGCCGCACCTCGATCCCCGGCCTGTACGCCTGCGGCGAGGTGGCCTGCACCGGGGTGCACGGCGCGAACCGGCTGGCCAGCAACTCGCTGCTGGAGGGGCTGGTCTTCTCCCGGCGGATCGCCGAGCACATCGCCACCGGCCTGCCCGAGCAGGCGCAGCCGGCGCCGACCGGCGCCTGGGTCGGCGGTGCGGGGTGGGTGGTGCCGGCGGCGGCGACCCCGGTGCTGCAACGGGCGATGACCCGGGGCGCCGGCGTGCTCCGCTCGGCGGCGACGCTGGCGCAGACCGCGGCGGCCCTGGGCGAGGTCGGCTCCGGTCGGGGCACCCCACGCACCGCCGACTGGGAGGCGACGAACCTGGTCACCGTGGCGTCGACCCTGGTCGCCGCCGCGTACGCCCGCCGGGAGACCCGGGGCTGCCACTGGCGGGAGGACTTCCCGACGGCCGACGAGCGGTGGCTCGGCCACCTGGTCGGCGCGATCGGGGCGCAGGGCCGGTTGGCGCAGCAGTGGGAGGAGACGCGATGACGGAGTCGACCGAGCGGTCGTTGCGGGCGGCCGGCCTGGACCCGGCCCGGGTACGCCGGGTGGTCGAGGACGCCCTGGTCGAGGACCTGGGCCCGGACTACCTCGACGTCACCAGCGTCGCCACCATCCCGGCCGAGCAGACGGACACGGCCGACCTGGTGGCCCGCGCCGACGGCGTGGTGGCCGGGCTGGCCGTGGCGGCGGCGGTGTTCGAGCTGGTCGGCGAGGTGACCGGCGGCGCGCGTACGGTCGAGGTGTCGCTGGTCGCCCGGGACGGCGAGCGGGTGGCCCGCGGCGACGTGCTGGCCACGGTGACCGGGCCGACCCGGCTGCTGCTCACCGCCGAGCGCACCGCGCTCAACCTGCTCTGCCGGATGTCCGGGGTGGCCACCCACACCCGGGCCTGGGCGGACGCGCTGGCCGGCACGAAGGCGATGGTGCTCGACACCCGCAAGACCACCCCGGGCCTGCGCGCCCTGGAGAAGTACGCGGTCCGGGCCGGTGGCGGCACCAACAAGCGGATGGGGCTGCACGACGTCGCCATGATCAAGGACAACCACAAGCTGGCGGCCGGCGGCATCACCCCGGCGTACCGGCGGGTCCGGGACGCGTTCCCGGACGTGCCGGTGCAGGTGGAGGTGACCACGCTGGCCGAGGCGGTGGAGGCGGTCGAGGCCGGCGCGAACTTCCTGCTCTGCGACAACATGACGCCGGAGGCGCTGACCGAGGTGGTGGCCGCGGTCGGCGACCGGGCCGAGCTGGAGGCGACCGGCGGGCTGACCCTGGAGGTGGCCGCCCGGTACGCGGCGACCGGCGTCGACTTCCTCTCGGTCGGCGCGCTCACCCACTCCTCGCCGATCCTCGACATCGCCATGGACCTGCGCACCGAGTGACGGTGCGGCGCGCGGCCACGGCGGCGCCGGTCGGGAGTCGTGCGGGGTGGCCGGGGCGAGGGCTCGGGTGGTCGGGCCGGCCGGCTCAGGCCGCGGCCCGGGTGGTGAGGGCGGCCGGCCCCACCAGGTTGAAGATCACCTGACTCTCGGTGTCGTCCCGGTGGTCCAGGCCGTACTTGGCCCGGAAGAGCTGGAGCGCGCGGTGGTAGATTCCGGGCTCCAGCTCGTCGGCCTCGCCCAGGGCGAAGGTCTGGCCGGCGGCCTCCGGCCGCTGGAGCACCACGCTCAACCCGGTCAGCCCGTGCCGGGCCACGTTCCGGACCAGGTCGCTGCCGGCGATGTACCAGGTGCCGTCGACCCGCACGTAGCGCGCCTCGCAGGTCTCCAGGTCCCGCCCGTCCTGGCGCAGGCAGAGTTGCAGGCTCAGGCAGGAGTCGAGGTCGCGCACCGGGGCGGTCT
This sequence comes from Micromonospora desertarenae, assembly GCF_056150265.1. NCBI lineage: Bacteria > Bacillati > Actinomycetota > Actinomycetes > Micromonosporales > Micromonosporaceae > Micromonospora > Micromonospora desertarenae. Next base: position 179,008 of record NZ_JAXCFQ010000002.1, read on the forward strand.
CCCACAGCTCGGTGAACCGGTCGTCGACGAACTCGCCGAGCGGGGTGTTGACGAACGCCTCGATCTGCTGGGCGTCGAAGGTCTTGCCGCTGACCGGGAAGAACGAGATGTACGCCTTGTCGTCCCAGCGGTACATCTGCACCGACGGCGCGGTGCTGTAGAGGCGTACCCGCAGCCGGGACCGGGAGGCCGGCGGCAGCTGCTGCTGGAGCCGGCCGAAGTGGTAGAGATTGTTCATGATCGCGATGGCCGCGTCGGAGCGGCGCAGCTCCTCGGCCCGCAGCCGGACCGCCGGCGAGTCCGGGTCCAGCAGCAGCACCCGGACCGTCGCGCCGTTGGCCAGCGCGACCCGCAGGGCGGAGAGGAACCGGTTGGTGTACGGGCCCTCCAGCATGCTGGTGAACGTCTCCAGGATGGCGACGGCCTCCCGGCAGTTCGCCACCCGCTCGATCAGCGCGTCCCGGTCCAGCCGGGGGTGCTCGATGATGCTCACCGTCTGGAGCTCGCGGAAGAGCGGGTTGAGCACCACGTAGGTCAGCAGCGTCATGATCAGGGCGGCGCCGATGTTGAGGTAGAGGTCGCCGCGGAAGGTCTGCCCCGAACGCCAGGACTGCACGATCATCCAGAGCGCGCCACCGGTCAGCGCGGCCAGCACCAGCACGTGCCGACGGCGCCGGCGCAGGGTGTTGCGCCCGCGGGCCCACCACATCCCCGACATGTCCGCTCCCCGTCCGGCCCCGCCGTGGATAGACCTATGTTCATGTCACGATCCGTCCAGGATACGGTTCGTCGGCCGCTGCGCGCCCGCCCGTACCGGCGTTGTCTAGGCTTCGGGCGTGCTGCTCTGCATCGACATCGGAAACACCAACACCGTGCTGGCGACCTTCGACGGCGACAAGCTGGTGCACTCCTGGCGGATCAAGACCGATGCGCGCTCGACGGCGGACGAGCTGGGGCTGAAGTTCCGGGGCCTGCTCGCCGGGGACGCCGTCGAGATCACCGGGGTGGCCGCCTGCTCCACGGTGCCGGCCGCGCTGCGCTCGCTGCGCACCATGCTGTCCCGCTACTACGCGGACCTGCCGAGCGTGATCGTCGAGCCCGGGGTGCGTACCGGGGTGCAGCTCGCCATCGACAACCCGAAGGAGGTGGGCGCCGACCGGGTGGTCAACACCCTGGCCGCCTACACCCTCTACGGCGGGCCGTCGATCGTGGTGGACTTCGGCACCACCACCAACTTCGACGTGATCAGCGGCCGGGGCGAGTTCCTCGGCGGCGCCTTCGCGCCCGGCATCGAGATCTCCTTCGACGCGCTCGCCGCCCGCGCGGCCCAGCTGCGCAAGGTCGAGGCCACCCGGCCCCGGTCGGTGATCGGCAAGAACACCGTGGAGTGCCTCCAGTCCGGCCTCTACTTCGGCTTCGCCGGCCAGGTGGACCGGATCGTCGAGCGGATGACCGAGGAACTGGGCGAGGTGCGGGCCGTCATCGCCACCGGCGGGCTGGCCTCGCTGGTGATCAACGAGTGCCGGACCATCACCCACCACGAGCCGATGATCACGCTGATCGGCCTGCGGATGGTCTACGAGCGCAACGTCTGAGCGCGGTTCAGCGCCGTCGGGACCGGAACACCAGCGTCTGGTACGGCAGCCCGACGGTGTCCCGCCCGGCCAGGTCGGGGTGGGTGGCGAAGAGGTCGCGCAGCTCCCGGTCGACCTTCCGGCGTTCCTTCGCCGTCGCGGTGAGCCAGTACGAGCGGGTGTGCAGCAGCTCGATCACCTCGTCCGGGGTGAGCGTGCTCGTGTGGGCGAACCGGCCCAGCTCGATCGGGTCGAAGTCGGGGCCGAAGTCGGCGTACTTGTCGATCACGTTCCCCGCGCTGTCCCCGATGTGGGCGATCCGGCTCAGCTCGGCGACCCAGGAGACCTCCTCGTCCCGGACGTTCCAGATCGGCGCGAAGACGCCACCGGGCCGGACCACCCGGGCGATCTCGGCGTGCGCCCGCTCCCGGTCGAACCAGTGGTACGCCTGGCCGACGACCACCGCGTCGGCCGCCGCGTCCGGCAGCGGCACGGACTCCGCGCTGCCGGCCAGCGCGACAGTGCCCGGGGTCCCGGCGTCGAGCTGGGCCCGCATCCCGGGGTCGGGCTCGACCGGCACCGCCCGGTGGCCGAGGGCCAGCACCGCGCGGGTGAGGATGCCGGTGCCGGCGCCCAGGTCCACCACCCGGGCGGACGGGGCCAGACCGTCGAGCGCCCAGCGGACCGCCTCCTGCGGATAGCGGGGCCGGAACCGGTCGTAGTCGGCGGCCACCGCCCCGAACGAGAGCGCCTGAGTGGGGTCGGTCATGACGGGCAGGTTATCCGGTAACCGGCAACTGGGTGCTTGAGTACGCTCGGGGGTTGACCCCGCCGAACAACTCCCTCTGAGGAAGCGTGCCGTGACGACCGAGCAGAAGCCCGTGCCAGTGGATCCCGCCGACGACCTTCCCGAGCAGATGAAGGTCCGCCGGGAGAAGCGGGACCGGATGCTCGCCGACGGCGTCGAGCCGTACCCGGTCGGATTCCCGCGCACCCACACGCTGGCCGAGATCCGCCAGAAGTACGCCGACCTGCCGACCGACACCGCCACCGGCGACCGGGCCTCGGTCACCGGGCGGGTGATCTTCGTACGCAACACCGGCAAGCTCTGCTTCGCCACCCTGCGGGACGGCGACGGCACCGAGTTGCAGGCGATGCTCTCCCTCGACCGGGTCGGGCCGGAGCGGCTGGAGGACTGGAAGCGCCTGGTCGACCTCGGCGACCTCGTCGGGGTGACCGGCGAGGTGATCACCAGCCGCCGGGGTGAGCTGTCGGTGCTGGTCGAGCAGTGGGCGGTCACCGCCAAGGCGCTGCGCCCGCTGCCGGTGGCGCACAAGCCGCTCAGCGAGGAGGCCCGGGTCCGGCAGCGCTACGTCGACCTGATCGTCCGCCCGCAGGCGCGCCAGATGGTCCGCACCCGCGCGGCCACCGTACGCAGTCTGCGCGATTCCCTGCACGAGCAGGGTTTCATCGAGGTCGAGACGCCGATGCTGCAGTTGCTGCACGGTGGCGCGGCGGCCCGCCCATTCGTGACCCACAGCAATGCGCTCGCCACCGATCTGTATCTGCGAATCGCGCCGGAACTGTTTCTCAAGCGCGCCGTGGTCGGCGGCGTCGAGCGGGTCTTCGAGATCAACCGCAACTTCCGTAATGAGGGCGTCGACTCTTCGCACTCGCCGGAGTTCGCGATGCTGGAGGCCTACCAGGCGTACGGCGACTACAACACGATGGCCGAGCTGACCCGCAAACTCGTCCAGCGGGCGGCGATCGCGGTCGGTGGCTCGACGGTGGTCACCCACGCCGACGGCCGGGAGTTCGACCTCGGCGGTGAGTGGCGTTCGGTCACCCTCTTCGGGGTGCTTTCCGAGGCGCTCGGCGAAGAGGTGACAGTGCACACCGAACGGGCCCGCCTGGTGGAGTACGCCGACAAGGTCGGCCTCGCCGTCGACCCGAAGTGGGGGCCCGGCAAGCTGGCCGAGGAGCTCTTCGAGGAACTGGTGGTCCCCGGTCTGGAGGCGCCCACCTTCGTCCGGGACTACCCGGTGGAGACCAGCCCGCTCACCCGCGCGCACCGCAGCGAGCCGGGCCTGGCCGAGAAGTGGGACCTCTACGTGCTCGGTTTCGAGCTGGGCACCGCGTACTCGGAGCTGGTCGACCCGGTGGTGCAGCGGGAGCGGCTGCTGGCCCAGGCGCAGCTCGCCGCCCGCGGCGACGACGAGGCCATGCGGCTGGACGAGGACTTCCTCCGCGCGATGGAGTACGGAATGCCGCCGGCCGGGGGTATGGGAATGGGAATCGACCGGCTCTTGATGGCGCTCACCGGCCTGGGAATTCGGGAAACGATCCTGTTCCCGTTGGTGCGCCCGGAGTAGTCGCGACATCCCTCTACCGGATCGGTACCGCATCCTATTGACGCGGCGCGCGTCGCACGGGTTATTGTTCTCGCAGTTTGCAGGTACACCCTGCTCGAAAGGAATGTGGGACGTGGCCAAGCAGATCATTCACAAGCTGGTCGATGACCTGGACGGCGGGGACGCTGACGAGACCGTCAAGTTCGCCCTCGACGGCGTTCAGTACGAGATCGACCTGTCGAGTTCCAACGCCGAGAAATTGCGTGAGGTATTCGCGCCGTACGTCGGCGCGGGCACCAAGGTGGGTCGGGGCGGGGTGGTCGTCGGCGGCCGGGCGGCACGCGGCCGGGGCGGCGCCACCGCCGACCGGGAGCAGAACAAGGCGATCCGCGCCTGGGCCAAGAAGGCCGGCAAGGACATCTCCGACCGGGGCCGGATCCCCCAGGAGATCGTCGACGAGTACCACGCCACGCGCTGACGCGCCGCCACGGGCGACCCGACGCCGGGCCGGAGCACTCTCCGGGCCGGCGTCGCCGTTTCCGCCCCCGGGTCCGGTTTCGACCCCCGTGCGCGGGATCGGGCGCCGGGCGATCCGGGGGGACGGCGGGAAGAATCCCGGCGGGGCGGGCGTTGTCCACAGCCGGTGGAGGAGTTTTCCACAGCTTGTGGATGACCGTCGGACGGCCCCCTGCGCCGGCCGCGCCGACGTCGTTCCGACAGTGCGGGCGCTCTCGGGGCCCGCACGGGCCGTCCCAGGAGTGTCCCGCCGGCGGGCGGAATTTCGCTCTACGCGTAGCGCTCGGGGTACCGGAACACCCGCTGAGCGCGGACGGTTGTGCAAAACGACGCGTACACGGCTCCTGCCGGAGACACACGACCTCAGCTGAGTCGGTCCGCGGCGATAGAGTAATGAGGCAAGGACGCCCGTCCCGGGCGTTCGCGCACCGGCCCCGCCAAGATCTTTGACCATCAAGGCGCACGGCACGTGAGGAGCACGAGGGCATGTTCGAGCGGTTCACCGACCGAGCGCGACGGGTTGTCGTCCTGGCCCAGGAAGAGGCCCGGATGCTCAACCACAACTACATCGGTACGGAGCACATCCTGCTGGGCCTGATCCACGAGGGTGAGGGTGTCGCGGCAAAGGCCCTGGAGAGCCTCGGCATCTCCCTCGAGGGCGTCCGCCAGCAGGTCGAGGAGATCATCGGCCAGGGCCAGCAGGCGCCGAGCGGGCACATCCCGTTCACGCCGCGGGCCAAGAAGGTGCTGGAGCTGTCGCTGCGCGAGGCGCTGCAGCTCGGCCACAACTACATCGGCACGGAGCACATCCTGCTCGGTCTGATCCGCGAGGGTGAGGGCGTCGCCGCCCAGGTGCTGGTCAAGCTCGGTGCGGACCTCAACCGGGTCCGCCAGCAGGTGATCCAGCTGCTCTCCGGCTACCAGGGCAAGGAGCCGGCCGCGGCGGGCGCCGCGCCGGGCGAGGCCGCGCCGTCCACCAGCCTCGTGCTGGACCAGTTCGGCCGCAACCTGACCCAGGCCGCCCGCGAGGGCAAGCTCGACCCGGTCATCGGGCGCGAGAAGGAAATCGAGCGGGTCATGCAGGTGCTCTCCCGCCGTACCAAGAACAACCCGGTCCTGATCGGTGAGCCCGGCGTCGGCAAGACCGCCGTGGTGGAGGGGCTGTCCCAGAAGATCATCAAGGGCGAGGTGCCCGAGACGCTGAAGGACAAGCAGCTCTACACGCTCGACCTCGGTGCGCTGGTCGCCGGTTCCCGCTACCGCGGTGACTTCGAGGAGCGCCTCAAGAAGGTGCTCAAGGAGATCCGCACCCGGGGCGACATCATCCTGTTCATCGACGAGATCCACACCCTGGTGGGTGCGGGTGCCGCCGAGGGCGCGATCGACGCGGCGAGCATCCTCAAGCCGATGCTGGCCCGTGGCGAGCTGCAGACCATCGGCGCCACCACGCTGGACGAGTACCGCAAGCACCTGGAGAAGGACGCCGCTCTCGAGCGCCGGTTCCAGCCGATCCAGGTGGGTGAGCCGTCGCTGGCCCACACCATCGAGATCCTCAAGGGGCTGCGCGACCGCTACGAGGCGCACCACCGGGTGAGCATCACCGACGCGGCCCTGGTCGCGGCGGCGACGCTGGCCGACCGCTACATCTCCGACCGCTTCCTGCCGGACAAGGCGATCGACCTGATCGACGAGGCCGGCGCCCGGATGCGGATCCGCCGGATGACCGCGCCGCCAGACCTGCGCGACTTCGACGAGCGCATCGCCCAGGTGCGTCGCGACAAGGAGTCGGCGATCGACGCGCAGGACTTCGAGCGCGCCGCGCAGCTGCGCGACAAGGAGAAGCAGCTCCTCGGCCAGAAGGCCCAGCGGGAGAAGGAGTGGAAGGCCGGTGACCTGGACGTCGTCAGCGAGGTCGACGACGAGCAGATCGCCGAGGTGCTCGGCAACTGGACCGGCATCCCGGTCTACAAGCTGACCGAGGAGGAGACCTCGCGCCTGCTGCGCATGGAGGACGAGCTGCACAAGCGCGTCATCGGCCAGGAGGACGCGGTCAAGGCGGTCTCGAAGGCGATCCGGCGTACCCGCGCCGGCCTGAAGGACCCGAAGCGTCCCTCGGGCTCGTTCATCTTCGCCGGCCCGTCCGGCGTCGGTAAGACCGAGCTCTCCAAGGCGCTCGCCGAGTTCCTGTTCGGCAGCGAGGACGCCCTCATCCAGCTGGACATGTCCGAGTTCCACGACCGCTACACGGTCTCCCGGCTGGTGGGTGCTCCTCCCGGCTACGTCGGCTACGACGAGGGCGGGCAGCTGACCGAGAAGGTGCGGCGTCGGCCGTTCTCGGTGGTCCTCTTCGACGAGATCGAGAAGGCCCACCCGGACGTGTTCAACACGCTGCTCCAGATCCTGGAGGACGGTCGGCTCACCGACGGTCAGGGCCGGATCGTGGACTTCAAGAACACGGTCATCATCCTGACCACCAACCTGGGCACGCGCGACGTGGCCAAGGCGGTGTCGCTCGGCTTCCAGGCGTCGGAGGACTCCGAGTCCAACTACGACCGGATGAAGCAGAAGGTCAACGACGAGCTCAAGCAGCACTTCCGGCCCGAGTTCCTGAACCGGATCGACGACACCATCGTCTTCCACCAGCTGCGGGAGAACGAGATCCTCTCGATCGTGGACATCATGATCGCGCGGATCGAGACCCAGCTGCGGAACAAGGACATGGGTCTGGAGCTGACCGACAACGCCAAGAAGTACCTGGCGAAGAAGGGCTTCGACCCGGTGCTCGGTGCGCGTCCGCTGCGTCGCACGATCCAGCGCGACATCGAGGACAACCTCTCCGAGCGGATCCTCTTCAACGAGCTGACCCCGGGTCAGATCGTGGTGGTGGACTGCGAGGGCGACCCGAGCAACATCGACAAGTCCAAGCTCGTCTTCCGGGGCGCCGACAAGCCGGTCGACGTGCCGGACGCGGTCCCGGCCGACCTCGGCGGCACCGCCGCCGCGGGCGCGGACGAGTAAGGCCGAACAGCACGAGGGCGACGGCCCGGTGGCACCCGCCACCGGGCCGTCGCCCTTTCTGCGCCCCGCCCACCCTCGCCCCCGACCGCGCGCCTCGGGCCAGGGCGTACGCCCGTTGAAACACCTGCGCATCGTCAGCCGACCATGGGCGGCCCGGCCCGCCCGGCTCGGCTCCGCCCGACTCGCCGGGCTCGGCTCGGCCCGCCCGACTCGGCCCGGCCCGGCTCGGCCCGCCCGGCTCGCCGGGCTCGGCTCGGCCCGCTCGGCTCGCCGGGCTCGGCTCGGCCCGCTCGGCTCGCCGGGCTCGGCTCGGCCCGCTCGGCTCGCCGGGCTCGGCTCGGCCCGCTCGGCTCGCCGGGGGCCTGGCTCGGCTCGGCCCGCCCGGCTCGGCCCGCCCGGCTCGGCCCGCCCGGCCCGGCCCGGCGCGGCGCCGCGCAGCGGCGGGCTCGGCGGCGTGGTGTCAGGTGGCGGGCGTGGGCGTGTCGCCGGTCAGCCGGAAGGAGGAGTCGTCGGCCGGCTCGACCAGGCCGTCCTGGACCAGCGCGGCCAGGGCCCGGGACCGCTGTACGTCGTCCGCCCACACCTGGTCGAGTCGCTGGCGCGGCACCGGGCCGGTGGCCTCCCGCAGCACCCCGAGCAGCAGCCCGCGGACCTGCCGGTCGGTGCCGGCGTACCGCTGGGGACGCCGGGTCGGGCCGGCCGGCGCGGGCTGGCCGGAGGCGCGCCAGGCACAGACCGACTCGGCCGGGCACCCGGCACAGCGGGGCGCCCGGGCGGTGCAGACGACCGCGCCCAGCTCCATGAACGCCGCGCTGGCCAGCGCCGCGGCGGCCGGCTCGGCGGGCAGCAGTTCCTCGGTGGCGACCAGGTCGGCGGGCCGGGTCACCGGCCCGGCGTCCGGCTCACCGGCCACCGCCCGGGCGACCACCCGCCGCACGTTGGTGTCCACCACCGGGTGCCGCTGCCCGTACGCGAACGCGGCCACCGCCCGGGCCGTGTACGTGCCGATGCCCGGCAGGGCCAGCAGGTGGTCCAGCCGGTCCGGCACCCGGCCGCCGTGCCGCTGCACGATCGCCACCGCGCACTCGCGCAGCCGGACCGCGCGTCGGGGGTAGCCGAGCCGTCCCCACATCCGGATCGCCTCGGCCGGGGTGTCCGCCGCCAGCGCGGCGGGCTCCGGCCAGCGCGCCAGCCACGCCTGCCAGGCGGGGACCACCCGGACCACCGGGGTCTGCTGGAGCATGACCTCGCTGACCAGGATCGCCCACGGGCTCACGTCCGGTGCGCGCCATGGCAGATCACGGGCGTTCTCCTGGTACCACCGGCTGACCAGGGTGGTGAAGGTGGGTGCACTCATCGCGGAGCCGATGATGTCACGCGGCCCGGTCCCGCAGGTTGGGCGGCCCGGGCGGGCCGTCGCGGCGACGGCGGACGGATCGGGCAGAATGCCCGGATGAACGAGCTCGCGATCACCGTCATCGGCCGGGACCGGCCGGGCATCGTGGCCGACGTCGCCGAGGTGCTCGCCCGGCTCGGCGCGAACCTCACCGACAGCACGATGACCCGGCTGCGCGGGCACTTCGCGATGACGCTGATCTGCGTCGGCCCGGCCGCCGCCGAGGTGGAGGCCGCGCTGGCCCCGCTCGCCGCCGACGGCCAGCTGCTGGCGACCGTACGCGCGGTCACCCCGGACGGTGAGCTGGCCCCGGGCGGCGAGCCGTACGTGATGGCGGTGCACGGCGCCGACCGGCTCGGCATCGTGGCCGCGATGACCCGGGTGCTCGCCGACGCGGGCGGCAACGTCACCGACCTGAGCACCCGTCTCACCGGGACGCTCTACGTGGTGGTCGCCGAGGTGGACCTCCCGCCCGGCACCGCCGACGCGCTCGCCGGCCGGCTGGCCGAGACGGCAGCCGAGCTGGGCGTCGGGGTGAGCCTCCGGCCGGCCGACCCGGATCTGCTGTGACCGGCGACGCGAACGCACCGGACGTCGACGGGTACGCCGGCCTCGGCGACTGGACCCCGGACACGCTGGCCGTGCCGGGGGAGGTGCGTCCGGTGGTGGCCGCCCCGCACCCGGTGCTCAGCCGGCCCGGCGGCGAGGTGGACCCGACCTCGGCGGAGACCGTGCGGCTGGCCGCCGACCTGATCGCCACCATGCGGGTGTCGCCGGGCTGTGTCGGCCTGGCCGCCCCGCAGGTCGGGGTGGGGGCGCAGGTCTTCGCGGTGGACGTCACCGGCCACCCGAAGGCGGTCACCGTGCACGGCACCTTCGTGCTCTGCAACGCCCGGGTGGTCGAGGCGACCCGGTGGAAGCCGGGGCGCGAGGGCTGCATGTCGGTGCCCGACCTGACCGGCGACGTGAAGCGGGCCAGCCGGCTGGTGGTGGAGGGCGTGCTGCCCGGCACCGGTGCGCCGGTGCGGCTGGTCACCGACGGGTTCGAGGCGCGGGCCCTGCAACACGAGATCGACCACTGCGCCGGGCTGCTCTTCCTCGACCGGGTCGCCGGCGCGCACGCCGTCTACCAGCGCAAGGTCTATCTCTGACGGCGAGGGCCGGCGGCCGGCCGCAGGTGCGGTGCGAGGGTCGCGGGCGGTCGCCGCGCGGGACCGCGACCGTCGTGAGTGGAGGGTTGATCCGGTGAGCAGTCGACACCCCGGCGCGTCGCGGCGGGCTGGGAGGCGGTCGCCGCTACGGTGGGGGGCATCATGCGTCTGACGGTCGGCCCCCTGCCACCCGCCGTTTACTGGCGGCGTCGCGCCGTCGTACTCGGAGCGGGGCTTCTTTTCCTGATTGTCCTGCTCTACTCCTGCACCGGCTCGGATCCGGATCGGAAGACGACCGGCGGCGCGCAGCCGAGCGCCAGCGCCACGTCGTCCGCCGCCACGCCGGAACCCACCGGCTCGGTGCTCACCCCGCAGACCGGCGCACCGCCGTCGGGCGACGCGGGCTCCGCCGAACCGTCGGGGGAGCCGACCGTCACCAACGGTCCGGTCGCCGGTGCGCCGGTGGTCGACGACGGCACCTGCACCGACGTCGAGATCACCGTGACCCCGGTGGCGCGGCCCGCGTCGGTGGTCCGCGGTGCGGTGGTGGACCTGCAACTGAAGATCAAGAACCGGTCCGAGCGGACCTGCAGCCGCGACGTCGGCGCCGACGCGCAGGAGTTGTTCATCAAGTCCGGGGCCGAGAAGATCTGGTCGTCCGACACCTGCGGCACCGGCAAGGGCCGCGACGTGCAGTCGTTCACGCCCGGCTTCGAGCGGTCCTACCAGGTCGGCTGGAACGGCAAGTCGTCCAGCCGCTGCGCGAACGGGGTGGCCGCGGGCGAGGTCCCGCCGGCCGGGACGTACCAGGTCTTCGCCCGGGTCGGCAGCAAGCTCAGCGAGCCTGTCAAGCTCACCCTCACCGGCTGACCGCCCACGGGGCCGGCCGGGCCGGCGGTCAGCCCGTAGCGGCCGGTCAGACGTAGCGTTCCAGGATGGACGCCTCGGCGAGCCGGGACAGCCCCTCCCGTACGCCGCGGGCGCGGGCGTCGCCCACCCCCTCGACGGCCTGGAGGTCCTCCACGGTCGCGCCGAGCAGCCGCTGGAGGCTGCCGAAGTGCAGCACCAGCCGGTCCACCACGGCGACCGGCAGCCGGGGCACCTTGGCCAGCAGCCGGAAGCCGCGCGGGCTCACCGCGGCGTCCAGCGCGTCCGAGGCGGCCGGGTAGCCGATCGCCTTGGCCACCGAGACCAGGTCGATCAGCTCGGTGGCACCGAGCAGGTCCAGCTCGACCAGCGCCTCGTCGAGGGTGCGCGACTTGCGGCCGGCCGGGAGGTAGTCGCGGATGACCAGGGTGCGGTCGGCGTCCACGCCGGCCATCAGCTCGTCGAGCTGGAGGGCCAGCAGCCGGCCGTCGGTGCCCAGCTCCACCACGTAGCCGGCGATCTCGTCGGCGATCCGGCGGACCATCTCCAGCCGCTGCACCACCGCCACCGCGTCGCGTACGGTGACCAGATCCTCGATCTCCAGCGCGGAGAGGGTGCCGGAGACCTCGTCCAGCCGCAGCTTGTAGCGCTCCAGCGTGGCCAGCGCCTGGTTGGCCCGGGACAGGATCGCCGCCGAGTCGTCGAGCACGTGCCGCTGGCCGTTGACGTAGAGGCTGATGATCCGCATCGACTGGCTTACCGAGATCACCGGATAGCCGGTCTGCCGGGCGACCCGCTCGGCGGTGCGGTGCCGGGTGCCGGACTCCTCGGTGGGGATGGTCGGGTCGGGCATCAGGTGCACAGCGGCCCGGACGATCCGGGTGCCGTCGCTGGAGAGCACCACGGCCCCGTCCATCTTGCACAGCTCGCGGACCCGGGTGGCGGAGAACTCGACGTCCAGCGGGAACCCGCCGGTGCAGAGACCCTCGACGACCTTGTCGTAGCCGAGGACGATCAGCGCGCCCGTACGGCCGCGCAGGATCCGCTCCAGCCCGTCGCGCAGCGCGGTGCCGGGCGCCATGAGGGCCAGGTTGGCCCGGAGCGGATCGCCGGCGGAACTGCCGCCCCCGGTCACGTTGACGCTGATCGGACGGGCGGGCGAGCCCACGGCGCCGGTGCGGGCGTGGGGCGTCGCGCCGGCAGGCTTGGTGGTATCGCGGTCGATCGGCACGGGCACAGTCTACGGACTGCCCTGCGGTGGGTGCTGTCGTGGTTACTGTGATGTGTCGCGATGTCCGGTGCGGGTGGTGCGCACCGACCCTTGCGTGATGCCCGGTATCGCCCCGGCCGCCCGCCCGGCGGCCCGCTGTCGGTCACTCCGCGGAGACGCGGGCCGCCGCCTGGAGCGCGGCCCGGACGTCGGTGACCTCCGTCACGCGTAGCTGCTCCGAGGCGACGCCGGTGCTCTCCGGGCCGCAGCCGGGTGGCACCAGCGCGTAGCGGAAGCCCAGCCGGGCCGCCTCGGCCAGCCGGCGGGGCACCGCACCGACCCGCCGGACCTCGCCGGTCAGGCCGACCTCGCCGATCGCCACCAGGTGCGGGGCGATGGCCAGGTTGAGCCCGCCGGAGGCGACCGCGAGCGCGACGGCCAGGTCGGCGGCCGGCTCCACCACCCGGATGCCGCCCACCGTGGCGGCGAAGACCTCCCGGTCGTGCAGGGTCAGCCGCTCGGTACGCCGCTGGAGGACCGCCAGCACCATCGCCAGCCGGGCCGAATCCAGCCCGGAGACCGTCCGCCGGGGCGAGCCGGCGACCGTGGCGCCGATCAGCGCCTGCACCTCGGTGACCAGGGCCCGCCGCCCCTCCATCGCCACCGTGACGCAGGTGCCCGGCACCGGCTCGGAGTAGCGGGTCAGGAAGAGCCCGGACGGGTCGGCCAGGCTGCTGATGCCACCCTCGTGCATCTCGAAGCAGCCCACCTCGTCGGCGGCGCCGAACCGGTTCTTGACGCCGCGCACCATCCGCAGCGACGAGTGCTTGTCGCCCTCGAAGTGCAGCACCACGTCGACCAGGTGCTCCAGCACCCGGGGCCCGGCCACCTGGCCGTCCTTGGTGACGTGGCCGACCAGCACGGTGGCGATGCCGCGCTCCTTGGCGACCGCGACCAGGGCGGCGGTCACCGCCCGGACCTGGGTCACCCCGCCGGGCACGCCCTCGGTGCCGGTGGTCGAGATGGTCTGCACCGAGTCGAGCACCAGCAGGCCCGGCTTGACCGCGTCGAGGTGCCCGAGCACCGCGGCCAGGTCACTCTCGGCGGCCAGGTAGAGCTGGTCGTGCAGGGTGCCCATCCGCTCGGCCCGCAACCGCACCTGGCTGACCGACTCCTCACCGCTGACCACCAGCGAGGGGCTGCCCGCGCCGGCGGCCCACTGCTGGGCCACGTCGAGCAGCAGGGTGGACTTGCCGACCCCCGGCTCGCCGGCGAGCAGCACCACCGCGCCGGGGACCAGGCCACCGCCGAGCACCCGGTCGAGCTCGCCCACCCCGGTCGGCCGGGCCCGGGCGGGCGCGGCGCTGATGGTGGCGATCGGCCGGGCCGGCTCGGCCGGCATCCGGGAGCTGACCACCCGCCCGGAGACGGTCGGGCCGGTCACCGTGCACTCGACCACCGAGCCCCACTCGCCGCACTCCGGGCACCGCCCGACCCATTTCGGGGGCTGGTGGCCGCAGGCGTCGCACTCGTAGGCCGGGCGGGGCTCACGGGCGGCCGCGCGGCCGCGCCCGGCCGCCCCGGCGCGGGGTGAGGTCGATCGGGAGGTGGTCACACCGGGACGTTAGTCCCCGCGTACGACGAAAACACCGCCGGCGTGGCGGTCACCACGCCGGCGGTGTCACCGGATGCTCGTGCGGGCGGTCAGTGCCCGGCTTCCTGGCCCTCGTAGCCGCCCTCGCGCTCGATGATCGGCGACGGGCGGGCCGGCGGGGTGAGCGGCACCGCGACCGGCGCCGGGCCGGTGAGGCTGACGCCGTTGCCGAAGTCGAAGGTCACGAAGATGTTCTGCCCCGAGCGCACCGCCTCGTTCAGCCCCACGAGCTGGAGGATCTGGTTCGACTCGGCGTTGAGCTGCACGTAGCTCAGCGGCGGGATCTCGATCCGGGCCGGCTCGCCGGCCGGGGCGGACGGGGTCGCCGACGGCGACTCGGACTGGGACTCCGACGGGCTGGCCGTGCCGGACGGGCTGGCCGTGCCCGTCGGGGTGGCCGACCCGGTCTCCACGGGGGTGGCCGTCGGGGAGGCCGCCTCGGACGGGGTGGCGGACGGGCTGGCCGACGCGCCGTCGCCGGTGATCACCACCTCGCGGGCGTCCTGGCTGGTGACGGTGACCGTGACCGGGTTCCGCGAGTCGTTGTAGATCACGGCGTTGAGCAACGCGTTCGCGCCGGCCTGGTAGCCCTCCAGGCCGGGGAACTCGACCAGCAGGCCGCGCACCGCGAACTCCCCGTTACGGGCCGACAGGTTGACCCCCTGGACCGACGGCTCCTTGTTGGCGGTCTCGGAGACCTGGCCGGCGCCGCACCCGGACAGCAGCAGCCCGGTCGCCGCAGCCATCCCGGACAGCAGCAGGGCCGCCCGCCGGGAACCCCTGATCGAGCGCGTCACGTCGGTCCTCCTCGTCACGATCCCACCCGGGCCTACCCGGGCGCACGGTGGCCATGCCCGCGCAGACCGCGCTCCAGGGTAGTTGGGGCTGATCGAGGGCCGCACGCCGACCCGGGGATGCCACCTGGCGGGGGTACCTCACACCACCCGCCCGCTGCTCACCAGCAGCACCACGTCGATCAGGGCCACCAGCATCACCGCCCGGAAGGCGGCCACCGGGCGGCCGCCGGCCCGGGCGGTGGCCCGCCCGCCGTACCAGCTCAGCGGCGGCACCACGACGGCGGCCGCGACCGCGGCCAGGCCGACCCCCGACGGCGGGCCGGGCGGCCCGACCACCAGGGTGGCCGTCGCCGCGAGCAGTAGCCCGGCGGCGGCCACCCGGCTGCCGGCCGGCCCGAGCCGGTGCGGCAGCCCGCGCACCCCGGTCCGGGCATCGTCGGCGAAATCGGGCAGGACGTTGGCGAAGTGCGCGCCGGCGCCCAGACAGGCCGCGGCGGCGACCAGCCAGACCGGTGGCGCGGGCGCGCCGGGCAGCGCCAGCACCACGAAGGCGGGCAGCGACCCGAAGGAGACCGCGTACGGCAGCACCGAGACCGGGCTGGACTTCAGCGGCCAGTCATAGAGCAGGGCGGAGACCAGGCCGGCGGTGGCGCAGAGCGCCGCCAGCGGGTTGGTGGCCAGGGCGAGCGCCGGGGTGGCGAGCGCGGCCGCCGTCGCGGCCAGGGCCACCGTGCGCCGGCCGACCGCGCCCGCGGCGACCGGCTTGTCGGTACGCCCCACCGTGGCGTCCCGGTCGGCGTCGAGCGCGTCGTTGGCCCAGCCGACGGCGAGCTGGCTGGCCAGCACCGTGAGCACCACGGCGACCACTCCGGACGGCCGGTGGCCCACTCCCGCGGCGAGCAGACCGGCCACTGTGGTGACCGCCGCGGCCGGTTCCGGATGGCTCGCCCTGACCAGCCCTAACACCGTCGACGACATAACGGAAGTCTGGTCGTTACCGGTGAGTCGTGCCACGCTCGGAGCCATGCGAGACGCGGGCCGGACCCTGCCGCGCAACGATCCGCGCCAGTACGACGACCTGGCCGGCGAATGGTGGCGGCCGGACGGCGCGTTCGCCATGCTGCACTGGCTGGCCGAGGCCCGGGCGGCGCTGGTGCCGCCGGCGTCCCGGCCCGGCGCGCTCCTGGTCGACCTGGGCTGCGGCGCCGGGCTGCTCGCCCCGCACCTGGCCGGCAAGGGCTACCGGCACGTCGGCGTGGACCTCACCCGGTCGGCCCTGGACCAGGCCGCCGAGCACGGCGTGACGGTGGTCCAGGGGGACGCCACGGCGGTGCCGCTCGCCGACGGCTGCGCGGACGTGGTGGCCGCCGGCGAGCTGCTGGAGCACGTGCCCGACTGGCGGCGCGCGGTGGCCGAGGCCTGCCGGCTGCTCCGGCCGGGCGGCCTGCTGGTGCTGGACACCCTCAACGACACCGCGCTGAGCCGGTTGCTCGCCGTCCGGATCGCCGAGCGGCTGCCCACCGTGCCGCGCGGGATCCACGATCCGCGGTTGTTCGTGGACGCCCGGGCGCTGGTGGCGGAGTGCGCCCGGCACGGCGTAGGGCTGCGGCTGCGCGGCGTCCGGCCGGCGATCGGCGGCCTGCTGGGTTGGCTGCTGCGGCGGATGCGTGAGGGCGACCGTCCGGACGCGACGGACGCCGGTCCGTCGCCCCGGATCGTGCCGACCTGGTCGACGGCCGTGCTCTATCAGGGGCGTGGCACACGAAGCGGGTAGCCCGGGCCGCGCGGGGGTAAGGACTGGACCGAGGAGGGGGCGGGTATGACGCTGCACGCGCTGGAGGCGGCGGGGCGGTTGGCGCCGCGGTTCGCCGCTCGGGCGGGGGAGCACGACCGGGACGGCTCGTTCCCGGTCGCCGACTTCCACGACCTGCGGGAGGCCGGGCTGCTCGGCCTGATGGTCCCCCGCGAGCTGGGCGGGCTGGGGGCCACCTTCGCCGAGTACGCCGCGGTCGCCACCGAGCTGGCCCGGGGCAACGGTGCCACCGCCCTGGTGTTCAACATGCACGCCTCGGTCACCGGCGCGCTCGGCGCGGTCACCGAGGAGCTGGCCACGGCGCTCGGCGTGCCGGACGAGGCGCTGGCGGCCCGTGACCGGCTGCTCGCCGCCGCCGCCGAGGGTTCCTGGTACGCGGTGGCGATGAGCGAGCGGGGCGCCGGTGCCCGCCTCTCCCAGCTCGCCACGGTCTACGAGCCGGTCGACGGCGGCTACCGGATCAAGGGCAGCAAGACCTTCTGCTCCGGCGCGGGGCACGCCGACGGCTACCTGGTGGCCGCGCGCAGCGTCGCCGACCAGTCGGTGGTCTCCCAGTTCCTGGTGCCGGCCGGCGACGGCCTGACCGTCGAGCCGAGCTGGGACTCGCTCGGCATGCGCGCGACCGCCTCGCACGACCTGCACCTGGACGTCACCGTGCCGGCCGACCGGCTGCTCGGCGGGGTGGAGGGGCTGGCCCTGGTGGTCGCCCAGCTGATGCCGCACTGGCTGGTGGCCAGCTACGCCGCGGTCTACGTCGGGGTGGCCCGGGCGGCGGTCGACGCGGCCGCCGAGCACCTCAACGCGCGCAACCTGGCCGGCCTGCCCGCGGTCCGCGCCCGGCTCGGCCGGGCCGACGCGGCGGTGGCGGCGGCCCAACTGGTGGTCGAGGAGGCGGCCCGCCGGGTGGACGAGGCGCCGGGCGACGCGGAGACCAACCGCTGGGTGTGGCGGGCCAAGCTGCTGGCCGGCACGACCGCCGCCGACGTCGCGGCGTCCATGCTGGAGGCGGCCGGCACCTCGGCCACCCGGCGGGGCCACCCGCTGGAGCGGCTCTACCGGGACGCGCGCTGCGGGTCACTGCACCCGGCCACCTCCGACGTGTGCGCCGACTGGCTCGGTATCGCGGCGTTGGGCGGCGACCCGGACCGGGACGGCTCGGCGCCTCGTTGGTGAACACGAGGAGTTCACCGCGGCGGCGCGCACCCTGGACCGGGGGCGCCATGGTGGACGTGCAGGGGATCACGACGAGAGGTGGAGCATGGTGGCCGTACCAGTGATCGCGGGTCTCGGTACGGCGCACCCGCCGTCCGCCGCGCAGGACGAGCTGTGGGCCGGGTTCTTCTCCCGGCACTTCTCCGGCACCACCCGGGCGCTGGCGGAGCGGATCTTCGCCCACTCCGGGGTGACCCGCCGCCAGGCGGCGGTCAACCCGCTGCTGGAGGACGTCTCCGACTGGCCCACCGAGCGCCGGATGCGCCGCTACCAGGTGGAGGCGCTGCCGCTGGGCAAGGAGGCGGTGGGGCGGGCGCTCACCGCGGCCGGGCTCGCCGCCGGCGACGTCGGGCTCTTCATCGTCTGCTCGTGCACCGGCTACGCCACCCCGGGCCTGGACATCCTGCTCGCCCGCGACCTGGGCATGGCGCCGGAGACCCAGCGGATGTTCGTCGGCCACATGGGCTGCTACGCCGCGCTGCCCGGGCTGGGCGCGGCGAGCGACTTCGTCACCGCCCGCGGCCGGCCGGCGCTGCTGCTCTGCGCCGAGCTGACCAGCCTGCACATCCAACCCTCCAGCGCCCGGGTGGACACCCAGCAGATCGTCTCGCACGCGCTCTTCTCGGACGCCGCGGTCGCCGCCGTGGTCGTGCCCGGTGGCCGGGGGTACGCGGTGCGCGAGGTCACCTCGGTCACCGACACCTCCACCGCCGACCACATGACCTGGGACGTCACCGACACGGGTTTCCGGATGGGGCTCTCCCCGAAGGTGCCGCAGGTGCTCTCCACCCACGTCCGGGGCCTGGTCGACGACCTGCTGGGCCGGCACGGCGCGACGTTGTCCGGGGTGGACGGCTGGGCGGTGCACCCCGGTGGTCCGCGCATCCTCAACGTGGTGGAGCGGGAGCTGGCGCTGCCGCCGGCCGGGCTGGCCGCGTCCCGGGCCACCCTGGACGAGCACGGCAACTGCTCGTCCCCGACCGTCCTGCTGATCCTGGACCGGTTGCGCCGGGCGGCGGCACCCCCACAGCGGGTGCTGATGCTGGCGTTCGGGCCGGGTCTGACCCTCTACGCCGCCCTGCTCGAACGGCGGGACTGAGCGCGACGGACCAGGCGGGCGACGGTTACCCTCGCCGCATGGACGCCGACGCGGACGACCGCCCGCCGGCCGGGGTCGGTGACCGGTTGCGGACCGGCGTGCTGGCCGGCCTGGCGGTCGCCGCGCTGGTCGCCGGTGGCGCGTGGTGGCGGGCGAACGCGCCGGCCACCGGGCCGCTGTCCACCGTGCCGGCAGCGCCGGCCGCGTCGCCGGCGCCCCGTTCCGAGGTGGTGGTCGGCGACAGCGACCGGAGCGTGACCTTCCGCGTCGACCCGGTCACCGGCGCCGCCCTGCGGCTGGACCGGCAGCCCGAGCCCGGGGCCGTCGAGCCCTTCTGGCGGTACGACGACGACGGCTGGCTCGACCGCCCGGACGACCTCATCTGGCGGGAGCGGGCCACCGTCACCCCGCAGCGCCCGGTCACCCGGCAGACCGCCACCGAGTACGGCGCCCGCCACGTGCTCCAGTTCCGCTGCACCGGGCCGGGCGAGCTGCTGGTCTCGGTGCTCGGCGCGCGGGCCGGCGATCCGTTGACCAGCGGCTGCGACGGCTCGCTGGTCACCACCCAGGCGATCAGCCGGGGCGGGCCGCTGCGGGTCACCCTGTCGGCCGCCGGGGCCGAGCCGGTCCGGGTCGAGGCGCGACTGATCGCCGTGCCCTGACCGGGCCGAGGCGCGATCTGGCCGCGAGCCCCTGACCGGCGGGGCCGGTCGGTGTGGCGGATCGGGTCAGCGGGCGAGGCTGGCCAGGTCGGCCCGGTAGTCCTCGACCGAGCGGACCTCCGGCACCACCCGCACCAGCACGCCGGAGCGGTCCACCAGGAGCACCGTGGCGGCGCCGGGACGGGCCGGCAGGTGCAGGAACGCGCGCAACCCGCCGGCCGGGTCGGCGAGCGGGCGGACGCCCGGGCCGGGCGGCGGGGTGGCGGTCACCGCGCGGCCCCCGGTGACGGTGACCACGGTGACCCCGGCCGGCGCGGCGGCCGCGGCCTCGACCACCCGGTCCGCGCAGACGCAGCCGTCCACCAGGACGATCACCGCGGGCAGCAGGCCGCGCAGCGGCACCGGCGACTGCCCGGCGTCGACCAGGTCCAGCGCCGGCAGCGGCCGGCCGGCCAGCTCGGCGGGCGTCGGTCGGGGTACGACGGTCGGCTCGTCGGTGCGGGACGACCGGGGCCAGGTCACCGCGAACAGCCCGGCCACCGTGGTGAGCACCGCGACCAGCAGGACGAGCAGCGGGAAGGCGAGCGCGGGGCGGGCGCCGCCGGACCGGCGTAGCTCGCGGCGGATCCGGGCGGCCTCGTCGGCCAGCGCGGAGGCGTCGTCCGGGACGACCACCCGGCCCCACTCGGGGGGCAGGTCCGGCAGTCCGGGGCCGTCGGCGTCAGGCTTGCCCATCGGACCCCCTGGAACGGCTCGGGAGCGGACAGCGGCTCACCCTCCAGCGTCCCGCACGCCGCCTCCTGCCGCTACACCTGGGCGCACCGGCTCGTACCGGGATACCATGAGTCGAGCGCATAGCCCTTGATCTCGACGTTCGCGTCACTCGTACCGGGACGTCATCCACACGTCACGGAGCGTGTTCAAACCATCGGTTTGGCGGTCTGTCAAGCTGAAGAAATACCTCTCACAGGGCCCCTGAGCTGCGCCAACGGTCAGGACAGCGGTGAGACATCGGTGCCTGAGCGTGTTACCCTAGACACAGCGAAAGGGGTTTCGAACCTATGGTTTTCAGTGTCGGCGAGACCGTTGTTTACCCCCACCACGGGGCCGCACTCATCGAGGCAATCGAGACTCGGGTCATCAAGGGCGAGCCCAAGCAGTACCTCGTCCTGAGGGTCGCGCAGGGTGACCTGACGGTCCGGGTACCCGCTGAGAACGCCGAGATCGTGGGTGTGCGCGAGGTGGTCGGCGAAGAGGGCCTGGGCAAGGTCTTCGACGTTCTCCGGGCTCCGCACACCGAGGAGCCGACCAACTGGTCGCGGCGTTACAAGGCGAATCTGGAGAAGCTGGCCTCCGGCAACCCGCTGAAGGTCGCCGAGGTCGTCCGCGACCTGTGGCGCCGGGAGCGGGAGCGGGGTCTTTCCGCGGGTGAGAAGCGCATGCTCGCCAAGGCCCGCGACATTCTCGTCGGCGAGGTCGCGCTGGCCGAGAAGAGCACCAAGGACGAGGCGGAGACGCTGCTCGACAAGGTGCTCACCGAGGCCTAGTCCCCACAGCATCGTCGTACCCGATTCGTAGCGAAGAAACCACCGAGGACCGCGACGTGACCGCGCAGCTCAATCCGCGCGGTGACGTCGCGGTCCTCGTGCCTGCGGCCGGTGCCGGCGTACGGCTCGGGCCCGGCCGGCCCAAGGCGCTGCGTCCGCTCGCCGGGGAGCCGCTGCTGGTGCACGCGGTCCGCCGGCTCGCCGCCGCGCCGTCGGTGCACACCATCGTGGTGGCCGCCCCGGCCGCCGAGGTGGCCGCCGTCCGCGCGCTGCTCGACCCGATCGCCCCGGTGACCGTGGTGCCCGGCGGGGCGGAACGGCAGGCGTCGGTGGCCGCCGCGCTGGCCGCGGTGCCCGCCGGCCCCGAGATCGTCCTGGTGCACGACGCGGCACGCGCGCTCACCCCGCCCGAGCTGGTGGAATCCGTCGCGGCGGCGGTCCGGGCCGGCCACGACGCGGTGATCCCGGTGCTCCCGGTGGTCGACACGGTCAAGGAGGTCGGCGCCGACGAGGTAGTCCTCGGCACCGTCGACCGTTCCGCGCTGCGGGCGGTGCAGACTCCGCAGGGCTTCCGCCGGGCGGTGCTGACCGCCGCGCACGCCGCCGCCGGCGACCCGCTCACCGACGACGCCGGCCTGGTCGAGAAGCAGGGCGTGCCGGTGCGCTGCGTCCCCGGCTCCGAGTACGCGCTGAAGATCACCCGGCCGTTCGACCTGGCGCTGGCCGAGCACCTGCTGGCCACCGGCGGCTGACGCGTACCCTCTGTCCATGATCGTTCCCCGGGTGGCCATCGGCACCGACGTGCACGCCTTCGCGCCCGGCCGGCCGTGCTGGGTGGCCGGCCTGCTCTGGCCCGACCAGGACGGCCTGGCCGGCCACTCGGACGCCGACGTGGCCGCGCACGCGGCCTGCAACGCGCTGCTCTCCGCCGCCGGCCTCGGCGACCTGGGTTCGAACTTCGGGGTGGCCGAGCCGGAGTGGGCCGGCGCCTCCGGCGTCGCCCTGCTCACCGAGAGCGCCCGCCGGGTGCGCGCCGCCGGGTTCGCCATCGGCAACGTGTCGGTGCAGGTGGTCGGCAACCGGCCGAAGATCGGCCCGCGCCGGGCGGAGGCCGAGCAGGTGCTCTCGGCGGCGGTCGGCGCGCCGGTCAGCGTCTCCGCGGCCACCACCGACGGGCTCGGCTTCCCGGGCCGGGGCGAGGGGCTCACCGGGATCGCGGTGGCCCTGGTGTACCCGGCGCCGGACGCCTAGGCTCGCCGCGATGTCCAGCGACGCCACCTCCGACCGGTCCGCCGCCGACGGCTACCTCCAGCGCGCCCAGCTCCTCGCCGAACTCGGCCGCTACGACGAGGCCGCCGCGGAGGTCGCGTACGCGGTCGCCCTGGAACCGGAGAACCCCGAGGCGCTCACCATGCTCGCCCGGGTGCACCTGGCCGCCGGGCGGCCGGCCGAGGCGCTCACCGCCGCCGACGCCGCGGTGGCCGCCGCCCCGAACGCGGTCCCGCCGTTGGTCGCCCGCGGGATGGCCCTGGCCGACCTGGAGCGGTACGCCGAGTCGGCGCGTACCGCCGACCAGATCCTGGCGCTCGGCCCCGACGACGCGTACGGACAGCGGAACGCGGCGGCGATCCTGGCCGGCTCGCGCAACGGGCAGCTGGCGCTGAACGCGGCCTGGCGCGGGGTGGAGCTGGCCCCCGAGGAGCCGCAGGCGCACCTGGTGCTCGGCCTGGTCGCCGCCAACATGGAGCTGTTCGACCTGGCCGAGCGGGCCTACCGGGAGGCGCTGCGGCTGGATCCGCAGCTGGCCGAGGCGCGCCACGACATCGGCGTGCTCCGGTTGGAGCAGCGGCGCTGGAGCGACGCCCTGGAGCACCTGGCCGAGGCCGCCGCGATGAGCCCGGGCCGGGTGGACTCCGGCCGGACCATCTCCGCCGGGGTACGCCAGCTCGTGCTCTACGGCGCGGGCTGGACGATGATCGCCGCCGTGGTGATCGCCTGCATGGCGCCGGGCGGTGAGGGACTGTCCCGGGTGGCCGCGGCGTTCGCGGCACTCGGCGGCGCGCTGGTGGTGTGGCGGTTCGCCGCCAAGCTGCCCGGCCTGACCCGGACGATCCTGCCGAGCCTGCTGCGCTCCGACCGGATGCTCGCGCTCGCCGTGTACGCGGCCGCCGGGGCGCCCCTGCTGATCCTGCTCTACGCCCTGGTCGGCACCCCGTGGCCGCTGGTCCTGGCCATCGCCATCGCCGCCGCTGCCGAGTTGACCGTCTTCAGCCGCGCCCAGTACTGAGCACCCGTCAGTCGGCGGGCCGGACGGCGTAGTCGCCGAGGGCGGGCTCCAAGGTGGCGAAGGCGGTGCGGACGTGCCCGGTGACGATCCGGGCGATCTGGTCGTTGCCGTGACCCGCCAGCGTCAGCCGTAGCGTCTCCTCGAGCAGCAGCCGTAGGACGCCACCCAGTTGGACGGCCGCGACGCGCGGCCGCAGGTCGTCGGCGGGCGCGCCGGTCTCCTCGGCGAGCACGCGGGCCAGCGCCCGCTCCCGGTCGTCGTGGAACTCCCGCAGCCGGGCGACCAGCGCGGGACTGCCGGTGACCATGCGGGCGAACTGCGGACCGGTGAAGCCGATGACCGGGTCGTGCCCGGCCACCGCGGCGAGGTACTCCCGGCGCAGCGCGGCCAGTGCGGACTCGCCCGGGCGGCGTTCCCGGACGGTGGTGACCGGCCCTTCGACGAACGCGTCGCGCAGGTCGAGCGCGAGGTCCTCCTTGCGGGGGAAGTAGTTGGTCACCGTCATCTTGGCCACCTGCGCGGCGGCCGCGATCTCGGCGATCGTGACGTTGTCGAAGCCGCGCTCCAGGAACAGCCTGGTCGCCTGATGGGAGATGTTCTCCCTGGTCTGGCGCTTCTTCAGGGCCCGCAGGCCGGTCGTCTGT
The DNA here is from genome assembly GCF_056150265.1 of Micromonospora desertarenae. Lineage (NCBI taxonomy): Bacteria > Bacillati > Actinomycetota > Actinomycetes > Micromonosporales > Micromonosporaceae > Micromonospora > Micromonospora desertarenae. The sequence goes on from NZ_JAXCFQ010000002.1 coordinate 202,806, forward strand.
GCGGTCATGACGAGAGCTTACATGTATCCATCATAAATTTGTTGTTGACATCTTTCTAGGTCGGTCATAAGTTTAGGCCGCATCGAGGCGCTGGTGCGCCGCCCGGCCGTCGAAGGGAGTTCGCTCATGACCGTGACCGATTCGGTGGGTGCCTACCTCAAGGAGATCGGCCGGACCCCGCTGCTCACCGCCGAGCAGGAGGTGGAGCTGGGCGCGCGGATCGAGGCCGGAGCACTCGCTCAGCGCCGCCTGGACGCCGCCCCGGACGGGCTCGCCGCGGACTAGCGGGCCGCCTGGGAGCGCCTGGCCGCCGACGGCCGCCTCGCCCGGCACCACATGATCGAGGCCAACCTCCGCCTGGTCGTCTCGATCGCCCGGCGCTACGTCCGCGACGGCGGGCTGCCGCTGCCGGACCTGGTCCAGGAGGGGGTCATCGGGATGATGCGCGCGGTGGAGAAGTTCGACCACCGGCGTGGGCTGAAGTTCTCCACCTACGCCACCTGGTGGATCAAGCAGGCGCTCGGCCGCGCGCTGGCCGACCAGAGCCGGACGATCCGGGTGCCCGCGCACATGGCCGAGCTGATCAACCGGGTGCACCGCGTCCGTCGCGCCCTGCTCCGGGACCTGGGGGAGGAGCCGACCCCGGCGCGGATCGCGGCCGAGCTCGACCTGAAGCCGGAGAAGGTCGAGCAGGCGCTGCGGTACGACCGGGAGCCGATCTCCCTGCACACCCCGATCGGCGAGGACGGCGCACAACTCGGCGACTTCCTCACCGACGAGGCGCCGGATCCCGCCGCCCAGGTCGCCGCCGCCGCCCTTCGCTCCCACCTGGACACCGTGCTGTCGGCGCTGACCGAGCGGGAGGCGACGGTCGTCGCCCAGCGGTACGGCCTCGCCGACGCGGAACCGCGCACCCTGGACCAGATCGGCCGGGCACTCGGCCTGACCCGGGAACGCATCCGGCAGATCGAGGCCAAGGCGATGACCAAGCTCCGCCACCCCACCCGGACCCGGGTGCTGGCCGACCTCCTGGCCGCCTGACCTCCTGGCCGCCCGAGCAGAAGGGAGCAGGGCTTGACCCCTGACCCGACCATCCGATCCGCCCGCCCGAGCCGCACCCGAGGAGGCCCCATGACACCGCTGACCATCGAGGCGTACGCGGCAGCCCAGCTCGACGCCGCACCGGCGACCGTCCGGACCGGCCCCGACGCCGGCCGCACCGGCAAGCCGGGCTCGGAACAGCCGGACCGTCGCCCGGAGCACCGCCGCCGGCTGCCCGCTGCCCAGCCCCGGCCCTGGGCGGTACGGCAGCACGGCCAGCCCCGGCGCGGCGCCGTGGTCCACCGGGGCCGGCGCTGAGCGCCGGGCCGGACGGCGGGCCGGGCGCTGTCCGTCACCCGGCCCGCCGGTGAGCACAGCCGGCGTGGTCGCGGCCCGGTGGTCCGGCCGCGATCACGCCGGCGGGCGCCCGGTCGGGGGTGACTCAGCCGCGGCGCGCCCAGGTCCAGGCGTAGCCGTCGTCCTCGCAGGACTGGCCGGCGTCGCAGAGGTCGAGCGGGCGGAAGGTGTCGACCATGACCGCGAGCTCGTCGAAGTAGTCGACGCCGATCGAGCGCTCCGCGGCGCCCGGCTGCGGGCCGTGGGTGAAGCCGGACGGGTGCAGCGAGATCGAGCCCTGCTCGATGCCGGAGCCGCGCCGGGCCTCGTAGTTACCGCCGGTGTAGAAGAGCATCTCGTCGGAGTCGACGTTGTGGTGGTTGTACGGCACCGGGATCGCGTCCGGGTGGTAGTCGACCTTGCGGGGCACGAACGAGCAGATCACGAAGTTCGGGCCCTGGAAGGTCTGGTGCACCGGCGGCGGCTGGTGGATCCGGCCGGTGATCGGCTCGAAGTCGTGGATGGAGAACGCCCACGGGTACATGTGGCCGTCCCAGCCGACCACGTCGAACGGGTGGTGGGCGTAGACGTGGCGGGTCCACCCGCGACGGTGCCGGACCAGCACCTCCACCTCCTCGCCGTCGACCAGCAGCGGCGCGTCCGGCCCGCGGACGTCCCGCTCGCAGTAGGGCGAGTGCTCCAGGAACTGGCCGCGCACGGAGAGGTAGCGCTTGGGCGGGCCGATGTGGCCGGCCGCCTCGATGGCGAGCAGCCGGGTCGGCTCGTCGCCGGCCGGCACCAGCCGGTGCACTGTCGAGGTGGGGATGATGACGTAGTCGCCGGCCACCGCGTCGAGCACGCCGAACGTGGACTCCACCCGCAGGGCGCCGGACTCCAGGTAGAGGCAGTGGTCGCCGGTGGCGTCCCGGAACAGCGGGGACGGCCGGTCGGCCAGCACGTACGCGATCCGGACGTCGTCGTTGGCCAGCAGGTACTGCCGGCCGAGCACCGGGTCGGCGCCGGCGCCGTCGAGCTTGTGGGTGCGCAGGTGCCGGGGCTTGAGCGGCAGGTTGGGCGTGCGGGTGAACGCCGGCGGGGCGAACTCCTCGGCGGCCACGATCGCGGTGGGCGCGTGCCGGTGGTAGAGCAGGGACGAGTCGGAGGAGAAGCCCTCCTGGCCCATCAGCTCCTCGGCGTAGAGGCTGCCGTCGGGCTGCCGGAACTGGGTGTGGCGCTTGCGCGGCACCTCGCCGACGCTGCGGTAGTACGGCATCTCGCCTCCCGGATTCGTCCCGTTCACCACCGGTGAGCGTCCGATAATCGGACGCTGTTGTCCGTTCCTTGTAGCGTCCCGTACATTCTTGTCTCGTGTCAACGCAGGTGCCCGTGCTCCTCGACGGCCTGGTCGACGATGCCGCCGTCTTCCCGCCCGGCAGCGCGTCGCTGCCCGACGCCGTCGCCGCGCACCGGCGGCACCGCGCCTCCTGGTACGCCGACCTGGTCGGCCCGCTCCTGGTCCCGGCCACGAAGCTGCCGGCGCTGGCCGGCCTGCTCGGCCCGGACGAGCGGCTCGACGTCGGCGTGATCGGCGACCTGCCGATCGGCCAGCTCGACAAGGTGCGGGACGAGGTCGACCCGCGGTTGCGGGTCCGGCAGATCGAGGCGGCCGTCGCCAAGCGCGGCGAGGACCCGCTGCCCGGCCTGGCCGAGCTGGTCGCGCTGGCCCGCCGGGCCGCCGACGACGCCACGCCCGGCGGCGAGCCGGCGGGTCGACTCACCGACCACTTCGACGTCTACGCCGAGCTGCCGTTGACCTTCGGGCTGATGGGGGCGCTGGACGTGCTGGCCGCGGCCCGCGCCGACGGGGTGCCGATCGCCGCGAAGTTCCGCACCGGCGGGCTGGCCGCTGAGCTGTTCCCCACCCCGGCCGAGCTGGCCGCGGTGATCTGCGCCTGCCGCGACCGGCAGTTGCCGTTCAAGCTGACCGCCGGGCTGCACCAGGCGGTCCGGCACCTGGAACCGGAGACCGGCTTCACCCACCACGGATTCGCCAACGTGCTGGCCGCAACCCTGGCCGCCGCCGGCGGCGCCGGAACGGAGGCGGTCGCCGAGCTGCTCGTCGCCGCCGACCCGCGCCCGCTGGTGCAGTGGGCCGAGCCGCGGCTGGACACCACGCGGCCGCTGTGGATCGGCTTCGGCTCGTGCAGCATCCTGGAACCACTGACCGATCTGATCCGGCTGGGGCTGGTGAACGGGGGGATCGAGGCATGAGCTGGGTGACGGGCGCCGACGGGTCGCCGTACGGGGTGCACAACCTGCCGTACGGGGTGTTCCGCCACGGCGAGCGCGAGCCGCGGATCGGCGTACGGATCGGGGACTTCGTGCTCGACCTGGCCGGCGCGGAGGCCGTCGGTCTGGTGCTGGCCGCCGGGGCGCTCGGCCGGCCCACCCTCAACGATTTCATGGCGCTCGGCCGTCCGCAGTGGACGGCGGTCCGGCAGCGGGTGACCGAGCTGCTCACCGACGCCGCGCACCGGCCGGACGTGGCGCCGCTGCTGGTCCCGCTGGACGAGGTGCGGATGCGGTTGCCGTTCGAGGTGGCCGACTACGTCGACTTCTACTCCTCCGAGCACCACGCGGCCAACGTCGGGCAGATCTTCCGCCCCGGCCAGCCGCCGCTGCTGCCCAACTGGAAGCACCTGCCGATCGGCTACCACGGCCGGGCCGGCACCGTGGTGGTCTCCGGGACCCCGGTGGTGCGCCCCACCGGCCAGCGGGCCACCCCGCAGGGGCCGGTCGCCGGCCCGTCGGTGCGGCTGGACATCGAGGCCGAGGTCGGCTTCGTGGTGGGCGTGCCGAGCCCGCTGGGCAGCCGGGTGAGCGTCGACGACTTCGCCGACCACGTCTTCGGCGTGGTGCTGGTCAACGACTGGTCCGCCCGGGACATCCAGGCCTGGGAGTACCAGCCGCTCGGCCCGTTCCTGGGCAAGTCCTTCGCCACCTCCGTCGCCGCCTGGGTCACCCCGCTGGACGCGCTCGGCGACGCGTTCGTGCCGGCGCCGGACCAGGACCCGCCGGTCGCCGACTACCTGCGGGACGTGCCGCACCTCGGGCTCGACCTCCGGCTGGCCGTGCGCTGGAACTCCGAGCAGGTCAGCGAGCCCCCCTTCGCCACCATGTACTGGACGCCGGCCCAGCAGCTGGCCCACCTGACCGTCAACGGCGCGTCGCTGCGTACCGGCGACCTCTACGCCTCCGGCACCGTCTCCGGGCCGGAGCGGCACCAGGTCGGCTCGTTCCTGGAACTCACCTGGGGCGGCGCGGAGCCGGTGAAGTTCGCCGGCGGCGAGACCCGGACCTTCCTGGAGGACGGCGACACGGTGACGATCAGCGCCACCGCGCCCGGCCCGGACGGCACCACGGTGGCGCTCGGCGAGGTGACCGGGACCATCCTGCCGGCCCGCTGACCGACCCTTTCGATCTTCCCGGGCCCCGGTCGCACCGAGTGTGCGACCGGGGCCCGTCACTGTCGCGTTGATCGTCCCGGATTCCGTCGCCGTGCCGCGCCGGGCCGGGCCGGCGCCCCCCTTCCGGCCCCGGTCCGGCGCGGCACGGCGTGCCATCGACGCGAGGGAGATGACGACGATGAACGAGTTCGCGGGCGCGGTCTGGCGCACCAGCAGCCGCTCCAACGACCAGGGGCTCTGCGTGGAGGTGGCCGACAACCTGGTCGGCGTCCTCGGCGTGGTCGGGGTGCGCGACTCGAAGGACCAGGCCGGGCCCACACTCGCGGTGAGCCCGCCGGGATGGACCGCGTTCGTGGCGGCGATCCGGGCCGGTCAGTTCCGGCCCTGACCCCGCCGCCGGCGGATCGGGAGACCACGCCGGCCGGGCCGCCGGCGGGGTCACCGGTGACCGGGCCGCACCGGCCGGCCGCACCGGTGACCGACCACGGACGCGGGCCCGGACGTGGTCCGGGCCGCCAGCGCCGCCGGGTTCGGGTGGTGAAAGTTTCACGCCGGAACCCCCGTTCCGCGCTCACCGGGCGTACCGTCGAGGCCACGGGAGGTGGCATGTCGACGGTGTCGGTTACCGAGTTCATCGAGGCGCACGCCGTCGACGTCTGGCGCCTCCTGGCCGATCCGCGGTTGCACACCGCCCGCACCGGCGCCGCCGGCACGGTCGAGCTGCTCACCGACGGCGGCTTCGGGCCGGGCACCGCCTGGCGCGAGACGCGGCGCGAGCCCGACGGCAGCGGGCTGGTCGAGGAGTTCGTGGTGGTCGAGGCGGAACCGCCCCGGCGGCTGGTGCTCCACTCGCCCGGTGCCGGCGTCGACTACCGGATCACCTGGACGCTCCGCGAGGTCGAGCGGCGCGGGCGCGGTTGCACCGAGGTCACCGTCGCGCAGGAGTCGGCGCCGACCAGGCCGTACGGCCGGGTGGTCGCGCTGCTCCTCGGCGGGCTGGCCGCCCGGGCGGTGGAGGGGGCGCTGCGGCAGGATCTCGCCGATCTCGCCGCCGCCGCGACGGCCACCGCCGGCTCGGCCGAGGCCGCCTGACCCCTGCCCGGAGGCCGGCCGCCGGCCGCCACCGGCCGGCAACCTGACCAGGCCGCCACCAGCTCCGCTGGGTAGGGTGCCGGGCGGAGGTGCGGGCATGGGGTTGGCGAAGGGCCGGCGGCGGATCGTGATCGCTGTCGCGGCGCTGCTCGTGCTCGCCGCGGTCGCCGTGACGGTCTACCGGGTGCTCGCCCCCGCCGAGGTCAGTACGGTCGCCCGCGCTGACTACCCGCCGGCTCCCGCACCGGCGGTGGGGGTGGTCGGCCGGCTGCCCGTCGCGCCGCTGATCGTCGACGGCCGGCTCCGGGTGTACGCGGGCCACCGGCAGGTCTACGCCGACCGGCCGGCCGACGGCCGGCACCGGACCACCCCGTTCTGGTCGTACCGCCGCTGGCCGGCCGAGCTGGACGGGGTGGTGGCGAGCGGGACCACCGTGGTCAGCCGCTGGTCGGACGGGCGGCTGGTGGCGCTGGACGCGCGGACCGGCCGGGTGGCCTGGCGGGCCGACGGACCCGAGCCGGTGGGCGACCGGACGGTGCGGCGGACCGGGGCGGCCGTGGTCTGGGAACCGCGGGGACTGGTGCTGACCCGCACGGCCGAAGGCCGCGAGGTGGTGGTCAGCTCGGGTGACGGCACGGTACGTGGCATCGGCCTGGCCGACGGTCGGGAACTGTGGTCGGCCGAGGTCGACCCGACCTGCCGGGACACCGTGGGCGCCACCGCGGCGGGTCACCTGGTCACCGTGGACGCCTGTGCCGGGCCGGCCGCCGTCGAGTTCTCCGACGCCGGCACCGGCGCGGTGGCCAGCCGCTGGCGTCCGGCCGGGGCCGGCGCCGACCTGGTGGTGACGCCGCTGGGCTGCCGGACCGGTCGGTCCGGGTGCACCGCGCTGCGGACCGCCGGCCCGGGGGACGGCGCCGGTCGGGGCTGGCTGCTCGGTCCCGGCGAGCCGGTCGCCGCGCCCGCGCTCGACCCGGCGGACGCCGTACTGGTCGGCGGGCAGGCGGTCACCCTGGCCGACGGGGTGCTGACCGGCCGGTCGGCGCGCACCGGCGCCGAGCTGTGGCGCCGGCCCGAGCTCGGACCGGGCCGGCTGATCGCTGTGCAGTCCGGACGGGTGCACCTGCTGACCGAGGCGAACGACCTGGTGACGCTCGATCCGGCGACGGGCGCGCAGCTGTCCCGCTTCCCGCTCAACGCCGGCTCCGACGGCACCGGCTGGGCACCCGGCGCGGTGTACGCGGAGGGCCGCTGGGTGGCCGTCGAGCGGCTCCGGAAGCCGGTCGACCCGGAGGGGGACGACCAGCGCTACTTCCTCACCTCGGAGCCGGTGATCCTCGCCGCGACCTGACCCGCCACGCCGGTCGGACAGCTCGACAAAACGGACATAAGTTATTTATAGTCCCACTGTGCGACTCCTGGCAGCCCTGTTCGGCGCGTTCCTGATCCTGGTCACCCCCGCCCCGGCCGACGCCGCGCCGCCGGCGCCGCGAACGATCCAGCTCTCCCGGACCGTCGGGGTCGACATCACCGTGCCGGCCGCGGTCAGCCTGGGTGGCGGTGTCACCGGCGGTACGCTGACCCGTCAGCTCGGCCCGGTCGAGGTACGCGACTCGCGCGGGCCGGTGAACCCGAACGTCTGGGTCGCCACGGTCTCCGCCACGGTCTTCGTCACCGGCGCCGGGGGAGCCCAGCGGACCATCTCCAACGGGCGGATCTCGTACTGGTCCGGCCCGGCGGTCCGCAGCACCGGTGGCGGCACGCTGGTGCCGGGGCAGTCGACGGCCGCGCAGGCGGTGACCCTGGGCGTGCCGCGGGAGGCGTTCCGCAAGACGGCCGGGAACGGCAACAACACGGTGGCCTGGACGCCGACGGTCCGGATCGCCATCCCGACCGACGTCGTGGCCGGCTCATACCGCGGCACGATCACCCACTCTGTCGCCTGAAGGGTGATTTGCCCCTTATTCGACGGAAAGCGACATCTGGGGGAATAGCGTCAGCCGCATGAAGAAGCCACTTCTTGCCTTGACCGCCGCCGCGGCCGCCGTGGTGGCCCTGGCGACCCCGGCCGCCGCCGCACCGACCGGTGACACCATCGTCACCTTCACCGTCGCCACCGCCGACCTGAACATCAGCGTGCCCGCGTCGGTGAACCTCGGCTCCGTCTTCTCCGGCGGTGTCCTCACCGGGGAACTCGGCACGGTCACGGTCACCGACAGCCGGGCCGCGCTCAGCGCCACCTGGACCGTCACGGTGTCGGCCAGTTCCTTCACCACCGGCGGCGGCACCCCCGAGGAGACCATTTCGCCGGCCCTGGTGGAGTACTGGTCCGGCACCGCGACCAACGTCGTCGGGACCGGCACCCTGGCACCCGGCCAGCCCACCCAGGCCGACGCGGTCAGCCTGAGCCAGCCCCGCACCGCCTTCGCCAAGACCTCGGGCAGCGGCAACAACTCCGTGAGCTGGGCACCGGACCTGCGGATCAGCGTCCCGGACACCGCGGTGGGCGGCACCTACTCGGGGGTGATCACCCATTCGGTGGCATGACCGGTGCAGCGCCCTCGCCCTGGCCGTGACCGTCCTGGTGACGGCCGGGGCACCGGCGTGGGCCGTACCGTCCGGGGCGACCGCCGCGGGGCGCGCGCCGGCGCTCGCCGCCCCACCCGGGGCCGAGCCGACCCGGGGCGACGGGTCGCCGTCGGCGCCGCCCGGCCCGGCCGCGTCGGTCGGCATCCGGCTGCTGGACGCCCCGGTCAACCGGCGCGACGACACCCGGGCGCACCGATACATCGTGGACCACGTCAAGCCCGGCACCACCATCAAGCGCCGGGTCGTCGTGGAGAACTCCTCGGAGCTGCACCGGCGGGTCGCCCTCTACGCGGCCGCCGCCGAGGTGACCGGGGCGGGGTTCGCGTTCGCGCCGGACCGCACCGCGAACGAGCTCAGCAGTTGGATCGGCATCGCGCCGACGGAGGAGGCACTGGCCCCGGACGAGGAGGTCGAGGCGGTGGTCACCATCGCCGTGCCGCGCGACGCCGAGGCCGGCGAGCGGTACGCGGTGGTCTGGGCCGAGGTCCCCGGGGTCGACGGGCGGGACGTGCGCAACGTCGGCCGGGCCGGCATCCGGGTCTACCTCTCGGTCGGCCCCGGCGGCGAGCCGCCGTCCGGCTTCGAGATCGGCCCGCTCACCGGTGGCCGGGAGGCCGACGGCACCCCGTTCGTCACCGCGGAGGTGCGCAATACCGGGCGGCGGGCGCTCGACCTGGCCGGCGAGCTGTGGCTCTCCGAGGGGCCGGGTGGGCTGTCGGCCGGGCCGGTCAAGGCCGAGGCGAAGACACTCCCGCTGGGCGGCCGGACCACCGTCCGGGTCGCCCTGGACCGGCGGCTGCCCGACGGCCCCTGGTCGGCGAAGCTCGCCCTGGCCAGCGGCTGGACCAAGCGCACCGCGACCGGCACGGTGACCTTCGGCGCGACGCCCGCGGCGGCGAGCGCCGCGGACCGGTCCGACCCGGTGCTCACCGGCGGGCTGGTCACCTCCGCGCTGGTGCTGGCGCTCTTCGCGGTCTACGCGTACCGACGGCGGGCCCGGTTCCGGCAGCCGGTGGCGGCCGCCTGAGACGTCCGGTCCGGTCCGCGGGGGGATGGCGGACCGGACCGGCCCCAGGCTCAGGCCAGCGCCGACTCGGCGGCGGCCAGGAAGGCGTCGTTCTCGGCCGGGGTGCCGATGGTGACCCGGACCCCGTCGCCCGGGAACGGGCGGACGATGACCCCGCGCGCCTCGCACGCCTTGCCGAAGTCCACCGCCCGGTCGCCCAGCGGCAGCCAGACGAAGTTCGCCTGGCTGGTCGGCACGTCCGGGACCAGCTTGCGCAGCGCCTCGGTGACCCGCTCCCGCTCGGCGATCACCAGGGCGCAGCGCCGTTCCACCTCGGCGGCCTGGGCCAGCGCGGCGAGCGCCCCGGCCTGTGCGGCCATGCTGGTGGAGAAGGGGGTGACGACCTTGCGGACGGCCGCCGCCACCTCGGGCTGCGCCACCAGCCAGCCGATCCGCAGGCCGGCCAGCCCCCACGCCTTGGAGAGGGTGCGCAGCACCGCGACGTTCGGCCGGTCGAGGTAGCTCAGCCCGTCGGGCACCTCGGGGTCGGTGACGAACTCCCGGTACGCCTCGTCGATGACCACCAGCACGTCGTCCGGCACCGCGTCGAGGAACCGGTCCAGCTCCGCCCGGCGCACGGCGGTGCCGGTGGGGTTGTTCGGGTTGCAGACCAGGATCATCCGGGTCCGGTCGGTCACCGCCGCGGCCATCGCCGCGAGGTCGTGCCCGTGCCCGGCGTCGTTGGGCACCCGCACGCTGGTCGCACCGCTGGTCGCCGCGATGATCGGGTACGCCTCGAACGAACGCCACGCGTAGAGCAGCTCGTCGCCGGGCAGGCAGGTGGCCCGGACCAGGTGCTCGGCCAGCGCCACCGACCCGCAGCCGGTGGCGATCCGGTCGGCGGCCACGCCGTACCGCTCGGCCAGCGCCTCGCGGAGCGCGACGACGCCCATGTCCGGGTAGCGGTGCACCCCGGCGGCGGCCTCGGTCACCGCCTCCACCACGCCGGGCAGCGGCCCGTACGGCACCTCGTTGCTGGCCAGCTTGATCGCCTCGGGCAGCCCCAGCTCGCGGGCCAGGTCGGCCGGGCTGCGGCCGGGAACGTAGTTGGGCAGCGCGTCCAGGTCGGCGCGGGTCAGCCGCAGCGCCGGCTGCTGGCGTCCGGTCTCGGTCATGGGGTGTCTCCCGGGGGGTTGGTGCGGTCGTTCGGGGTGGGGCGGGCGGGGGTGCGGGGCAGCTGGACCACCACGGTCTGCGCCCGCTTGTCGTGCAGCGCCTGCCGCAGGGGGTGGTCGAAGAGCGGGGAGAGCGCGTCGAGGAGCTGGAGCAGCAGGCCGAGGCCGCAGCAGTACCAGAGCAGGGTGGGCAGGCCGAGGGTGTTCCACCGGCGCAGCGCCCGGCCGAAGCCGAGCGGCTCGTTGCCGGCCAGCGGCAGCACCTTGACGCCCATCACCCGCTTGCCGAAGGTCTGCCCGGTGGAGGCCATCGTCGGCACCTCGTACGCGAGCCAGAGCGCGGTGGCGATCAGCAGGATGACGATCTGCAACCCGCCGGCCTGCTCGCTCGGCTGCGGCAGCCCCTCGGTCGAGGTGTCGCCGGCCAGCGCCCGCCGCCACACCTCCCGCCAGTACGGGGTGACCTCCTCGATCAGCCGCCAGACGAACCAGCCGTTCACCACGGCGTTCAGCGCGAAGACGACGCCGAAGTCGATCAGCCGGGCGATCAGCCGGGAGCCGAAGCCGGCCAGCGGCAGCCCGTGCGGGCGCGGCTCCGGCGGCCGGCCGGGCCACTGCCCCGGCGGCCAGGCCGGTGGCATGCCGGGATGGGGGTAGGTCTGTCCCGGATAGAGCGGTCCGGGGGGCGGCGCGCCGGGAGGCCCGCCCGGTGTGGCGACCGGCGGGCCGGACACGGTGACCGGGGTCGCCGGGACCGGCGGCGGAGCGGGGGCCGGGGGCGGTTCGGCCGGCGGTGGCCCCTCGGGCACGGCGGCGTCGACGGGGATCGGCGCGCCGATCCACCCCTCGCCGTCCCAGTACCGCCGGGTCTCCGGGTCGGCGGGGTCGACGTACCAGCCGGGTGCCACGCTCACTGTGCCGCCTCGGTTCGCGACTGCGGGGCTCGCAGGCCCGGCTCACTCCTCGCGCTCACGGAGCAACCTTAACGACGACCGTGCGGGCGAAGCGGTCGTGCAGGCACTGCTGCCACGGCTTGTCCCACAGCTGCCACAGCCCGTCGAGGTAGCCGAGGCCGGGGACCAGGCCGCCGACGTGCTGCACCAGGAACCGCCGCACGGCGGCCCGGCGGTCCAGCGACCGCGCCGGGTCCAGCGGCACGACCCGCAGCTTCATGACCTTCTTGCCGTAGGTCTGGCCGCTGCGGAACATCATCTCGACGTAGTAGACGTAGGCGACGACGAACGAGATCGCGACGATCGCGAGTTCCATCCAGAGGAACGGCACGACGAAGTCGCGCCACAGGTCCGGCTGCGCGACCGTGCCGTCCGGGGCGATCCGGACGAGGTCGGGCAGGACGACCGCGAAGAAGATGATCAGTGCCGGCACCGCGAGCACGATCCCGACGCCGTAGAAGACCGCGGCGTCGATCAGCGCGGCCAGCAGCCGGTCGGTGAAGCTGGCCAGCGGCTGCCCGGCGGGGGTGAGCGTCGGCGCCGGGCGGGGCGGCCCGAGGTGACCCGGCGGCGGGACCCACCCGGGCGGCGGGTGGCCGGCCGGGGTGAACTGCGGCGGCACCGCGTACCCCTGGGTGGCGGGACCGGAAGGCGGCGCGAAGCCGCCGGCGGTGGGCGAGGGCCCACCCGCCGGCGGCGTCGGGTACGTCGGAGGCTGCGTCACGCTCGACAGTGTTACAGGTTGCCGCGCTTCTCCTGCTCCCGCTCGATGGCCTCGAAGAGCGCCTTGAAGTTGCCCTTGCCGAAGCCGAGCGAGCCGTGCCGCTCGATCAGCTCGAAGAAGACGGTCGGGCGGTCCTGCACCGGCTTGGTGAAGATCTGGAGCAGGTAGCCGTCCTCGTCCCGGTCCACCAGGATCTTGCGGGCCTTCAGCTCCTCGATCGGCACCCGCACCTGGCCGATCCGGGCGCGCAGCTCCGGGTCGTCGTAGTAGGAGTCCGGGGTGTCCAGGAACTCCACGCCGGCGGCGCGCATCGCGTCGACGCTGGCCAGGATGTCGTTGGTGGCGACGGCGATGTGCTGGGCGCCCGGGCCCTGGTAGAACTCCAGGTACTCGTCGATCTGCGACTTCTTGCGGGCGATCGCCGGCTCGTTGAGCGGGAACTTCACCTTGCGGGTGCCGCTGGCGACCACCTTGCTCATCAGCGCCGAGTAGTCGGTGGCGATGTCGTCGCCGATGAACTCCGCCATGTTCGAGAAGCCCATGACGCGCTTGTAGAACTCCACCCACTCGTCCATCCGGCCGAGTTCGACGTTGCCGACGATGTGGTCGACGGCCTGGAAGAAGCGCTTCGGCTGGACGCCGGCGTCGATCATCGGCTGCCGGTCCACGATCGGCCCGCGGGCCACGAAGCCGGGCAGGAACGGGCCGGTGTAGCGGGACCGGTCGACCAGGGTGTGCCGGGTGTCGCCGTAGGTGGCGATGGCGGCCATCCGGACCGTGCCGTGCTCGTCGCTGACGTCGTGCGGCTCGACCAGGCCGGTGGCGCCCTGCGCGGTGGCGTGCGCGTACGCGGCGTCGACGTCCGGCACCTCCAGCGCGATGTCGCTGACCCCGTCGCTGTGCTTCGCGACGTGCTCGGCGCCCTCGGCGTCCGGGCGGACCGCGCCGGTCAGCACGAACCGGGCCGACCCGCTGGTCAGCACGTACTGGGCGTGGTCGCGGTAGCCCTGCTCCGGGCCCCGGTAGGCGACGCAGGTCATGCCGAACGCGGTGGAGTAGTAGTGCGCCGCCTGCTTGGCGTTGCCCACCAGGAAGTGCACGTGGTCGAGTCCCTTGACCGGGAACGGGTCACGGCTGATGTCGTGGTCGACCGCGCCGACGAGCGCGTCGACGTCGACCTCCTCGGTCGGGGCGGGTCGGTCGATCGCCTGGGTCATGGTGGCCTCCCTTGCGTACCGGCCGGCCTCATGGGCCGTCGCCGTGCGGATGTTCCTCCGCCGAGCATCGCGGTGACCGGCGTCACTGGGCAACTGTCAGCGTGAACGCTGGTCAGGTTGCGCATTCAGTAGGGTGTTGACCCATGAATGGTGGTCAGGGTGTACAGCTGGACGACCTCGACGCCCGATTGATCGAGTTGTTCGCCGAGGAGCCCCGGATCGGGGTGCTGGAGTGCTCCCGGCGGCTCGGCGTGGCCCGGGGCACCGTCCAGGCCCGGCTGGACAAGCTGGTCGAGCGCGGGGTGATCGCCGGGTTCGGGCCGGACATCTCACCGGCGGCCATCGGGTTCGCGGTGACCAGCTTCGTCACCCTGGAGATCAGCCAGCGGCACGGGCACGACCCGGTCGCCGCGCACCTGACAGCGATCCCCGAGGTGCTGGAGGCGCACACCATCACCGGCTCCAGCGACCTGCTCTGCCGGATCGTGGCCCGCTCGAACACCGACCTGCAACGGGTGATCGACCAGATCGTCTCCTACGAGGGCATCACCCGCGCCTCGACGATCATCGCCCTGGCCGAGCAGATCCCGTACCGCACCCTGCCGCTGGTCCGTTCCGCCGCCGGCCGCTGACCGGCCCGGTCCGAGAAAGCGCGGCGACACGCGGCGCGGGGACACGGGAGTCCGGTGATCGTGACTACCGTGTCCGGTGTGGCGAAGGGGAGCGGCCTCGGCGTACGTGGCGGGTTGCTGCTCGCGCTGATCGTGGTCGTCGTCCTCGCCGCGACCGGGGTGTGGAACCCGTTCCCGACCATGTGGGACTGGGTCGACCGGAGCGAGCCGATCGCCGAGCCCGACGTGGTCTGGCAGCAGCGCATCGGCGGCACCCCGCGCAGCGTCACCATCGCCGGCGACACCGTCGTGGTCGAGCAGCGTACCCGGGTGGAGGCCCGCGCGCTGGGCACCGGCACCCAGCTGTGGGAGCGCAAGGCGGACTGGTCGGCGGTGGCCGGCGGCGACCGGGACGCCGTCGTCGTCGTGGGCAAGCTGCTGGTCAAGGGGTACGAGGTGCTCGACCCGACCACCGGGGCGACCCGCCGCCGCGACGACGACGCGGTGGCCGTGTGGACGTACCGCAACCTCCTGCTGGACGCGCACTGCGTCGACGCCACCGACTGCACGCTGAGCGCCTGGGACCCGCGCGGCAGCACCCCGCTCTGGACGGCGTTCATGCCGGGGGTGCGCAGCGGGCTGCTCGGCGACAACCCCGGCCTGCTCGGCACCCGCCGGCTCGACGCCATGCGGATCGACGAGGAGGTGGCCGGGCCGGAACCGGTGCCGCCGCTGCTCGGCTTTCCGGTGGACGGCCGGGTGCACGTGGTGGACACCGCCACCGGCCGGGTGCTGCAGAACGTCGAACCGGGCCGGGACGAGCGGCTCTCCGTGGTCGGCGGCCGGATGCTGCGGATCACCGCCCGGTCCCAGGACGGCAGCTGCTACTTCGCCATCTCCGCCCGGGACCCGGCGACCGGTCAGGAGACCTGGCAGCGCTCCGGGATCAACCTGCGTACCGCCGACAGCGCGGGCTGCGCCCAGCGGGAGGATCCGCAGGGGGCGCGGAGCGTGTTGATCGGGGTGGCCCCGGACGGCCGGGAGGCGGTCCTCGACGGCTACGACGGGCGGCTGCTCTGGGTCGGCGCCGAGGGCGAGAAGCTGCTCGCCGTCGACGACCGCTACGCGCTGGCCCGGACGGCCGACAAGGGCGCCGTGGTGGCCCGCGAGCTGGCCGGCGGCCAGGTGCGGTGGCGGCGACCCTCCGGCGCCAAGGCCGGTGCCGCGCTCACCCCGTACGCGGCGCTGATCGCCGACGAGAAGCCGTCCCGACTGGTCGCGCTCGACCCCCGGACCGGGCGGGAACTGGCCGTGCTGCGGACCGCCGCGAACGCGCTGGCGGTCGGCCCCAGCGGCATGATCATCGGGGAGGGGCGAGAGATCGCCTACGTGCGCTTCTCCGGCGCGGCCGGGGCGCCCCCGCCCAGCGGGGGCGTCCCCGCCCCGGGCGGCACCGGCCAGGTGGTCCCGGAGCCGGCCGACAGCTGCGGCCCGAAGCGGGAACTCTGCCCGGACCCCGACCGCGGCAAGGACGGGTGAGAGCGGCGTCCCAGGACGCACCCGGCGGGTGGGACCGATCGACCGCTCTGCCCTAGGCTTGCCGGTCATGAGCAGTGCCGCCGCATTCTCGTACGCCCCCCTGCTGCCGACCGGTCCGGACCAGACGGAGTACCGCCTGGTCACCGACGAGGGCGTCGACGTCGTCAACGGCCCCGGGGGTCGCCGGTTCCTCACCGTGGAGCCGGCCGCGCTCACCGCGCTGACCGCCGAGGCGATGCACGACATCGCGCACTTCCTGCGTCCCGCGCACCTGGCCCAGCTGCGTTCGATCATCGACGACCCGGCGGCCTCGCCGAACGACCGGTTCGTCGCGCTGGACCTGCTGCGCAACGCCAACATCGCGGCCGGCGGCGTGCTGCCGATGTGCCAGGACACCGGCACCGCGATCGTGATGGGCAAGCGCGGCCGGCACGTGCTCACCGACGGCAGCGACGCCGAGGCGATCTCCCGGGGCGTGTGGCAGGCGTACACCCGGCTGAACCTGCGCTACTCGCAGCTCGCCCCGCTGACCATGTGGGAGGAGCGCAACACCGGCAGCAACCTGCCGGCGCAGGTGGAGCTCTACGCCGAGGATCCGGACGGCCACCCGGACGCGTACAAGTTCCTCTTCATGGCCAAGGGCGGCGGTTCGGCCAACAAGTCGTACCTCTACCAGGAGACCAAGGCGCTGTTGAACCCCACGCGGATGATGCAGTTCCTGGAGGAGAAGCTGCGGCTGATCGGCACCTCCGCCTGCCCGCCCTACCACCTGGCGATCGTCATCGGCGGCACCAGCGCCGAGTACGCCCTGAAGACCGCCAAGTACGCCAGCGCCAAGTACCTCGACGCGCTGCCCACCTCCGGCTCGATGACCGCGCACGGCTTCCGCGACCTGGAGCTGGAGGCCGAGGTGCTGGAGCTGACCCGCAACTTCGGCATCGGCGCGCAGTTCGGCGGCCGCTACTTCTGCCACGACGTCCGGGTGGTGCGGCTGCCCCGGCACGGCGCCTCCTGCCCGGTGGCCATCGCCGTCTCCTGCTCCGCCGACCGGCAGGCGGTCGCGAAGATCACCCCGTCCGGGGTGTGGCTGGAGCGGCTGGAGACCGACCCGGCCCGCTACCTGCCGGACGTCACCGAGGCGCAGCTGGACAGCTCCGAGGTGGTCCGGGTGGACCTCAACCGGCCGATGGACGAGATCCGCGCCGAGCTGTCCAAGTACCCGGTGAAGACCCGGCTCTCGCTGACCGGCCCGCTGGTGGTGGCCCGGGACATCGCGCACGCCAAGATCGCCGAGCGGCTCGACGCCGGTGAGCCGATGCCGCAGTACCTGCGCGACCACGCGGTCTACTACGCCGGCCCGGCCAAGACCCCGGAGGGCTACGCCTCCGGCTCGTTCGGCCCGACCACGGCCGGGCGGATGGACGCGTACGTGGAGAAGTTCCAGGCCGCCGGCGGCTCGCTGGTGATGCTGGCCAAGGGCAACCGGTCCGCCCAGGTGACCCGCTCCTGCCAGCAGCACGGCGGCTTCTACCTCGGCTCGATCGGCGGCCCGGCCGCCCGGCTGGCCCAGGACTGCATCAAGCACGTCGAGGTGCTCGAATACCCCGAGCTCGGCATGGAGGCGGTCTGGAAGATTGAGGTGGAGGACTTCCCGGCCTTCATCGTGGTCGACGACAAGGGCAACGATTTCTTCGCCGAGGTCACCAAGCCGGTGCTCACGGTCGGCCGCCGCTGACCCCTGGATGCCGAAGGGGCGCCGGGCGGTCAGCCCGGCGCCCCTTCGTCGTCATGCCGCTTCCGGCACCCAGAAGGCCGTCCAGGCCTCGCCCGATGGCAGCCCGTCCGCGGTCCTGCTGCGGACGTACAGGAAGTACACGTCGGAGACCTCCGGCGTGATGGTGACCCGCGCGGTGCCGTCGGCGTCGGCGCGGACCGTGGTCTCAACGCCCTCGTTGAGCCGGTACGTGTACTCGACCACGTTCTCCATGTTCGGAGCGAAGGTGAACAGACGCGGCGTACCGGCCGGCGCCTCCGGGTTCTCGTCCGTGATCGTCGGCGCGGTGTAACGGACCCAGAACTCGTAGACGGTGTCCTCGGAGAAGTTCCCGGCCCGGTCGATGCTCTGCACGACGAGCCTGTTCGGCCCGTCCCGCTCGGGCGCATAGCTCACCGTCGCCGACCGGCCCGATGCGTCCACCGGGACGAAGTGCCGGGCCGAACCGTATTCGCCGTAGTAGAAGCCCGTCAGGTCGTCGGCGTCGGCCGTGAAGGTGAAGGTGCCCGGGATGCCGGGGCCGCCGGTGCCCGGCCCGCCGCTGTGCTCCGGGTAGTCGGCGGAGAAGGCGGTCGGGGCGGGCGGGGCCACTGTGTCGACGGTGAACCGGCACTCCGGCGACCAGTCCGAGCTGTCGTGCTGGTCGGACGCCCGCACCGAGAAGGCGTAGGTGGTCCCGTGGGTGAGCGTGCCCCGCGGGAGTTGGTACACGTACTGGTGCGGGGCGACCACACCGTCGAGGGTCGCCTCCGTCCGCTCCGCCGGCCGGTCGACCGGCCACCAGGCGAAGGTCGCCGCCACCTGGTCGTGGCCCCCGGTCTCGTTGACGTCCGGGTCCGAGACCCTGGCCCGGAGCGTCGGCCCGGTGTTGCGGATCGTCAGCGGGTTGTCGCACGCCGCGCCGTCGACGGTGAGCTGGTCGGGAACGTTCGGCGGCGTGTTGTGGTCCAGGGAGATGCCGACGTTCTTGATCCGGCGGCCGTAGTGCTTGTTCGTCTCGTGGTCACCGGCGATCCGGGCCATCAGCGTGAGCTGGTCCTGCCCGTCCGCCACCGCCTGGCGTACCGCTTCCGTGATCATCACCCCGATGAAGCTGCTCCCGCAGGGCAGGTTGGGGTAGGCGATGTCCGCCACCTTCTCGCGTACCGAGGGGGCCGCGTTCCAGGTCGGGGCGCTTGCCGGCGGGTCGGTCCGCCACAACTCGATCTCGCGCGGCTTCTCGCAGTCGTTGACCTCGGTCTCTCCGGTGATCGCGCGGGCCGACACGATCCGCTGTCCCCGGTACGGCGTCAGGTCGAAGGTGAAGTAGGCCCGGGCGGTGTGCCGGGCACCGTCGACCTCCCAGGTGCCCACCGGCACGGTGTCGTTGGAAGGGGAGAGGGACAGGGCCGGCTGCCGGGCATCTGTCCAGGCGACGCTGGTCGGGGTGACGTAGTCGAGTATGGCCGCCGCCGGTTGCCCGGTCACGGCCACCAGGCCGCTCGTGGCCAGTAGGAGCGCGCCGGCTGTCGTGGCCGCCCGGCGCGCCGAGCCCCTGCGTGGTATCAACATGAACCTCCGAGTGACATGCGGAAAGGCGTGATGATCTTAAGTCCATCGAGCAATGGCTGATCGAGCCGCAGCTTGCTGGCCTACGATCCGCCGGGCGGCGGACAGGATTCCGTTTGCTGCCGGGTGACCGCCGGGCGCCAGCCTGGTCGTCCCGGCCTGCCCGGCGCTGTTCCGCCGGATGGCGGTGCGGGAGCGGCGCGAGTCAGAGCGGCTGCTGGCCCAGGTGCGCCGATCCGCTCGGCGCGATCATCTGCACGGGGCCGCGCGGCGCGGCAGGATGGTACGCGTGACGACTCCAGAGGCGACGGGATACCGGATCGAACGCGACTCGATGGGCGAGGTGGAGGTGCCCGCCGAGGCGCTGTGGCGGGCGCAGACGCAGCGCGCGGTGCAGAACTTCCCGATCTCGGGCCGGGGCATCGAGCCGGCCCAGATCCGGGCGCTGGCCCAGATCAAGGGCGCGGCGGCCGAGGTCAACGGCGAGCTGGGGGTGGTCGACGCGAACGTGGCGTCGGCGATCGCCGCGGCGGCCGCGCACGTGGCCGACGGCGGCTACGACGACCAGTTCCCGGTCGACGTCTTCCAGACCGGGTCGGGCACCTCGTCCAACATGAACACCAACGAGGTGATCGCCACCCTGGCCAGCCGGGAGCTGGGTCGCGACGTGCACCCGAACGACGACGTGAACGCCTCGCAGTCCAGCAACGACGTCTTCCCGTCCTCGATCCACCTGGCCGCGACCGAGGCCGTGGCGCGCGATCTGCTGCCCGCGCTGGCGCACCTGGCCGAGGCGCTGGAGGCCAAGGCGGAGGAGTTCGAGACGGTGGTCAAGGCGGGGCGTACCCACCTGATGGACGCCACGCCGGTGACCCTGGGGCAGGAGTTCGGCGGGTACGCCGCCCAGGTCCGCTACGGCATCGAGCGGCTGGAGGCGGCGCTGCCCCGGCTGGCCGAACTGCCGCTCGGCGGCACCGCGGTGGGCACCGGCATCAACACCCCGCTCGGCTTCGCCGCGGCCGTGATCGCCAAGCTGCGCGAGTCGACCGGGCTGCCGCTCACCGAGGCACGGAACCACTTCGAGGCGCAGGGCGCCCGGGACGCCCTGGTGGAGACCTCCGGTCAGCTGCGTACCGTCGCGGTGGGGCTCTACAAGATGGCCAACGACATCCGCTGGATGGGCTCCGGCCCCCGGGCCGGCCTGCGCGAGCTGCGCATCCCCGACCTCCAGCCGGGCTCGTCGATCATGCCCGGCAAGGTCAACCCGGTGGTCTGCGAGGCGGTCCGGCAGGTCTGCGCGCAGGTGATCGGCAACGACGCGACGGTCGGGTTCGCCGGCTCGCAGGGCGACTTCGAGCTGAACGTGATGCTGCCGGTGATGGCCCGCAACATCCTGGAGTCGATCCGGCTGCTGGCCGCGTCGAGCCGCCTGCTCGCCGACCGCTGCGTGGTCGGCCTGGTCGCGGACGCCGAGGTCTGCCTGGCGTACGCGGAGGGCTCGCCCTCGATCGTCACCCCGCTGAACCGCTACGTGGGCTACGACGAGGCCGCCTCGATCGCCAAGGAGGCGCTGGCCAAGCAGGTCTCCATCCGCGAGGTGGTGATCGCCCGCGGGCACGTGGACTCCGGCAAGCTCAGCGAGACCCAGCTGGAGGAGGCGCTCGACCTGCTCCGGATGACCCACCCCTGAGCCGCGCCCGGGTTCCCGGCTCGCAGCTGTGTCGAGCGGGTCAGCGCTGGGCGGCGGCGGCCTTGCGGGCCCGGTAGGCGCTGACCGCGGCGCGGTTGCCGCAGCTGGTGTCGCAGAACCGGCGGGACCGATTCTTCGACAGGTCGACCAGCACGTCGTCGCAGCCGGGACGCTCGCAGGTCCGCAGCCGGCTCAGCTCGCCGCTGCGGACCAGGTCGGCGATCGCCATCGCCGCCTCGACCGCCATCCGGGTCGCCAGCGGCGCGTCCCGGGGCACGGCGTGGATGTGGTACGGCTCGTCGTCGTGCGTGATGAGCTGCGGCAGCGCGCTGTGCTCCCGGAGCAGCCCGTTGACGATCCGGACGATCTCGTCGGTGTCGGCGTGCCAGATCCGGCGTAGCCGGGGGCGCAGCTCGCGTACCGACTCCAGCTCGGCCTCGGTGTGCTCGTGCCGCCCGCTGTAGGAGTGGGCCACGAAGAAGGCGTCCAGCGCGGCGACGTCGGGCAGGCCCTCCCCGTCGGCGCCGTCGGTGTTGACGAGTGCCGCGGCGGCGATCAGCGAACATTCGGTGTCATGGGCGAAAAGCAACTTGACTCCTGTCGGGGTGCCGGCCTAGCGTCATCGGCATAACCATAGTTTGCCCATGACGGCCCGCTCGTGCCAAGGAGAGCCCATGCGTCAACCACCCGCCGCCGGGGTCGGCCTCGGCCTGGCCCTGCTCTCCGCGGTCACCTTCGCCACCTCGGGCACCTTCGCCCGCTCGCTGATCGAGGCCGGTTGGTCGGCGCCCTCCGCCGTGATCGCCCGGGTGGGCATCGCCGCGCTGGTGGTGGCCGTGCCGGCGGTGATCTCGCTGCGCGGCAAGTGGCACGTGCTGCGCCGCAACCTCGGTGTGCTCGGCGTCTTCGGGCTGCTCGGGGTGGCGCTCGCCCAGGTCTGCTTCTTCAACGCGGTCCGCTACCTGCCGGTCGGCGTCGCGCTGCTGCTGGAGTACCTCGGCATCATCCTGGTCGTCGGCTGGACCTGGCTGGTCCACGGGCAGCGCCCCCGCCGGTTGACCGTGGCCGGTTCGGTGGCCGCCCTGGCCGGCCTGGTCCTCGTCCTCGACCTCACCGGCGCCGGCCGGCTCGACCCGGTGGGTGTGCTCTGGGGTCTCGGCGCGGCGATCGGTCTGGCCGGTTACTTCGTCCTGGCCGGCCGGGTCGACGCCGACCTGCCCTCGGTGGTCATGGCCAGCGGCGGGATGGCCGTCGGCGCCGCCGCCCTGCTCGCCCTCGGGCTCACCGGCGCGCTGCCGCTGCACGCCACCTTCGGCGACGTCACCTTCGCCGGGCAGGTCACCAGCTGGTTGGTGCCGATCGCCGGCCTCTCCCTGGTGGCCGCCGTGGTCGCGTACCTGACCGGGATCGCCGGCGCACGGATCCTCGGCCCGCGCCTGTCGTCCTTCGTCGGGCTGACCGAGGTGATGTTCGCGGTGCTCATCGCGTGGTTGGTGCTGGGCGAGCTGCCGACCGTGGTGCAGCTCTTCGGCGGGGCGCTGATCGTCGCCGGGGTCGCCCTGGTCCGCCTCGACGAGCTGCGCGGAACGGAACCGGTCCCGGCGGCGGACTCCGACCCGGCCCGGCCCGTCCTCGCCGCCGAGCGCTGACCTGCGAAGGCTGGTCGTGGTGCCGCCGGGCGGGATGGCCGTCGCGCTCGGCGGCTGCCACAGTGGTCGGGTGCTGACCGCCGTGGTGTTCGACGCGGACGAGACCCTGCTGGACCTGCGCCCGGCGGTGACCGGCGGGCTGGTCGCCGTACTCGAGGAGATGCGGCGGCTGACCCCGGCGGCGGCCGGGGTGTCCCTCGCCGACCTGGAGTCGGACTGGGACGCGGTCTTCGGCGCGCACAGCGCGGAGCCGGTGCACGAGATCCGGCGCGCGGCGCTGGCCCGGTCGCTGGCCCGTGCCGGGCTCGGCGACCACCTGGACGAGCTCGCGGCGCTCTTCTTCGCCCGGCGGTTCGCGCTCACCCGGCCGTTCCCGGACGTGCGGCCGTCACTCGCCGCGCTGCGCGGACGCTGGACGCTCGGCTTCGCCACCAACGGCAACAGCCGCGCCGAACGCTGCGGGCTCGCGGGGGAGTTCTCCTTCGAGCTGTACGCGCACGAGAACGGCCTGCCGAAGAAGCCCGCGCCGGAGTTCTACGCGGCGGTGGTCGAGACGGCCGGAGTGCCGGCCGCGCAGGTGGTGTACGTGGGCGACTCGCTGGCGCACGACGTGGTCGGGCCGCAGCGGGCCGGCCTGCGGGCGATCTGGCTCAACCGGCTCGGCCTGCCCCGACCGCCCGACGTCCGCCCGGACGCCGAACTGACCACCCTGGCCGACCTGCCGCACACTCTGGTGCGGCTCGGACAGGATGATCGACTCCGGATCGGCGATCTGGGGGCTTCCCGCTGACGGAGATACCGCCACATCGGCGATGCGGAGTCGATAACCCGCCCGGCCCTGCCCGCGCGGCCTGCGGCCGGTGGTCAGCGGCGCCAGCCGCATGCGGCCAGGGCGGACCGGACCTCCCGCAGCAACCCCGGAAAGTCGCGGTGCAGCCGGCGACTCGTCACGTGCAGCACCAGCCAACCGGCACCGACGAGGCCGTCTCCCAGGCTGCCGCCGCTGGATCGGACCGCCGCAGCACGCCGGCGCTCACCGGCGGGCGGTCAGCGATCGGCTCGAACCCCTGCCGGGTGCCGACCTGCCCGGTGCCTCCGGCGAGGTCGGCGGTGGGCGGGAGCGGTCCGACTGAGTGCACCCGGATGCCACGCTGCGAGTCGACCCGGATGGTCCGCGGCACGAGCACGTGCACCTCGTCGGTGAAGGATGCCGCGTGTTCGATGCCGTGCAGGTACGCGGCGGACGGGCCGGCGATGGTGGCCCCGGCCGGCAGGCGCAGCAGGGCGGCCTGGCAGGCCAGACCGTGGTCGCGGTCGAGCCGGGCGTCGGCGTACACGTCGTGCAGCAGCCGGATCCAGGAGGCGCCGCGGAGCCGGTGTCGGGTCAGCAGGCCGCGCCGGATGGCGTCGGACCCGCGGAAGACCTGCCAGGCGAGGGCATCCGGCCGGTGGGGGCGAGGGGGCATGTCCCGAGCCTGGCGGGCACGACCCACCCGACGCCGTCCCTGTGGACAACGGGCGGGTGCCGGCCGAGGCACCCCTGTGGACAACCGCGTCGGGCGGTCCCGACCGTGGTATGGGAGATCGACTCCGGTTCGCCGACGTGGCGGTGTCCGAGCCGGCGGGACGACCCGATGCCGGGGTTATGGAGCCGAGTCCGGGCCGGCCGGGTCAGGCGAGGGCTGTGGCGATGGCCTCGGCGGCGGCGAGGACCTGGGCGCCGACCGCCTCCGCGTCCAGCGGGGCCAGCGCCACCACGCCGACGCTCGCCTCCAGGCCGGGCACCCCGAGCACCGGTGCGGCCACCCCGTACGCCCCGGACTGGAGTTCGCCGGCGCTGCTCACCGGGCCGGCGGCGCCCGACCGGCCGGCGAGGATGGCCCGCCCGGCCGCCCCGCGCTCCAGCGGATGCCGGGCCCCGGTCCGGTACGCGACGTGGAACGACGTCCAACTCGGCTCGACCACCGCGATGGCGACCCCCTCGCCGCCCTCGACGACGGTCAGGTGGGCGGTGGCGCCGGCCTGCTCGGCGAGCCGGCGCAGCGCGGGCAGCGCTCCCTCGGCGAGCAGCGGCTGGGCCCGCCGGGCCAGGTGCAGCACCCCGGCGCCGAGGCGCAGCCGGCCCTCGCCGTCGCGGCGCAGCATGCCGTGCCCGGTCAGCGCGCCGACCAGCCGGTAGACCGCGGCCCGGCCGATGCCCAGCCGGTTCGCCGCCTCGGTGACGGTCAGGCCGCCCGGCGCGTCGGCGACCAGGTGCAGCAGCCGCAGCCCCCGGTCCAGGGTCTGCGCGGTCTCCCCGCCGCCGGTCGCCCGGTCGGCGGGCACCCCGGCGGGACGGTCGCCCGGCTGACCGGAGCCGGACGGCGAGCCCGCACCCGCCCGGCCGTCCGGCCGGGTGGTCAGGTCGCCGGGCTCGCCGGGTCGCGCCGCCGTGTCCACAGCACGCAGCGTACGGCCCGGCTCCCGCCAACCCGGGGACCGCCCGGACGGCTACCCTTGTACGGTGACGCTACGCCTGTATGACACCGCCACCCGATCGGTGCGGGACTTCGTCCCGCGGGAAGCCGGCAAGGTGGGGGTCTACCTGTGTGGTCTCACCCTCCAGGCGCCGCCGCACATCGGCCACCTCCGCTCCGGGGTCAGCTACGACGTGCTGCGCCGCTGGCTGCTGGCCTCCGGCTACGAGGTCACCTTCATCCGCAACCTGACCGACATCGACGACAAGATCCTGGTCAAGGCGGTGGAGCAGGGGCGGCCGTTCTGGTCGATCGCGTACGTCAACGAGCTGATCCTGGCCGCGGCGTACCGGGAGCTGAACGTGCTGCCGCCGACGTACGAGCCGCGCGCCACCGGGCACATCCCGGAGATGCACGAGCTGATCGCCAAGCTGATCGCCGACGGGCACGCCTACCCGGCGCTCGACGGCTCCGGCGACGTCTACTTCGACGTCAGCTCGTGGCCGAGCTACGGGTCGCTGTCCGGGCAGTCGCCGGACGCCATGCAGTCCGCCGGCGACGCCCCCGACCGGGGCAAGCGCGACCCGCGGGACTTCGCGCTCTGGAAGGGCGTCAAGCCCGACGAGCCGGCCGACGCCTACTGGCCGTCGCCGTGGGGGCGGGGTCGGCCGGGCTGGCACATCGAGTGCTCGGCGATGTGCTGGCGCTACCTCGGGGCGGAGTTCGACATCCACGGCGGCGGGCTCGACCTGACCTTCCCGCACCACGAGAACGAGCTGGCCCAGTCCCAGGCGGCCGGGCTGCCGTTCGCCCGCTACTGGGTGCACCACGGGCTGCTCAGCATCGGCGGGGCCAAGATGGGCAAGTCGCTGGGCAACGCCCTCGACCTTGCGTACGTGGACTCGCTCGGGGTGCGCCCCATCGAGCTGCGCTACTACTACGCCGCCGCGCACTACCGCTCGCTCATCGACTACTCCGAGGACGCGCTGCGCGAGGCGGCCACCGCGTACCGGCGGATCGAGGGCTTCGTGCAGCGGGCCGCCGAGCGGGTCGGCGCCGGCCGGCTGGGCGAGCTGCCGGCCGGGTTCGTGGCGGCCATGGACGACGACCTGAACACCTCGGCGGCGCTGGCCGTGCTCCAGGCCGTGCTCCGCGACGGCAACACCGCGCTGACCGCCGGCGACGATGTGACCGTCCGCACGACGCTCGCCGCCGTCCGCGCGATGCTGGATATCCTCGGCGTCGACCCCCTCGACCCGGCG
Organism: Micromonospora desertarenae; assembly: GCF_056150265.1. Classification (NCBI taxonomy): domain Bacteria; kingdom Bacillati; phylum Actinomycetota; class Actinomycetes; order Micromonosporales; family Micromonosporaceae; genus Micromonospora; species Micromonospora desertarenae. The sequence goes on from NZ_JAXCFQ010000002.1 coordinate 228,935, forward strand.
TGGACCGGTGGTGGCCGGGCCGACGACCTGCGGGGCGTGGTGGATTCCCTGGTCGCACTCGCCCTGGAGCAGCGCGCGCAGGCCCGCGGCCGCAAGGACTGGGCCGCCGCCGACGCGGTACGCGACCAGCTCAAGCAGGCCGGCGTGGTGGTCGAGGACACCCCGCAGGGCCCCCGTTGGACTATTGGAGAGCAGGACTGATGGCCGGCAACTCGCAGCGCCGTGGCCGGCGACTGACACCGAAGGCGGGCGCCCCGAAGGGCTCCGGCGGCAAGAACCGGGAGGCCCTCGCCGGGCGGGGTCGCACCCTGCCCGCCGACGAGCGGCCCTGGCACAAGGCGTACTCGGGCACCGAGAAGCTGCCCCAGCGCACCGCCTGGAAGCAGGAGAAGGAGCGCCGGGCCGCCGCCGAGGAGGGGCGCGCCCCGAAGATCGGTCAGCCGGGCACGAAGGACACCACCTGGGGCAAGGGCAGCCGGGCCGGCGTCCCGCTGAGGGGCGGCAAGGGCCAGGGCAAGCCCGGCGGCCGGGGCGGCCCGCGGGTCGCCCCCGGGCGCAAGTTCAACCCGGCCAAGGACAGCCCGGAGCTGCTGGTCGGCCGGAACCCGGTGCTGGAGTCGCTGCGTGCCCAGGTGCCGGCGACCGCCCTCTACACCGCCCAGGGCATCGACATCGACGACCGGATCAACGAGATCGTCCGGACCGCCGCCGACCGGGGCATCGCGATCCTGGAGGTCAGCCGCGCCGAGCTGGACCGGATGACCGGCGGCGTGCTGCACCAGGGCGTCGGGCTCCAGGTCCCGCCGTTCGCGTACGAACCGTTCGACGATTTGGTCGCGGCGGCCCTGGAGCAGACCGCCCCGCTGCTGGTGGCGCTGGACGGGGTGACCGACCCGCGCAACCTCGGCGCGGTGATCCGGTCCGCCGCCGCCTTCGGCGCGCAGGGCGTGTTCGTACCGGAGCGGCGGGCCGCCGGGATCACCGCGACGGCCTGGCGGACCAGCGCCGGCGCGGCGGCACGGGTGCCGGTCGCCCAGGTGACCAACCTGACCCGGTCGCTGAAGGCCTGCCAGGACGCCGGGTTCGTGGTGGTCGGGCTGGACGCCGACGGCGACACCGACCTCTACGACCTGGAGGCCGCGGTCGGTCCGCTGGTCGTGGTGGTCGGCTCGGAGGGCCGTGGGCTGTCCCGGCTGGTCGGGGAGACCTGCGACCTGACCGTGAGCATCCCGATGGTCTCCGCGGTCGAGTCGCTCAACGCCAGCGTGGCCGCGGCCGTCACCCTCGCCGAGGTGGCGCGCCGCCGCGCCGCCAGCTGAACCACCGAAGACGAAAGGGGCGGCCCGCCGATCGGCGGGCCGCCCCTTTTCGGTCGTACGTCAGATCCGCTTGCCGGTGGCCGCGTTGAACACGTGGGTACGGCCCTCGCGCGGCTTGACGAACACGGTGTCGCCCATGTTCGGCATGGTCCGACGGTCGGTCCGGACGACGAAGCGCTCGGAAGCGCCGCCCAGCGCCGCGTGGCCGTAGACGTTCGCGTCCGAGCCCAGGTCCTCGACCAGCTCGACCACGACCGGCATGCCGCCCTCGGTCGGGCTGACCAGGTCGCAGTCCTCCGGCCGGAAGCCGACGGTCACCTTGCCGTCGCCGCCCTCGGCGCGGGCCGCCTCGACCTGCTCCCGGGTGAGCGGGATGTTCATCTCGGCGAACGCGGCGCCCGACTCGTTCAGCGGCACGGTCTTGATGTTCATGGCCGGGGAGCCCATGAAGCCGGCGACGAAGACGTTGGCCGGGGTGTCGTAGAGCGCCCGCGGGGTGTCCACCTGCTGGAGCACGCCGTCGAGCAGCACCGCGACCCGGTGGCCCATGGTCATCGCCTCGACCTGGTCGTGCGTCACGTAGACGGTGGTGACGCCGAGCTTGGCCTGCAGCGAGGCGATCTGGGTACGGGTCTGCACGCGCAGCTTGGCGTCGAGGTTCGACAGCGGCTCGTCCATGAGGAAGACCTGCGGCTCGCGGACGATCGCCCGGCCCATCGCGACCCGCTGGCGCTGACCACCGGAGAGCGCCTTCGGCTTGCGGCCCAGGAACTCCTCCAGCTGGAGCAGCGCGGCCGCCTCCTTGACCCGCCGGTCGATCTCCGACTTCGAGGTCTTGCGGAGCTTCAGGGCGAACGCCATGTTCTCGTACACCGTCATGTGCGGGTAGAGCGCGTAGTTCTGGAAGACCATCGCGATGTCGCGGGCCTTCGGCGGCAGGTGGGTGACGTCGCGGTCGTCGATGTAGATCGAGCCCTCGTCGACGTCCTCGAGGCCGGCGAGCATCCGCAGGCTGGTGGACTTACCGCAACCGGAGGGGCCGACCAGGACGAGGAACTCGCCGTCGCCGATCTCCAGGTCCAGGGCGTTGACGGCGGGGCGCTCGGTGCCCGGGTAGATCCGGGACGCCTTCGAATAGGTGACCGTAGCCATGGTGGAGCGCTTCCTTTCACCGGCAGGAACGTGCCGGACGATCCGAGTGAAGAGGAGCGACCGGCACGGTGCCGTGCCGGCCAACGGGCGACGTGCCGGTCACCGGGGGTGGTCGGGGTGTCGTCCGTGTCACTGCACGGTAAACGGTCTTGGCGGCGCTGCCAAGGCGCGCGACGGTGGATGGGATCGACGGCATACCGCATTCCGGTCACTCGGGCACGTCCGGACATCAATCGCCGCGAGGGTGGCCGGAGACGGTCGGGATGTTGACGTTTCCCGTGCTCGCAAGGCCTGCCGAGCGGGATATTCGGACGTCAGTCGCTATGCTGACCACGACGCGACGCGCCCCTGTAGCTCAGCTGGCCAGAGCACTCGCCTTGTAAGCGAGATGTCGCCGGTTCGATCCCGGCCGGGGGCTCCATCTCCACCGGGGCGGGTGTTGTCCGCGCCCGCGCCGATCGGCAGTAGTTCCGGAACGGCCGCCCCACATCACGGCGGTGAGCTTCCTTTCTTCCGGGCCTCGACAACGCCGTCCGACGGCCGCGAGCGGGACGGATCCGACCGTCCGCGACCGGACCGGACGTGAATCGTCCCCGGACCGGTGCCCGGTAGGGTGCCGACCCCCGTGCGGCGGCACCGGCGCAGCGGCGACGTCCAGTCCGTGTACGTGGTGCCGGAGCTGCGGGACGCCGGGATCGGCGCGATCCTGCTGGAGGCCGTGCTGGCCGAGGCGGCGAAGCTGGAGTTGGAGCAGGTCACCGTCCACTCGACCGAGCGGGCCATCCCCTTCTACCAGCGGGTCGGCTTCCAGCACGACCAGCGCTGGCTCCGCTGGCAGCCGGAGTGACGGCCGTCCCGGGCTGACCTGCGGCTCCGGCTGCGGCCACCCCCGGCACGCGCCGCGGGAAACCGGCTGGGTGGCGGCATATCCTGGCTCCGGCCGGAGGGAGTCGGGTGAGTCGCGCGGTGGAGGAGTCGAACCGGGCGATGCTGCGCGCCCGGGACGCCATGGACCGGTCGTACGACCAGCCGCTGGACATCCCCGCGCTGGCCCGGATCGCGCACGTGTCGGAGGCGCACTTCATCCGGACCTTCCGGGCCACCTTCGGCGAGACCCCGCACCGCTACCTCCAGCGGCGGCGGGTGGAGCGGGCGATGTACCTGCTGCTGCAGACCGACCGGGACGTCACCGACATCTGCTACGCGGTCGGCTTCGGCAGCCTGGGCACGTTCAGCCGCACGTTCCGGCAGATCGTCGGCGAGTCGCCCACCGACTACCGCAAGCGGGCGGCGCCCGCCGCGGCGGTGCCGACCTGTTTCACCAAGGCCTGGACCAGACCCAGCAGTTTTGGATAAGCAGCAGGTCAGGGCGGTCTCCTAGGGTCGTTGGCATGACGATGAACGCACTGACCCGCTCGCAGATCTACGTCCTCGACCAGAACGAGGCCCTCGACTTCTACGTCGGCAAGCTCGGCATGGAGGTGCACACCGACGCGGACCTCGGCTTCATGCGCTGGCTGACGGTCAACGTGCCCGGCGACCGGCAGCGGGAGATCCTGCTGGAGACCCCCGGCCCGCCGCGGCTGGACCCGAAGACCGCCGAGCAGGTCCGGGAACTGCTCACCAAGGGCGCCATGGGCGGCTCCCTCTTCCTCACCACCGACGACGCGCACAAGACGTACGCGGACCTGGTCGCCAAGGGCGTGGACATCACCGACGAGCCGACCGACCGCCCGTACGGGATCGACTTCGGCATCCGCGACCCGTTCGGCAACCACATCCGCATCGGCCAGATGCACGGGCAGGGCTGACGGATGAGCGAGGTGACCGTCGGCGCCCGGCCGGTGGACCGGGTGGCCGGGGACCGGGTGCTGCTGGCCGGCGGCGCGCTGGCCGGCCCGCTCTGGGTGGCCGCCGCTCTGGCCCAGGGGCTGACCCGGGACGGCTTCGACTTCCGGCGGCACCCGGTGAGCGTGCTGAGCACCGGCGACCTGGGTTGGATCCAGATCAGCAGCTTCGTGGTGGCCGGCCTGCTCTGCCTGGGGGCGGCGGCCGCGCTGCGCCGGGTGCCGCATCCGGGCCTCGGACCGCGTACCGCGCCCTGGCTTGTCGGGCAGTACGGCCTGGGCATGGTGCTCGCCGGCGTCTTCGTCGCCGACCCGCTGGACGGTTTCCCGGCCGGTACGCCCGCCGGCCCGGGTGAGGTGAGCTGGCACGGCCTGGCACACCTCGGTGCCGGGGTGCTGGCCTTCACCGCGCTGATCGGGGCGTGCCTGGTCGCCGGGCGCCGGTTCGCCCGGCGGGGCGAGCGGGGCTGGGCGGCGTACAGCGTCGCCAGCGGCGGCTACTTCGCGGTGGCCTGGGTGGCGCTGATGGTCTCGGCCGGCAACCCGGTCGCGATGGTCGGGTTCGGGGTGGCCGCGGTGATCGGCTGGGCCTGGCTCTCGGCGACCCTGCTGCGGGCCCTGCGGACGGCCTGACCGGGGTTGTCATGATCGGGAGGCGCGACACCCGTCGCGCCTCCCGACCCGTGTGAGGTGACCGCGATGGCGACCCGCCTGCTCTACCTGGCCCGGCACGGCGAGCAGGACCGTCCGCCGCGGACCCCACCGGGCGTCGACCCGCCGGAGGCCGGGCTCTCCGCGCGGGGCCGCCGGCAGGCGACGCTGCTCGGCGAGCGGCTGCGCGGCGTACCGTTCGACGCCGTGCACCACGGCCCGCTGCCCCGGGCCGCGCAGACCGCCGAGCTGGTCGCCGCCGCCCTGCCCGGGATCCCGGTGTCCGCGTCGGAAGAGGTCGGCGACCACCTGCCGGACGACACCGACCCGGCCGGGCTGCCCGAGGCGTACGCCCGGTTCCTGGCCGGCTTCGACGCCGCCGAGCGGGCCGACGGGCCGCGACTGACCGCGGCGGCGGTGCGCCGGTTCGCCACCGCGCCGGACGACGGCGACCGGCGCGAACTGGTCGTCACCCACACGTTCCTGATCGCCTGGTTGGTCCGGCACGCGCTGGACGCGCCGGCCCGGCGCTGGCTGGGCTTCAACGCGCACAACTGCGGGTTGACGGTGATCCGCTACCGGGACGGCGTACCGCCGAGCCTGATCGCCGTCAACGACGTCGCCCACCTGCCGCCGGAGCTGCGCGCCACCGGCCTGCCGGCCGACTACCGGATCTGAGCCGTCGGGCAGCCACACCGTGGGCGCCGGGACGTGCGGGGCGCCGGGGGCCGGCGCCGGTCAACCGGTGGCCCGCTCCAGCAACGCCACCACCGCGCTGGTGACCTCGGGGATGGTGCCGTCGGCGGGGCAGTCGACGTAGCCGGTCTCGACATCGCCGACGGTCAGCCGGTAGCTGAACGCGTCCCGGCACGCGGTGTCGATGTTGGCCAGGCCGGCCTCGGCGGGCAGCCGGGGATCGGCGACCAGCCGGCGCAGCCGGTCGAGGTCGGCCGGTTCCAGCCGCCCGGTACGCCGCGACCCGGCCCGGTCGACGGCCGTCCACCGGCCGTCGGGCTCCACCGCGACCGTGTCGCCGCGCCCGGCGAATCCGCCGGTGCGGGTGAGCACGATCCGGCCACCGGACGGCGCGACGACAGTCCCGCTCGGAGCCGGCGTCACCGTCCGGCTCGGAGCCGGCGGAGGCGACCCGGTCGGAGCGGCCGGTCCGGCTGTGGTGGGTGCGGCCGGCGGGGTGGTGCCGCGGCCCTGGTCGGGGCGGGACGGCTCGGCCGCCGAGCAGCCGGTGAGCAGCAGCGTGACCAACGCGATCTTGACACCGGTCATCGAGGCTGGTCTCATGCCAGTCGGACGGGTGGCGGCGCGACGCGGTTCCCGTCACCCGAGTTTCCCTTGAACGGCCGGCGTCCGGGGCGGCGCGGCCTCTCCCTGTCTGATCTACTCGTCGCGCATCCGCATCCGTGACCACGCTCGTCACACCACCCCCGCCCAGGAGGGCACGTGAGAAGACCCCTTGCCGCCGTCGGCGCGGCCCTGCTCGCCGGCGGTCTGCTGACCGTTGTCGCCACCCCGGCGACCGCGGCGCCCACGCCCGCGCCCGCGCCCGTGCCGAACCCGGTCGCCCGCGCGGCGGCCGCGCTGCGCGCCAACCCGGGCGCCGTCCAGGGCGGCAGCGCCGAGTCCTACCAGGTGTACCGCACCAAGGTGGACGCCGACGGCAGCGCGCACGTCCGCTATACCCGGACCTACCGGGGGCTCCGGGTGTACGGCGGTGACTTCGTCATCCACACCGCCCCGGGTGGCGGCTACGCCGGCTCCTCGGTCGGCCTGACCGCCCCGCTGACCCTCGGCACCACCGCCAAGGTCTCCTCGGCCACCGCCAAGAAGGCCGCGCGGGCCCAGTTCGCCGGGAAGGTCACCACGGTCGGCGTCCCGGAACTCTTCGTGGACGCCAGCTCCGGCACCGGCCGGCTGGCCTGGGAGACCGTGGTCAGCGGCTGGGCCCCGGACGGGCAGACCCCGTCCCGGCTGCACGTCGTCACCGACGCCACCACCGGCAAGCTGATCGGCACGTACGACGAGATCGAGTCGGTCTCCGGCACCGGCCGCAGCCTCTACTCCGGCTCGGTGAGCGTGGAGACCACCCAGACCGGCAGCGTGTACCAGCTCATCGACCCGTCGCACGGCAACGGCTCCACCTGCGACATGAACAACGGCACGTCGACCTGCACCGCGTTCATCGACGCGGACAACGCCTGGGGCAGTGGCGCCAACGCCAACCGGCAGTCGGCCGCCATCGACGCCCACTTCGGCGCCGCGACGACGTTCGACTACTTCAAGAACGTGCACGGCCGCAACGGCATCTTCGGTGACGGGCGCGGGGTGCCCAGCCGGGTGCACTACGGCCAGAACTACGACAACGCCTTCTGGGACGGCGCCCGGATGACGTACGGCGACGGCTACGCCAACGTCTCGCCGCTGGTCTCGCTGGACATCGCCGGGCACGAGATGACCCATGGCGTGACCGACAACGTGGTCCCCGGCGGCCTGACCTACGCCGGGGAGTCCGGCGGCCTCAACGAGGCCACCAGCGACATCTTCGGCACGATGGTGGAGTTCTACGCCAACACCTCGGCCGACCCGGGTGACTACCTGATCGGCGAGAAGATCAACATCAACCTCGACGGCACGCCGCTGCGGTACATGTACGACCCGGCGCTGGACGGAGTGTCCGACCGCTGCTGGTCGACCGCCACCAAGAACAAGGACGTGCACTTCTCGTCCGGGGTGGCCAACCACTTCTTCTTCAACCTGGCCGAGCGCACCGGCACCACCGCGTACGGCCACTCGCCAATCTGCGGCAGCGCGCCCGGGATGACCGGCATCGGCCGGGACAAGGCGGCGAAGATCTGGTTCCGCGCGCTTGACGTGTACTTCACCTCCAACACGTCGTACGTGAACACCGCCAACCCGGCGAACACCGCCCGGGCGTACACCCTGCGGGCGGCGACCGACCTGTACGGCAGCTGCTCCACCGAGTACCGGGCCGTCCAGGCGGCCTGGACCGCGGTGAACGTGGCCGGCAACGACGCCACCTGCTCCACCGGCAGCGACTTCGGCGTCACGCTGTCGCCGACCGCCGGCGCGGTCGACCCGGGCGGCTCCGTCGCCACCACCGTCGCCACCACGACCACCAGCGGCTCGGCGCAGACCGTGACGCTGACGGCGACCGGCCTGCCGAGCGGGGCGACCGCCTCGTTCAGCCCGGCCTCGGTGACCTCCGGCGGCTCGTCCACCCTCACCATCACCACCACGGCCGCCACCCCGCCCGGCGTCTACCCGGTGCGGGTGAACGGGACCGGCTCGGTCACCCGGAGCACCAGCTACACGCTGACCGTGCGCGGTTCCGGTGGCAGCTGCACCAGTCCCGGGCAGCAGCTCGGCAACCCGGGCTTCGAGTCCGGTGTCACCGGGTGGGCCCAGACCACCGGCGTGATCGGCCAGCACGGCACCCGGCAGCCCGCCCGCACCGGCAGTTGGAGCGCCTGGCTGGGTGGCTACGGCAGCGCGCACACCGACAGCCTCACCCAGACGGTGAGCCTGCCGGCCGGCTGCACGTCGTACGACCTCAGCTTCTGGCTGCACGTCGACTCGGCGGAGACCAACATCGGCACCCCGTACGACACGCTGCGGGTCCAGGTGGTCGGCTCCACCGGGACGGTGCTGGCGACGCTGGCCACGTACTCGAACCTGGACCGGGCCACCGGGTACGACCGGAAGACCTTCTCGCTGGCCCCGTACGCCGGCCAGACGGTCACCCTGAAGTTCACCGGCACCGAGGACGCCTCGTTGCAGACCTCCTTCGTGCTCGACGACACCGCTGTCGACGTCAGCTGACCTGACCGCGACATCGGCTCGGCCGACCACGGCGGGCCCGACGGCCACCCCACGCGGGTGGCGGTCGGGCCCGCGCCGTTATGGTCAGCCGGACCGGGACGAGGGAGGCAGGACGGTGGCGGACGCGGAACTCGTGGTCGAGGTGGCCGGGCCGGTGGCGACCGTGGTGATCCACAACCCGGGCCGGCGCAACGCGATGACCCCGGCGATGTGGCGGCACCTGCCGGTGCTGCTCGACGCCCTGGAGGCCGACCCGGCGGTCCGGGCGCTGGTGCTCACCGGGGCCGGCGACACCTTCTGCGCCGGCGCCGACCTGGGCGACCTGGACGAACTGCTGGCCGCGGGGGACCGCAGCATCGCCGTGCTCGCCGAGGAGCGGCTGGCCGCGTTCGGCAAGCCGACAGTGGCGGCGGTGCGGGGCGCCTGCGTGGGCGGCGGCTGCCAGCTCGCCGTCGCCTGCGACCTGCGGATCGCCGCCGCCGACGCCCGGTTCGGCGTACCGCCGGCCCGACTGGGCCTGGTCTACCCGACCCCCACCACCTGCCGGCTGGCCGGGCTGGTCGGCCCGTCCGCGGCCAAGCACCTGCTCTTCACCGCCGAGCTGGTGGACGCCGAGCGGGCGCTGCGGATCGGCCTGGCCGACGAGGTGCTGCCGGTCGACCGGCTGGCCGACCGGGTGGACGAGCTCACCGCCGCGATCGCCGCCCGCTCCCGGCTCACCGTCACCGCCGCCAAGGAGATCGTCGACGGCCGGGCGGACCCGGACCGGATCGCCTGGTGGCACCGGCAGGTGCTGGACAGTGGCGAGGCCCGCGAGGGTGTGGCGGCCTTCGCCGAGCGCCGTGCGCCGCGCTTCGCCTGGACGCCGCCGGTGCGGGGCTGACCCCCCCGGCGACGGCGCCCGCCGGCGGTCCCGTCCGCCATCGACGCCGTCCATCGTGGACCGCCAATTGCCGTGTGACCACTGGCGATCGGACACGTTCGATGGGCCGCTGGTGTCCGGCGGCCGGGTACGGCAGGCTGTCGGTCGTGCAGCGTGATCAGTTGCTCGCCGGCCGTTACCGGCTCGGCGAGCGTCTCGGCCAGGGCGGCATGTCGGTGGTCCACCGCGCGCACGACGAGGTGCTGGAGCGCGACGTGGCGGTCAAGGTGCTGGTCGGCTCCGACGCGGTGGCCAGACGCCGGATCCGGGCGGAGGCGAAGGCGGCGGCCCGGATGTCCCACCCGAACGTCACGAACGTCTACGACTACGGCGAGTCGCCGCTGGCCGGCGAGCGGGTCCCGTTCGTGGTCATGGAACTGCTCACCGGTCGTACGCTCGAACAGCGGCTCGCCGACGGGCCGCTGCCGCCCCGGGCCGCGCTGCGGGTCTGCGCCGAGGTGGCCGCCGCGCTCGCGGCCGCGCACGCCCTCGGCCTGGTGCACCGGGACGTCAAGCCGGGCAACGTGATGCTCACCCCCACCGGGGCGAAGGTCCTCGACTTCGGCATCGCCGCGGTCGCCGGCGCGCCGGAGATCGACTTCGAGGGCCGGCTGCTCGGCACCCCGGCCTACCTCGCCCCCGAGCGGCTCGACGCCGGCGAGGTGCTGCCCGCCTCAGACGTCTACGCGCTCGGGCTGCTCCTGCACCGGGTGCTCGTCGGCCGGCTGCCCTGGCAGTTGGCGTCACAGACCGGGGCGCTGCGCGCGCACGCGTACGCCGAGCCGGGCCCCCTGCCCGAGGTGGCCGGGCTGCCCGCCGAGGTGGGGCGGCTGTACCGGCGGTGCGTGGCCAAGGACCCGCTCGACCGGCCGGCGGCCGCCGAGGTGGCCCGGGTGCTCGCCGCGGCGGTCGTCAAGATGACCGAGCCGGATCCGGCCGCGCCCGGCCGGCCGGCACCGGATGGGGCGGACCGGCCCGCGCTGCGACCGCCCGGTGCTCCGGCGGCCGGCGCCGGCCGGCCCGGCCGGCGCGCCACCCGGCTCGGCCGGCGGCTCGTGCTGGCCGTGGGCACCGCGGTGGTGGCGGCGGTGGGCCTCGCCGGCACCCTCGGCGACCCGTCCGTGCGGTCGACGCCGGGCGGCGGACCGCGCAGCGGCGCGACCACCAGCGGTACGGCCGCCGTCGGGTTGCCGGTCACCGCCGACGTCGAGGACGAACCCGCCCCGGGCGGCGGTGCGCCGGGCGGCCGGGCGAGCCCCGCCCCGGCCAGCTCCGCGGTGCCGACCCCGCCCGCCCGTACCCCCGGCACGCCGACGCCGACCACCGGCCGGCCGTCACCGACCGGGCGGCCCGGGGTGCCGGTGTCGGCGCGCGGTGGCGTGGTCCGGGTCGCCTGCGACCGCCAGCTCGTCGAGGTGCTCGACGTGGCACCGGCCGCCGGCTACCAGGTCGAGGCGTACGAGCCGGGTCCGGCGCGGGAGGTCCGGGTCGAGTTCGTCTCCGCCGACAACCGGAGCGTGGTGACCGTCCGCTGCGCCAACGGCCGGCCGGTGCCCCGGGTGAAGGAACGGACCCGCGAGGCGGCCCGCCCCGTCGCCGCACCGGCCGACCGGTCCCGCGGGGCCGGCCCGCTCGCCGAGCGGAGCCGGCGCGGTCGCTGACCGGACACGCACCGCCGGTGGCGGGGCCGGCGGGCGCCACGCCGGGAAAGGCTCCCCGACGCGGCCCCCCGTTCCCGCCGGCCGGTTCCTCAGCGGGCGGCCAGCGCCGCCCAACTCGGCGTCACCGGCTCCCGCCGCAGCGGCATGCCGGCCTCGGCCGGCGTCCGGTCGCCCTTGCGCTGGTTGCACGGGTAGCAGGCGGCGGTCGTGTTCTTCCAGGTGTTCCGGCCGCCCCGCGAGCGCGGCAGGATGTGGTCGATGGTGCTCGCCGGCCCGCCGCAGTACGCGCAGCACCGGCCGTCCCGCCGTAACACCCCGGCCCGGGACCAGGCGGGCCCGGCGCTGAACCGCCAGCGGGTCACCACGTACCGGACGAGCCGCACCACCCGGGGGACCGGGAAGACCCCGATCACCCGGTCCGGCTCGGCCTCGTGGATCTCGGCGACCCGGCGGCAGAGCATCCGGATCGCGTGCTGGACGGTGACCCGGTGCAACGGGCCGAGGTCGGCGTTGATGACGAGGACGGCGTCCACCGGGATCTCCCTCCGAGGCGGTGACGGACGAGTGGTCCGGACGACGACAGAGCCGCCCGGTCCGGTTGCTGCGGAACGGGCGGCTCGACGTCGGGCACGCGTCAGTCGGGCCGGCCGCCCCGGTGGTCTTCGGCTCGGCAACCGCCGCCGGGCAGCACCGACCGCACGCGCGTGACGTGCGACATCGACATGGCGGGCTCCCGTGGCGGTGGTTGACCTTGCGGGGATCACGGTAGGCGCGCCCGGTGACCGGCGGCAACGCATTTCGATCTAGGGAGCGCGAGCGCGGGGCGGCCGGTGGGCCGCTGCCGGGTCAGCGGCGCTTGGCCAGCAGGCCGCGCGGGCGGACCGAGTACACCGGCTCGGCCGCACCGCCCTCCGCCCGCAGGATGTGGTTAGCGGCGACGATGCCGGTCGCGGCGGCGCGTTCCATCAGCGCGCTGGGGAACTCCGTGGCGATCCCGTCGCCGGCCAGGTAGAGCCCGGCGGCGTCGGTGCGGACGCCGGGCCGGCCGGCGTTGCTGCCCGGGGTGAACGCCGGCGCCCGGGCCTCCACCCGGGCCCGCAGTTCACGGACCCGCAACCGGGCCGCCTCCGGCCAGAGTCCGGCCAGTTCGACGCGCATCCGTTCGGCCAGCACCTCGGCCGGCACGTCCGGCTCGCAGGCGTACGCGTGCAGTTCCAGCACCGAGCCGCCGGTGCGCGCGGCCCAGCGCCGGGACTCGTTCTCCAGCCGGTGGTAGAGGGTCACCGAGTCCAGCGTGGGTTGCCGGGACACCCCGCTGAACACCGCCCGGCCGGCGTCGACGTCCCCGTCGCACCAGTAGCGGGCCACCGCGTACGGCGGGCCGGGCCGACCGTGGGCGGGCATCCGGGCCACCAGCTCCGGCGCGAACCGGGCCAGGTCGGGGGAGTCCTCGACCAGCGCGGCGAGCGCCGGCGGGTCGACCGCGAGCACCACGTGCCCGGCCCGGTGGGACCCGCCGTCGCCGGTCGCCACCCGCCAGCCGCCGCCCTCCCGGTGCAGCCCGGTCGCCGCCAGGCCGGTGCGCACCCGCCCGCCGTGCCGCTCGACGTGCCGGGCCAGCGGGTCCCAGATCGCCGTGGCGTAGTCCTCGTCCGGGCAGTCGAAGGCCAGCCCCTCCGGGTTGCCGAGCAGGTAGAAGTGGAACTGGGCGACCAGTTCGGCGGCGGACATCTCCGCCTCGTGGTTGAAGAACGAGTGCGAGAAGACCTCGAAGAGCATGGCCCGGGCCCGGTCCGGCAGCCGCAGCGAGGTGAGCAGCTCGTCGGCGGTCATCCGGTCCAACTCGGCGTAGGTGCCCACCGGGTCGTAGCTGAGCAGCGGCAGCGCCGCGTTCCGGTCCATCCGGCGCAGGTCGGGCAGGCGCAGGCTGGGGCTGCGCAGCAGCAGCGCCAGCAGGTTCAGCGGGGGCGCGGGCGGCAGGTCGCCGAACTCCTCGGTGGGCCACCGCCGGCTCAGGATCGGGTAGCCCGGGATCGGCTTGAGCAGGCCCAGGGCGGGGTCGACCCGGCGCAGCACGGCCCGCCAGTTGTAGTACTGCCGGAAGAACGCGTGGAAGCCGTGCTCCACCCGCTGGACGCCGTCGGCGAGCGCCTCCGGCCAGGCGCCGAGCCGCCCGCCCAGGGTCGGGGCGGCCTCCAGCACGGTCACCGCGACGCCGCGCTCGGCGAGCACCACGGCCGCCGACATGCCGGCGATGCCGCCGCCCACCACCACGGTCTCCACCGGGTGCGGCACGCGGGGGGCGCCACCGCCGCCCGGGTCCACCACGTGCCGGCGTACGCCGACGAACCGGCCGAGCAGCTGTGACAACGACACGGACACCTCCCGGCCGGTGGGTGTGCCCAGTCTGCCCGGTCAGCCCTCGGTTGGCAGCAGACAGCGCCGCTGACGGTCCGAGGCGGGCCAGACGTACTCCAGGTCGGGCGGGACGTCGCCGAAGATCGGCCGGTAGTGCTCCGGGTCCTTGCGGAGCAGTGACGAGCGGTGGCTCAGGTGCAGGTCCTCCCGGCCCAGCCAGGGCGGCAGCTCGCCGGCGGCGGCCAGCTCCGGTTGGGGACGGACGGTCTTGATGCCGCAGGCGGCGGCGAGGTCGCGGGTCATGGTGGCGGCGCAGGTGTCCGCCCGCCCCGGTTCCGACCAGACCGCGCACATGTCCAGCCCGTACCGGGTCAGCGCCTCCTCGTACCCGGCCCACATCTTCACCGCCGGGTGGTTGCGCCAGCCGTACGTCGGCCAGGTCAGCCCGCGCAGCACCTGGATCGTCTCCACCCGCTGCTTGCCCAGCCGCTTCTGGTCCAGCGTGCGGGCGCTCGCCAGGAAGTCCGGGTACGGGAGGAAGGTCTGCATGCCGCCTGCTCTACCCGCCGGCCGGTTCGGCATGCCTGCGTACGAACCGGACGGGGTCGCCCAGTGTTGTCGTGCTGACTACGATCCGGGCATGGGGGAGCCGTGGCGGGACCGGGCGCGACGGGCGGTCGAATGGAACTGGCGGCTCCGGCCCGCCGGTGATCCCCGGCCGCACTACGTGATCTGCGGGCGGGACGCGCTCGCCTACTACGTCGCCAAGGCGTTGCTGGAGACGGAACTGCCGGCCGGTGGCGCGCGGGTCACGGTGGTGGTGCCGGAGCGCTACCGGGTGGCCGGGCCCGACGTGGCCGGCCTGCGCGGGGTGCGGGTGGTCCGCTCCGACCGGCTCGACGTGCCGACGTTCCAGGCCGCCGGCCTGGCCGGGGCGAGCGGGCTGGCCCTGCTGCACCAGGACGACGTCGGCAACCTGCACGCCGCGCTCTGCGCCCAGGCGGTCGACGACGAGGTCCGCCAGGTGCTGCGGATGTTCAACAACACCCTGGCCGACGGGGTCCGCACCCTGCTCAAGGCGCGGGTCGAGGTGCTCTCCGACGCCGAGATGGCCGCCCCGGCGTTCGTCGCCGCCGCGCTCGGCGAGGTCGACCCGACCCACTTCCAGCACCGCGACCGCACGCTGCGGGTGGCCCGCCGCGCCGACGTACGCGAGCAGGACGTGGTCTGCGGGCTGGCCGACCTGAGCGACCCGCAGCGGGTCCGGCTGTTCCCCCCCGACCAGTCCACCGCCGACCTGGTGCTCGCCGAGGCCACCGGGCAACCGCCCGGCACCGAGGTGGCCGCCCGGCGGCTGGTCCGGGCGCGCCGGCGGCGGCGGCCGGTCGCGGTCTTGGTCCGGGCGATCCGGGGCTTCGCCACCCGCAAGATCGGCATCGCGGTGATGCTGGTGCTCGGGCTGATCGCCGTGCTCGGCGCGCTGATCTCCCGGGCCGAGGACGTGTCGCAGTTGGAGGCGATCTACCTCACCCTGGTCACCACGCTCAGCGGCGCCGACCCGGACACCACCAAGCCGCCGGACGCCCAGATCATGCAGGTGGTGCTCAACCTCGCCGGGCTGGCGCTGATCCCGCTGATCACGGCCGTGGTGGTGGACGGGATCGTCAACGCCCGGCTCGCCCTGCACACCGGCCGGTTGCAGACCGACCGCTCCGGGCACGTGGTGGTGGTCGGCCTCGGCAACGTGGGCACCCGGGTGATGGCCCAGCTCCGCGAGTACGACGTCGAGGTGGTGGCGATCGACAAGAACCCGGAGCCGCGCGGTGCCACCCTGGCCCGCCAACTCGAGGTGCCGCTGATCGTCGGCGACGCCGCCCTGCCCGAGACGCTGGAGGCCGCCGCGATCCGCGACTGCCAGGCGCTGGTGGTGGTCTCCACCGACGACGTGGCCAACCTGGAGGCGGCGCTGGCCGCCCGGGACGTCCGCGAGGACCTGCGCGTGGTGCTGCGGCTCTTCGACGGCGACTTCGCCGAGCGGGTCGAGGAGGCGTTCGGCATCGGCGTCTCCCGCTCGGTCTCCTACCTGGCCGCGCCCGCGTTCACCGGCGCGCTGACCGAACGCGCGGTGATCGCCACCATCCCGGTCGGCCGGCACGCGCTGCCGGTGGCCGAGGTGCCGGTCGCCGCCGGCTCCGAGTTGGACGGCCGGCCGCTGAGCGCCGCCTCCCGGGACGGGCAGGTGCGGTTGATCGCGCGTACCCCGGCCGGTGGCGGCCGGACGATCTGGCGCGACCTCGACCCCCGCCAGGTGATCTTCGCCGGCGACCGGCTCACCGTGGTGGCCCGGCGCGCCGGCCTGGACTGGCTGACCCGGCAGTGCGCGCCCCCGGCCCCGCCGGCCCGGCCGGTGCCGGCGTCCCGGACGGGTGCCCTGCCCCGGGCCGCCAGCCCGCCCCCGCCCGCCATGCCGGGCGTTCCGCCGGGCGGCGGCGTCCCGCCGGGGCAGCCCGCCGAGCGGCCCGGGCCGGTCCCGGCCCCGCCGGCCGGCAACGGTGGCCCGCCGGCCGGTTCGGTGCCGGACGACGGCGGGCCGGCCCGGCAGCCGGAGGGCACCGCCCAGCCGAGCTGACGTTCCCGGTGGCCGCCGGCGGGCCCGCCGGGCCGGGCTCAGCGGCGGCGGCGGAGGGCGTACCAGGCGGCGCCGACGGCCAGCACGGCGAAGCCGGCCAGCACGCTGGACAGCGGCAGGCTGACCGCGAGCAGCAGGCAGCCGACCAGCCCCAGCGCCGCCAGTGCCTGGACCGGCAGCCGGCGCGCCGGGTCACGGCCCAGGGTCAGCGCGGCGGCGTTGGTGATCGCGTAGTAGACCAGCACCGTGCAGCTGGAGAAGCCGATCGCGTGGCGGACGTCGCCGAGCGCGACCACCAGGGTCACCACCGCGGCCACCGCCAGCTCGGCCCGGTGCGGCACCTGGCGCACCGGGTGCACGGCGGCCAGCGCGCCGGGCAGGTCCCGGCGGCGGGCCATCGCCAGCGCGGTGCGGCCCACCCCGGCGAGCAGGGAGAGCAGCACCCCGGTCACCGCCACCGTCGCCCCGGCCCGGACCAGCCAGGCCAGGCCGGGCAACCCGGCGGCGGTCACCACATCGGCCAGCGGCGCGGCGGAGGCGGCCAGCCGGTCGGCGCCGAGCACGCCGACCGCGACCACGGCCAGCGCCAGGTAGACCACCAGCACCAGGCCGAGGGCCAGTGGCACGGCCCGGGGGATGGTGCGCTCCGGCTCGCGGACCTCCTCGCCGAGCGTGGCGATCCGGGCGTACCCGGCGAAGGCGAAGAAGAGCAGCCCGGCGGCGGTGAGCACGCCGCGGCCCGAGCCGCCGGCCGCGCCCAGCCGGTCCAGCGAAACGTCGGGCGCCCCGGTCACCGCGACCAGGGCCAGCACCGCCAGCACCAGCCCGACCACGACCTTGGTGGCGGTCACGGTCTTGCCGATGCCGCGCAGGTTGACCGCGGTCACCGCCAGCACCGCCGCGACCGCCACCAGCCGGGCCTGCCCCGGCCAGAGGTACGCCCCGATGGTCAGCGCCATCGCCGCGCAGCTCGCCGTCTTGCCGACCACGAATCCCCAGCCGGCCAGGAAGCCGGCGAACGGGCCGAGCCGCTCCCGGCCGTAGACGTAGGTGCCGCCGGACTCGGGGTAGCGGGCGGCCAGCCGGGCTGAACTGGTCGCGTTGCAGAAGGCGATGAGGCCGGCCAGCGCCAGCGCCGCCAGCAGGCCGGCCCCGCCGGCCGCCGCCGCGGCGGGTGCGAAGACCACGAAGACGCCCGCGCCGAGCATCGACCCCAGCCCGATGACCACCGCATCGGGTACGCCCAGCCGGCGCGCCAGTTGGTTCACGCCGGGCAGGCTAGGTGACGGAGGTGAACGGACGGTCCCAGGTGCGCGGCGCGCCGGGCAACGGCAGGTCGTCCCAGGGCACCCGGTGCAGCAGCCGGTCCAGCAGCAGGCCCAGCAGCAGCCCGGCCACCGAGTCGGTCAGCCAGTGCCAGCCCAGGTAGGTGGTGGTGCAGAGCACGACCAGCGGCGGCACCACCCGGACCACGGTGACCAGCCGGGGCGGCATGGCGCGCCCGTAAACGTGCAGCAGCGGCGCGAGCAGCAGGGCGATCACGCCGTACCAGACGATGGCGTTGGCCACGTGCCCGGACGGGTAGGACTGGGCGAACCGGAGCGGCAGGTCCTCCTGGAAGAGCGGCAGGGTCTGCTCCGGCGGCAGGAACGGCTCCTTGACGCTGGCGCTCGGCGCCGGCCGGGCGGTCCACACCTTGAGCGGGCCGATGGTCAGGTAGGTGAGCGCGAACGCGAGCACCGGTGGCAGCACCGGCCGCACCGACCGGAGCCGGACCGCCAGCAGCACCCCGAGCCCCAGCGCGATCAGCGTCAACGGCGTGCCCTGACCGAGGTAGTTGAGCACCACCGCGGTCCAGTGCGCGGCGGTGGGCCGGTGCGCTTCCGACCAGTCGGCGACCGCCCGGTCGATCCCGAAGAGCCGGTCGGTGGCGAGCGCCACGGTCAGCCCGACGAGCGCGACCAGCAGCGCGGCGTCGAACCACCAGCCGGCCGGGCGGACCGGCCGGAGCCGCACCGTCCGCCGTACCGCCGTGGTCTCCCGCACGCGACCACGCTACCGGCCCCGCCCGGCGGCGGCTGTGTGCCGAGCCACGTGGGGGAGCGCTCGGGCGGGGCGACGAGTCAAACTTGTGCCCGTGCGGATCACCTCGGCTCTCGTCGACCCGGCGCTGCTCGACCTTCCCTGGTCGACCCCGCTGGAAGAGTGGCCTGCCCAGCACCTGGTCGCGCTGCCGCAGGGCATCTCGCGGCACATCGTCCGCTTCGTCCGCCTCGGCGACTACGTCTACGCGGTGAAGGAGACCGGCGAGCGGGTGGCCGAGCGCGAGTACGACCTGCTCCGCGCGCTGGAGCGGATCGACTTCCCGTCGGTGGAGGCGGTGGCGATCGTCGCCGACCGGCAGAGCGACGACGGCGAGCCGCTCGACCCCGTGCTGATCACCCGGCACCTGCAGTTCTCGCTGCCCTACCGGGCCCTCTTCTCGCACACGCTCCGGCCGGAGACGATGGGCCGGCTGCTCGACGCGCTCGCCGCGCTGCTGGTCCGGATGCACCTGACCGGCTTCTTCTGGGGCGACTGCTCGCTGTCCAACACGCTGTTCCGGCGTGACGCCGGCGCGTTCGCCGCCTACCTGGTGGACGCCGAGACCGGGGCGCTGCACCAGTCGCTCTCCAACGGCCAGCGCGGCGAGGACCTGGAGATCGCCCGGGTCAACATCTTCGGCGAGGCGCTGGACCTCCAGGCCGCCGGGCTGTTGCACGAGTCGATCGACCCCGAGGTGGTCTGCGAGGAGGTCGTGCAGCGCTACGAGCGGCTCTGGCACGAGATCACCTACGAGCAGCAGGTCGAGCGGGACGCCCGGCACGACATCGAGGGGCGCATCCGGCGCCTCAACGAGCTGGGCTTCGACGTGGCCGAGGTGGCCATGTCCACCATCGACAACGGCCGCTACCTGATCCGGCCCAAGGTGGTCGACGCCGGCTACCACAGCCGCCGGCTGCTCCGGCTCACCGGCCTGGACGCCGAGGAGAACCAGGCCCGCCGGCTGCTCAACGACCTGGACGCGTACCGGGCGGAGAGCGACCTGACCGACGAGCAGCAGGCCGCCCACCGCTGGCTGACCGAGGTCTTCGAGCCGGTGGTCCGGGCGGTCCCCGCCCACCTGCGCCGCAAGCTGGAGCCGCAGGAGCTGTTCGCCCAGATCATCGAGCACAAGTGGCTGCTCTCCGAGCGGGCCGGCCGAGACGTCGGGATGGCCCCGGCCGTGCAGTCGTTCCTGTCGGACGTGCTGGTGCACCGCCCCGACGAGCAGGCCGTGCTCGGCGTCGAGGTGCCCACCGGCTGACCCCTGGCGACACAGCCGCCACCAGGCACGGCGGTGACTGCCGGACGGGGTGCGGCGCCCTGCCTCTTCCCTGCGTGCATGATGCCCCTGGTGCCCTTTCGAGCTGCCCCTACAGATGGGGCAGGCACGGCAGTCGGCAGCATGATCCGCGAGGACGGACCGCGGCGCCGAGGGCCGGCACGCTTCGGCCGGCCAGGGCAGCCGGCGGGCGGTCGGCGGCAACTGGGGCCAGCTGGCGTGCGGCCGGGCGGCAACTGGGGCCGGTTGGCGGGCGATGGGCGGCAGCTACGGACCAGCTGGCAGGGGGTGGGCGGCAACCGGGGGCGGCTGGCGTGCGGCGGGCGGCAGCTGCGGGCAGCAGGCCGGGGATCCGATGAGCCGGGTGGTGGCCTCACCGATGGGGCAGCTCGACAGCGTCCGACGGGTGGCTGTCCTGGCGAGCGGCGCGGGGTGAGCGACCCTCGGCCAGAGGGATAACTTCGGCCAGTTCCGGCAGGCGAGCGGCGTCGTGGGAGAGGCGGCCAGGTCCGCCGGGGCGAGCGGCGTCCCGGGACCGGCGCTCCACGCCCTCCGGTGGCCGGGCTGTCCGCGCGCCGACGGCCCCGGCGTCACTCCTGCCAGGCGCCGCCGCGCATCACCCGCACCACGTTCAGGTCGTCGTCGAGCACCACCAGGTCGGCGCGGAGCCCGACCTGGAGGGCGCCCAGCCGGTCGCCGAGGCCGATCGCCCGGGCCGGGGTGGTGGCGACCATCCGCGCCGCGTCGGCCATCGGGATGCCGGCGGCCACCGCGTGCCGCAGCGCGGCGTCCATGGTGAGCGTGCTGCCGGCGATCGCCCCGTCGCGGGACAGCCGGGCGACCCCGTCGGCCACGGTGACCGCCTGACCGCCCAGCTCGTACTCGCCGTCGGGCATGCCGGCGGCGGCCATCGCGTCGGTGATCAGCGCGGACCGTTCCGGGCCGGCGACCGAGGTGGCGAAGGTGAGCATCCCCTCGTGCAGGTGCACGCCGTCGGCGACCAGTTCGCAGACCACGTTGGGGGCGTCCAGCAGGGCCACCACCGGGCCGGGTTCGCGGTGGTGCACCGGCCGCATCCCGTTGAACAGGTGGGTGCCGACACTCGCGCCGGCCGCCACCGCGGCGCGGGTCTCGTCGTACGTCGCGTCGGTGTGCCCGACCGCGGCGACCACCCGGTGGGCGGTGAGCAGCTTGACCGCCTCCAGCGCGCCGTCACGCTCCGGGGCCAGCGTCACCATCCGGATCGCGTCGCCGCCCAGCTCGATCAGCTCGGCCAGTTCCTC
Source organism: Micromonospora desertarenae (assembly GCF_056150265.1). Lineage (NCBI taxonomy): Bacteria > Bacillati > Actinomycetota > Actinomycetes > Micromonosporales > Micromonosporaceae > Micromonospora > Micromonospora desertarenae. Next base: position 249,976 of record NZ_JAXCFQ010000002.1, read on the forward strand.
GGTGGACGGGTCGCGGAGGAACTCCGGGTTCTGCGCGCCGCAGCGGGCCGTGGAGAGGTACGGCCCCTCGAAGTGGATGCCGGCCAGCACGCCCTCGGTCACCAGCGGCCGGTACGCGGCGGTGGCCGCGCGCATCAGCTCGAACGGCGAGCTGACCAGACTGGCCAGCAGGGTGGTGGTGCCGTGCCGGAGGTGGAACGCGGCGGCCTGCCGGGCCTGCTCGGCGTCGCCGGTGGTGAAGGTGTGCCCGCCGCCGCCGTGGGTGTGCATGTCGACGAAGCCGGGCAGGATCCAGTGCCCGTCGCGCACCGACGGGTACTCGGCCACGGCGGTGATCCGGTCGCCGTTGATCTCCACGCAGCCCTGCCGGATCACGCCGGTCGGGGTCACCACCTTGCCGTTGACCCGCACGGTCATCGCTTCTCCAGGTCGTCGAGGGCGAGCAGGGCGGCGCCGAGGCAGCCGGCCTCGTCGCCGAGGGCGGCCGCGACCAGGCGCGGCTCCCGGTGGAAGGTCATCCGTTCGTGCAGCGCCGCACGCAGCGGGTCGAGCAGTTGGGCGCCGGCCTGGGCCAGTCCGCCGCCGAGCACGATGGTCGCCACGTCGAAGAGCGCCTGGCCGCTGGCGAGGCCGTCGGCGAGCGCCTCGACGGTCTCCCGCCAGACCTGCCCGGCCAGCGACTCACCGGCCGCCGCCCGGGCCGCCACCTCGGCCGCGGTCGCCGGTTCGCCGGCCAGTTCCGCGTACCGGCGGCCGACCGCGGAGGCCGAGGCCACCGCCTCCAGGCAGCCGGGGCGGCCGCAGCCGCAGCGGGGCCCGCCCGGGCGGACCAGGATGTGCCCGATCTCGCCGGCCGCCCCGTGCGCGCCGACCGCGGCCGCGCCGTGCACCACGTGGGCCGCGGCGATGCCGGTGCCGATCGCGACGAAGAGCACGTGGCCGGCGCCCCGGCCGGCGCCGAGCCGGGCCTCGGCGAGCCCGCCGGCGCGTACGTCGTGGCCGAGCGCCGCGGGCAGCCCGAGCCGCGCCTGCGCCAGCTCCCGCAGCGGTACGTCCCGGAAGCCCACGTTCGCCGACCAGACAGCGACCCCGCGCGCCTCGTCGACCACCCCGGGCACGGCCATGCCGACGGCCACCGGGGTGCGCCCGTCGGCGCGGGCCTTGCCGGCCAGCCCCTCGGCGACCTCCAGGATGGTGTCGACCACGGCCGCCGGGCCCCGCTCGGCGCCGGTCGGGTGCCGTTCGGTGTGCAGCACGGTGCCGTCCGGGTCCACCAGGGCGCACTTCATCCCGGTGCCGCCGACGTCCAGCGCGACGACGGCCTGAGCTGGGTTCACGCGAGCACCACGGAGCGGGTCAGGTGGCGCGGGGCGTCCGGGTCGAGGCCCCGGCTGGTGGCCAGCGTGACGGCGAACCGCTGGGCCAGGATCAGGTCGGCCATCGGGTCGACCGGCGTGCGGCCGGCCGCCCAGCTGCTCAGCACGGTGCGGCAGCCGTGGGTGCGGCTGTGCACGAAGGTGGCGCCGGTGGCCGCCACGTCCTCCGCCAGCCCCTCGGGCAGGTCGCCGAACGCCCAGACCAGCCGGTTGGGCGCGGCGATCGAGATGGGGCCGTGCCGGTAGTCCATCGCCGGGTACGCCTCGGCCCAGAAGGTGGCCGCCTCCCGGCACTTCAGCGCGGCCTCCTGGGCCAGCCCGACCGTCCAGCCGCGACCGAGGAAGGTGACCTGCTCGATCCGGGTCGGGTCGATCGGCAGCGGGGCGCGGACCGCCACCTCGGCGTCGGCGGAGAGCGTGGCGATGTTGTCGCCCAGGTGGGCGCGGAGCAGCGCCAGCGCGGTGGTCGCGAAGCGGGTCTGCACCACCGAGCGCTCGTCGGCGAAGGGCATGGGCACCGCGGCGTCGGCCAGCCCGACGGCCGGGGACTCGGGATCGCCGACCAGCACCGTGCTGGGCACCTGGCCGCGCAGCGCTGTGAGCAGTTCGAGCACCTCGGTGGTGGTGCCGGAGCGGGTGATCGCGACGAGCCGGTCGTAGCGGCGGCCGGCGGGGAACTCGGACGCCTGGAAGGCGTCGGTCTCGCCCTGGCCGGCGGCCTCGCGGCGGGCCGCGTACGCCATCGCCATGAACCACGACGTGCCGCAGCCGACGACGGCGACCCGCTCGCCCGGGCGGGGAAGGTGCCCGCCCACCGTGCCCACCAGTCGCGCCGCCTCCCGCCAGCACTCGGGCTGGCTGGCGATCTCCGCGTCCACGTACGCCATGAGAACTCCTCGCAGGGGAGAACGGTGCGCAATACGGCTCGTTTGACCCGTCTTTCGCGCGTCATTCTGCGTGAACCCGGTAGGCCGTGGCAACCGATGGCGCGATCGAGCAGGCCAGGGTTTTGCGCCCTCGTAGTTTCGCGCACTAGTGTGCACGCAATCAATCACCGACCGCGCAGTAACTGGAGGCCCCGGGGTGGACCGCTACGCGAGATGGAACGCCCTGCTCGAAATGCTGACCGACAGCGGACGGGTCAGCGTCGAGGAGGCCGCCGAGCGACTGGACGTCTCGCAGGCCACCATCCGGCGCGACTTCGACCAGCTGGCCCAACAGCAGATGATCACCCGGACCCGGGGCGGCGCGGTCGCCAACGGCGTCTCCTACGACCTGCCGCTGCGCTACAAGACGGCCAAGCACTCGGCCGAGAAGCAGCGGATCGGCGCGGCCGCGGCGGCGCTGGTCTCGCCGGGCACCGTGGTCGGCCTGAACGGTGGCACCACCAGCACCGAGGTGGCCCGCGCCCTGGCGGTGCGCCCGGACCTGAACACCAGCGCCGAGGGCGCCCAGTTGACAGTGGTCACCAACGCGCTGAACATCGCCAACGAGCTGCTGGTCCGCTCCCGGATGAAGGTGGTGGTGGCCGGCGGCGTGGTCCGCCCGAAGTCGTTCGAGCTGGTCGGGCCGCTCGGCGGGGCGCTGCTGCGCGAGGTCACCCTGGACGTCGCGCTGCTCGGCGTGGACGCCATCGACCCGCAGCTCGGCGCGGCCGCCCACCACGAGGGGGAGGCGGCGATGAACAACCTCATGGTCGCCCGGGCCAAGCGCGTGGTCATCATCGCCGACTCGTCCAAGTTGGGCGGGCACGCGTTCGCCCGGATCTGCCCGGTGGACCGGGTGGAGACTCTGGTCACCGACTCCGGCGCCAACCCCGAGGTGGTCGAGGCGTTCCGGGCCGCCGGGGTCAGCGTCATCTGCGCCTGATCCACTCGTTTTCCTCACCGTCGGTAGTCATCCGGCACGCCGATGCATACCGGGTATTGCGGTGCGCTGCATACCGAGTATGGTGTCCGCTGTCATAGCGCCCGTATCGGGGGAGGTGCAGCTTGCCAGCTGTCCTGGAGATAGAAGGTCTACGCAAGACGTACAAGAGTCGGCGGCGGGGCACCCGCAACGCCCTCGACGGCTTCGACATGCGCGTCGAGGCGGGGCAGGTGCACGGCTTCCTCGGCCCCAACGGTTCCGGCAAGACCACCACCCTGCGTACGCTGCTCGGCCTGATCCGGCCGAACGGCGGGCGGATGGCCCTCCTCGGGCACGAGGTGCCCGCGGCGCTGCCCATGGTCGCCGGCCAGGTCGGCGCCATCGTGGAGAGCCCGCAGTTCTTCCCGCACTTCTCCGCCCGGGACACGCTCTCCCTGCTGGCCGGCGCGGGCGACGTGCCGGCCACCCGGATCGACGAGGTGCTGGAACTGGTCGGCCTGCGCGACCGGGCCGGCGAGCGGGTCAAGACCTACTCGCTCGGCATGAAGCAGCGGCTCGCGGTCGCCTCCGCGCTGCTGAAGAACCCGAAGCTGCTGGTCCTCGACGAGCCGGCGAACGGTCTGGACCCCGGCGGCATCCGGGAGATGCGCACGCTGATGCGCAACCTCGCCGAGTCGGGCATGACAGTGGTGCTCTCCAGCCACATCCTCGGCGAGATCCAGCTGATCTGCGACTCGGTCACCATCATCTCGCTGGGGCGGCGGGTGGCCTTCGGCCCGGTCGAGCAGGTGCTGGCGCAGCACTCCTCCGGCGCGGTGCGGGTACGGCTGGAGGCGGTCACCGACCTGCCGGTCGCCACCGAGGCGCTGACCGGCGCCGGGATCCGGGTGACCGGCCATCCCGACCACCTGATGCTCACCGGCGTCGACAAGCCGGCCACGGTGACCCGGCTGCTCGCCGAACGGGGCCTGTACGTCAGCGAGCTGGCCCCGGTCGCCGTCGACCTGGAGAGCGTCTTCCTCGAACTGACCGCCACCGCGCCGGTACCCGGCCAGCACCGGCAGGTCGACCAGTCAGCGACGGTCGGTGGGGCGGGGCAGCCCGGCGCCACCGGAGGAGGTTGGGGCGCGTGAGTCTCTACCGTACGGAGTTGCGCCGGCTCGCCAAGCGGCGCTTCAGCCGCTGGATGACGGTGCTCGGCCTGCTGGTGCTGGCCACCGTGATGATCGGCGTCTTCTTCAGCAACCAGAAGATCGACGCGTCCGCGCTGGCCAAGGCCGAGCGCCAGGCCGAGCAGCAGTACCAGGAGCAGGTGCGCTGGAGCGAACAGGAACGTCTCGCCTGCGAGCGGGCGAAGACCGACGGCACGGTGGACCCCAACCGCTTCCCCGCGGACTGCTCCGTGATCACCCCGCCGCCGCGCGAGGCGATCGAGTCGCGGTGGTTCCTGCCGTCCACGTTCGACTTCCGGGAGAACTTCGGCTTCACCCTGCTGCCCTTCGCGGCGATCCTGGCGCTGGTGGGGTTCGTGGTGGGCGCCTCGTTCGTCGGGGCGGAGTGGAGCACCGGCGGCATGATGAACCTGCTGCTGTGGCGACCGAAGCGGTTGACGGTGCTGCTGGCCAAGCTGTCGGCGTTGCTGACCGGCGTCCTGGCGGTGGCGCTGCCCGCCGCGGTGCTGTGGTTCGGCGGGTTCTGGCTGGTGGCCGTGTATCGCGGCAGCACCGAGAAGGTGACCTCGGGGGTCTGGCAGTCGTTCGCGCTGACCGGGCTGCGCGGCATCGTGCTGGCGCTGCTCATGGCGACCGTCGGATTCGCGCTGGCCTCGCTGGGCCGGCACACCGCGATGGCCCTCGGCGGGGCGATCGCGGTCATGGTGGTCGGCCAGTTCGGCCTGGCCATCCTGCTGGACATGGCCGGGGTGCGGTTCGCCGAGGCGTGGCTGCTGCCCACGTACGCGGTGGCGTGGATGCAGAAGAAGGTGACCCTGGAGGACTGGGAGGCGTGCAACGCCACCTTCACCGGCGAGTGCCGGCCGGCGACCTTCGACGTCACCTGGCAGCAGTCCTCGGTGCTGCTGGGCGTCGGGCTGGTGGTCATCCTCGGCGCGGCGCTCTGGGCGATGCGCCGGCGGGACATCTCCTGAGGTACGGCGGCGGCGCGGCCCGGGTCCTCCCCGACCCGGGCCGCGCCGCGGCGTGTGGTGCGGCGCGGGTCGGCCCTGGTTAGGCTGAGGTCCCCCCGGTCGGCCCCGTCGCGCCGGCCGCCCGTCGCCAGCGAGGAGCGCCATGCAGCCCGCCGACGCCGCCCCGGCCAGCGAGACCGCCGCGGCCGGCCAGAGTGGGCGGACGGGCAGCTCCCGATCCGGCGTACCGACGCCGCGCCCGGCACCGGACCCGGAGGCCGCGCCGGTCCCGGAGGCCGCGCCGGACCCGGAGGCCGCGCCGGTCCCGGAGGCCGCGCCGGTCCCGCCGCCGCGCACCGCTCCGGAGGCGGAGAGCGCGCCGGGTGCCGCGGCGCCCCGGGTGGAGCCGGCGACCGCTGGTCGGGAGGCGGGCGCCACCCACGGGCCGCAGACCGCGCCCGGGGAGGCCACCGACGCACCGGATGTCGCGGACGCGAAACCGGCGCCGTCCGTCGGCCCCGCCGCGCTCACCGAGCGGGAGCGCGCCATCATCGCCTTCGAGCAGCAGTGGTGGCGGCACGCCGGGGCCAAGGAACAGGCCATCCGGGACACCTTCGGCCTCTCCGCCACCCGCTACTACCAACTGCTCAACGCGCTGCTCGACCACCCGGCCGCGCTGGCCGCCGAGCCCGTCCTGATCGGGCGGTTACGCCGGCTGCGTTCCTCCCGGGCCCGCAACCGCCGCCGCTGAGCCGTCGTTCCACGCGGTTTCCGGAATGTCGCGGTGTCGACGACGCCGGGACACCCCGATATCCGGGAAACGGAGTGGATCACCCACGTGACGTGGACCGGTACGCCCGGGACACCGGGTACGCTCCTGCCGTCCGGTATCGGCGTGCCGGTCCGGATCCCGGCCGACCCGCCGGGCAGCCGGCGGAATGCAGGCGAGCCGCGCGGGTAGGCGGATGGCGTTCCGGGCCGCGAGTGTCGCGGCCGGTCCACGTTCCGGGGCGCTGTCGCCGCCCCGGGGCCGACGGAGGGAGCGGCTAATGACGGGGAACAACCCGAGCCGGCCACCGGACGGTGCCACCGGCGCCGGGCAGCACGCCCGGCAGCAGGCGTCGCGGGTCGGGCACCAGGCGGCCCAGGCCGGCGGGCAGATGGCCCACGCCGCGGCCGAACAGGGCGGCCACGTCGCCCACGAGGCCCGGCAGCAGATGCGAAACCTGACCGGAGAGACCAACACCCAGTTGCGCGGCCAGGCCCATGCCCAGAAGCAGCGGGCCGTGGAGGGCCTGCGCGGGTTCGGCCGCGAGCTCAACTCGATGGCCGAATGCAGCCAGGACTCCGGGATGGCCGCCCAGGCGGTCCGTCGGGCGGCCCGCGTCGCCGAGCAGGCGGCCGGCTGGATCGAGCACAACGAGCCGGCGGCGATGATGGACGACGTGCGGGCGTACGCCCGCCGGCATCCGGGCACGTTCCTGGCCGGCGCGGCAGTGGCCGGCCTGCTGTTCGGGCGGCTCACCCGGAGCCTGACCGGCGGCGGCGACGGCGGCCGGGGCGCGCCGACCGAGGCGCCACGACCGGGCACGGCGGGTGTCCAGCCCGGTGAGACCCCGGCCGGACCGCAGCCGTACGACCGGACGGAAGCCGCGCCGTACGAGCGGGCGGAAGCCGCGCCGTACGAGCGGACGGTCGCCGCGCCGTACGAGGTCGAGGAGCCGTACGTCGGGGCGGCCCGGGTGCGCAACGCGACACCCCCCGGTCAGCCGCAGGCCGACATCCGCGGCGGGGTGGCGCCGTGAGCGCCCCGGAGAAGGAGCGGACCCAGGCGTCCGTCGGCGAGCTGCTCGGCGACGTGACCCGGGACCTCTCCACGCTGATGCGCCAGGAGGTCCAGCTGGCCAAGGCCGAGCTGCGCGAGGAGGCCACCCAGGCCGGCAAGGCCGGCGGCCTGCTCGGCGGCGCGGGGCTGGCCGGCTTCCTGGCCGTGCTGTTCGTCTCGTACGCGGTGTGGTGGGGTCTGTCCAACGTGATGGACCAGGGCTGGGCCGCGCTGCTCGTGGCGATCGCCTGGGCCGTGGTGGCGGGCATCCTGCTCGCCAACGGGCGGACCAGGCTGCGCCAGACGCGAGCGGTGCTGCCCCGCACCCAACAGACCGCCCGCCAGGTACCGAACGCGCTGCGCGGCCGGTGAGTCGACCGGAAGGGAGCAGACGATGTCCGATCCGGACCGGATCCGGTGGGAGATCGAGAACACCCGGAACGAGTTGAGCAGTGACATCGACGCGTTGGCCGATCGGGTCAACCCGCGACGAATGGCCGGTGAGCGTGTCGGGCAGGCCCGCGGCGCGCTGGGCCGGGTGAAGGAGAAGGTGATGGGTGCACAGTCGGACGGACACGGCGCCAGCCAGCGGATGTCCCAGGCGGCGGGCTCGGCCCGCCAGTTCGGGCAGCAGGGCCGGGAGCAGATGTCGCACGCGGCGGGCTCGGCCCGGCAGCTCGGGCAGCAGGGCCGGGAGCAGATGTCGCACGCGGCGGACTCGGCCCGGCAGCTCGGGCAGCAGGGCCGCGAGCAGATGTCGCACGCGGCCGACTCGGCCCGGCATCTCGGCCAGCAGGGCCGCGAACAGGCGCAGGGCAATCCACTGGCCGCCGGCCTGATCGCCTTCGGCGCCGGGCTGCTGGTCTCGTCGCTGATCCCGCCGAGCCGCACCGAGCGGCAGTGGGCCGGGCAGGCCCGGGGCAAGGTCAGCGAGCACTCGGACATGCTGCGCCAGCAGGCCAGCCAGGTGGGCCACCAGGTTCGCGACAACATGCGGCAGAACATGCGCGAGCCGGTGAAGCACGCCGCGGCGTCGGTGGGCTCCACGGCGATGCACGGCGCGTCCGCCGTCGGGCAGCAGGGCCGGTCGGCCGCCCACCAGGTGCAGGGGCAGGCGCATGAGGCCGCCGGCGACGTTCGCGGCCGCTGAGGCCACCCGCGTCGTCGGGGCGGCGCGGACGATGCGGGTACGTTCCGCGTCCGCGCCGCCCCCCGGCCGGCCGCTCAACGAGGACCTGGTCTTCCGGTTCGGGCCGCTGGTCGGGGTGCTGGACGGCGCGACCGTGCCGGAGGGCTTCGACACCGGCTGCGTGCACGGCCCGTCCTGGTACGTCCGGCACCTGGCCGCCCGGCTCGGGCTGGCCGAGGCGGCCCGGCCCACCGCGACCCTGACGAGCAACCTCGCGGCGGCGATCCTGGCCGTCCGGTCCGACCACGGCGACGAGTGCGACCTGGACCATCCGGGCACCCCGTCCAGCACCGTCTGCCTGCTGCGCGACGGTGGCGACCACGTCGACTACCTGGTGCTCTGCGACAGCCCGCTGGTGCTGGACGCGGGCGGCCAGGTGAGCGTCGTCTCCGACGAGCGGCTGGACGCCGCGATGGCCGAGCTGCGCGAGACAGTGGCCGCGGTGCCGGCCGGCTCGGCCGACCGGATCACCCGGTTCCGGCAGGCCGTCGCGGTGCAGCGGGAGCGGATGAACCGCACCCACGGCTACTGGGTGGCCGCCGCCGACCCGGACGCCGCGTTCCACGCGGTGGCCGGCACGCTGCCGCTGCGCGGCCCCGGGGCGGTACGCCGGGCGGTGCTGCTCAGCGACGGCGCGTCGGCGGTGGTGGAGCAGTTCGGGCTGCTGGACTGGGCGGGGCTGCTGGATTTGGTGACCGCCGAGGGCCCGGGCGCGCTGGTCGACCGGGTGCGGGCGGCCGAGCGCGACCACCCGGACCGGCTGCGCCGGCACAAGCCGGCCGACGACGCCTCGGTGGTGCTCTGCGAGTTCGACACCGACGGTCCCTGACCGCCGCCCGGTACGGCGCGAGCCCGGCCCCCACGACGGGGACCGGGCTCGACGGACGTCCGGCTCAGTACGCGGCCAGCACCGAGCCCTGGTACTTCTCCGCGATGAACGCCTTCACCTCGGCGGAGTGCAGCAACTGCTCCAGCTTGACCACCCGCGGGTCGTCCTCGTCGCCGTCGCGGACCACCACCAGGTTCGCGTTCGGGTTGTTCTCGGCCTTCTCCAGCGCGAGCGCGTCGGTGGCCGGCTTCAGGCCGCTCTCGATCGCGTAGTTGCCGTTGATCACCGAGGCGTCGGTGTCGTCCAGGCTGCGCGGCAGCTGCGCCGCCTCCAGCTCCTTGAACTGGAGCCGCTTCGGGTTGTCGGCGATGTCCCGCTGGGTCGCGGCGACGCCGGCACCGTCCTTCAGGCTGATCACGCCGTGCTGGGCGAGCAGGTTGAGCGCCCGGCCCGAGTTGGTCGGGTCGTTGGGGATCGCCACGACCGCCCCGGCCGGCAGGTCGGCGAGGCTCTTCACCTTCTTCGAGTAGAGGCCCAGGGGCTCGATGTGCACCGGCTTCAGCGCGGTGAACGCGTACCCCTTGGACTTCTTCTCGGTCTCCAGGTAGGGCACCGTCTGGAAGTAGTTGGCGTCGAGCTGCTTCTCCTGCAGCGCGCGGTTCGGCTGGACGTAGTCGGTGAACTCGACGATCTCCAGCTTCAGCCCGGCCTGCTCGGCGAGGTTGTCCTTGATGTAGGTGAGGATCTCCCCGTGCGGGACGGGGCTGACGCCGACCTTCAGCGGTGCGTTCGGGTCGCTCGCGTCGCCGCCGTCGGCCCCGCACGCGGCGAGGCCCAGGGCGAGCGCGGCCGCGGCGAGGGTTGCGGTGATGCGTCGCACGGTTTTGCCTTTCGTCGGATCTGACCGGCCCGCCGGTTTCGGGGGCGGCGCCGGGTGGTCGGGTCGGCCGCGCCGGTGGGCGCGGGCCGGGTCCGGCCGGCCGGGTGGGCCTGCGCCGGGTTCACTCGTCCGGGGTCACCGGTGGGAGAGTCTTCGGGTGATCACGTCGCCGACCACCTGGACCAGCTGGACGAAGGCGACCAGCAGCACCACGGTGGCGATCATGACGTCGTTCTCGAACCGCTGGTAGCCGTAGCGCAGGGCCAGGTCGCCCAGGCCACCGCCGCCGATCACGCCGGCCATCGCCGAGTAGCCGATCAGCGCCACCACGGTGAGGGTGAAGCCGGCGACCAGGCCGGGTCGGGCCTCGCGGAGCAGCACCTTGCCGACGATCTGCCGGCGGTTCGCGCCCATCGCCCGGGCCGCCGCGATGACGTCCCGGTCCACCTCCCGCAGCGCTGTCTCCACGATCCGGGCGTAGAACGGGATGGCGCTGACCGTCAGCGGCACGATGGCGGCGGTGGTGCCGATGGTGGTGCCGACCACCGCCCGGGTGACCGGGATGATCGCCACCAGCAGGATGATGAACGGCAGCGAGCGGCCGACGTTGACGACCAGCCCGAGCAGCGCGTTCACCGGCCGGGCGGGCAGCAGGCCGTCGCGTCCGGTGAGCACCAGCAGGACGCCGACCAGCAGCCCGCCCAGCGCCGAGAGCAGCGCCGCCACGGCGACCATGTACGCGGTCTCGCGCAGCCCCTGGGTGAGCAGCGGCACGAGGTCGTCGGCGATCACGCGGCCACCTCCACGGCGAGACCGGCGGCGCGCAGGTGGGCCACCGCCGGGGCGGTCCGCTCGGCATCGCCCGGCAGGGCCAGCCGCAGCCGGCCGGCGCGCCCGCCGGCGAGCTGCTCGACGGTGCCGCCGAGGATCCGGGCGTCGAGGTCGAAGCGGCGGGTCAGCTCGGCGACGAAGGCGGTGTCCGCGTCCGGGCCGGCCACCGTGACGTCGACGACGGTGCTGCCGGGCAGCGTCGGGGGCGTCCCGAGCGGGAAGACCTCGGCGGCGAGTTCCGAGCCGGGCCGGGCGATCAGCTCGGTGACCCGGCCGGACTCGGTGAGCCGGCCGTCGCGCATCACCGCCGCCGAGTCGCAGAGCCGCTTCACCACGTCCATCTCGTGGGTGATCAGCAGGATGGTCAGCCCGAGCCGCTGGTTGAGGTCGCGGAGCAGGCCGAGGATCGAGCGGGTGGTCTCCGGGTCGAGCGCCGAGGTGGCCTCGTCGCAGAGCAGCACCTTCGGCCGCCCGGCCAACGCCCGGGCGATCCCGACCCGCTGCTTCTGCCCGCCGGAGAGCTGGGCCGGGTAGGCGTCGGCCCGGTCGGTGAGCCCCACCAGGTCGAGCAGTTCCGCGACCCGCCGTGCCCGCTCCCGGCGGGGCACGCCCATCACCTCCAGGGCGAAGGCCACGTTGCCGGCGGCGGTGCGGGAGCCGAGCAGGGCGAAGTGCTGGTGGACCATGCCGATCCGCTGCCGGGCGGCGCGCAGCCGGTCGCCGCCGAGCGCGGTCAGCTCCACCCCGTCGACAGTGACGGTGCCCTCGTCCGGGCGCTCCAGCAGGTTGACGCAGCGCAGCAGGGTGCTCTTGCCGGCACCGCTGCGCCCCACCACGCCGAACACCTCGCCGGGGCGTACCGAGAGGCTGACCCCGTCGACGGCGACCACGGACCGCCCCCGACCGCGGTAGGTGCGGCGCAGCCCGTCGAGCTCGATCACAGCTGATCCCCTCGTCGCCTCGCGGCGGGAGCGTCGCTCCCGGATTGTCTACCAGCCGAGTAGGTTAATCCGCAGAACGGCTTTTGACAGCGGAGCGTGAGGTGGAACACCATCCGGCCCGACCGGCCGATAGCCTCCGCCAACCCGGCAGTCGGTGCCGAACGGGGTGGACTTGGGCCGGTAGGGGCGGCAGACTGCGGCACGTGGCGGGAACGGTCCGGCTGGAGCCGGTGGACGAGCGAAACCTTGAGCCGTTGCTCTCCGTAGCGGCGGCCGAGGCGGAGCCCGGGGACGTCATGCCGCCGGTGGAGGCGCCGGCGGGGTGGTCGCACGCCCGCCGGGAGGCGTTCCGCGAATTCCACCGGGCCAGCTTCGGCGGGCTGGCCGGCCCCACCCGCACCCAGATGTACGCGATCCTGGCCGGCGGCGAGGTGGTCGGCATGATCCGGATGGCCCGCCGCGACGAGCCGGGCACCGTCGAGACCGGGATGTGGCTGGGCCGGTCCGCGCGCGGCCAGGGGGTGGGTGCGGCGGCGCTGCGGGAACTGCTGAACGAGGCGGCGGCCGCCGGTATGCGACTCGTCGTCGCGGAGACCACCCGGGACAATTCCGGGGCGATCGCGGTGCTCGAAAAATGCGGCGCGAAATTGCGCGAGGACGGCGATCGGGTGCACGCCGAGATATGCCTCGATTCGACGCCGCCAACATTCTGATTCCGCTTTTTTCAGTTGCTGCCGCTCTGAGGTCTGCGCTGCTCGTACGGGCATCTCTGTCCGGATTGCCGGTTTGGTGAATAGGTCGTCCGCAGGCCCGGCGCACGGGTCGTGAATGTTTTGCGGATTGGTCACCGGGTACTGCCCGCCGGGTCCGCTAAATGGGGCACCTGATTTGCGGCCCGGCTCGTGCTGTTTCCCCGGTGGCCAATTCGGCCGCTGTCGGTCAGGTGTCTCCGCGCCGGGGAGCGAAGGAGAGTTGATGAACAGCGGAGCACGAATCGGGATGGCGGTCGGCTTCGGCTACCTGCTGGGTCGCCGCCGTAAGTTGCGTACCGCGCTGACCCTGGCCGCCGCGGTGGCGATCGGCCGCGCCAGCCGGGATCCGGGCGGGCTGCTGGGCCGAGCCGGCGGCCTGTTGCAGTCGTCCCCCCACCTGAGCAACCTCAGCCACCTCGGCAAGCCGCTCGCCTCGGCGGGCAAGGCGGCGGCGACCGCCGCCGCCAGCAGCGGCATCGACGCGGTCAGCGGCAAGCTGCGCGGCTCGGCCGACGCGCTGCGCCGCCGGGCCGCCGGCCAGTCCGACGGTGGCGGCCGGCCCGACGACACCGACCAGCCCGACACCGACCAGCCCGACACCGGCCAGGCCGACGCCGGCCAGCCCGACACCGACGAGGACCAGCCGCAGCGGGAGACCGCCCGGTCCGGTCGACGGGGGCGGTGAACATGGTCGAGACGAATCCGGGCGGCCTCGCCGGCAAGGTGCGCGGCCAGCTCGTGGACGACGTCAAGGACCTGGCGAGCGCCATCGGCGAGCGCGCGGTCGCCGCGGTCACCGAGCGGGTGACCGGCGCGACCGGCCGGCTCGGCGAGTACGCGAAGCAGGGCGGCGGGCCGGGCCTGATCGCCGCCGCCACCGGTGCGCAGAAGCTGGCCGAGGGCAGCTCACCGGCGAAGGCGATGTTCCATGCCGGGCTGGCCGGCGGTAAGGAGAAGCTGATGTCGGCCATCGGCCGAGGGGGCAAGGGTGGCCGCAAGCAGAAGGTCACCAACATCGTGGAGACGATCGAGGTCGGTGTGCCGGTCCGGGTCGCCTACAACCAGTGGACCCAGTTCGGCGACTTCCCGAGCTTCATGAAGAAGGTCGAGAACGTCGACACCGAATCGGACGAGAAGCTCACCTGGAAGGCGCAGGTCTTCTGGTCGCACCGGACCTGGGAGTCCACCATCGTCCGGCAGATCCCGGACAAGCTGATCCACTGGCGCTCCAAGGGCGAGAAGGGATCGGTGGACGGCACGGTCAGCTTCCACGAGCTGACCCCGGACCTGACCCGCATCCTGGTCGTGCTGGAGTACCACCCGCAGGGCCTCTTCGAGCACACCGGGAACCTGTGGCGGGCCCAGGGCCGCCGGGCCCGGCTGGAGCTGAAGCACTTCGTCCGGCACGTGATGACGCAGACCGTCCTCGACCCGGACGCGGTGCAGGGCTGGCGCGGCGAGATCCAGGACTCGCAGGTGGTCAAGGACCACGAGACCGCCCTCCGCGAGGAGCGGGAGCGGCGCGAGGAGCGGGAGCGGCGCGAGGAGCAGGGGCGGCGCGAGGAGCGGGAGCGGCCCGACCGGGAGCCGCGCGGGCGGCGCGGCCGCCCCGAGGCGGAACCCGAGGCGGCCGAGGAGGAGCCGGAGGAGGCCGAGGAGGAGCCGGGCGGGGAGCGGCCCGCGCCGCGCGCCCGCCGCCGCCCGCCCGCGCGCCGTCGTCCGCCCGCCGAGGAGGAGTACGACGAGTACGACGACGAGTACGACGACGAGTACGAGTCCTACCGGGAGGGCGAGCTGGACGAGGCGCCGGAGGAGCAGCCCGCGCCGCGCCGCCGCGCGCCCGAGCGGCCCCGCCGGGAGGAGCCGCGGGAGGAGACGCCCCGCCGTCGTCCGGCCGCGCGCCGGGCCCCGGAGGCACCGCGCCGGCCGGTGGTGCGCCGTCGTCGGGAGGAGCGGGACGAGTGACCGTCGCGACAACAGGAGGAGACCAGGCCGGCGGCGCGCTGGAGCGCGGTGGCGGCAGCCTCGCCGACGTGGTGGAAACCGTGCTGGACAAGGGCGTGGTGATCGACGCGCAGGTGTCGGTCGCCGTGGTCGGCATCCAGCTGCTGGAGATCAACGCCCGGATCGTCATCGCCAGCGTCGAGACGTACCTGCGCTTCGCCGAGGCGGTGGACCGGTTCGACATCACCCCGAAGAACCAGAAGGGCCTGCCCGACCTGGTCGAGGGCGCCTCGGGCGCGGTCGGCAAGGGCAAGGCCATGTCCGGCCTCGGCAAGGCGGCCAAGGAGATCAGCGGGGCGGTCGTCGACTCGCTGGGCGACCGGGACACCGACCGGGACCGGGAGCGCCCCCGCCGGCGCCGGGACAAGGAGCGCTGAGATGGCCGAGGAGACCGGACTGTTCATCTACGGCATCGTGCCCGCCGACGTGGAACCCACCGCGGACGCGATCGGGGTGGGCGAGCCACCGGGGGAGGTGACAACGGTCCGGCACGGGGAGCTGGCCGCGCTGGTCAGCGAGGTGCCGCTGGAGGGTCCGTTGGGCCGTCCGGCGGACCTGACCGCGTACCAGGAGCTGCTGGACGGGACCGCGGCGGTGGCGCCGGTGCTGCCGGTGCGGTTCGGCACGGTGGTGACCGGGGCGGACGCGGTGGCCGACCTGCTGGAGGCGCACCAGGACAGGTTCGCCGCCGCCCTCGACGAGTTCGAGGGCCGGATCCAGTACATCGTGCACGGCCGTTACGAGGAACCGGCGCTGATCGGCGACGTGCTGGCCGAGAACCCGGCCGCCGCCGAGCTGGCCGACCAGGTGCGCGGGCAGCCGGCCGAGGCCACCCGGCCGCAGCGCATCCGGCTCGGCGAGATGATCAGCCAGGCGGTGGAGCTGCGCCGGGAGGCGGAGAACCGGCAGCTCATCGAGGAGCTCGGCGGGCTCGCGGTGGCCACCGCACCCCGGGTGCCGAGCAACGAACTGGACGCGGGCAGCGCCGCGTTCCTGGTCGACCGGGACCGCGAGGACGAGTTCGTGGACGCGGTCGAGGCGTACGCCGAGCAGCGCCGCGAGCTGATCCGGACCCGGCTGCTGGGCCCGCTGGCACCGTACGACTTCGTCAGCGCGCACCAGCTGGTGGAGTGACCGGTGGACATCCTCTGGGCGCTGCTGACCCTGCCGTACGCGCCGGTGCGCGGGCTGACCGCGGTGGTCAAGGTGATCGCCCGGGAGGCGGAGGCGCAGCGGTACAGCCCGACGAGCATCCGGCGCGAGCTGGAGGAGCTGGACGAGGCGGCCGCGGCCGGCGACATCACGCCGGAGGAGCGGGACCGGGGCCAGCAGGAGGTGCTGGACCGGCTGACCGGCACCGCCGGGCGGCGGCCGGCCCCGGGCGGCGAGGCGGAGACCGGCGGCGCCCGCGGCCGCCCCGCCGCCCGGCGCGGCCGGCAGCCGGTGCGGCGCGGCAACGGGCGGGCCCGGCCGGTGGTGGAACGGGCGCGGCGCGCCGGACCGGGCGCGCCGCGCGATGGCGGCGAGGGAGGTGAGCGCGGTGGCGGAGTTGAGCCGCGGCGGCGGCCGGGCCGGTAGGAACGAGCCGGCCGAGCAGCCGTACGACGAGGACGAGTACGACGAGTACGACGACGAGGAGGAGTACGTCGAGCCGATCTCGGCGGCCGAGGCGGCCCGGGAGGGACTCCGGCAGGTCGTCGAGTTGACCGGCCGGGACGCGGTGGGGACCACCTCGCTGAAGTCCGTCCGGGACGGCTGGCTGGTCGGGGTGGAGGTGGTCGAGGACCACCGGATCCCCGCCTCCACCGACCTGCTCGGCCTGTACGAGGTGGAACTCGACCTGGAGGGCGGCCTGCTCGGCTACCGGCGGGTGCGGCGCTACCAGCGCGGAAAGGGCGAGGTGGGCTGAGATGAGCATGCAACCCCCGTCCGTGGTGCAGAACTCGGGGCAGGTGCTGCCCGCCGGCCACGAGCCGGCCAACCTGGGCGACATCCTGGAACGGGTGCTGGACCGGGGCATCGTGATCGCCGGCGACATCCGGGTCAGCCTGCTCGACATCGAGCTGCTCACCCTCAAGCTGCGGCTGGTGATCGCCTCGGTCGACACCGCCCGGCAGATCGGCATCGACTGGTGGGAGCACGATCCCTGGCTCAGTTCGCGGGCCCGACCGCCGGTGGAGCCGGGCCCCCGGGATCCGGAGCAGGTCGAGGCGGAACGCCGGCCCCGGGTCGCGGCGCGGGCCGAGCGGCGCGCCGCGCGGAGGGAGGAGTGGGATGAGTTCGACGCTTGACCGGGTGGCCGGCGCGGACCGGCCCGAGGCGGGCACCGGCGTCTGGCTGCACGGCGTGGTCCGGGACGTCGAGCCGGCGGTGCTCGCCGCCATCCCGGGGATGACCGGCGCGCCGGTCCGCGCGGTGCGCGCCGCCGGGCTGGTGGCCGTGGTCAGCGCCGCCCCGCTGGCCGAGTACGGCGAGCAGGCGCTGCGCCGCAACCTGGAGGACCTGGCCTGGCTGGAACGGGCCGCGCGGGCGCACCACGCGGTGGTCGACGCGCTGGCCCGCCGGGGGCCGGTGGTCCCCGCGCGGCTGGCCACCGTGCACCACGACGACGCCCGGGTCGCCGGCCAGCTGACCGGCCGGCAGGCCGAGCTGACCGGCCTGCTGGACCGGCTCACCGGTCGCGGCGAGTGGGGCGTCAAGGGGTACCAGGTGCCGGGCGCGCTGCCCCGGGCGAGCGAGGACGCCGGCGCGGGCGGCGCCGGGGCGGCGTACCTGCGCCGGCGGCGGGCCCAGCTGACCGCCCGCGAGCAGGGGCAACGGATCGCCGCCGAGGCCGCGGCGGCGGTGCACGACACGCTGGCCGGGTACGCGGTCGCCGCCCGCCGGCACGCCCCGCAGGACCGCCGGCTCTCCGGCGCGCCCACCCCGATGGTGCTCAACGGCGCGTACCTGGTGGAGAGCGCGCGGCTGCCGGGCTTCACCGCCCTGGTCGCCGCGCTCGGTGAGCGGCACCCGGAGCTGCGGCTGGAGCTGACCGGCCCGTGGCCGCCGTACTCCTTCGCGGAGGAGCGCCCGGCCGGCCCGGCGCTGACCGTCCGGGAGCCGGCATGCTGACCGGACCGGGCACCCGGTCCGACGCCGCCCGGGGGCGGGCATGGTGACCACCGCGCTCGCGCCGAACAGCGCCGACGACCCGCTGGCCTACCGGCCGGTGGCCCTGGTCGACCTGCTCGACCGGGTGCTCGCCACCGGCGTGGTGATCAGCGGCGACATCACCATCGCGATCGCCGACGTGGACCTGGTCCGGGTCTCGCTGCGCGCGCTGGTCGCCTCGGTCGGCGCGCTCGCCCCGCCCGAGCTGCGCGACGCGGTGGCGAGCGAGGGCACCGGACCGGCCGTGGAGGCGCCATGACCGGCGGCGAGGACGCCGGTCGCGGCCTGGCCCGCCGGGCCGCCGGCAGCCGGGACGAGGCGGCCGAGCTGGCCGCGGCGCTCGGCGAGCCGCAGTGGCAGCAGCCCCGGGTCAAACCACTGGACCGCCGGCTCGCGGTGGACCGGGACTCCGTCGAGCGGGGACTGGCCAGCCTGGTGCTCACCGTGATCGAGCTGCTCCGGCAGCTGGTGGAACGCCAGGCGCTGCGCCGGGTCGACCTCGGCGACCTCACCGAGGAGCAGGTCGAGCGGATCGGCGTGACGTTGATGGCGCTGGAGGAGCAGATGGCCGAGCTGCGCGAGTACTTCGGGCTGGCCCCGGAGGACCTCAACCTCGACCTCGGCCCGCTCGGCCCGCTGCTGCCCACCGACTGACCGGCCCCGCCACCCGGTACGCCCGGATGGCGGGCTACCGGGCGCGCGCCCAGCCGGTGAAGCGCTCCGACAGGTCGACCGGCCGCGCGTACCGGTCGAGCGCGGCGAGTTGGCCGGCGGCCTCGGCCTGGAGCGTGGCCAGGTAGACCAGCAGGGCGGCCCGGTCGTGCCGGTATTCGCCGAGCAGGCGCAGCTTCGCCGGTGAGCAGGGCCAGGCGATGCCGCAGGCGGCGCAGCGCCAGGTGGGGCGGGACGGCAGGTGTTCGGCGCGGCGGCTCACCCCGCCGTCACCTCGACCTCCGTCACCCGGTCCACCCGGACGAACGCGTACCGCTCGCGGACGGCGATCGAGCCGTCCGGGCGGACCTCGCGGCCCTTCAGCTCGGCCCACTCCGCGCCCTCGACGGGGCCGCGGCTGATGACCTCGGAGATGTGCAAGGTCAGCGGACCGCTGCCGAACCGGTACGCGTCCTCGGGCACCCGGATGACGTGGCCGACGATCAGGCTCACCAGCGCCCTCCGTTCGCGCGCCACCGCTGGCCCCGGGTGAGGTTCCCGGCCCGGCCCGGGTCGGTGGTCGGGAAGACCTGCGTCGGCTGGGTCGCCCAGGTCGGCCGCTCGTTCGGCGGCACCTGGCGGGGGAGTCGCTGCGTGGGCTTGCGGCGCCAGAACCGGATTCGCACCGGGAACCTCCTTCACGGGTGTGGAGGGGCCGCCCCGGGCGTCGGCCGGGGCGGCCCGCGACTGGCGCGACCACCGGGCCTCGGGTCGCCTCCACCGGCCGCGCCGTCGTACGCCAACACTCGCAACCGTTGTGGTCCGATCACACTGCGTTGCAGTATGGCTTCGATACGTTCAGGACGTTCCGGAGAGGACGGGACATGAACCATGCCGTAGTCGAGGCGATGGCAGAAAAGGGTGAGACGGCGGACAGCCTCGCAGCTCAGACCGGTGTGGACCCGAAGACGGCCGCGCGCTGGGCAAACCCGGGACGGATCCCGCAGACGCGGCATCGTGCTCGGGTTGCGGAGATTTTGGGCCGGGATGTAGCGGAATTATGGCCGGATGTCCTGAAGCGACGAGAGCCGGCATGGTTCCGGCCGTGGGCGGACATCGAGCGCGAGGCGGTCGCGCTGCGCTGGTTCGAACTGGCCTGGGTGCCAGGCCTCCTTCAGACCGAGGCGTACGCGCGGGCGACTCTCGCCGGGGAGGCGTTGACCGCCGGCGAGGTGGACCAGCTCGTCTCAGCTCGCCTCGGGCGGCAGAGCGTTCTGAAGCGGGAACGCCCGCCGTTGCTCATCGCGATCCTTGACGAAGGAGTGCTGCACCGCACGATCGGCGACGATCGCGCGATGATGCGTGAGCAGTGTGACCACCTGGCGCGGTGCGCAACCCTGCCGTCTGTGCAGGTCCACGTCGTGCCGGCGGGCGTCGGCATGTATCCGGGCCTGGGCGGGGCGTTCATCCTCGCGGAGTTGCCCGAAGGTTCGCGGGTGGCGCATGTCGACGGTCAGGCGCAGGCGCAGATCATCGAACAGAACGCGGAAATTGCTACCCTTGACCGGCGGTGGGCACGGATCAGCGGGGAGGCCCTACCGCGAGCGCAATCCCTGGACCTCATTCGGAAAGCGGCAGAGTCATGGACGTGACCGGCGCTCAGTGGCGCAAGAGCACGAAGAGCGGGAACAACGGTGGGGCCTGCGTCGAGGTCGCCGGCAACCTTCCCGGCGTGGTGGCGGTCCGTGATTCCAAGGACCCCGACGGGCCTGCGCTGACCTTCGCCCCGGCGGCGTGGCGGGCCTTCGTCGCCCGGGTGGCCGAGCGCGCCTGACCCACAACGCGGCACCCTGAGCGCCCGTCCCGAGCCGGGACGGGCGCTCGCGGGTACGCCCTCGGCGGCCAGCGTCAGCAGCGTGGCACGCCGGGGATGAAGCCGTCGTGGCCGGTCAGCACGTAGGCGTCGGAGATGTAGCGGTTGGTGCCGATCCGGTCCCAGACGTTGCTGGTGCCGTACGGGCCGGTGACAGTGGTGCCGGTGGCCTGGCAGTAGACGCTGACGCCGGCCCCGTCGGCGACCGAGCCGACGACGGCGTAGCCGGTGCCGGGGCCGGAGCGCACGTTGAGGCCCGACCCGCCGGTCTCCACGGTGCCGGAGCCGATGCCGGTGACCCCGTTGACCAGCTGCATGTAGTAGGTCCAGTTCCAGTTGGGGCCGGGGTCGGTGTGCGTGGCGCCGGGCACCTCGCGGTGGCCGATGATGTGCGCCCGGTCCCGCGGGATGCCGTACTTGGTGGTGAGGTTGCGGGTGAGCGCCGCCGAGGCCCGGTACATCGCGTCGGTGAACCAGCTCGCGTTGTCCACGTACCCCTCGTGCTCGATGCCGACGGACTGGGTGTTGTAGGTCCAGTTGCCGGCGTGCCAGGCGATGTCCTTCTCCCGGACGGACTGGGTGACCGCCCCGTCCGAGGACCGGAACGTGTAGTGCGCGCTGACCTTTGCCGCCGGGTTCTGGAACCAGCTGATCGAACCGGCGTAGGAGCCCTGGGTCACGTGGATGACGACGTACCGGATCGGGTGGCTGGTGGGCCGGCTGGCCACTGTGTAGTTGCTGGTGCTGGCCGGCGCCCAGGCGGCCGGCCCGTAGTCGGTGCTCAGGGTGCCGACGCCGCCGGTCGGCGACGCCTGGCCGAGGGCGCCCCGGTGCGGCGCGACCGGGCGGCCGGGCACCGTCACCGCCGCCTCCGCGGTGGCGGTGAAGCCGGTACGCAGCAGGTCGTAGACGGCGTCCGCGTAGAGCCGCGCGACCGCCGGGTCGCTCGCGCCGCCGTAGCGGGCGACCAGCTCGTACCAGCGGTCGACGTCGGCGCGCTCGGCCCGGCCGAGGCCGGCCTGGTCGGCGTAGGACCGCAGCACCGCCGCCGCGCCGGTGATGTTCGCGGCCGGGTCGGTGCGCAACGCCGGGAGGTCGAGCCCGGTCAGCCGGGCCGCCTCCGCCAGGGTGTGCACCCGGGGATTGCTCACCAGGTGCATCACGCCGTAGCCGCCGGAGGCGCTGGGCTCGCCGGCGTGCCCGTCCAGGCGGGTCTCGGCCTGGCCGAGGGCGGCCAGCAGGTCGCGGGGGACGTCGTAGCGCGCGGCCGCGGCGGCGAAGGCGGCGGCCAGGGAGCCGGGCGCCGGCACCGCCCGGGCCGCGGCCGGCGTGGCGGCCGAGCCGACCGCGCCGGCCAGGCCGAGGGCGGCGACCAGCACAGCGCCGAGCAGGCGCCGAGGTCGTGGTACGCGAGATCGAACGCTCACTGCCACTCCTTAGATCGACCCATAGAGATATTTCTATCGATGGGGAGTGACGATAGGCAGCGTTCCAAAAGTTGTCTACAGCTCGTGCTGTCTCTGCGAAGTTTTCCTTCGGTCCCGGGAGCGGCCGGCCCCGGCGAGCGGTCAGCCGGCCCGCTGCTCGGCGTACGCGGCGAGCCAGGCGACCTGGGCCGGGTCCAGCGACGGGCGGACCCGGGCGCGGGCCGCCGCGACGTGCGCGGCGGTGACCGTGGAGGCGGTCAGCGACTCCCGCATGGCGGCCAGCGCCGCCTCCCGCACCAGCGCCGCGCAGTCCGCCGCCGAGAAACCGTCCAGCTCCTCGCCCAGCCCGGCCAGGTCCACCTCCGGGGCCAGCGGCACGTTCCGGGCGGCCGCCCGCAGGATCTCGGCCCGGGCCGCCCCGTCCGGCGGCGGCACGTAGACCAGCCGCTCCAGCCGCCCGGGACGCAGCAGCGCCGGGTCGACCAGGTCCGGCCGGTTGGTCGCGCCGACCACCACCACGTTGCGCAGCGCCTCCACCCCGTCCAGCTCGGTGAGCAGGGCGGCCACCACCCGGTCGGTGGTGCCCCCGTCGGTGGCCTGGCCGCGTACCGGGGCGAGCGCGTCCACCTCGTCCAGGAAGACCAGCGTGGGGGCCGCCTCCCGGGCCCGGCGGAACAGCTCGCGGACCGCCCGCTCGCTCTCGCCGACCCACTTGGACAGCAGCTCCGCGCCCTTCACCGAGAGCACATTCGCCCGCCCCGACCCGGCCAGCGCGGTCACCAGGTAGGTCTTGCCGCAGCCCGGCGGGCCGTAGAGCAGCACGCCGCGCGGCGGCTGCACGCCCAGTCGGGCGAAGGTGTCCGGGTAGGTCAGCGGCCAGAGCACCGACTCGGTGAGCCGCTCCTTCACCTCGACGAGGTCGCCCACGTCGTCCAGGGTCACCGTGGCCAGCTCCAGGGTGGACGCCGCCATCGTGGTCGGCCGGACCACCTCCAGCGCGGCGGTGAAGTCGGCCATCGCCACCGTCGGCGTCTCCGCCGACTTCTGCCGCAGCGCCGCCCGGATCCCGGCCTCGCGCACCAGCGCGGCCAGGTCGGCGGCGACGAACCCGGGGGTACGACCGGCGACCTCGTCCAGCCGGACGTCCTCGGCCAGCGGCACCTGCCGGGTCAGCACCGTCAACTGCTCGCGGCGCAGCGCCGGATCCGGCAGCGGGACGGTGATCCGCAGCGAGAGCAGGTCCGGCGCGCGCAGCGCCGGGTCGACCGCCTCCGGCCGGCCGGTGGTGCAGACCACCGCCGCCCCGGCCCGGACGGTCTCGGCGAGCACCTGGCGGAACACGGTGGCCACCGGGCCCGGCTCGTCCGCCGGGGCGAGCGCCTCCACGTCGGTGACCAGCAGCACCGCCGGGCCGGCCGCGCGTACCTCGGCGGCGGCGGCGCGCAGCCGCTCGGCGGCGGCCTGGTTGGTCAGCGCGGCCACCTCCGGCGCCCAGAGCGGGCAGACCCGCGCGCCGACCCGGGCCGCCACCGCGCGGACCAGCGCCGACTTGCCCGAGCCGGCCGGCCCGCTGAGCAGCACCCCGAGCGAGACAGTGGTGCCCAGCCGGCCGAGCACCTCCCGGTGGTGGAAGCCGAGGTCGAGCAGTTCGGTCAGCTCCTCGGCCTGGGCCCGCAGCCCGGGCAGTTCGTCCACCGACGGGGCGCTCTCCGCCTCCGCGTCGCCCGCCGCGTCGCCGCCGGGTGCCGTTGCCTCGGCCGGCGGCCACGCGGCACCGCCGGCCGGACCGGGCCGGGTCGCCGCGCGCGTCCCGCCACCGTGCGCACCCGCTGCGGCCGGCCCGCCCCGGCCGGCCGTCGCGTCCGCGGAGGCGCCCGCTCCAGCGGTCGGGGCCGCCGTCGAGGGGCCGGCGGAGCCGTGGGTGACCGGCCCGTGTTCCCAGCCGACCAGGGTGTCCATGGTGACCAGCGCGCCCTCCGGCTCGGCCGTGACCACCCCGAGCAGGGTGCTGGTCCAGGCGTAGCCGACCCGGTTGGACAGGCTGCGCCGGGCCGCCTCGACCAGGCCGCGGGTCGCGGCGTCCGGCAGCACGTCCTGGGGCAGCAGCGACACGTCGTCGCCGGTGGTCACCACCTTGCCGAGCAGGGCGAGCCGGAGCATCTCCGGCGAGACCGCCGCGGCGATCTCGGCCGGCCCGGCGAGGAGCACCCGCCGGGCCGGGACGACCGGGACGGGGCTGACCGTGACCTGGCCGCCGTCGCGGACCCCGAGGTTGCCCAGGGTCAGGTCGTCGGCGTAGAGCAGGGCGGTGCTCGCGGTCGGCTCGGCGGCCGCCACGATGCCGGCGGTCACCCGCCGGCCGGCCAGCCGCACCGGGTCGCCCGGACGCAGCGCGAGCGCGGTGAGCACCTCCGGGTGCAGCCGGACGACGCCCCGCCGGGCGTCCAACGCCGCGGGCCGCAGGCTCGCGGTCAGGGTCAGGTCGGGTCGATCCACCGCCCGACCCTAGCCGCCGGAGTCACCCCGGCGCCCGGTCAGCCGGCCTGGTCACCGTCGGTCAGCAGGGTGGGGTCCCGCCGGATCAGTTCGGCCAGCCGGGCCGCCGGGTCGGGGCGCACCCCGTCCCGGCCGGAGGGCAGGTCGGGCACCGTGTTGGCCGACAGCGGCCAGGCCGGTGGCGGGGCCGGTGGCGGGGCCGGCTCGGCCCGGACCGTCACCTCCGGCCCGGACCAGGCCACCCGCAGCGGGTACGCCTGCCCGTCGTGCTCGACCCGGACGCTGACCGCCAGCCCCGGATGGCCGGCGACCACCCGGCGTACCGCCTCGGCCACCTCCTCGACCGGGTCCCGCCCGGCGGCGTCCTCGGCGGCGCGGTGGCTGCCCGCCCCGCCGCGTTCCCGGCCGCCGACCCCGGTGCCGGGGTCCCGGCCGTCCGTCCGGCGCGGATCCCGGGTGTCCGCCCAGCCCGGCCCGGCGTTGCGGCCGGACTCGGGCCGGCCCGGGCCGGGCTCCGGCCGCTCGGCCGGATCCGGTGCGCCGGCCGGCTCGGCGGCCCGCCGCCGCAGCGCCTCCTCGCGCCGCGCCAGCCGGGCCAGTGTCTCGTCCAGACCACCTCTCATCACGACCACCCCTTCGATGAAACGGCTCCGAGCGCCCGGGAGTTCAGTCCCCCCGCTCCCGGGTGGCCCGGTCCAGCGCCCGGTCCAGGACGACCAGCAGGGCGTCCCGCACCGAGAGCCGGTCCCGGGCGTCGAACTGCACCAGCGGAACGTGGTCGCCGATGGCCAGCGCCCACCGGATCGCGCCGAGGTCGTGCGCCAGCCGCCCGTCGAAGGCGTTCACCCCGACCGCGAAGGGCAGCCCGGCGCGCTCGAAGAAGTCGATGGCCGGATAGCAGTCGTCCAGCCGGCTGCTGTCCACCACCACCAGCGCGCCCAGCGCGCCGCGGGCCAGGTCGTCCCACATGAAGCCGAACCGGGTCTGCCCCGGCGTGCCGAACAGGTACAGCTTCAGGCTGCGGTCGATGGTGACGCAGCCGAAGTCCATCGCCACCGTGGTGGTGGTCTTCGCGGTGCGTACGCCCGGGTCGTCCACGCCGATCCCGGCACTGGTCATCTCCGCCTCGGTGGTCAGCGGCGCGATCTCCGAGATGGCGCCCACCGTGGTGGTCTTGCCGACCCCGAAGCCACCGGCGATCAGGATCTTCACCGGGATCGGCGGCGCGGCGCGTCCGCCCGGGGCCGGGCGGGGTGCCGGGACGCGTCCGGCGGGCGGGGCCGGCGACTGCGGCGGCGTGGCGCGTCCGACCGGTGGCGGGGTGCCGGTCGGGGTGCCGTACCGGGCGGCGGCGCTGTTGGTCGCGACCGCGCCCTGCGGGGCGCCCGGCCAGTCAGGAGATCGCACGAAGTCCATCAATCACTCGCAGGATGAGGTCGGGGTCGTGGGCGTCGTCGGCGTCGCTGACGTGTACGTCCAGGTGGCCGGCGGCGCGCAGGTCGCCGACCAGCACCCGGGTCACGCCGAAGTGCAGCCGGGTCCGGGCGGAGATCTCCGCGACCGAGATCGGTTCGGCGCAGAGCGCGACGATCGCCGCCAGTTCCGGGGCGAGCCGGGCCGACGGGACCGTCCACGGCGTGCTGTCCGGCCGGGCGGTCACCTGGGTCTCCAGGCCGATCGCCGGGTCGGCCCCGGTCACCCGGCCGGCGGTGAGCACGAACGGGCGCGGCCCGGCCGGCCCGGTCGGCCCGTCCGGCTCGGGCTCCGGCTCGTCCGCCACCGCCGGTACGCCCGCGTCGTCGGCGGACGCCCGCAGGTAGGGCCGGATCCGGACCAGCGGTTCCGGATCGGGCTCGCCGGCGGCGTCCGGAGTCATTGCTGGGCGGCGTTCTTCAACTCGGCGATCAGGCGCGGGGTGAGCGCGCCGCCGGCCCGGCCGGCGAAGAGCGTCATCTCGTACGCGACGGTGCCCAGGTTGGCGGTCCGGTCGGCGACCACGCCGAGCACCGACCCGCTGCTGATCGCGGTGATCAGCAGGTAGCCCTCGGCCATGTCCACGACCACCCGGTTCAACCCGCCGAGGGCGTACCAGCTGGCGGCGCCGCCGGCCAGGCTGGTCATGCCGGAGACCACGGCGGCGAGCCGCTCCGCGTTGGACCGGTCCTTGATCGCGGACATCGCCATCAGCAGCCCGTCCGAGGAGACAGCTATCGCCTCCAGCACCCCGGCCGTGCCGGAGGTGAAGGAGTCCAGCAGCCAGTTGAAGGTGCGGGCCTCCGGGCTGAGCTCCCCGCCGGAGTCGGGGTGGTTCTGGTGCTCGACGCTGTCGTGCGGGAAGGTGCTGGTCACCGTGATGATCCCTCTTCCTCGGGGTGGTCTGGGCGGACGTCACGCAGAGCGCGGGCGACGCCCGCCTCGAACGCGGTGATGAGGTCGCGGACCTCGGCCGGGTCGCCGGGGTGCTGGCTGAGCGGCTGCGGGGCCGGGGCGGTGGTCAGGTTCGCCCCGGGCACCCGCCGGTGCAGCGCGGGCGGGGCGGGCGTACCGGCGGGGTCGACCGGGCCGGCGGGGCTGGTCGGGCCGGCGGGTTCGACCGGCGCCGGTAGTCCGGCGGGCAGGGTCAGCTCGGCCCGGCGTACCCCGGACTCGAACGACTCCAGCAGCGCCCGGGCGCCGGCCGGGTCGGCACCGGCCGGGTCCGCCGGCCGGGCCGGCGCGCCGGCCGGGGGCAGGCTGGCACCGGGCACCCGCTGCCGGATGCCGACCCCGGGCAGGGCCGGCCCGTCGGGCGGGACGGCGCCGACCGGCGGCGGGTTCCGGCGCGACCGGCGGGGCAGGCCGGCCGCCGTCGTCCCGGGCTCGGCCGGCGCGACCGGCCCGGTGGAGGCCGGACCGGTCGGCGGCTCGGTGCGGCCGGGGCCGGCGGGCGGCTCGGTTGGGGCCGGGCCGGTGGGCGGGCCACCGGGGATCGCGAGGCCCTCCGGCGCGCTGATCTCCAGGAACGCGGTGGCACCGGTCGGCGCGGCGGCCGGGGCCCCGGTGCCGGGCGGATCGGATGCCCGGGTCACCTCGGCGGCACCGACCTGCCCGGACCCACCGGGCGGGCCGCCGGCGCCGAAGGCGTCCCAGGACTCGCCGGACTCCATGGTCCGGGTGGCCCGGCCGAGCAGCGCCGGGTCGAAGCCGGTCGGCGGGTCCGCAGCCGGGGGCGGTGCGGCCGCCGGTCCTCCGGCGACCGCCGCGGCCAGCGCCCGGCCGCCCGCCGCGTCGACCATCCGGGGCGGCAGCCGCCGCTCCCGGGCCGGCACGGTGGCCCGGGCCACCGTGGCTCCGGACCGCTCGCCGCGCGGCACCACCAGCGCGGCCAGCGGGACGTCCAGCAGGGCCGTCACCCCGCCGCCGACGGTGGCGGTCAGCCGTACCGTCCACCCGTGCCGCCGGGCCAGCCGGCCCACCACGAAGAGGCCGAGCACCTCGGTGGGGGCGAGGTCGAGCCGCTCCCGGCGGGTGAGCCGGGCGTTCTCCTCGGCCAGCCGCTCCGCGGTCATGCCGATCCCCTGGTCCACCACGGCCAGCCGGGCGCCGGCGCCGGTCAGCTCGCCGGTCACCACCACCCGGGTGTGCGGCGGGGAGAAGGCGGTGGCGTTCTCCATCAGCTCGGCCAGCGCCAGCACCAGGTCGCCGACGGTGCCGGGAGCCGCCGAGACGCCGGGCGGCACGCGTACGTCCACCCGGGTGTAGTCCTCGATCTCGCCGAGCGCCAGCCGCACCACGTCGCCGAGCGGCACCGGCGCCACGTGCGCGTCGGCACCGGTCGACCCGGAGAGCACCACCAGGCTGCCGGCGTTGCGGCGCAGCCGGCTGGAGATGTGGTCGAGCCGGTACAGGTGCTCCAGCCGGGACGGGTCGGTCTCCTGCCGTTCCAGCCGGTCGATCAGCGCGATCTGCCGGCCGACCAGGTTCTGGGTGCGCCGGCCGACGTGGCCGAACATCTGCGCCACGTTGCGCCGGCCGGCCACCTGCCGCTCCACCAGCCGGGCCGCGGTGGCCTGCACCCGGTCGAACGCCCGGGCCAGGTCGCCGATCTCGTCCCGGGCCCGTACGTCGACCGGGTCGAGCCGGACCGGCGGGACGTTCTCGGTCTCGTCGTCGACCACCCGGACCAGTTCGGCCTCGGCGAGCCGGGCCACCCGGTCGGCGGAGCGGGTGAGCCGGGTCAGCGGCCGGGCCACCGTCCGGGCCACCGCGACGCTGAGCAGCAGCACCACCGCCAGGATCAGCGCGGCCGACCCGCCCACCAGGTACGCCGCGGTCAGCGCCCGGCGCTGCTCGCCGGTCACCTCGGCGAGCACGTCCGCCACGACCTTCTTCTCGATGAACTGGCCCAGCGTGATCATCGAGCGGGCCGACGGGAAGAGCGCGTCCAGGGTCACGTTCCGGACCGCGCCGGACGGGTTGACCACGCTGGTGGTCAGGAAGTCGGCGCTGGTCCGGGCGGCCACCGCCGCGTCGTTCAGCACGGCCAGCTTGAGCTGCTCGGCGGTGATCAGGCGGCGGAACCGGCGGTTGTCCACGGTGAGCGCGGACATGCAGGCGACGAAGGCGGCGTTGGTCGTCGGGTCGTTGCTCGCCTTCACCAGCACGATCAGCGTGGCGCAGGCGCCCAACCCCTCGTCGGCGCGCAGCAGCGCGTCCAGCGCGAGCACCTGCCGTCCGGCCGCCGTCTCGGTGTCCACGCTGAACGGCAGCCGCAGCGACTCGATCAGCGCCATGTCGACCGGCCCGTACGCGTCCATGATCTGGCTCGGGGTGGCGGTGCCGGCGAGCACCGCGCGGCGCAGGTCGGTCAGCGCCCGTACCCCGTCCAGCGCGTCGGCGACCGGTGCCGGCAGCGCCTCGCCCCGCTCGGCCCGCAGGTCGGCCACCCGGTCGTCCACGGTGGCGCTCTTGCGCACCAGTTCGCTGCGGCTGACCCGGCCGAGCAGCAGGCCAACCGAGAGGATGCGTTCCTGTTGCAGGTCCTGCACGAGGGTGCCGATCCGGCTGGCCAGCCGGACCCGCTCGGCGATGTCGCCGGCCCGCTGGGCGGCCGCCACCCGGTCGACCACCACCGGTACGGCGAGACCGAGGGTGCTGATCAGCGGGATGACCACG
This sequence comes from Micromonospora desertarenae, assembly GCF_056150265.1. NCBI lineage: Bacteria > Bacillati > Actinomycetota > Actinomycetes > Micromonosporales > Micromonosporaceae > Micromonospora > Micromonospora desertarenae. Next base: position 279,351 of record NZ_JAXCFQ010000002.1, read on the forward strand.
AGCAGCGCGAGCTTGCCGCGGATCCGGAGCCTACCGAGCAGCATCGACCGACCCCCACGACGCGAGAGCGGGGTCGCCGGCCGGGCCGGCCGGCTGGAGCGGGTGCGGCTCGTCCGGGCGCGATCCGGACCGCGGTCGCCAGGCGTCGCTCTCCGGCGCCGCGTCGGCCTGTGCGCGGGCCTGCCGCGCCTCGGCCGCGCGCCGTCGGGCCCGGCGGGCCGCGGCGAGCAGCACCCCGCCGAGCGCGGCCAGCAGCAGGACGGCGAGCCCGACGGCCCCGAGCGCGAACCGGCGGTCCCGGTCCAGCGCGTCGACCCGCCCGGCGAGCAGGGCGTCGAGTTCGGCGAGGATGACCGGCTGGAGCTCGGTGGCGGCGGCCTGCGCGTTCAGCCGGGCCGCGGCGATCTGCGCCGGGTCGACCACCCCGGTGCGCTCGGCCGGGGTGGAGGCGGCGGCCAGCGCCTCGACCGCGCGCTGGTAGGTGTCGAGCGGGGTGAGCACGTTGGCGCCCAGGTCGGTGCTCTCCGTGCTGTCGACCGCCGCGCGCAGGTCGGCGACCAGGTCGCCGGCCGGGGTCAACGCGCCCGCCCGGAGGGCGGCGAGTTCGGTGGCGGTGCGCAGCCGGTCGGTGTCCGGCCGGCGGGCGGCGAGCGTGGCCAGGTCGGCCAGCCGGCCGGTGGCCACCACCGCCTCGGGCAGTTCCTGGCCGGCCCCGTCCTGGAGGAAGAAGGAGTCGGCCGCCGGGTCGCGGACCAGGCCGGAACTCTCCCGTACCTTCCGGTAGAGGTCCAGCAACAGGTCGGTGACCTCGCCGTACGCCGCGAACGCGGCCTCCGGCTCCGCCGGCGGACGGTCGCGCAGCGCCTCCAGCTTCGCCCGCAGCCCGGCCCAGCGTTCCTGGCTGCGCAACTCCCGCCCGATCCGGGCGTCGACCGAGGCGGCGGCCTCGACCGCGCGGGTCAGCGGCTCCCCGGGCACGGGCCGGCCGGCGACCGCCGCGGACTGCGCGTCGACCAGCGCGTCGGTGACCGGGGCGAGGGCCGACAGGTAGGTCACCCCGAGCCGCTCCCGGGCGGCCAGCGCCCGGTCGTCGTCGGTGTGCCGCCAGGTCAGACCGAACAGCAGCGCCACCGGCGCCAGCAGGGCCACCACGAGCAGCGGCGGCAGCAGGCGGGCCGCTGGGGAGGGTCGGCGACGGGCCCGCGGGGCGGGGACGGTCATGGTCGGTTTCCTCCGGCGGTGCGCGGGAAGGGGAAACGGCCGGTGCGGGAGTGTCGTGGGTGGAGTCCCGTCCGCCGGACCGGAAACGTAACCGAACCTTCCGGCACAGTTGCCCCCCGTCAATCAGTCGGCTTCGCGTCACTTCGCGCCATGTCACGTCACGCGCAGCCGACGAGCACGCTCCGTGCGATTCGTGAAGTGACATGGATGGATCGGTGCGGTTTCCGCCGAAGATCCGAATTCACGTGATGCGAATTCGCCGCGCTGGGACGGGACTGGACGTTGCGCGGACGCACCGCACCGGACGCCGATCGGGGCAACCGGACGGACGTACGGAGGATCTCAGCCAACGCTCAGCCTCCGGCCCGTACCGTGTGCCGCATGAGATCGCCGTTGTCGGCCGCGCGGATCCGGCGTGCCCTGCCCACCCGCCGCCGTCGGGTGGTCGCCGCCTCGACGGCAGTCGTGCTGCTCGCCGCCGCCGTCACCTGGGCGGTGTGGCCGCGGGAGGCGGCGGTACGCACCGAGGCCGCGATGCTCACCGTCCGCTCCGGACCGGCCGGCGACCAGCCGGTGGACCTGGACACCACGCTCTACCTGCCCGAGGACGCCTCGGCCACCCGGAAGGTGCCGGCGGTGCTGCTGGCGCACGGCTTCGGCGGCACCAAGGACTCGGTGCGCGCCGACGCCGAGGAGTTCGCCGGGCGCGGCTACGCGGTGCTGACCTGGACCGCCCGCGGCTTCGGTCGCAGCGGCGGGCAGATCCACCTGGACCACCCCGACTACGAGGTCCGCGACGCCGAGCGCCTGCTGGACTGGCTGGCCGCCCGGCCGGAGATCCGCACCGACGGCGCCGGGGACCCCCGGGTCGGCGTGGTCGGCGGCTCGTACGGCGGCGGCCTGGCGCTGCTGCTCGCCGCGCGGGACCGGCGGGTCGACGCGATCGTCCCGATGATCACGTGGAACGACCTGTCCCGGGCGTTCCTGCCGGAGAGCACCGGCCGGGAGCCCGTCGACGGGGTGTTCAAGAAGGGCTGGGCCGGGCTCTTCTTCGGCGGAGGCGGCAGCGTCGGCACCGGGCCGGCCGGGCTCTCCGGGACGGCCGCCGCCCAGCCGGAGGGTGCCCCGGCGTCCGCCGGCCCGCCCGCTCCGGGGCCGGGCGCCGGGCCGGGTACCGGCCCGGGCGGTGCCCCGGCCGGGGCCGCCGACCCGTCCTGCGGCCGGTTCGCCGCCGACGTCTGCGCCGCGTACCTGCGGATCGCCACCACCGGCCGGGCCGACCAGGCCGCCGTGGACCTGCTGCGCCGCTCCAGCCCGGCCGGCGTGCTGGACCGGATCACCGCGCCGACGCTGCTGGTGCAGGGCGAGGCGGACACCCTCTTCCCGCTCAGCGAGGCGGACGCCAACGCCCGCGGCATCGCCGCGGCCGGCACCCCCGTCCGGGTCGCCTGGTTCACCGGCGGCCACGACGGCGGCGAGGGTCCGAAGACCGACACCGACCGGGTGCGGTACCTGACCATCCAGTGGCTGGACCACTACGTCAGGGGCGAGGGCGACGCCCCGGGCGACGACTTCACCTGGTCCCGGATCGCCGGTTTCGACGCCCTCGACCGGGGCCTGGTGGCCACCGGCTACCGCACCGCCGACTACCCGGGCACCGCCGGCGACGCGCGCCGGGAGATCACGGTGGCCGGCCCGGCCCAGCCGATCGCCAACCCGCCGGCCGGCAACCCGGCCGCCATCTCCTCGGTGCCCTTCGCCGGGGAACTCTCCTCGCTGCTCGGCGGGGTGGCCGGGGACGTGCCCGGCCAGCACGCCCGGTTCGAGTCGGCGCCGCTGGACGAGGCGGTGGACGTGGTCGGCGCGCCCACCGTGTCGGTCCGGGTCGCCTCGCCGACCGGCGAGGCGGTGCTCTTCGTCAAGCTCTACGACGTCGAGCCGGGCGCCGGGGCCACCCTGCCGAACGGGCTGGTCGCCCCGATCCGGCTCACCGGCCTGCCGAGCCGGATCGAGGAGGCGCGGCCGGTCACGGTGACCCTGCCGGCGATCGTCCGGCGGATCGAGGCCGGGCACCGGCTCCGGGTGGTGGTGGCCACCTCCGACCAGGCGTACGCCACGCCGGTCGAGCCGACCGTCTACACGGTGGCCCCCGGCGACGGGCCGGTGACCCTGCCCACGGTGACCGGCGAGCCGATCCCCACCACCGCGACGATCTGGCGCTGGGTGCTGGCCGGCCTGCTCGCCGCGATCGCGGTCGGGCTCGTCGTGGTCGTCGCCGTGGTCCGCCGCCGGCACCGCCGCCAGGACAGCTCCGTCCATCCCGGGTACGCGGACACCCCCCTGGCCGTGCGCCAACTCCGCAAGGAGTACGCGGACGGCTTCGTCGCCGTCTCCAACGTGGACTTCGAGGTGCACCCCGGCCAGGTGGTCGGCCTGCTCGGCCCGAACGGCGCCGGCAAGACCACCACCCTGCGGGTGCTGATGGGGCTGACCCAGCCGACGGCCGGCGAGATCTACGTCTTCGGGCACCGGCTGGTGCCCGGCTCCCCGGTGCTGTCCCGGATCGGCGCGCTGGTGGAGGGGCCCGGCTTCCTGCCGCACCTGTCGGGCCTTGCGAACCTCAAGGCGTACTGGCGGGCGACCGGCCGGCCGGTGGCGGACGCGCGCTTCGACGAGGCGCTGGAGATCGCCGGGCTGGGCGCCTCGGTGCACCGGAAGATCAAGACGTACAGCCACGGCATGAAGCAGCGGCTGGCCATCGCCCAGGCCATGCTCGGCCTGCCCGAGCTGCTGGTGCTCGACGAGCCGACCGATGGGCTCGACCCGCCGCAGATCGCCGAGATGCGCCGGGTGCTCCAGCGCTACGCCACCGACGGCCGGGCGGTGCTGGTCTCCAGCCACCTGCTCGCCGAGGTGGAGCAGACCTGCACGCACGCCGTGGTGGTGAACAAGGGCCGGATCGTCGCCGCCGGCCCGGTCGAGGAGATCGTCGGCGAGTCGCCGAGCGTGCTGTTCGAGGTGACCGACCCGGACGCCGCCCGTACCGTGCTGGACCGGCTGGAGGGGGTGCGCGTGCTGCCCGACGGCGAGGGGCAGCTGGTCGTGGACACCAACGGCACCGCCCGCAGCGAGGTGGTGGCCGAGCTGGTCCGGGCCGGGATCGGAGTGGACCGGGTGGTGCCGCGGCGCCGCCTGGAGGACGCGTTCCTCGCCCTGGTGGGCGAGAACTCACGGGGAAGCGGGGACCGGTGATGGCGGGCTCTCAGGTCACGTCGGACGGCGCGCGCGGGACCGGCTCGATCGGCGCGGCGCCGGGCTACCGGCCCTCGGCCACCCTGCCGTTCGCCGCGGAGTTCCGCCGCCAGGCGTCGCGGCGGCGCACCCAGCTCGCGCTGGGGTTCATGGTGCTGCTGCCACTGATCATCCTGATCGCGTTCCAGTTCGACTCCGGCAACGACGACGACAACGGGCGCGGCGAGTTCGGCAGCCTGATCGAGTTCGCCACCACCGGCGGGCTGAACTTCACCCTCTTCACCATCTTCGTCTCCGCGTCGTTCCTGCTGGTCGTGGTGGTGGCGCTGTTCTGCGGTGACACGGTGGCCAGCGAGGCGAGCTGGGGCAGCCTGCGCTACCTGCTGGCGATCCCGGTGCCCCGGGCCCGGCTGCTGGCGGTGAAGCTGCTGGTGGCGCTCGCGTACTCGGCGCTGGCGCTGCTGCTGCTCGCCGGCACCGCGCTGCTGATCGGCACCCTGCGCTACGGCTGGGAGCCGCTGCGCAGCACGGTCGCCGCGCAACTGGAGCCTTGGGAGGGGCTGCTGCGACTGCTGGCGGTACTCGGCTACCTGGCGGTCGTCCTGCTGGTGGTGGCCGGGCTGGCGTTCCTGCTCTCGGTCACCACGGACGCCGCGCTCGGCGCGGTCGGTGGTGCGGTGCTGCTCTGGATCCTCTCCAGCATCCTGGACCAGATCACCGCGCTCGGCGCGCTGCGCGCCTTCCTGCCCACCCACTACAGCACCGCCTGGCTGGGGCTGCTCTCCACGCCGGTGCAGACCGACGACGTGGTGCGCGGCTCGATCTCGGCGATCAGCTACGCGACGCTCTTCTGGGGGCTGGCCTTCTGGCGGTTCACCCGCAAGGACGTGGTGTCGTAGCGGTCGCCGCCGCGCCGACCGGTTGATCTCCCGGCCCCTTCGGGCGGACCTGCCCAACCCGTCTTGCCCGCCGACGGATCGATGATCTACGGTCCGCTGGCATTTCGCTCTGCACAACGAGACGGGGTCTTCTTGCGTACCTTTCGGGGTGCCGTGATCGGCACCATCACCGCGATGGTCGCGGTGACGGCGGTGGCCTCTCCCGCCGGCGCCGCCGCGGCGCCGGCCGCGCCGTACACCGCACTGACCGTCGACGGCAACCCGTTCTCCTGGTGGCACCAGGGGTCGCGGGTCTTCGACCAGGCCGGCGGCGCCGCCTTCACCGTCACGCCCGGCGCCGGCGACGCGCTGAACCTCCGCGCGGACCAGGCCGGCGACGCCTGGACGTTCCGGATGGCCCCGCCGAGCGGTGAGACCTGGACCGCCGGAACCACCTACGAGCTGACCGGCGTCGAGGGCGCCGAGGACTTCGCCTTCATCGACGTCGCGCACAACGGTGCCACCTGCACCGAGACGCCGGGCTACCTCTCCGTCAGCGAGGCGACCCGGGACGCCGGGACCGACCGGCTCACCTCGTTCGCCGCCTACTACGTGATCTCGTGCGGCTCCAGCCGCCACGACCTGTTCGGCGAGATCCGGTGGAACTCGACCGTCGGCTACGCCGCCGCCGGCACCGACACCATGTCGCACGACTTCGGGGACCGGCTCGTCGGCGGTCCGGCGGCGAGCCGGACCATCACCGTACGGTCGATGGGCTCCGACCCGGTGGAGTACGGCACGGCCCGGTTCGACACCCCGGGCGCCTACTCGATCACGGCCGACACCTGCTCCGGCACCACCCGGGCGGCCGGCGAGACGTGCACCGTCACGGTGAGCGTGCGGCCGACCAAGCTGGGCGGCGAGTGGAACCTGCTGGTGCTCCCCGACAACACCGTCGTCGGCGAGCGGATGGTGCAGCTCGGCGTCAACGGCGTCGACCCGCGTACGGTCAGCGTCGCCCCGGCGTCGCTGGCCTTCGGTGACCAGTACATCGCCGAGACGGGCGGCACCCAGTCGGTGACCGTGACCGGCACCGGTGACACGCCGGTCACCTTCGGCGCCGCCACCATCGGGGGCACCGACGCTTCGTCGTTCGCCGTCAAGGCCGACACCTGCAAGGGCGCCACCCTGGCGAAGAACCAGACCTGCCGGGTCGACGTGGTCGCCAAGGCCGCCGGCGGGGGCGCCCGCAGCGCCACCCTCCAGCTGCCGAACGACAGCCTCACCAATCCCCGTACCGTGCCGCTGACCCTCAACGGCGTGGTGGGCGCGACGGGCACCTACTACCCGCTGACGCCGGCCCGGATCATGGACACGCGCACCGGCAACGGCGCCCCGAAGGCCAAGCTGGGCCCGAACGGCACGGTGAACCTCCAGGTGACCGGGCGGGGCGGCGTGCCGTCGGCCGGGGTGGGCGCGGTAGTGCTCAACGTGACCGTCGCCGAGCCGACGGCGTCCAGCTACCTGACCGTGTACCCGGCCGGGCGGGCGAAGCCCACCGCCTCGTCGCTGAACTTCGGCGCGGGCTGGGTCCGCTCGAACTCGGTGACGGTGGCCGTCGGCACCGGCGGCAAGGTCGCCATCACCAACCACGCCGGCTCCACCCACGCGATCGTCGACGTGGTCGGCTACTACGCCAGCGACAACACGCCGATCATGAACGGCATCGGCGTCGGCGGGCAGTTGCAGCCGGTCGCGCCGCTGCGGCTCTTCGACAGCCGGAGCGACTGGGGCAGCAAGCTGCCGGCCGGGGACCAGGTCCGGCTCGCGGTGAACTACGGCCCCGAGGCCAACGCGCGGATGCGGGCCGTGGTCGTCAACATCACCGCGGTGTCGCCGTCGGCCAGCGGGTTCCTGACCGCCTGGAACGGTGAGTGGCCGGAACCGCCGACGTCCACGGTCAACTACGCGACCGGGTCGGTCACGCCGAATCTCGCGGTGGTGCCCGTACGGCGCTGCTACGACTGCCCGTGGGGCGCGGAGTTGCCGACGTTCGGCGTCTACACGCACAAGGACAGTCACGTGATCGTCGACATCGTCGGCTTCATCGACGACGGCGGTCTCGCCAACGGGTTGCGCTTCGACCCGAAGACGCCGACCCGGATCGTGGACAGCCGCATCGGCCAGGGCCTGCCGACCAACCCCGGCCCGGCCGTGATCGGCACGGTCACCACGCCGGGCTCGGTGGTGACCGACAGCACCCGGGCGCTGGCGCTGAACGTCACAGCGGTCAGCCCCACCGCCAGCACCTACCTGAAGCTGTGGCCGAACGGCGTCACCGGCATCGACCGGCCGGACGTCAGCAACCTCAACGCCGCGGCGGGGCAGACGGTGGCGAACGCCGCCGTCACCCTGATCGGTCCGACCGACGCGTTCAACGTCTACAACCACTCCGGCACCACCGGCGTGGTGGCGGACGTCGTCGGCACGTACTGGCTCTACCCCGGCACGGCCAGCGGCTCCGCCGGGCAGGGCGTCTCCGGTGACCCCTCGCGGTCGCCGTACCGCCTGGGGGAGCTGCCCACGCCGGACAAGGTCCGCAAGTGACCCGCTGACCGGCGGCAGCACCGACACGGCGGTGGCCTTCGCAGGCGAAGGCCACCGCCGTCCTCGTGCTCGGTCCTCGTGCTCGGTCGTCGTGCTCGGTCGTCGTGCTCGGTCGTCGTGCTCGGTCGTCGTGCTCGGTCGTCCGGCACCGGCGTTCGGCACCGGCGGCCTGGTGCGGGAGTCCTGTGCTGGGTGTCTCGTCCCCGGCTACAGGAGCGGCACCGACCGGGTGGGCTCCGGCGTTTCCGGGGCCGGCGGGGTCGGCGTGGCCGCCGGGTCGGTGGCCTTCTTCCAGGCGCTGACCCCGACCCGGCCGGTGTTGCCCAGGTCGATCGGGCCGTCCAACTCGACGGCCTGCGGCGGCTGGCCGGCGGCCGGGGCCACCTCTAGGCGCTCGCCGTTGGTAGCCACCACCGTGGAGTCGGTGACCAGGTTGCGCCAGAGCAGGGCGGCGCCGGCCCGCTCGCCCGGTTGCAGGATCAGCGGCCGGGGCGGGTCGTCGAAGCCCGAGGTGATGCCCTTCGCCCCCTCGACCACCTGGACCGCGATCGGCGTGCCGTCGCCGTCGAACAGCCGCAGGGACGGGTAGCCGTGCACCGGGTACGCCGCCGTGCCGCAGTTCACCAGCTCCACGCCGAGCGCGCGCAGCCCCATGGCGGCCTCGGTCCCCAGGGCCCGGATCCGGACCCCCGACTCCGGGCAGGCGGTTGGGCCGTCCCCGGCCGCCGTCGGGCTCGCCCCGATCGCCCCGGACGGGGCCGGCCCGTCCCCACCCATCCCGGCGTGGTCGCCGGGCGTGCAGGCGGCCAGCGGCAGCATCGCCGCGAGCGGTACGGCGGCGAGCAGGATTCGGCGGCGGGGTGGTCGGGAAGGCATCGACCCATCCTTCCACCGCCTTCCAGCGGCCGCGGGTCCGCCTCCGTCTCCGTCTCCGCCTCCGCCTCCGCCCGAGGCTCGTTCGCAACCGCGCGTGGGTGTCGCCAGGTGACCGGTGGCGCCGCGACCAGCGCCGGCGATGCTGCCGCCTGCCGCCTGCCGCCTGCCGCCTGCACGCCCGGCGACGGCGGCACTGTCGAGCTGTCCCGAAACATGGGGCACCCGCCGGCCTCGCCGGCGCGGCGTCCGCCTTGGCACGTGGCGGGGGTGGGCTGCCTTTGGGTGCAGTTGTGGTTGCCGTAACGACAACAACCGCACCCAAAGAGCGGACCGACGGAGGCACTCCGCGGACCGGATCAGCTCGACAGGTCCAGCGAGCGCTTTCGCCGGCTTGGTCCCGTTGGTGGGGCAGCTCGACAGGGCCGGTAGGAGTGTTCGTCGGCTTGGTCCCGTTGGTGGGGCAGCTCGACAGGGCCGGTGGGGGTGTTCGTTGGGCTGGTCTCGTTGGTGGGGCAGCTCGACAGGGCCGGTGGGGGTGTTCGTTGGGCTGGTCTCGTTGGTGGGGCAGCTCGACAGGGACTGCGGAAGGTATGCCGCAGGCCGCGGGCCGCGGGCCGGGCGGCGGGCGGGGGTGAGGCCGGGGCCAGACGGGCCGGATGTGGCCGGGGCCGGGTCGGGGCCGGGGGTCAGTGCGGGCCGAGGCCAGTGCGGCCGAGGGCGGGGGTGGGCCGGGGCCGGAGGGGGCCGGCGGTCAGTGGTGGGTGGCTGGGGTGGGGGTGGATGCGATGAGGACCGCGTCCAGCAGGCCGGGGTGGAGGCGATCCAGCTCGTCGCGGCGCAGCCGGGCGAAGTGGCCGGTGCCGCGGGGGCGGGCCGGGGTCGGAGGCGGGGAGCGCGGGGCCGGCGGTCAGCGCGGGTGGGGGTCGGGGCGGTGAGGACCGCGTCCAGCAGGCCGGGGTGGAGGCGGTCCAGATGGTCGCGGCGCAGCCGGACCGAAACGGCTGGTGCCGGCGGGGGCGGGCCGGGATCGGAGGCGGGAAACGCGGGCCAGCGGTCAGTCGTGGGTGGGTGGGGTGGGGGCGGTGAGGACCGCGTCCAGCAGGCCGGGGTAGAGGCGGTCCAGCTCGTCGCGGCGCAGCCGGACGAAGCGAGTGGTGCCGGCGACCCGGGTGCGGGTCAGCCCGGCCTCGCGCAGCACCTTGAGGTGGTGGCTGCGGGTGGCCTTGGAGATGCCGAACTCGAAGGTGCCGCAGGCGTACTCGCCGCCGCCCTCGGCGAGCGCGCGGACGATCTGGAGCCGGACATCGTCGGCCAGCGCGGCCAGCACGGCGGTGACCGGCACGTCGCGCAACTCGGGTTCGTGCAGCTCCATGTGACCAGTGTAACCCTTGTTCGACTTTTGTCGAACAAGCTCCTAGGGTCGGTGACGTTGGTTCGACGATACTCGAACATAGGAGCTGAGGATGCGCTCTCGGGCCGCCGCCTTCCCCCTGCTCGCCGTGCTGAGCTGGGGGGTGATGTTCCCCGTCCTGGCCAGCGCGCTGGTCCGGGTCGACGCGCTCAACCTGACCACCGCCCGGTACCTGCTGGCCACCGCGATCCTGGTCGCGCTGCTGCTGTTCCGGGAGGGCGGCGGCGCACTGCGGCCGGCCGGGCGGGCCACCGAGATCGTGGTGCTCGGCGTCGTCGGGTTCGCCGGCTTCAACCTACTGATCAACCTGGCGCTCGGGCAGGCCGCCCCGCAGCAGATCGCGCTCTTCGCCGCCACCATCCCGCTGGTCACCCAGCTGGTCCGCTGGGCGCGCGACGGCGTACGCCCGCGCCCGGCGCTCTTCGCGCTCTCCCTGGTGGCGCTGGCCGGCATCGGTCTGGTGCTCACCCGCGGCCGGCTCGACGGCCTCGGCGAGTTCGGCGTGGGCGCGGTGCTGACGATCGGTGCGGTGCTCGGCTGGGCGGTCTACACGCACGGCGGGAGCCGGTTCGGCGGCTGGTCGCCGCTGCGCTACACCACGCTCACCGCGCTCGCCGGCACGCTCGCCATGCTGGCCGCCAGCGTGCTGGCGGACCTGGCCGGCTGGCAGCACGCGCCGGCCGCCGCCGACCTCGTCGCGGTCGCCCCGCAGTTGGCGTACGCCGTCATCGTGGCCGCGGTGGTCGCGGTGCTGGCCTGGAACACCGGCGTGCAGCGGCTCGGCGCGGCCAACGCGGCGCTGTTCATGAACCTGGTGCCGGTGACCACGTTCGCGGTGCAGATCGCCCGCGGCTACCGGCCCGGCGCGGTGGAGCTGGCTGGCGTGGCTATCACCATCGCCGCCCTGGTCGCCGCCAACCTGGCCACCCGGCCCCGCCGGGCCGCCCGCCCGCGCCCGGCCAACCACGCCGAGGCGGTGGCCGTCGCCGACCCGGTGGCGGTCGTCGACCCGGTCGCCGTGGTCGGCCGGTAGCCGGCCCGCTCACAGCGTGGGAACCCGGCAGAGGCGCGTCGGGGCGAGCGCTTAGACTCGGCGGCACAACTGCATACCTCATCCAGAGGGGCTGAGGGATACGGCCCGACGACGCCCCGGCAACCACCCCGCGCGCTCACCGCTGAGCGACCGGCGGGGCAGGTGCCAATTCCGTCCCCGCCGCAGAGTGCGATGCGGGGAAAGATGAGAGGACTCCTCGACATGACGTCGACGCTCGCCGCCTCCGGCATCGACACCTCCGCCAGCCCCGCCCGCGCCCTGGTCTGCCGCGCCTGCTCGGCCCGCTACCCGCTCGCCGCCCAGCACGCCTGTTACGAGTGCTTCGGCCCGCTGGAGGTCGACTACGACACCGCCGAGCTGGCCAAGGTCACCCGGGAGCAGATCGAGGCCGGCCCGGCCAACCTCTGGCGGTACGCCGCGCTGCTGCCCGCCGGCCAGGACCCGGCGGCCCGGGTGACCCTCGACCCGGGGCTCACCCCGCTGGTCGCCGCCCCGCACCTCGCCGCCGAGCTGGGCATCACCGCCCCGCTCTGGGTCAAGGACGACAGCGCCAACCCCACCCACTCGTTCAAGGACCGGGTGGTGTCGGTGGCGCTGACCGCCGCCCGGGCGCTCGGCTTCACCCGGTTCGCCTGCGCCTCCACCGGCAACCTGGCCAACTCGGTCGCCGCGCACGCGGCCCGGGTCGGCGCCCCGTCGGTGGTCTTCATCCCCAGTGACCTGGAGCAGGGCAAGGTGGTCACCACGGCCGTCTACGGCGGCGAGCTGGTCGCCATCGACGGCTCGTACGACGACGTGAACCGGCTCTGCGGCGAACTGGTGGAGACGGACGAGTTCGAGGACACCGCGTTCGTCAACGTGAACGTGCGCCCCTACTACGCCGAGGGTTCCAAGACGCTCGGCTACGAGGTGGCCGAGCAGCTCGGCTGGCGGATCCCCGCGCAGGTGGTGATCCCGATGGCCAGCGGCGAGCTGCTCACCAAGATCGACAAGGCATTCGCCGAGCTGGTCGAGATCGGCCTGGTCGAGCCGCCGGCCGGCGGCTGGAAGGTGTTCGGCGCCCAGTCGGCCGGCTGCAACCCGATCGCCACCGCGCTGCACGCCGGCACCGACACCATCACCCCGGTCAAGCCGACCGGCATCGCCAAGTCGCTCAACATCGGCGACCCGGCGGCCGGCCTCTACGCGCTGGAGGCGGTGCGCCGTACCGGGGGCTGGATGGAGTACGTCGACGACGACGAGATCCGGGCCGGCATCCGGCTGCTCGCCCGTACCACCGGGGTGTTCGCCGAGACCGCCGGCGGGGTGACCGTCGCCGTGCTGCGCAAGCTGGTCGAGTCGGGCCGGCTCGACCCGGCCGCGGAGACCGTGGTCTTCAACACCGGCGAAGGGCTGAAGACCCTCGACGCGGTCGCCGGCCAGGTCGGCCCGACCCACCGGATCAAGCCCTCGCTGCGCGCCGCCCGCGACGCCCGCCTGCTCGGCTGAACCGCCCGCTCGGCGGGCTGACCGGGCGAGCGCTCGACGCGACGTCCCGGAGGTCGCGGTGTCCAGCCGGCTCGGACACCGCGACCTCCGGAAAACGGAGTCGGTCACCGACCGGGCGTCCCGGCCGCCCGCCGGAGGCGCGGATCACCCGGACGGGGGATGCGGCCGATCCGCCGGGTAACGGGCTTTTTGCTCTGGGTGCGGAAAACCCGCCGTCGGGGACTTGACGGTAGGAACCGGACGGCGCAAGATGCTCCGTGCGGGAGGGCGTTTCGCCGGAAGACTTGCGAGTCCTTACGACCCAACGCCGGCGGCGTTGTGCGAGCGCCCCTCCCGACCAACCTCCGATCGGGCCGGCGAAATTCGCTGGCCCGATCGTCGTTCCCGGGCGCACCCTCGCTGCATGAGCATCACGATCGCGCCGATCGAGGCAACCGACCAGGCCGCGATCGACGCGGCGTACCAGGTGGGCGCCGCGGCCAACGACGCCGACCTGCCCGACTTCCCGCCGTTCTGCCGGCGACGGTTCGAGGCCAGCGTCCGGCACCCGATGCCGGGCACCGCCGCGCTCTGGGCGCTGGCCCGGCTGGACGGCGTACCGGCCGGCTATCTCGCGCTCGACCTGCCGCAACTGGACAACACCGACAACGCCACCGCCGACCTGATCGTGCACCCGGCGTACCGTCGGCGCGGCGTCGGCCGGGCGTTGCACGAGCACGGCGTACGGCTGCTGCGCGAGCAGGGCCGCAAGCGGGTGGTCGGGATGGCGGTCTCCGCGCTGCCCGGCGGCCCGCCCCGGCCGGCGGCCGGGGCCGCGTTCGCGGCCGCCCTCGGCGCGCACCCGGCGCTCGCCGAGATCCGGCGCCGGCTCGACACCACCCGGCTCGACCCGGCGGGGTTGGACGCGCTGCTCGCCGAGGCCCGGGGCCACGCCCAGGGCTACCGGACCGTCCAGTGGCGCGGCGCGACGCCGGAGGAACACCTGGCCGACATCGCCTACCTGGACGGCCGGCTGATGACCGACTCACCCATCGGCGACCTGCACTGGGAGGCGGAGCGGGTGGACGCCGAACGGGTCCGGGGCACCGAGCGGGCGCTGGACGCGCGCGGCCGGCGGCGCTACCACACGGCGGTACGCCACGAGGAGTCCGGCCGGCTGGTCGCCTGGACGCTGCTCGACGTGGGCGCGTCCGCCGACTGGCACGCGTTCCAGCAGATCACCATCGTCGACCCGGAGCACCGCGGCCGGCGACTCGGCCTGCTCGGCAAGATCGAGAACCTGCGTCACCTGCTGACCCACGAGCCGGCGGTACGCGCGATCGACACCTTCAACGCGGCCGAGAACGCGCACATGGTGCGGATCAACGAGCAGCTGGGCTTCCGCTCGGTGGACGGCTGGACCGACTGGCAGCTGACCATCTGAGTTGTGACACGGGCCTACTGATTTTGGTGCCACCTGTTGCATGATGGCGGGCATGACGGAGACCCCGCACCCCCTGTACGACAGGCACGCCGACACCCTCGACCGGGCGCTGACCGCGATCACGGAGCGCGGGTACTGGTCCGCCTATCCCGAGTCCCCCAGCCCCCGGGTCTACGGCGAGACCGCCGCCGCCGACGGCAAGGCCGCCTTCGAGGCGTACCTGGGCGGCGACTTCCCCCTCGACCAGCCGGGCGCCGGCGACCGGGTGGCCACCGAGACCAGCCCGTTCGGCGTGGCGCTGGACGTCCGCTACCCGCACGCCGGCGCCGACGAGCTGGTCGCCGCGGCGAGCGCCGCGCTGCCCGCCTGGCGCGACGCCGGCCCGCAGGCCCGGGTGGGGGTCTGCCTGGAGATCCTCGACCGGCTGCACAAGCACATCTTCGAGCTGGCCAACGCTGTGCAGTTCACCAGCGGGCAGGCGTTCGTGATGGCCTTCCAGGCCGGCGGCGCGCACGCCCTGGACCGGGCGCTGGAGGCGCTGGCCTACGCGTACGCGGAGATGACCCGGCACCCGGGGACGGCCGGCTGGGAGAAGGCGGCCGGCAAGGGCGACCCGCTGCGGATGACCAAGACGTTCCACGTGGTGCCCCGCGGGGTGGGCCTGGTCATCGGCTGCAACACGTTCCCGACCTGGAACTCGTACCCGGGGCTGTTCGCCTCGCTGGTCACCGGCAACCCGGTGATCGTCAAGCCGCACCCCCGTGCGGTCCTGCCGCTCGCGATCACCGTCCGGTACGCCCGCGAGGTGCTCGCCGAGGCGGGCTTCGACCCCGACCTGGTGCTGCTGGCCGCCGAGGCCCCGGGCGAGAAGCTCGCCTCGACGCTGGCCCTGCACCCGGCTGTGAAGATCGTCGACTTCACCGGCTCCACCGAGTACGGCGACTGGCTGGAGGCCAACGCCCGGCAGGCGGCGGTCTACACCGAGAAGGCCGGCCTGAACACCGTGGTGATCGACTCCACCGACGACTTCGCCGGGATGTGCCGCAACCTCGGCTTCACCCTGACCCTCTACAGCGGCCAGATGTGCACCACCTCGCAGAACATCCTGATCCCCGCCGGCGGCATCGAGACCGACCAGGGGCACAAGAGCTTCGACGAGGTGGCCGGCGGGATCGCCGCCGCGGTCGGCAAGCTCACCGGCGACCCGGCCCGGGGCGTCGAGCTGACCGGGGCGATCGTCAACGACGGTGTGCTGGAGCGGTTGGACGAGGTGACCAAGGTCGGCGAGCCGGTGCTGGAGTCGCGTACCGTCGAGCACCCGGCCTTCCCGGGCGCGGTGGTCCGCACCCCGACGGTGGTCAAGGTCGGCGCGGACGACACCGCGACCTACGGCCGGGAGTGGTTCGGGCCGATCTCGTTCGTCATCCCCACCGACTCGACGACGCACAGCCTGGAGATCATGCGGAAGACCGTCGGGGAGAAGGGCGCGCTCACCGCGGGCGTCTACTCCACCGACGAGGCGGTGCTGGACGCCGCCGAGGCGGCGGCGATCGAGGTCGGGGTGCACCTGTCCTGCAACCTCACCGGCGGGGTGTTCGTCAACCAGTCGGCGGCCTTCTCCGACTTCCACGGCAGCGGCGCCAACCCGGCGGCCAACGCGGCGCTGACGGACGGGGCGTACGTGGCGAACCGGTTCCGGATCGTGCAGTCGCGTCGGCACGTCTGAGTTCGGGTTTTCGGGGGCAGCCGTGGTTGCGGTTGGGGTTTCCGGGGCAGCCCGCCCCGCTCTGGGCGGTCAGGCTTGATCCCGACGCGGGGCGGGCTGCCCCGGAAACCCTTCCGGGTCGGACTGCGTCGGGACCCTGCGCCCCGGGGGTGTTGATCTTCGGGGTGCTGCCTCGGGTTGGGTTTACGGTCAGCGGGGGCCAGCCGGGTCTGTGGGTCAGGCGGGGCGGCGCATCTGGAGTTCGGTCAGGGCGGGGATGGTGGGGTGGGGCACCCGGACGCCGGTGTCGACGAAGCCGAGGCGCTGGTAGGCCCGGTAGGCGCGGTCGTTGCCGACCACCACCTCCAGCATCAGCTCGGGCCGGCCGCACTCCCGGGACCACTGCGCCACCGCCGCCACCAGTTCGCTGAGCAGTCCACTGCCGCGCCAGGTCGGGGTCACGTAGACCGCGTAGATCACGGTGAGGCCGGGCTCGGTCGGGATCGTGGTGCCCCCGGCGTGCCCGACGAACCGACCACCGGGGTCGGCGACGAACTGCGCGGTGTCGGTGCCGGTCGAGGTGTACGCGACCCGCGCGGCGAACTCGGCGTGCGGGCGGGCCGCCGCGTCGGCCAGGGTCTCCAGGAACGCCAGCGGCGCGTCGGCCAGCATCTCCAGGCGCAGCGCCCGCATCCGGGCGGCGTCCCGCGGCCGGACCCGTCGAACCTCCGCCACCCGCCGGCCCGGCCCGCCCGGATCGCTGGTCATGCCCGCATGCCTATCACAACGACGGACGACGATCCCGCCGAGTCCGCGATCATTCGGAATATGCCCGATTTGTGGTCGTGCACCGTAGTCACGCCTCGTGTAGCGTGCGATTTCGGTCACCGTTTCAGCGGCCGTCGCCGATCGCCGAACGGTGGCCCCGGGATGCCGGCGTGCCGGCCTCCGGGTTGTGGTACGCCGCGCAGAGTGAGGAAGTGCACCGTGGCACAGGGCACCGTGAAGTGGTTCAACGCCGAAAAGGGCTACGGCTTCATCGCCGTCGACGGCGGGCAGGACGTCTTCGTCCACTTCTCCGCCATCGAGATGGACGGCTACAAGGCGCTGGACGACGGCCAGCGGGTGGAGTTCGAGATCGCCCAGGGCCAGAAGGGGCCGCAGGCCGAGCGGGTGCGCGTCATCGCCTGATCCGGCGCCCCCACGTTCCGACGCGCCGGGGGGCTGCGGTGCGGCCACCGCACCAGGAAAGATCGTGAGCCGTTCCAGCTCTCGCTGAGGAGGGTTCATGTCCGACCAGCCGCCCCCGGACGCGTCGTCCCCCAACCCCGGCACCCCCGGAGCGGGCGACCCCGCTCCGGGTGCCAACCAGCCGGCGGAGCCGTCCGCTGCCGGCCGGCCCGGGGAGCCGACCGCGCCGCCGCCTCCGGCGGCCCAGCCGTGGGACGCCACCGCGCCGCAACCGCCCGGCGCCACCGGCCCGGCCGCTCCGCCACCGTCCGGCGCCCAGCCGGCCCAGCCGTGGGACCCGGCCGCGCCGCCACCCGCCGGGGCGCAGCAGCCTCCGTCGTGGGATCCGGCCGCGCCGCAACCGTGGCCGGGCGGCGGTACCCCGTACGGTCCGCAGGGCTGGCCGCCGGCCGCCGGCGGGCCGGGCTGGCCGACGCCGCCCACCGGCGGCTTCCCGACCGGCGGGTACGGCGTGCCCGGGTATCCGCAGCCGGCGCCCGGGTACCCGGGCTGGTACCCGCCGGGCTACGGCTTCGACCCGACCGACCCGCTGGTCACCCCGCCCGGGGCGGGGGTGTCCGGCTGGTTCGACCGGTGCGTCGGCGCGATCCGCCGCGGCTGGCGGCTGCTGCTGCCGATCCTGCTGCTCACCCAGGTGCTGCCGGCCGCGGTGCTGTCGGTGATCAGCCTGGCGGTCGACCCGACGGCCGAGTGGGACGCCACGGTCGGCCAGGACCCGGACGCCCTGCCGGACACCTTCCTCACCGACCTGGCCACCATGCTCGGCGTGCTGATCGGCGGCAGCCTGCTCTTCGGCCTGGTGCAGAGCGTGGGGTGGGCCGCCGGCAGCTGGGTGGTCGCCCGGCAGGCGGCCGGCGAGCCGGTGGGGCTGGGCGCCGCGCTGCGGTACGGGTTGCGCCGGGCGCTCGGACTCTGGGGCTGGACCCTGCTGATCGGTCTGATCGTCGCGCTCGGCACCTGCCTCTGCGTGATCCCCGGCATCTACTTCGCGTTCGCGTTGAGCATGGCCGGCCCGGTCTGGCTCTTCGAGCGGCAGGCCCCGATCGGCCGGGCCTGGCGGATGTTCCACGACCGGCTGGGCCTGCTGCTCGGCCGGGTGGCGATGGTGGTGGCGGCGGTGATCGTCGGGTCGATGGTGGCCGGGGTGGTCGAGGCGGTCGGCACGCTGCCGTTCGGCATGACTCCGCTCGACTCCGCGGGCTCGGCGGTCGGCGTGATCATGGTCATCCTGGTGGCCGCGGTGCTGGCGCTGCCGGCACACGTCGTGCAGCTCGTCGGTCTGGTGGTGACCTACGCCGAGCAGCGCGCCCACGAGGGCCCGGTGAACGCCGCCCGGCTGGCCGGCGAACTCGGCTGACCGGGGCGGTCGTGCTTGCACTCGCCCAGTGAGAGTGCTAAACAAGTCATTGGCACTCGCAACCTGTGAGTGCCAATGGTCGGGGCGGTGGGGCCGCGGCCACGCCGGTGGGACAACCGCCGGCGAGGCACGTGGCCGGTCGTCGCGGGCTATCCGGCCCGGCCGAGGAGGCGTCGCCGTCGTCCGGTGGCGACGTCCCAAGGTGCGTACACCAGGCGGCCCATCCGGGACACACACTCGGGTGGCCCGTGAGTGTCCAGGAGGACAACGCCGTATGGCCAAGATGATCGCGTTCGACGAAGAGGCGCGCCGCGGCCTCGAGCGGGGCATGAACCAGCTCGCCGACGCCGTGAAGGTGACCCTCGGCCCCAAGGGCCGCAACGTCGTGCTCGAGAAGAAGTGGGGTGCCCCCACCATCACCAACGATGGTGTGAGCATCGCCAAGGAGATCGAGCTCGAGGACCCGTACGAGAAGATCGGCGCCGAGCTGGTCAAGGAGGTCGCGAAGAAGACCGACGACGTGGCCGGTGACGGCACGACGACGGCGACCGTCCTGGCCCAGGCCCTGGTTCGTGAGGGCCTGCGCAACGTGGCCGCCGGCGCCAACCCGATGGCCCTGAAGCGGGGCATCGAGGCCGCCGTGGCCAGCGTCTCGGAGGAGCTGCTCAAGCTCGCCAAGGACGTGGAGACCAAGGAGCAGATCGCCTCCACCGCCTCCATCTCGGCTGGTGACACCAGCGTCGGCGAGATCATCGCCGAGGCGATGGACAAGGTCGGCAAGGAAGGCGTCATCACCGTCGAGGAGAGCAACACCTTCGGCCTGGAGCTGGAGCTCACCGAGGGTATGCGCTTCGACAAGGGCTACATCTCCGCGTACTTCATGACCGACCCGGAGCGTATGGAGGCCGTCTTCGACGACCCGTACATCCTGATCGTCAACAGCAAGATCTCGTCGGTGAAGGACCTGCTCCCGATCCTCGAGAAGGTCATGCAGTCGGGCAAGCCGCTGCTGATCATCGCCGAGGACCTGGAGGGCGAGGCCCTGGCCACCCTGGTGGTCAACAAGGTCCGTGGCACCTTCAAGTCGGTCGCCGTCAAGGCGCCGGGCTTCGGTGACCGCCGCAAGGCCATGCTCACCGACATCGCCATCCTCACCGGTGGCCAGGTCATCAGCGAGGAGGTCGGCCTCAAGCTGGACGCCGTCGGCCTCGACATGCTGGGCCGGGCCCGCAAGGTCGTGGTGACCAAGGACGAGACCACGATCGTCGACGGTGCCGGTGACGCCGAGCAGATCCAGGGCCGGGTGAACCAGATCCGGGCCGAGATCGACAAGAGCGACTCCGACTACGACCGGGAGAAGCTGCAGGAGCGGCTGGCCAAGCTGGCCGGTGGCGTCGCGGTGATCAAGGTCGGCGCGGCCACCGAGGTCGAGCTGAAGGAGCGCAAGCACCGCATCGAGGACGCCGTGCGCAACGCGAAGGCCGCCGTCGAGGAGGGCATCGTCCCGGGTGGTGGTGTCGCGCTGGTGCAGGCCGGCAAGACCGCCTTCGACAAGCTGGACCTGACCGGCGACGAGGCGACCGGCGCGCAGATCGTCAAGATCGCGCTGGACGCTCCGCTGCGGCAGATCGCCGTCAACGCCGGCCTCGAGGGTGGCGTGGTCGTCGAGCACGTCCGCAACCTGGAGGCCGGCCACGGCCTCAACGCCGCCAACGGCGAGTACGTCGACCTGCTGGCCGCGGGCATCATCGACCCGGCCAAGGTGACCCGCTCGGCGCTGCAGAACGCGTCGTCGATCGCGGCGCTGTTCCTCACCACCGAGGCCGTCGTGGCGGACAAGCCGGAGAAGACCCCGGCCGCCCCGGCTGGTCCGGGTGGCGGGGACATGGACTTCTGAGTCCAGTTCCGACCGGAAACGGGGCGGGCCGCTGACGCGGTCCGCCCCGTTTCGTCGTCAGGTGGGCAACGGGCGCTGGTTACGCCGCTTCTGTGCCCGGTCGTACGGCGGCCGGACCTGGATCGGCGCGTCGACCATCTCCAGCGGCTCCTCCACCTCGGCCGGCTCGGTGCCGGCCATCTCGGCCAGTTGTTCGGCGTCGCCGTAGTCGAGCCGGTCGAACGGCAGTTGCCCGGGGAGTTCGCCGACCGGGGTCCAGGTGACGGGCTGGACGTCGTCGGTATGTTCGTCGTCCGTGGTCATGGCTGCCTCCTCTACCGAAACGGTAGGAGGCGGCGGTCGGCGCTGCGGGTGAACGGCGTTATCGGGATCTATGTCCGGTTCGCCTCGGTCAGGGCTGGATCGTCCGGCGGTACAGGAAGAAGACCCGCTCGATCCGGGCGCCCGCGCTGCCGGAGTAGAACGGCACCGGCCCGACCCAGCCGATCTGTGCCGCCGCCAGCCCGGCCGCGTGCTGGTCGCGCAGGCAGCGGCGCAGCAGCACCCCGCCGATGCCGGAGCCCTCGGCCGCCGGGGCGGTGCCCATCGGCCCGAACCAGCTCGGCCGGCTCGACCCGTACGCGGCGAAGCCGAGCACCTCGCCGTCCCGCTCCGCCAGGTGGCAGCCCGCCCCGTCCCGGCCGACCGAGCCGAGCAGCTCGGCGTCCCAGGCCCCGCCGAAGGTGGACCGGGCGAACGCGGTCAGCGCCGGCAGGTCGGCCGGCTCGGCCCGGCGTACGGTGACGCCCTGCCCGGCCAGCCGCCGCTCGGCGTCCTCGGTGGACCGCAGCGCGGGCGACCCCTCGTACGACAGGTCGGCGGTCATGTTCCAGGCCGTCCGGTCCTGCCGGTAGCCGAGCGCCAGCGCGGCGCAGACCGCCGGGGTGTACCGGACGTCGATGCCGGGCCAGGCGTAGTAGGGCGGGTTCCCGGCCAGCAGCACCTCGGTCGCGCCCAGCGCGGCGAGCCTGCGCTCGGCGTGCCCGAGCAGCGCCCGCCCCACGCCCCGGCGCCGCGCGCCCGGGTCGACCGCCACCAGGTCCACGTGCCCGAGCCGCTGGTCGGCGCTGCCGACCGAGCAGATCAGCGCACCCACCAGCTCCCCGCCCCGGTACGCGCCCAGCGCGACCACCGGCCGGTCCGCGCCGGCCCGGGTCCATAGGGCGGCCACGATCTCGGCGGCCTCGGCCGCGTCCTCCGGCAGGTCCAGCGCCCGACGGCACAGCTCCACCACGGCCGGCGTCCGGTCGGCGCTCAGCTCGACGATCTCCGCGTCCATGGTGGCCGACCCTAGATCACCGGGTACCGGGGCGCGCAAGGGCCGCACGGGAACCGCCGGCGGCCCGGAGCCCGGCGCGGCCGGGTCCGCCCGGCGGCGGCTCAGGAGCGGGCGGCCCGGACGGCGGCGTACGCGTCGACCAGACCGGCGCCGGTGACGTTCCGGTCGCCCCCGCAGGAGTCGGCCGGATCGCCGGAGCGGTAGCTGGCGATCGCCGGGGTGGCGGTGTCCCGCAGGATCTGCCGGGTCCGGGCCAGGTCGCCGACCAGCGCCGGGTTCGCCGACCACATCAGCGCCACCACGCCGGCCACCTGGGGGGTGGCCATCGAGGTGCCGTCGAGCCGGGCGTACCCGCCACCGGGCATCGCGGAGACCACCTCGGCGCCCGGCGCCACCAGGTCCGGCTTGGCCGCGCCACCCGGCGCCGGCCCGCGGGAGGAGAAGCTGGTGACCCGGCGCTGCCGGTCCACCGCCCCCACGGTCAGCACGTCCGGGTAGGGCGCGGGCGGGTCGTCGATCGACCCGCAGTACGGCCCGGTGTTGCCGGCCGCGGCCACCACCAGGATGCCGGCGGCGTCCAGCGCGGCGGTGGCCGGGCGGAGCACCCGGGGGTCGCAGCCCTCGACCGACGGGCAGCCCCACGAGTTGGTGAGGATGTCCGGCGCGCGGGCCGGCCGGCCGTCGGTGAACGGGTCCCCGCCGGGCGGGAAGGGCGCCAGCATGAACTGGAGGCAGTCCAGGTAGTACGCCGGATTGCCGAGGTTGCGGTCCAGGTTGACGCAGCCCACCCACTGCGCGCCGGGGGCCACCCCGACGCCGCCCCGGCCCACCGCGCTGCCCACCGTGTGGGTGCCGTGCCCGCCCCGGTCGGCCGGCGCGCGGCTGCCGTTCCACGGGTCGTACCAGGAGTCGTCGCCGCCCCGGAAGCCGCCGGCCAGCGCCGGGTGCCCGCCGTCCACGCCGGAGTCGGAGCTGCCCACCACGACGCCGGAGCCGTCCACACCGAGCTGGGACCAGACCCGGTCCGCGCCGATCAGCCGGATGTTCCACTCCGGGCCGGTCGGGGCGGCGACGGTGCCGCGGCTGGTCCCGGCCGGCGCCGGCAACGGTCGCAGCCGCTGGCTGACCAGCACCCGGTCCACCTCCGGCCGGCCGGCGAGCCAGGCCCGCACCGCCGGGCCGCCGGCCACCTCGACCGCGTTGACCAGGTAGTAGGAGGTGTACGGCAGGCGCAGCCGGCCGAGGTCGCGGCGCAGCTCGGCCTGGCTGCGATCGGCGGTGGCCACCAGCCGCCGGTAGACCTCGGCCGCGCGGGCGTCCCGGCCGGCCCGCCCCGGCGTGCCGGCCGGCAGCCCGGTCAGATCGGCCTGCTCGCGCAGCACCACCAGCAGCCGCTCGCCGTGCAGGCCGGGCTGGCCCGGGCCGGCGGCCACCACCCCGGCCGCGACCAGCACGGTCGCGGCGGTCACCGCGGCCACCCGGCGGCTCGGCGTGCGGCCGCGCGGCCGGGCCAGCAGCACCCCGTACGCGACGGCCAGCAGGGCCGCGACGGCGAGCCCCGCGCCGGCGGCGGCCGCCACCCAGAACGGCACGTCGCGGGTGTTGGTGAGGACCAGGGTGATCTCTTCGGGATCGGTGAAGGCCAGCGGGCCGAACACGGCGAGCCCGACCAGCCAGCCGGTCGGGGTGCGGTCGGCAGCTTGGCCGGCGCCGGGGCGGCGGGCCGCCGCCTGGAGGGCGGCCAGCGCGAAGCCGGCCGGCGGGAGGGTCAGCAGCAACGGCAACTGCGCCCCGGACTGGCCCACCCCGGCGGCCAGCAGCAGCAGTGCCACCCCGGCGACCAGCCCGCCGACCAGCACCAGCCGGGCCGGCCGGGGCGGCTCGCCGACCGCGAACGGGGCCCAGAAGCCGGCGTCCAGCAGCGCCCCGGCCAGCGCGCCCAGCGCGGCCGCCGCGAGCGCGGCGAGTCCGGTCTCCAGCGGCCCGCCGAGCGCGCCCAACCAGACCCAGGGCAGCAGCAGCACCAGCCCGCCGGCCACGCCGAACAGGGTGAGACCGCTCGGCCGGCGGCCCCGGCCGGCCCACGCCGGCTGCCCGCCGGTGCCCGCCCTTCCCGGTCCCGCCGTTCCCGGTCCCGCCGTTCCCGGCCCCGCCGGGTCCAGGCCGCCCGGCCCCGCCGCCGGGTCCGGGCCCTCGCCGGGGCCGGCCGCCGCCGGGTGCGCCGCGGTCGGGGCGCCGCCGGTCGGGGTCGGGCCGGCCGGCGCCGGAACGCCCGGGCCCGTCGGAGGCGGGCCGGTCACCGCGCGCCGGCGGGCCAGCCGGGCCAGGACGGCGGCGGCCAGCGCGGCGGTGCCGGCCAGCGCCGCCAGGTACGCCTCGTGGTGCACCGGCGGGATGGCGCGGAGCAGCCCGAGCGCGGCGAGCACCAGCACCCCGGCCAGCCAGGCGCGACCGGTGGCCCGGACCGCCGCCGAGCGGGGCAGCAGGGCCAGCAGCAGCGCGGGCGTGCCGGCCAGCAGGACGGCCGGCAGGCCGAGCACCGGCCAGAGCCAGACCAGCCGGTCCAGCCCGCTGGCCAGCAGCACCTGGTCGGTCAGCCACCCGCCGGCCTGGGTGAGCACCGCGCAACCGACGATCCAGCCGCCGGCCAGCGCGGCCGCCACCACCGCCCACGGGCTGGGCCGGGGCGGCACCGGCGGGGGCTGCGGCACGTACGGACCGGTGGGCGACGGGGGACCGACCTGCATCCCCAGACAGTACGGCCCGAGCGCCGCCTGCCGGCGGAGTGCCCGGGACGGTTACGGTGGACGGGTGCGCGACCCGAACGTGTCCCGATCAGTCGCCGGTCAGCTCTCCCCGGAGCGCCGCGCCGACGACCTGCGCCGGCTCCGGGCCGAGCGGTTCGACGTGCTGGTCATCGGGGGTGGGGTGACCGGTGCCGGTGCCGCCCTGGACGCCGCCTCGCGCGGGCTGAAGGTGGCCCTGGTGGAGGCGCGCGACTACGCCGCCGGCACCTCCAGCCGCTCCAGCAAGCTCATCCACGGTGGCCTGCGTTACCTGGAGCAGTTGGAGTTCCACCTGGTCCACGAGGCGCTCACCGAGCGCGGCCTGCTCGCCACCCGGTTGGCGCCGCACCTGGTCCGGCCGGTCCCGTTCCTCGTCCCGCTCCCGGCCGGCCGGGGCGTCCGCGACCTGCCGGGGCGGCTCTTCCGCCGCTCCTACTACGGCGCCGGGGTGGCCACCTACGACGCCTTCGCCGGCGTCTTCGGCGGCGGCCGGGGCATGCCGCTGCACCGCCACCTGACCCGCGAGGGCGCCCGCCGGGTCTTCCCCAGCCTGAAGGCCGAGGGGCTGGCCGGCGCGATCCGCTACTACGACGGGCAGGTCGACGACGCCCGGCTGGTCGTCACCCTGGCCCGCACCGCGGCCAGCCTGGGGGCGACCGTGGTGAGCAGCGCCCGGGCCGTCGGGTTGATCCGGCAGGCCCGCGAGGTGACCGGGGTCCGGGTCCGCGACCTGGAGGCGCCGGCCGGTTCGCCGGGCGCCGAGTTCGAGGTGCAGGCGCGCACCGTCATCGCCGCCACCGGGGTGTGGAGCGACGACATGTCCCGGATGCTCAACGACGTCGGGCTGCGCCCCGGCATCCGGGTCCGCGCCTCGAAGGGCGTGCACCTGGTGGTGCCCCGCTCCGCGATCACCGGCGAGACCGGGCTGATCCTGCGGACCGCGACCAGCGTGCTCTTCGTCATCCCGTGGGGCGGGCACTGGATCATCGGCACCACGGACACCGACTGGCGACTCGACCGGTCCCACCCGGCCGCCTCCGCCCGTGACATCGACTATCTGCTCCAGCAGGTCAACACCGTGCTGGACCGGCCGCTCACCCGGGACGACATCGAGGGCGTCTACGCCGGGCTGCGGCCGCTGCTGGCCGGCGAGGCCGACTCCACCTCCAAGCTCTCCCGCGAGCACGCGGTCTTCGAGCCGATGCTCGGGCTGCTGCTGGTCGCCGGGGGCAAGTACACGACGTACCGGGTGATGGCCTCGGACGTGGTCGACCGGGCCGCCCGCCGGCTCGGCGGCGTACGCCCGTCGCGCACCGCCGACCTGCCGCTGCTCGGGGCGGACGGCTACGCCGCGATGTGGCGGGACCGGGCCGACCTGGCCCGCCGGCACGGCGTCCCGGTGGGGGTGGTCGAACACCTGCTGGAGCGGTACGGCACCCTCAGCCTCGACCTGCTCGCGCTGGTCGACGCCGACCCGCTGCTCGCCTCCCCGCTGGCCGGCGCACCGGAGTACCTGGCCGCCGAGGTGACCTACGCGGCCCGGGCCGAGGGGGCGCTGCACCTGGAGGACGTGCTCACCCGCCGGACCCGGATCTCCTTCGAGACCAGCCACCGTGGACTGGAGTCGGCCGAGCACGCCGCCGAACTGATGGGCGCGGTGCTCGGCTGGGACGCGGCGACCCGGGCCCGCGAGGTGGAGAACTACCGGGCCCGGGTGGCGGCCGAACGGCAGTCGCAGCAGATGCCGGACGACGTCGCGGCCGACGCGGCCCGGCTGGGCGCGCCCGACGTCCGCGGCTTCGCCCGGGACCGGGGTTCCGACGGCGACACGGCCGACGTCCCCTCCTCGTCACGGTAACCTAACCGGCCGGTAACGTTACGCAACGATCTCGGTCCGCTCGACGGGTTCCGACGCTACCTACGGTGGGGTAGGTTGCGGCGCGTGGTTTCCGCATTCCGGTCCCGTTTGGTGCTGTTCTCCGCCGCCCTGTTGGCCGTCAACCTCGCCGGCTGCACAAGCACCGGCAACGCCGACGACGAACCGACACCGCGACCGGCCGCGTCGGCGTCGGTGCAGCCCGGACTGGGCGGCGCGGCGACCATCGGGAAGGGCCAGGTCAGCCTGTTGCAGAAGCTCGGCTCCAGCGGCCCGCTGCGCACGCTCAACGTGTCGCCGGACGGCCGGTGGGAGTGCGTCGACTGCGCCGGCGACGGGGTGACCTCGTCGGGCACGCTCGGTGCCGAGCAGGTGCAGCGGCTCCAGGTGCTGCTGGACGACCCGCGGCTGCCGCAGGAGACCGACCAGGCCCGGCAGTACCGGGTGACCTGCATCGACGCGCTCACCTCCAGCCTGCTCACCTCGGTCGGCATGATCACCACCCAGGACTGTCCGGGCGAGGAGCAGCCGCTGGTGGCGTACGAGATCCTGCTGCTGCTCACCCAGGCCACCCCCGCCGAGCCCACGGCCTGACGCGGGCGCCGCCCGACGGCGGCCCGGTCCGCCGGACCGGGGCGCCGACGGCGCCGGCTCAGAGCACCTTGCCGGGGTTCAGCAGTCCGGTCGGGTCCAGCGCGGCCTTGACCGCCTGGTGCACCCGGACCCCGACCGGGCCGATCTCGCGGGCCAGCCAGTCCCGCTTGAGCAGGCCCACCCCGTGCTCGCCGGTGCAGGTGCCGCCCAGTTCCAGGCCGAGTCGCATGATCTCGTCGAAGGCGCGCCGGCCGCGGGCCAGGCTCGCCGGGTCGGCCCGGTCGACCACGATGTTCGGGTGCATGTTGCCGTCCCCGGCGTGCCCGACCACGCCGATCGGCACCTCGCACTCGGCAGCGATCCGGGCCACCCCGTCGAGCAGCGCGGCCAGCGCGCCGCGGGGCACCGCCACGTCGTCGATGACCAGTCCGCCGTTGCCGCCGGGGAAGGTGTCGGCGGCGAACTTCTCCATCGCCGGGTGCGCCAGCCGGCGGGCCTGCAACAGCGCCGCCGCCTCGACCGCGTCGGTGGCCGCGTACACCTCGTCGGCGCCGGCCGCCGTGCAGACCTCGGCCAGCGCGGCCAGGTCGTCGGCGGCCCGGGAGCCGGTGTCGGCGGCGGCCAGCAGCAGCGCCTGGGCGTCGGTGCGCAGCCCCATCGGCCGGTACGCCTCGATCGCCCGCAGGTGGGTCCGGTCGAGCAGTTCCAGCAGGCTGGGGGAGAGGCCCCGGGCGGCGATCCCGGCCACCGCGTCGCCGGCCGCCGCGGTGGACGGGAAGACCGCGACGAGGGTGAGCGACTCCGCCGGGGCGGGGCGCAGCGCCACGGTGACCTCGGTGATGATCCCGAGCGTGCCCTCCGAGCCGACGAAGAGCCGGGTGAGGTCGTACCCGGCGACCCCCTTGGCGGTCCGTCGCCCGGTGCGCAGCACCTCGCCGGAGGCGAGCACCACCTCCAGGCCGAGCACGTACTCGGTGGTGACGCCGTACTTGACGCAGCACATGCCGCCGGCGTTGGTGGCGACGTTGCCGCCGATCGTGGAGGACTCCCAGGAGCCCGGGTCGGGCGGGTACCACAGCCCCTGCTTGGCCACCGCGGCGGCGAGGGTCGCGTTGACCACCCCGGGCTGGACCACGGCGATCCGGCTGACCGGGTCGATCTCCAGGATGGCGTCCATCGCGACGGTGCTCAGCACCACCGCGCCGGCCACCGCGTTCGCCGCGCCCGCCAGCCCGGTCCGCGCCCCCTGCGGCACCACCGGTACGCCGTGCCGGGCCGCCGCCCGGACCACCGCGGCCACCTCAGCGGTGTCGCGTGGCCGGGTCACCACCAGCGGGGTGCCGGCGGCGCAGAGATCCGCCTCGTCCCGCTCGTGCATCCGGAGCAGGTCCGGGTCGGTCAGCACCGCGTCGTCGCCGAGCGCGGCCCGCAGGTCGTCGAGCAGGGGGGATCCGGCCATGCGGGGAAGGCTACGGTCGCCGTCGGGCGATCATCAACCGCCCCGGGTCGGGCTAGATTTGCCGCCATGCTCTATCTGGACCAGCCCGGCTGGCCGTGGCGGGGGCGGCTCTGGTCGCACCTGATCAGCGACGTCTCCCTGGCCGAGCTGCACGCCTTCGCCGAGATGCTGGGCGTACCGCGCCGGGGCTTCGACCGGGACCACTACGACATCCCGGCCGAACGGTTCCCGGCGGCGGTCTGGCTGGGCGCCCGGGTGGTGCCGAGCCGGGAGCTGGTCCGGCTGCTCCGTTCGGCCGGCCTGCGCCGGCCGAAGCACCTGGTCAGGTCGGCTCCCGATCGGGCGCCGGCCCGGTCAGCGCGGTCAGCTCGCGGGTGAGGTTGGCCCGGGCGACGGCCTCCCAGCGCCGGGCCAGCGGGGGCAGCCGGAACAGCGCCGGCAGGGCCAGCAGGCCGGCCAGCACCCGGGCCCGTCCGGCCCGGAACGCCGGCTCCGGCACGTGCCCGTACTCCCGGCGGACGGCGGCGGCGTACCGGTCGTACGCCGGCCTCGGCGCGGCCAGCACGGCCAGGTCGGCGTCGCAGAGCAGGGCCCCGTCGGCGTCGGCCGGGTCCACCGCGTGCCCGGCGGTGAGCAGCACCAGCCGGCGGACCTCGGCCACCGCGGCGGCCGGCACCCCGAGCCCGGTGAGCAGGGTCCCGGCCAGCGCGGCGCTGTCCCGTTCGTTGGCGTCCCCGGCCGCCCGGGGGTCGTAGACCGCGTCGTGGCACCAGGCGGCCAGCCGGACCAGGTCCGGCCGGCGGGCCAGCGGCGCGTACGCGTCCACCACGTCCAGCACGGCGGTCAGGTGCCGTGGCGTGTGGTAGTGCCGGTGCGGCTCCCGCCACCGGGCCAGCAGCTCCTCCCCGGCCGTGGTCAGGGCCGCCCCGTCGGGCGCCCCGGCCTCCCGGGCCGCCCGCCGCCACCGGTCGATCAGTTCCACCACCCGGACGAGTCTGCCGCAGATCGCCGAAGGCGAGGATTCACCCGCGGTGGTGCGGGTAGTCCCGGCCATGCCGCTGTCCCGGTACCGCACCCGCTCGCTGCTGCGCCGGGTCGTGCTGCACCGGAGGAGAGAGGAACCCGACTTCCCTCAGGTCGAGGAGGCCACCCGGGAGCTGCGGCAGCGCAGCAAGGCCACCCTGCACGACCGGCTGCACCGGGTGCGCCTGGCGATGGGGCTGGCGCTGCAGGCCGGGGTGGCCGCCGGACTGTCCTGGCTGGCGGCGCACGAGCTGCTCGGCAACCCGCAGCCGGTCTTCGCGCCGATCTCCGCGGTGGGCACGCTCGCCGTCTCGGTGGGGCAGCGGTTCCGCCGGACGGTGGAGCTGATCATCGGGGTGGCGATCGGCGTCTTCCTCGGCGACGTCCTGATCTACTTCGTCGGCACCGGACCGTGGCAGCTCGGACTGGTGGTCACGCTGGCCGTCATCCTGACCGTCTTCGCCGGCGCGAGCGTGGGGATCGTCATCCAGGCCGCCGCCACCGCCGTGCTGATCGTCACCCTGACCCCGTCCACCGAGAACCTGGAGATCCCCCGGTTCGTGGACGCCTTCGTCGGCGGCGGCATCGCCCTGCTGGTGACCGCGGTCCTGCTCCCGCTCAACCCGCTACGGGTGATCAACCGCGCCGCCCGACCGGCGCTGGACCTGCTGGCAGACCAGTTGGACGCGGCGGCCCAGGGGCTGCGCGAACGGGACCGGGACGCGGTCCAGCGGGCGCTGGAGCGGCTGCGCGACAACAAGGAGGAGTTGGCCACCTTCACCGAGGCGATCGAGGGGGCGCGGGAGACCGTGACCCTGTCGCCGGCCCGCTGGCACCGGCGCGACGAGCTCACCCACTACGCCGAGGCGGCCGACCCGATCGACCGGGCGATGCGCAACAGCGGCACGCTGATCCGCCGGGCGGTCACCCTGATCGAGGACGAGGAGCCGGTGCCGGAGCCGATGCCGGACGCGATCGCCCACCTCGCCGAGTCGGTCCGGCTGCTCAAGCACGAGTTCGCCGTCGGCGAGGAGCCGCAGCAGGCCCGGGAACGCTCGCTGCGCGCGGTCAGCGAGGCCGGCCGGGCGTACGCCCAGGGCGTCGGCTTCTCCGGCAGCGTGGTGGTCGCCCAGGTGCGTACCACCGCCAGCGACCTGATGGTGGCCTCCGGGATCAGCCAGGAGGACGCGAACCGGCTGGTCCGGCAGTCCTTCGGCGACCTGGAGCGGCCCCGCGGCGAGAGCGCGCCGGAGACCGCCCCGAAACCGCCGACCGCCCCGCCGGTGGGCTGACCCGCCCGGCCCCGCACGCCGTCCGCCGCGACCGGCGCCCGCCACCGCGGCCCGGTCAGCCGAGGGCGGCCAGCGCGGCGAGCAGCGTGTCCACCTGCTCGGCGGTGCTGCCCAGGCCGATGCTGGCCCGCAGCGCGGTCGGAGGCAGGTCGCGCCGGCCGCTGCGGTTCGCCGCCTCGGTGAGCAGCCGGCGGGCCAGCGGGTGGGCGCAGAACAGCCCGTCCCGGACGCCGATGCGGTGCTCGCGGGCCAACTCCGCCGCCACCGCCGACGAGTCCCGGCCGGCCACCACGAACGACACGATGCCCACCCGCGGCGCGTCCGGCCCGAAGGTGCGCAGCTCCACCACGTGCGGCAGCGCCGCGATGCCGTCCCGGAGCCGGGCCAGCAGCTCCTGCTCCTGGTCGTGCAGCGCGGCCCGGTCGGCGCCGTCGAGCGCCGCGCAGACCGCCGCCAGGGCCACCGCGCCGAGCAGGTTCGGGGTGCCCCCCTCGTGCCGGGCCGGGCCGGTCGCCCACCGGACGTCGTGGGTGGCCGCTCCGACGTGGCTGGTCGCGCCCCCGCCGGCCAGGTACGGCGGTGCGGCGTCCAGCCAGTCGCCCCGGCCGATCAGCGCGCCGGCGCCGAACGGCGCGTACAGCTTGTGCCCGGAGACGGCGAGGTAGTCCACGTCGAGGGCGAGCAGGTCGACCGGGGCGTGCGGGGCGAGCTGCGCGACGTCCACGGCGATCCGGGCGTGGTGCCGGCGGGCCACCCGGGCCAGCTCGGCCACCGGCCAGCGTTCCCCGGTCACGTTGCTCGCCCCGGTCACCGCGACCAGCACCGGCACCCCCGGGCTGCCGTCGCGGCGCAGCTCGGCGAGCGCGGCGTCCAGCGCGCGTACCGCCTCGCCCGGGGAGGCGGGCACCGGCAGCCGGACCGAGCCGCGCGGCCAGGGCAGCAGGTTGGCGTGGTGCTCGCCGGCGAAGGTGACCACCGTGGTGCCGGCCGGCAGTGCCCGGGCCAGCAGGTTCAGCGCGTCGGTGGTGTTGCGGGTGAAGACCACGTGGTCGTCGGCGCGGGCGCCGAAGAAGTCGCCGACGGTCTGCCGGGCCCGCTCGTAGGCGAGCGTGCAGCGCCGCGACAGCGCTCCGGCGCCGCGGTGCACGCTGGCGTACCACGGAAGCAGCTCGGCCACCGCGTCGGCCGCGGCCCGCGCGCACGGCGCGGTGGCCGCGTAGTCCAGGTTGATCTCGCCGGGCACGCCGAGCACGTCGAGCCCGGCCGGGGGCGCGGTGGGGGTGCGGTGCGACGGGGGTACGAGGGTGACGGTCATGGCACGACCTCCGGGTCCAGGGACCCCGGGGCGGGCGCAGGGCGGGGTCCGCGCTTGCCCGGCGCGCGGATCGGGCCGGGCCCGGTCATCACCCGGGGCACCCCACCGCGAACCTCGACGAGGGTTGCCGGCCAGCAAGCCGGGGCTTGACGCTGGCGCTCGTGACCTGTCCGCAGCATAGCGGCCGCCGATGCGCCCGGAACAGCGGGCCGGGGGTGACTACGCTGACCGCATGGCCGACACCCCGCCCGGCGGACCCCCACCGCCGTCGCCCACCGCGCCCGCCGTCGCCGTCGCGCCCGGCGGCGCCCCCGCGATGCCGGCCCGCCGGCTGGGCTGGCGACGGGTTCTCGTGCTGATCGGGGTGTTCCTGCTGATCGCCGCCTGTGCGATCTACATGGTGTCCGAGTTGAACGACGAGCTCGGCGTCGAGGCGCTGCTGATCGGCGTGGCCGCGGCGATCCTGCCGGTCCCGGTGCTGGTCGCCTGCTTCCTCTGGCTCGACCGGTACGAACCGGAACCGCTGAAGTACCTGGTCTTCTGTTTCGCCTGGGGAGCGTTCGTCTCCACCGCCGCCTCGCTGGAGGTCAACGGGTTCGCCGCCGGCGTGTTCGCCGAGATGGGCCTGCCGACCGCGCTCACCGCGGTGCTCGTCGCGCCGTTCATCGAGGAGTTGACCAAGGCGCTCGGGCCGATCCTGCTGCTGGTGTTCCGGCGCCGGGAGTGGTCCGGGATCACCGACGGCCTGGTCTACTGCGGGCTCTCGGCGGTCGGTTTCGCCATGGTGGAGAACATCCTCTACCTGGGCGGCTACGGCTACGCGTCGGGCGTGGACCGGTACGGCCCGGCGACCGGCGCGCAGCAGGTGATCGCGATCTTCATCGTCCGGATCCTGCTCTTCGGCTTCGCCCACCCGCTGTTCACCTCGATGACCGGGGTCGGCCTGGGCATCGCCGCACGGACGGCGGACCGGCGGGTCCGCTTCCTCGCCCCGGTCGCCGGCCTGCTGCTGGCGATGATGCTGCACGGCACCTGGAACCTGCTGCCGACCCTCACCCAGGCCACCGGGCAGGCGCTGATCATGCTGTACGGCTTCATCGGCGTGATGGTGCCGATCTTCTTCGGCATGGTCGGGCTGGCGGTGTGGCTGCGCGCCTGGGAGGGGCGGCTCACCGAGCGCACCCTGCCCGACTACGTCCGGGCCGGCTGGCTCACCCCGCCCGAGGTGGCCGCGCTGAGCAGCCTCGGGCGCCGGCACGCGGCCCGGGTGTGGGCCCGCCGGGTGGGCGGCGACGCCGGGGTGAAGGCGATGCGCGGCTACCAGTTCGCGGCGACCCGGTTGGCGCTGCTGCGCGACGGCGCGCTGCGCGGCCTGGACCGCCGGCCGGCGGACAGGGAACGGACGGCGCGGGAGGAACGGGAGCTGCTGGACGCGATCACCGCGTACCGGTCGTTCTTCGTGGGGAGGGATCCACAGGCGCCGGCCGGGGTCTGGGACGGGCGTCGCTACCACCTGCGCTTCCCGGACGGTTCCCAGCGGCCGGTGGAGGCGCCGGACGAGCCGGTGGTGCCGATCCCGGTGGTGCTGGCCCCGCCGCCACCGCCGCCGGTCTTCCCGGCCGGCTACGGCTGGCCCGGCCCGCGCCCGGCCGCGCCCTGGCCGCCCGGGCATCCCTGACGCCGGGGCCCCGCCCGGCGCCCGCCCCGGCGCGGCACCGTGGCGGCGCCCGGGCCGGTCAGGTCATCAGGCTGGTGAGGAAGTCGCCGAAGCCCTGAAACATGGCCATCAGCCCGGCCCCGATCGACTTGAACATCTCCGCCGCGCCCTCCGGCCGGAACGCCATGAAGTAGATCAGGAACGCGACGAAGCCCCAGAGCAACACCTTCTTCACCAGTTCCGGCATCGTCCCTCCCCAGGGCCGGTGGTGCGGCTGGCTTCCCGGCGGGGAGCGGTGCAAACGAGGCCGGCCACGCCGGCGGCCGGCCCCGGCCGATGTCGGCCGGAGCGGCGCACCGGGCGGGCTCGGTGCGGGACCGGGGCCGCGGCCGCGGCCGCGTCAGGCGGGGTGGCGGACCGGGTGGCGGGTGGTCGTGGGGCGGATCAGAGGTAGAGACCGGTGGAGTCGTTCTCCACCCGCTCGGCGGCGACGGCGTGCACGTCGCGCTCGCGCAGCAGCACGTAGCCGCGGCCGTGCAGTTCGACCTCGGAGCGGTCGTCGGGGTCGAAGAGCACCCGGTCACCGGAGACGATGGAGCGGACGTTCGGCCCCACCCCGACAGCGGTCGCCCAGGCCAGGCGCTTGCCCACGGCGGCCGTCGCCGGGATCACGATGCCGGCGGTGGAGCGGCGCTCGCCCTCGCCGCCCTCCATGCGCACCAGCACCCGGTCGTGCAGCAGCCGGATCGGCAGGCCGGAGTCGAGATTCTTGTCGGCGGTCACGCCGCAGACGCTACCGTGTCCGGGTCGGCCGGCGGCCCGGTGGTTAGGCCGCCCGGCACCGGGGCACTGGGTGGCGGAACTGCCCTACGGTGACGTGGTCAGGCGTATCCTGTGCGACCTGACACCGTGGACGGGCCGGTTCTCATGCCAGGAGGTGCGCTTGAGCCGCTTCGAGCGGGTACGCGGACGGCTGCGTCGCGCGTACGAGTCGGGACGCGAATCGGTGCGCTCCGGCCGGAACAGGTCCGCGGCGGTTCCCGAGCCGGCCGAGGTGGCCACCCCGGCCTCCCCGGGGCCGGCGGCCCCGGTGACGGCGACGGTGGTCGGGGCGGAGCCACCGGCCGCCATGCACAACTCCACGTCCAGCCGCGACGACGCGGACGTGCCGCACGCGCTGCGGATCGCCGCCGCCTGGTCCTGGCGGCTGATCGTGATCGGCGTGGTGGCCTGGGCGCTGCTGAAGATCGTCGGCACCATCCGGATCGTGATCATCCCGCTCGCCGTCGCCCTGCTGCTCTCCGCGCTCCTCGCGCCGGCGGTGGGCTGGTTGCTGCGGGCCCGCCTGCCCCGGTCGCTGGCGACCGCCGTGGTGCTGGTCGGCGGCCTGGCCGCGGTGATCGGCACGCTCACCCTGGTGGTGAACGAGTTCATCCAGGGCGTGCCGGAGCTCAGCGAGAAGTCCTCGGAGGGCGTCCGGCAGATCCAGAACTGGTTGAAGACCGGGCCGCTGCACCTCTCCGACGGTCAACTCGACCGCTACATCGACGAGGGGCAGCAGTGGATCAACAACAACACCGAGAAGTTCACCAGCGGCGCGCTCTCCACCGCGGCCACCCTGGCTGAGGTGCTCACCGGCACCCTGCTGGTGCTCTTCGCCACCTTCTTCTTCCTCCGCGACGGCAACCGGATCTGGCGGTTCCTGGTCCGGCTGCTGCCGGTGGCGGCGCGCTGGAAGGTCGACGACGCCGGCCGCGCGGCCTGGTCGACCCTGGTCGCCTACGTACGGGCGACGGTGCTGGTGGCCTTCATCGACGCGGTCGGCATCGGCATCTTCCTGGTCATCTTCGACATCCCGTTCGCCTTCCCGCTCGCCGCGCTGGTCTTCCTCGGCGCGTTCATCCCGATCGTCGGTGCCACCCTCTCCGGCGGCGTCGCGGTGCTGGTCGCCCTGGTCGACAGCGGCCCGGTGACCGCGCTGATCATCCTCGGCGCGGTGATCGGCGTGCAGCAACTGGAGGGGCACGTGCTCCAGCCGCTGATCATGGGCCGGGCGGTGGCCATCCACCCGCTTGCCGTGATCATCGGCATCGCCGCCGGGGTGGTCCTCGCCGGGATCACCGGCGCGCTCGTCTCGGTGCCGCTGATCGCCGTGCTGAACACCGCGGTCCGCCGGCTCGCCGCCCGCACCGTCCCGGACACCCCACCCGACGCCGTGGTGGTCGCCTCCCAAGCCCCCTGACCCCTCGAAGATCCGCGCACGTACAGAGAACGAGTGGCCTCTCCGGCTCGGAAGGCCACTCGTTCTCTGTCGGTGCGGGTTCTGGGGCGCGGGGTCAGGACTTGGCGAGGCGTTCGAGGGCGCCGCGGGCGACGTCGGAGCGGGTGGTGTACCAGAACGGCGGCAGCGAGCGGCGGAGGAACGGGCCGTAGCCGCGGGCGGTCTCCAGCCGCGAGTCGAGCACCGCCACCACGCCCCGGTCGCCGGTGGCCCGGATCAGCCGGCCCACGCCCTGCGCCAGCCGGACGGCGGCGATCGGCACGCTGACCGCGGCGAAGCCGGACCCGCCGCTGGCGTCCACGGCGGCGGCCCGGGCGGCGGCCAGCGGTTCGTCCGGGCGGGGGAAGGGCAGCCGGTCGATGACCACGAGCTGGCACGAGTCGCCCGGCACGTCCACCCCCTGCCAGAGCGACATCACCCCGAACAGGCAGCTGGAGCGCTCCTCGCGGAACCGGCGGACCAGCAGCGGCAGCGACTCCTCGCCCTGCAACAGCACCGGCAGGTCGGTCCGCGCCCGGACCAGCTCCGCCGCCTGCTGCGCGGCCCGCCGGGAGGAGAAGAGCCCGAGCGTACGCCCGCCGAGCGCGCCGACCAGCGCGAGCAGCTCCTCGCCGGCCGCCTCGGGCAGCCCGGAGACGCTGGGCCGGGGCAGGTGCGCGGCGACGTAGAGGATGCCCTGCCGGGCGTAGTCGAACGGCGAACCGACGTCCAACGCCCGCCAGCCCGGCCCGCCGGCCACCGCGCCGCCGGCCGTTCCCGATGCGTCGCCGGCCGTCGCGTCGGCGGTCGCACCAGGTGCGCCGCCCCTGCCGCCGTCGGCCGCCCCCGACCGTGCCGCGCCCGCCCCGCCGGCGCGCCCGGTCGAGGCGGCGAGGGCGGCGGCGGCCGGCGACGGTGGTGACGGCGGTGGGGCCTCCAGGCCGAGGGACCGGGCCACCGTGTCGAACCGGCCGCCCAGCGTCAGTGTGGCCGAGGTGGCGACCACCGTGCGGTCGGAGTACAGGTGGGTGGCGAGGGTGCCGGCGACCGAAAGCGGCGCGACCACCAGCGCCCGGCGCCCGGTGTTGTCGTTCTTCTCCACCCAGGCGACGTCGTGGTCGGCCTCCTCCAGCAGCCGCTGCGCGGTGTCGGCGAGCTCGTCGAGCACGGCCTTGGCCTGCTGCTTTCGGACCGGGTCGGGGTCGTCGGCCTTGATGTCGCCGATCGCGTCGAGCGCCGCGCGGGTGGCCGCGTCGAGCAGGGTGCACGCCTCGCGCAGCGGGCCGGGCAGGCCGGTGGTGATCCGGCCGGCGGGTGCCTCGGCGAGCCCGACCGCCAGCGCGTCGCCGGCCGCGGTGAGCGCCTCGGCCGTCTCCGGCCGCAGCAGCGGGCGGGCCCGGCGCGCGGACCGGTCGATCAGCTCCGGCACCAGCTCGGCCTGGGCCGCGGAGGAGACCCGGTCGGCCAGCTCGTGCGCCTCGTCGACGACGAGCAGCTTGTGTGGCGGCACGATCTGCCGGCCGGCGAGCATGTCCACCGCGAGCAGGCTGTGGTTGGTGACCACGATGTCCGCCTCCCGGGCCCGGGCCCGGGACGCCTCGGCGAAGCACTCGGCGCCGAACGAACAGCGGGACGCCCCGACGCACTCCCGGGCCGGCATCGAGACCAGCCGCCAGGCCTGGTCGTCGACGCCCGGGTCCAGCTCGTCGCGGTCGCCGGTGTCGGTCTCCGCCGCCCAGTCGCGCAGCCGCTGGACCTGCTTGCCCAGCCGCCCCGCCTCGCCCAGCCATCTGGTGCCGCCGCCGGGCCGGGCCGCCGGGGCGTCGAAGAGGGTGTCCTCCGGCTCCTCCTCGGTGGAGTTGTCGAGCCGGGCCAGGCAGAGGTAGTGGTGCCGCCCCTTGAGCACCGCGAAGGTGGGCCGCCGGCCGAGCAGCGGGGTGACCGCGTCCGCCAGCCGGGGCAGGTCGTGGTCGACCAGCTGGGACTGCAACGCCAGGGTCGCGGTGGAGACCACCACCGGCCCGTCCACGGTGAGCGCCGGCGCCAGGTAGGCCAGCGACTTGCCGGTGCCGGTGCCGGCCTGCACCAGCAGGTGCTCGCGGGCCGCCACGCACTCCTCGATCGCCGCCACCATCTGCTGCTGGCCCGGCCGGGCGGCGCCGCCGGGCACCGCGCCCACCGCCGCCGCGAGCAGCTCCGCGGCGCTCGGCCGCTCGCCCCGGCGCCGGCCGCCGGCGCGGGTCGACGGGACGGCGGAACCGGCGGCGGTACGGGGCGGGGTCACCGTGCGACGGTACCGGGCCGCGCCGACAGCGGCCGGCGGGCTCCGCCCGTGGCGAGGTAACGGTACGGACTCTCCGGGGGCGCCCGGTTACTTCCCGTGCGGCGGCCCCTGGGTGGAATCGGTTAGGGTGCGACTCATGCCGAGCGACGTGGTCCGCGTGATCTACCGCAAGTACGACGGCAGCGCCCACCGCGACTACCCGGCCCGTCGGCTGACCGAGGACGATCTCGGCGTCTGGCTCGGGGTGACCGCCGGCACGAAGTCCGTCTACCACGGCCGGCCGTCGGTCGAGCAGATCCCGTTCGTGCTGCTGGTGCCGCACCACGCCTGGTGGACCGGCATGTTCAACCCGCCCCCGCGCACCAGCGAGGTCTACTGCGACATCGCCAGCCCGGCCCGCTGGGAGAACGACGACACCGTCCACCTGATCGACCTCGACCTCGACGTGGTCCGCCGACGCGCCACCGGGGCGGTCGAGCTGCGCGACGAGGACGAGTTCGCCGAGCACCGGGTCCGGTTCGGCTACCCGGAGGAGGTGGTCACCGAGGCGGAGGCCGCCGCACGCTGGCTCTTCGGCGCGCTCGGCGACGGCACCGAGCCGTTCGCCACCTCGTACCGCAAGTGGCTCGCCCTGGTGGTCTGAGCCCGGCGGCCGGCGTCACCAGCGGGGCGGCCAGGCGTCCTGCGCGCCGAGCGGCGGCAGGTGCGCCACCTTCTCCGGGTTGAGCTGGTTGAAGATCCCGGTCACCCGGCCGTCGTGCACCGTGACCGCGCTGATCAGCCGGATCGGCCGGCCGTCGGAGTGCACCGTCTCCAGGTGCAGCCCGAGCACCCCGTCGACCAGCACCGGGCGGGCCCGCAGGGTGCCGGCGTAACGACCGGCGCGGCCGAAGAGGCCGAGGGTGAACCGGGCGACCTTCGCCACGCCGCGCACCGGCTGGCGGGCCGCCGGGAAGTGCCCGCCGCTGTCGCCGATCAGCACCACGTCGGGGGCGAGCAGCCGGACCAGCTCGGCCAGCTCACCCGACTCGGCGGCGGCCACGAACGCGGCGAGCACCCGCCGCTGCTCGGCGGGGTCCGCCGTGTGCCGGGGCACGTCCGGTGCGTTCACCGCCCGCCGGGCCCGGGAGGCCAGCTGGCGGGCGGCCGCCTCGCTGGTGCCGAGCACGTCGGCGATCCGGGAGAACGGGACGGCGAACACGTCGTGCAGCACGAAGGCCACCCGCTGCTCCGGCCCGAGGCGCTCCAGCACCACCTGGAGGGCGATGCCGACCAGGTCGGTGCGGACGGCCCGCTCGGCCGGGTCCGGGGCGTAACCGTCGGCGCGGGGCGCCTGGTCGAGTGGGGTCACCACCGGCTCGGGCAGCCACTGGCCGTGGTACGCCTCCCGGCGGACCCGGGCGGAGCGGAGCACGTCGAGGCAGATCCGGGCGCAGGTGGTGGTGAGCCAGCCGCGGAGGTTGTCGATCTCGGCGCGGGCCGCCGGGTCGGCGAGCGCTCCCGCGTACCGCAGCCAGGTCTCCTGCACGGCGTCCTCGGCCTCGCTCTGGCTGCCCAGCATCCGGTACGCGACCGCCAGCAGCCGCCCGCGTTCGGCCTCGAACTCCGTCGCCAGGTCCCGCACCGCCGCCCCCTCCCAAGGCCGGCACCGCCCGACCAACACACATTCTCCCGCCCGCGGGGACGCGCGCCGCACCCGGATTGTGACGAGCCCGCCGGCGAACGGGTCGATCGGCCGGTCGCCCGCACCGGAGAGGACGGCTTTCCGCCGGTACAGCGGGAGTGCACGAGGTCGGGGGCGGACCGCTCGACGGGCGGGATCGGCGGGGGTGGGTGATGATCCGGGGATGAGCGCGGGTGTCGAGACCGGGGTCGTGCCGCCGGTGGGCGGACGGCTGCGGGAGTTGCTGCGGGTGCCGCCGGGCGGGCCGGTCGAGCTGGGATCGATCGATCCGCGGTCCACGCCGGGGCTGCCCGGGCCGGAGGTGACCGGGGAACACCGCAAGGGCTGGGCCCGCGCCCAGCTGGAGCTGGTCGGCGCGGAGCTGGGCCGGCAGCAGGAGATGCTCTTCGCCACCGCCAAGGCCCGCTCGGCCGCCGGTGACGGCGACCCGGCCGGTCCCGCGCGTCCCGACGGTGCTCGGCGCGAGGGCGACCGGGCGGTCGAGCCGGGCGCGGCGGGCGCGGCGGGGGAGCGGCCGGCCGGGGGCGCCGGGCAGCGGGTGCTGCTGGTGCTCCAGGCGATGGACTCCGGCGGCAAGGACGGCGCGATCAAGCGGGTCGCCGGCGCGATGAACCCGCTGGGCCTGCACATCCGCTCCTTCGGGGCGCCCACCGCCGAGGAACTCCGGCACGACTTCCTGTGGCGGATCCGCCGCGCGCTGCCGCCGCCCGGGTACGTCGGGATCTTCAACCGCTCGCACTACGAGGACGTGCTGGTCGCCCGGGTCGAGTCGCTGGTGCCGGAGCCGGTCTGGCAGGCCCGGTACGACGAGATCAACGCCTTCGAACGGGAGCTGGCGGATTCCGGCGTGGTCCTGGTCAAGGTGCTGCTGCACATCTCGTACGCGGAGCAGGGCGAGCGGTTGCTGGCCCGGCTGGCCGACCCGCGCAAGCACTGGAAGTACGATCCCGCCGACGTCGACGCCCGGGCCCGCTGGGCCGACTACCAGGCCGCGTACGCCGAGGCGCTGAGCCGCTGCGGCACCCCGGCCGCGCCCTGGTACGTGCTGCCGGCGGACCGCAAGTGGTACCGGGACTGGGCGTTGGCGCACCTGCTCCGGGAGACGTTCGACACACTCCAACTCGGGTATCCGCCAGCCGGTTTCGACCTGCGGCACGAACGGGAGCGGCTGCTGGGACCTGAGAGATCGTCGCAGGTGAACAGTAGGTGAACGAGCGATGAATGCGGCCTGGCCAGGGGTGGGCCGCCGTATTCGCGGTTCTGCCGTTTCCTAGCATTCCCAGGCGGGCACCCCTTGGGGGCGGCCGCCACCCTTCCACCGACACGACGAGGTCCGTGCTGTGAAGTTTTCCTTCCGCCCGAACGAGGGCGCCTTCTACGAGCTCTTCACCAGGGCCGCGCAGAACCTGGTGCGGGGTACCGAGCTGCTCAACGAGCTGGCTCTGCCCGGGGTCGAGGTGCAGTCGGTCAGCGAGCGGCTCACCGAGGTGGAGCACGACAGCGACCAGATCACCCACGAGCTGTACAAGAAGATCAACTCCACCTTCATCACCCCGTTCGACCGGGAGGACATCTACCGGCTCGGCTCGCTGCTGGACGACGTGATGGACCACCTGGAGGCGGTCGGCAACCTGCTCTACCTCTACGGGCTGACCAAGCTCCCGTCGCTGCCGCGCGAGATGCACGAGCTGGTCAACGTCCTCGACCAGCAGGCCAAGCTGACCGCCGAGGCGATGCCCCGGCTGAAGTCGATGAAGGACCTCGAGGACTACTGGATCGAGTGCAACCGGCTGGAGAACGACGGCGACCAGGCGTACCGGATGCTGCTCGTCCGGCTCTTCTCCGGCGAGTACGACGCGCTGACCGTGCTGAAGATGAAGGAGGTCGCCGACGAGCTGGAGGCCGCCTGCGACGCCTTCGAGCACGTGGCCAACACCGTCGAGACCATCGCGGTCAAGGAGTCCTGATCCTGTGAGTCCCGAACTCATCGCCGTGCTGGCGGTGATCGCGGTGGCCCTGGCGTTCGACTACACCAACGGCTTCCACGACGCTGCCAACGCGATCGCGACCAGCATCTCCACCCGGGCGCTGACACCCCGGGTGGCCCTGGCCATGGCGGCCGTCGGCAACTTCATCGGCGCCCACTTCGGCGCCGAGGTGGCCAAGACCGTCGGCAGCGGGCTGGTGAAGCTGCCCACCGGCACGGCGAGCCTGGGCATCGTCTTCGCCGGCGTGGTCGGCGCCATCGTCTGGAACCTGATCACCTGGTACTTCGGCCTGCCGTCGTCGTCCTCGCACGCGCTGATCGGCGGCCTGGTCGGCTCGACCATCGCCGCCTCCGGCACGGTGCTCTGGACCGGCATCGGGGAGAGCGTCATCATCCCGATGGTGCTGTCGCCGATGGTCGGCTTCCTGCTCGGCTACATCGTGATGATCGCGGTGCAGTGGATCTTCCGGAAGGGGCACCCGGGCAAGCTCA
The DNA here is from genome assembly GCF_056150265.1 of Micromonospora desertarenae. Lineage (NCBI taxonomy): Bacteria > Bacillati > Actinomycetota > Actinomycetes > Micromonosporales > Micromonosporaceae > Micromonospora > Micromonospora desertarenae. The sequence continues at coordinate 321,798 of NZ_JAXCFQ010000002.1, forward strand.
ACCGGGGCTTCCGCTGGGCGCAGACCGCGTCCGCGGCGGCCATGTCGGTCGGCCACGGCATGCAGGACGCCGCCAAGACCATCGGCATCGTGGTGCTCGCCCTCTTCGTCGGCGGTTACCAGGACGACCCGACGCACATCCCGGAGTGGGCGTTCTGGACCTCCGCCGCCGTGCTGGCCGCCGGCACGTACGCCGGTGGTTGGCGGATCATCCGGACCCTGGGTCGGAAGATCATCGACCTCAAGCCGCCGGAGGGCTTCGCGGCCGAGACCGTGGCCAGCTCGGTGCTCTACTTCAACGCGCTGGTGTTGGGGGCCCCGATCTCGACCACGCACACCATCACCTCGGCGATCATGGGGGTGGGCGCGACCAAGCGGCTCTCCGCCGTGCGCTGGGGCGTGGCCGGCAACATCGTCGGCGCGTGGATCCTGACCTTCCCGGCCGCCGGCACCATCGGCGCGCTGATGTACCTGCTGGCCCGTCCGCTGTTCAGCTGACCGGCCGACGTCGAGGGGCCCCGCCGCACGGCGGGGCCCCTCCGCGTTTCCCGGCGGTCAGGTGTAGTCGACGCCGATCTGGGCGCGGATGGTGTCCAGCAGGGCCATCACCTCGAGGGTGGCCGAGTGTGGCACCAGGGGGCTCTCCAGCAGGCCCTCGGCCAGGCAGCGCTGCACCTCGATCGCCTCGTGCTGGTAGCCGCCGCCGACCAGGTCCGCGTCGATGGTCTCCGGTTCGGCGCCGGCCCGGTGCAGGGTCACCCGTCCGGGCCGGTAGAACGGCTCGGGCAGGTCGATCCGCCCGGTGGTGCCGGTGATCGCGGCGGTCAGCGGGGTGACCCCGGTGATGCCGCAGCTGAGCGTGGCGACCGCCCCCGAGTCGTAGCCGAACACGATGCCGGTGTTCTCGTCCACCCCCTCCGGGCTGAGCTTCGCCCAGGCCCGTACGTGCTGCGGGACGCCGAGCAGCAGGTGGGCCAGGCTCACCGGGTAGACGCCGAGATCCAGCAGCGCGCCGCCGCCCAGGGTGCGGGCCCGCATCCGGTGTTCCGGCGGGAACGGCCCGGCCACCCCGAAGTCGGCCTGAACGCTGGTCACCGTGCCGATCGCGCCGTCGGCGACCAGCGCGCAGACCCGCCGCAGGAGCGGGTTGGTCCGCATCCACATGGCCTCCATCAGGAAGATCCCGGCGGCCCGCGCGGTGTCGACCAGCTCGGTGCTGGTGGCCAGGTCGAGGGTGATCGGCTTCTCCACCAGCACCGCCCGGCCGGCGGCGAGGCAGGTCAGCGCCGCCTGGTGGTGCGCGGCGTGCGGGGTGGCCACGTAGACCACGTCCAGGTCGGCGTCCGCGGCCAGCTCCGGCCAGGAGCCGTACGCCCGCGGCACGCCGTGCCGGCGGGCGAACCGCTGCGCGCTCTCGGCGGTACGCGAGCCGACCGCGACCAGTTCGGCGCCCGGCACCAGCCGGAGGTCTTCGGCGAAGCGGCCGGCGATGTGGCCGGTGGCCAGGATGCCCCAACGAGTCATGCCGGCAACCGTAGCGACGATCAACAGGGCGGGGCGCGGCCCACCCGGCAGGTGGGAACTAGGCTCGCCGCATGACGATCGACAGCGACGGCTTCGCCGCCCCGCCGGCGCTGGTGGAGCACGCCCGCCGGTTCCGCGCCGAGGGCGGCACCCCCGCGGTGCCGCGGGTGGCGGCCACCGTACTGCTGCTCCGCCCGGCCGACGCCGGCTTCGAGGTCTACCTGATCCGCCGGGTCGCCGCGATGGCCTTCGGCGGGATGTACGCCTTCCCGGGCGGCGGCGTCGACCCGTCCGACTCGCAGGCGCACCCGGGCTGGGCCGGTCCGGCCCCGGCCCGGTGGGGCGAACGGCTCGGGCTGGACCCCGCCGCCGCCCGGGCGGTGGTCTGCGCCGCGGCCCGGGAGGTCTTCGAGGAGGCCGGGGTGCTGCTGGCCGGCCCCGACCCGGCGACAGTGGTCGGGGACGTCAGCGGCGACGACTGGGAGGCCGCCCGGGTCGCCCTGGAGCAGCGCCGGGTCGGCTTCGCCGATCTGCTCGCCGAGCGCCGGCTGACGCTCCGCTCGGACCTGCTGCTGCCGTGGAGCCGGTGGATCACCCCGGAGTTCGAGCCGCGCCGCTTCGACACGTACTTCTTCGTGGCGCTGCTGCCCGAGGGGCAGCGGACCCGGGACGTCTCCGGCGAGGCCGACCGGACGCTGTGGGCCCGCCCGGCGGACGCCCACGCCCGGGCCGAGGCGGGCGAGCTGACCATGCTCCCGCCCACCCTGGTCACCCTCGCCCAGGTGGCCGCCGCCGGCGACCTCGACGGGGTGGTCCGGGCGGCCGCCACCCGGGACGCCGCCACCCCGATCACCCCCCGCCTCGACCTCCCCGAGCACGGCCAGCCCCGCTTCCGCCTCGGCTGAGGCTCGCCCCGACAGGGAAAGAGTGGCCATTGCCGTGAGGAATGGCCACTCTTTCCGAGGAGGCACTACAGCCGGCCGCGCCGCCGACGGCGGGGTGTCAGCCGAAGCGGCCGGTGATGTAGTCCTCGGTCTTCTTGACGCTCGGGTTGCTGAAGATCTTCTGGGTGTTGTCGTACTCGATGAGGCGGCCCGGGTCGCCGGTCTTCTCGATGGAGAAGAAGGCGGTCCGGTCCGAGACCCGGGCGGCCTGCTGCATGTTGTGCGTGACGATGATGATGGTGAACTTGTCCTTGAGCTGGAACATCAGGTCCTCGATGGCCAGCGTGGAGATCGGGTCGAGCGCCGAGCAGGGCTCGTCCATCAGCACCACCTGCGGCTCGACGGCGATCGTGCGGGCGATGCAGAGCCGCTGCTGCTGACCGCCGGAGAGGCCGGCACCGGGCTTGCCGAGCCGGTCCTTCACCTCGTCCCAGAGGTTCGCCGAGCGGAGCGCCCGCTCCGCCGCCTCCTCCAGGATCGACTTCTTCCGGACGCCGTTGAGCCGCAGCCCGGCCACCACGTTGTCGAAGATGCTCATGGTGGGGAACGGGTTCGGCCGCTGGAAGACCATGCCGATCATCCGACGGACCGCTGTGACGTCCACGTCCCGCTGGTAGATGTCCTGGTCGTCGATGGTCAGGCTGCCCTCGACGCGGGCACCGGGGAGCACCTCGTGCATCCGGTTGATCGACCGCAGGAAGGTGGACTTGCCGCAGCCGGACGGGCCGATCAGGGCGGTGACGGTCTTCGGCTCGACGGTCAGGCTGATGTTCTCGATCGCCTTGAAGCCGCCGTAGTAGGCGGTGACGTTCTCCGCCTCGATGCGCTTGGCCATGGTGGTGGTACCTCCGGGGTTCATCGGCCGAGCCGGTTGCGACGGGCCAGCAGCTTCGCCGCGATGGTCAGGATCAGCACGAGCGCGACCAGGGTCAGTGCCGCGGTCCACGCCCGGGCCGGCGCGTACCGGGAGGCGTCGCCGGCCTGCTGGTAGACGAAGAGGGCCAGCGACGACTGGTTGTTCTCGAACGGGTTGAAGTTGATCGCCGCCCCGCCGCCGGCGACCAGCAGCACCGGCGCGGTCTCGCCGGCCGCGCGGGCGATGGCGAGCATCACGCCGGTGACGATGCCGGGCAGCGCGGTCGGCAGCACGACCCGCAGGATGGTCTTCCACTTCGGCACGCCGAGGGCGTACGCCCCCTCGCGCAGCGGCGCCGGGACGAGACGCAGCATCTCCTCGGTGGAGCGGACCACGGTGGGCAGCATCAGCACGCTCAGCGCCAGCGCGGCGGCGAAGCCGGAGAAGCCGGGCCGCCCGTCGTTGAACACCGGCGAGACGATCAGCACCCAGAACGCCAGCACGAACAGGCCGGCGACGATGGACGGGATGCCGGTCATCACGTCGACGAAGAAGCGGATCGCGAAGGCGAACTTGCCCCGGCCGTACTCGACCACGTAGATGGCGCAGAGGATGCCGAGCGGGACGGTGATCAGGGTGGCGATGCCGACCTGCTGGAGCGTGCCGACGATCGCGTGGTACGCGCCGCCCTCCGGGTCCCGCGCCCCGATGTTGTTCATCGAGGTGAGGAAGAAGTTGCCGTCCAGCCGCTCGGCGCCCTTGCTGAGCAGCGTCCAGACCACCGAGGCCAGCGGCAGGACGGCCAGCACGAACGCCGAGTGGATCAGCGCGCTCCAGGTGCGGTCGCGGGCCGACCGGCGGCCCTCCACCGCGTTCGCGGCGGCGAAGAGCCCGCCCAGGTAGAGCAGCGCCCCGACCACCACGACCAGCACCGGGCCGCCGATGCCGGCGCCGTACACGATCGCGGCGGCGACCACCACGGCGGCCAGGGCCAGGGCCGGCGGGACGTACCGCGGCAGGCGCTTGGCCCGCAGGGTGACCGGCTGGGCCGGCGGCTGCTGACGGTGGGTGGTGACGGTGGCGCTCATGCCGGCACTCCGCTTCGCTCGCTTCTCATGCGGCCGACTCCGTGAACTCGCGGCGGCGGTGGATGATCGCCCGCGCGGTGATGTTGACGATCAGCGTGATGGCGAAGAGGACCAGGCCGGAGGCGATCAGTGCGCCCCGACCGGTGTCGTTGGCCTCGCCGAACGCGTTGGCGATGTTGGCGGCGATGGTGTTGCCGCCGTTCTCGATCAGGTTGACCGAGATGCCGAAGGTGATGCCGAGGGTGAGCGCCAGGGCGATGGTCTCGCCGAGCGCCCGACCCAGCCCGAGCATCACCGCGGCGACGATGCCCGGCCGCCCGTACGGCAGCACGGCGGTGCGGATCATCTCCCAGCGGGTCGCGCCCAGGGCGAGCGCGGCCTCCTCGTTGGCGGTCGGGGTCTGCAGGAACACCTCGCGGGAGAGCGAGGTGATGATCGGCAGCACCATGATCGCCAGGACCAGCGCGCCGAGCAGGATCGAGGCGCCGAACGGGCCGTCGCCGCCGAAGAGCGGGATCCAGCCGAAGTACCGGTTGAGCCAGGCGGAGAGGTCGGCGACCGGGCCGGAGAAGTAGTCCCGGCCCCAGAGCCCGAAGACCACGCTGGGCACCGCGGCGAGCAGGTCGATCAGGAAGCCGAGCGTGGTGCCCACCCGGCGGGGCGCGTAGTGCGAGAGGTAGAGCGCGATGCCCAGCGCCACCGGGACGGCCAGCAGCAGCGCGATCACCGAGCTGAGCACGGTGCCGAAGGCGAGCGCGCCGATACCGAACTTCGGTTCGGGGTCGTTCGGGAACCAGCCCTCGAAGGTCCAGAAGTTCTCGGTGTTGGCCCGCAGCGCCGGCAGCGCCTTGGCGACCAGGAAGACGGCGATCGCCGCGATGACGACCAGGACGGCCGTGCCGGCGGCCAGGGTGAGGCCGCGGAAGGCCCGCTCGGCGCCGAAGGCCCGGGCCCGGGGCAACGCGCCGCCGCCGCCCAGCCCGGGGCCCTCCGGGGTACGGGTGCTGACTGGTGCCTCGGCCACACGCGCCGAGGCACCGGCGGGCCACTCGCGACTCTCGGTCACGTTGGTCCCGCCGGTGCCGGCGTTGGCCGAGCGGTGAGGGGATTCACCCATCTGTCGCTCGCTTCGGTTGCGGAGGTGGTGTCGGTCGGTCGGCTCAGGCGATGTTCTTGACCGCGGTCTCGACCTTGGTGCGGACGGTCTCCGGCAGCGGGGCGTAGCCCAGCTCGGTCAGCTCGGCCTGGCCCTCGGTGCTGGCCGCGTAGCCCAGGAAGCCCTTGACCAGGGGAAGCTTGTCGGCGGCCAGGCCCTTGGAGCAGACGATCTCGTAGGTCACCAGGACGATCGGGTAGGCCCCGGCCTCCTTGGTGTTGTAGTCGATCTTCATCTTCAGGTCGTCGCCCTGGCCGACCACCTCGGCGCCGGCGATGGTCTTGCCGGCCGACTCGGCGGTCAGCTCGGCGAACTCGCCGGCGCCGTTGCCGATCTTGGCGATGCCCAGCCCGGCGTTCTCGGCGAACGACCACTCCATGTAGCCGATCGTGCCGTCGGCACCCTTGACCCGGCTGGCCACGCCGTCCGAGCCCTTGGCGCCGGTGCCGCCCGGGGCCTTCCACTCCTTGGCCTTGCCGAAGGTCCATTCGGCCTCGGCGGTCTTGCTGAGGAAGTCGGTGAAGTTGTCGGTGGTGCCGGACGAGTCCGAGCGGTGCACCGTCTGGATGGTGGTGCCCGGGAGGTTCACCCCGGGGTTGTCCGCCTTGATCGCGGCGTCGTCCCACTTGGTGATCTTGCCGGCGAAGATCTTGGCCAGGGTGACGGGCTTGAGCTGGAGGTTCTGCACCCCGTTGAGGTTGTAGGCGACGGCCACCGGGCCGATCACCATCGGGAGGTTGATCGCCTGGCCACCGACGCACTTGGCGTTCGCCTGCGGCTGCTCCTCCTCCTTCAGGGCGGAGTCCGAGCCGGCGAAGTCGGCGGTGCCGGCGATGAACGCCTGGATGCCGGCGCCCGAGCCGGAGGGCTCGTAGTTGATGGTGGTGCCCTGGCACTTCTGCTGGTACGCCTTGATCCACTCGGCCATGGCGTTCTTCTGCGCCGACGAGCCCTGGGCGTTCAGCGTGCCGGTGGCGCAGTCGGCGGCGGCGGCCGACCCGGAGGCGGTGGCGCCGCTCGCGGGCTCGTTGTTGTCCGAGCCGCATGCACTGAGGGCGAGCGTCGCGGTAAGAGCGAGGCAGGCGAGAGTGCCGTGCCGCTGGAGCTTCACCTGAGGGGTTTCCCTTCACGTCTGACTTGGCGCCCGGACTGGGGCCCGGGAACCGGCGCTGGCCGGCTGTCACACAAGCTAGGAGCGCCAGGTAGCCGGTTTGCCGGGCGGAAATGAACGCCAGGTGAACTCGTCCGGCCCGCCAGGTGACCGCGTGCTGAGGGCGAGTTGTCCGTTACGTGAACTCAGGTGCCTCTGTCGGAAGTATGGGCATTTTTCAGGGCGCGCAGCGGGTGCCGGGGTGTCGACGCCCCGGCACCCGGCGGCGGAGGCGCGGACGTCCGGGCCGCCGGGCGGGAACAGCCCGGCGGCGAGGCCCGGTCCGGCCCGGGCTCAGCCCAGGTGGTAGTTGACGTGGGCCGACCAGTGCGCGAAGCCGAGCCGCTGGTAGAGCGCGACGGCGGCGGTGTTCGAGTCGTCCACGTAGAGCATCACCCGGTCCAGCCCGCGCCGGTCGCGCAGGTACGCCAGCCCCGCCGAGGTCAGCGCCCGGCCGAGCCCGCCGCGGTGCGCGGACGGGTCCACCCCGAGTACGTAGACCTCGCCGATCCGGGCCGAGCCGGGGCGCTCGTGCACCTTGGTCCAGTGGAAGCCGACCAGCCGGCCGGTCGCCGACTCCTCGGCGAGCAGGAAGCCGGCCGGGTCGAACCACGGCTCGGCGAGCCGTACCCGCAGGTCGTCCGGGGTCCAGCGGCCCTGCTCCGGGTGCTCGGCGAAGGCCCGGGCGTTCAGGTCGAGCCAGGCCGCGTCGTCCGCGCCCGGCCGGAACGCGCGCAGCGCCACCCCGTCCGGCAGCCGCGGCTCGTCCAGCGGGGCGGTCAGCGGCCGGCGCAGTTGCCAGAGCACCCGGGCCCGGCGGAAGCCGAGGTCGACGGCGAGCGCGGCGGCCGACGGGTGGTCGCCGTGCGCCCAGGCACGCAGCGGGCCGGTGGCCGCCGCCTGCACGGCCCGGGCGAGCGCCCGCCCGGTGCCCCGCCGCCGGTGCGCCGGGTGCACCACCAGTTCCACCCCGATGCCGCTCGCGGCGTCGGTGGTGTCCAGGTGGGCGTAGCCGGTGAGCGACCCGTCGTCGCCTCGGGCGACCAGGTGCACGGCCGGGGCCTGCGGGTCGCGCAGCCGGAGCAGCACGTGTTCGTCGAGCGGGTCCGCGCCGTCCGTGTCGCCGGCCCGGCGGGCCAACGCGAGCACGTCGGCGATCTCCTCCGGGGAGAGTCGGTCGGTCCGGGTCACCCGGGCGGTCGTCGGTTCGGCGCTGCTCATCCCGCCACCGTAGCCCGCGGTCGCCGGCGCCGGTCCGCACCGTCCACAGCGGAGTGCCCGGTCACGTCGGCTCGGCGGGCAGCGCCTCCAGCTGGAACCGGCTGGTCAGCTCCGGCAGCATCCGGTACAGCGCGTCCACCGTCCCCTGCCGGTCGCCGCCGGCGTCGTGCAGCAGCACCACGGAGCCCGGCCCGACCTGGCCGACCACCGTCGCGGCGATCGGCCCGGCGCCCGGCGCCTGCCAGTCCGCCGGGTCCACGGTCCAGTGCAGCGGCGTCATGCCGAGCTTGCGGGCCGTCGACACCACCGGCCAGGTCCACGCGCCGCCCGGCTGGCGGTAGTAGGCGATCGGCGCGTCCGGCGCCGCCGCCCGGATCGCGTCGCTGGTGCGGATCAGGTCGGCCCGGATCCGCTCTTGGGACCGGGAACCGAGGGTGACGTCGTGGTCCCAGCTGTGGTTGCAGAGGGTGTGGCCCTCGGCCAGGATCGCCCGGATCAGCTCCGGGTGGGCCAGCGCGTTCTCGCCGACCACGCAGAAGGTGGCCCGCACGCCGAACTCCCGCAGCGCGTCGAGCACCTGTGGGGTGTACCGCGGGTCCGGGCCGTCGTCGAAGGTCAGGGTGACCCGGGAACTGCCGGTCGTGGTGCGGGTGCCGAACGGCCCGTCGGTCTCGGTCGGCTCGGGGGAGTGGCTGGTCCGGTCCTGGCCGGTCGTGTCCGGGCCGTCCGGGTGGTCGGTGGCGGGCGACGGCTGCTCACCGTAGTGCGGGCCGGTGGCGCTGGTGACCACGCCGGAGCCGCCCGGGTCGGGCCGGTCCGGGATCAGGCTCCGGCCCAGGGCGTACGCGGTGCCGAGCAGGGCGGTCACCACCAGCGCGACGATGCCGGCGGCGCGCAGGGCGGACGTCTCCGGCATCAGTGGCCCCGCCCCGGTCGACCCGTCCCCGCCCCCGTGGTCCCTGCACGCACCGCCGCCCCCTCATTACCGGCAAACCCGGCAGTCAGGATATGTGCGTCGCGATGCTCAAAAGGGGCATAACGGAAACTGTCCCCCGGAGAGGTTGGTCCTCCGGCTCAGACCGGCAGCGGCGCGGGCTCCGCGTCCGGCAGCGACCGCGCGGGCGGCACCACGAACTTGTAGCCGACCTGGCGGACGGTGCCGATCATCGACTCGTACTCCGAGCCGAGCTTGGCCCGCAACCGCCGGACGTGCACGTCGACGGTACGGGTGCCGCCGAAGTAGTCGTAGCCCCAGACCTCGCGCAGCAACTGGTCCCGGGTGAACACCCGGCCCGGGTGCTGGGCCAGGAACTTCAGCAGCTCGAACTCCTTGTAGGTGAGGTCGAGCGGGCGGCCCTTCAGCTTCGCCGCGTAGGTGTCCGGGTCGATGGTCAGCTCGCCGGCCCGGATCGAGCCGCCGGCCCCGGAGATCGCGTTGCTCAGCCGGCCGACGGCCAGCCGCAGCCGGGCCTCCACCTCGGCCGGCCCGGCCGAGGCGAGGATGACGTCGTCGACGCCCCAGTCGGCGTTGAGCGCGATCAGCCCGGCCTCGGTGACCACCGCGACCAGCGGCACCCCGAGCCCGGTGGCGTGCAGCATCCGGCAGGTGGCCCGGGCCTCGCTCAGCTCCGAGCGGGCGTCCACCAGCACCGCGTCCGGGCTGGGGCCGGCGACCAGGGTGCGGACGTCGCGCGGCGCGGTACGGACCGAGTGGGGCAGCAGGTCGAGCGCCGGCAGCACAGCGGACGGCTCGCTCGCTCGCGCGGTCACCAGCAGCAGGATCTCCACGATCACCTCCGTCCCGGCGGCGGGCGCCGCGCGTGACCAGCGGCACTCCGCACGGATGTGGCGCTGAGAACTAGGCGTGGGTCCCGGCGTCGCTGACGGGCGGGTATCGGCTTGAGCGTAACCGATCGCCCCGGCCGCGCCTCCGTGCGCTTTCCTGTTTGCCCGCCTTGCCCCTGATCGCGACTCAGGTTTTAACGTCGCGGAAACCGTGCTCCCCGGGTTGCCGGCCGGTCTGGCACGATCGGGGCGTGTTTCCCTCCAGTTCGCCCGAGACCGGCCGCGATCAGTGGCCCGACGGCCCCCGTCCGCAGCCGGCCGGCCCGTCCCGGGGCCAGCCGCCGGCCCCTCGTGGTGGCCCGGCCGTCGACCAGGACGACCGCCGGGAGCGCAGCGGGCCGCGCCGGGCCCGCCGCGGCGGTGAGCCGGCCCGCCGCCCGGACGACGAGCCGGGCGCCGAGCCGGACGAGGAGGCCGTGCCGCCGGTCGAGGTACGCCGGTCGCTCGCGGTCGCCGTCGCCGGGTTCGCCGCGCTGCTCGGGGTGGGTCTGGTGCTCGGCGCGCAGACCTCCGGTCCGGGGCACCGGCTGCCGTTCGCGTTCATCATCCTCGGCGTCCAGATGCTCTACGTGCTGGCCTGGACGATGGCCATGCGGCCGCCCGCGGTGCTGCTGGTCGCCGGGGTCAGCGTGGCGACCGCGGTCGCCGCGGACACCGCCGCGGTGCAGACGGACGTCGCCGGGCTGGCGCCGCTGGGCTTCGTCGCGGTCGGCGGCTTCGTCCTCGGCGTGCTCGGCCAGTTGGTCCGGCGGGTCGACCGGGTGCGGGTGACCGACTCGCTCGGCGGCACGCTGCTGATCGTGGTCGGCGTGGTGGCCTTCGGCACCCTGATCGTGCTCAGCCGGATCCCCGCCGGCACCCAGGCGATCACCGTCTGCCTGACCGCGAGCGGGGTGGCGCTCACCGTCGCCCGGCTGACCGACGCGGTGGCGCCCTGGCCGCGGCTGGCCCCCCAGGTGCCCCGCGGGGCCGCCGGCGTGGTCGCCGGCGCGATGGTCGGCACGCTGGTCAGCGCCCTGCTCGGCAGCTACCTGGTCACCCCGTTCACGCCGACCCGGGCCGCGATCATCGGGCTGGTGGCGGCGGTCGCCGCGGTGCTGGCCGACCTCGCGGTGGGCTACGCCGAGGCGGGCCGGCTGATGGCCGGCGAGCCGCCGACGATGTGGATCGCCCGGCACATGCAGGGCCCGCTCGGCGGCTTCGCGCTGGCCGCGCCCGCCGCGTACGCGATGTGCAAGCTGGTGCTGTGACCGGAGATTGAGCTTTTCCCCTTTCGGGTACGAACGGACCGCCACGGCGCGGGCCGGTGGCGCGGAGACAGGAGGCGGCGTGGCGCAGGACTACCCGTACGAGGAGCGGCCCCGGCGTCGGGGTCGCAAGGTGCTGATCACCCTCGTGGTCCTGCTGCTGGTCCTGGCCGGCCTGCTGGTCGTCGCCGACCGGGTGGCGGCCGGGGTGGCCGAGCGCGCGATCGCCGACCAGGTGCGGCAGGAGGTCGCCAAGCAGGACGCGCAGTCCGCCCCGCCCGAGGTCGAGGTGGGCGGCTTCCCCTTCCTCACCCAGGTCCTCGACGGCCGCTACGAGCGCATCTCCATCGTGCTGCGTGACGTGCAGGGCTCGGTGCAGGGGGACGCGGTCAGCGTGCCGCGGCTCGACGTGGACGCCCGCGACGTGCGCGCCTCGCTGGACACCATCCGTTCCGGGCAGGGCGAGGTGGTGGCCGAGACGGTCAACGGCACCGGCACCATCAGCTACGACAGCCTGGCCAAGCTGCTCGACCGGCCGGGGCTGCGACTGGCCGAGCAGAACGGCCGGCTCGCCGTCACCGCGCCGGTGGACATCCTCGGCCAGCGGCTGACCGTCACCGGCACCGCCGACATCACCGTCGGCAAGGAGGGCCAGGTGGCGCTGCGCTTCAACGACCTGGACGCCGAGGGGCTGCCGAACGTCCCGCTGGCCCGCACCCTGTTGAGCAACTACGCCAAGGGCATCTCGGTCGACGTACCCCTGCCCGACCTGCCGTTCCAGCTCACGGTGCGCGAGGTCCGGCCGCTGCCGGAAGGGCTGGCGGTGACCGCGGACGCCCGCGACGTGCCGATCAACTCGGCCGGCTGAGCGACCGGTCAGCCAGCGGGACGGCCGGCCGGCCCGGCCGTACCGTCGGTCGTGCCGGCGTCCCGGATGCTGGTCGGCCCGGTGGCGACTCCCGGTCCGGCTGGTAGGCTCCCTGGCCATGGGGACGCTCCTCACCAAACGGCGCGCGGTCGACCTGTGCCGCGTGGCCACCTGCCTGTGTCGCCCCGTCATCTGACGGCGGGGCTGTCCTCGGCCGCCTAGCGGCCATCGGCACGCAGGGTCCGCGTACCCTCCGGTGATCCCACCATCGCCCGGCAGCGGCGCCGTCGCACGAACCCGTGATCCGTTCCGTCCATGGGTCCCGCGCGTGGTGCGACACTGACAATCATCGATCTCCGCGCGCTGGCTCACCATCCATCCTCACCAGGGAGTGATCTGATGAGTCGCGACACCGCACTCGTCTCGGCCGAGTGGGCCGAGAAGAACCTCGACGCCCCGGGCGTCGTCTTCGTCGAGGTCGACGAGGACACCTCGGCCTACGACACCGGCCACCTCGCCGGCGCGATCAAGCTGGACTGGAAGACCGACCTGCAGGACCCGGTGCGCCGGGACTTCGTGAACAAGGACCAGTTCGAGGCGCTGCTCTCCGAGCGGGGCATCGGCAACGACGACACCGTCGTCCTCTACGGCGGCAACAACAACTGGTTCGCCGCCTACGCGTACTGGTACTTCAAGCTCTACGGCCACCGCGACGTCAAGCTGCTCGACGGCGGCCGCAAGAAGTGGGAGCTGGACGCCCGGCCGCTGGTCAAGGACCCGGTGACCCGTCCCGCGACGCGGTACGTGGCGCAGGAGCCGGACACCTCCATCCGGGCCTTCCGCGACGAGGTGGTGGCCGCCATCGGCACCAAGAACCTGGTCGACGTGCGCAGCCCCGACGAGTACGCCGGCCGGCTGCTCGCCCCCGCCCACCTGCCGCAGGAGCAGGCGCAGCGGGCCGGGCACATCCCGACCGCGCTCAGCGTGCCGTGGTCCAAGGCGGCCAACGAGGACGGCACCTTCAAGTCCGACGACGAGCTGCGCAAGATCTACGCCGACGCCGGGCTGGACGACAACAAGGAGACCATCGCCTACTGCCGGATCGGCGAGCGTTCCTCGCACACCTGGTTCGTGCTCCAGGAACTGCTCGGCCACCGCAACGTGAAGAACTACGACGGATCCTGGACCGAGTACGGCTCGCTGGTCGGCGTGCCGGTCGCGCTCGGCGACGAGCCCGGGGAGGCCTGAGATGACCGCACCGACCGCTGCCGGCTGCGCCGCTCCCGACCAGGCCGCCCCGCTGCCCGCCAGCCTCGACCTGGAGAAGGAGACAGTCATCACCGGCCAGGTCACGGCCGAGTCCGGTGAGGTGGTGCCGGGCGCGTACGTCCGGCTGCTCGACTCGACCGGCGAGTTCACCGCCGAGGTGGTGACCTCCGCCGCCGGGCAGTTCCGGTTCTTCGCCGCCCCGGGCGACTGGACCCTGCGGGCGCTGTCCCGGTTCGGCAACGGCGACACCACGGTGACCGCCGGCCGGGGCGTCAACGAGGTCGCCGTGACGGTGGCCCTGGCCTGACCCACGCTCTGATCGGCCCCGTGGCCCGTCGTCCCCACCCGGGGAGGCGGGCCACGAGTCGTCTCGCGAGGGTGTACCGGGCAGCGGTGACGCGGCGGCGGGCCCGCTGCCCGCGCGTGACACCATGAGCGGGTGAGCGGTGTCGTCCAGCCGGGGTACGCCCCACCGACCGGTCCCGACCAGCCGGCCGCCCCCCGACGGGGGCGCTGGTTGCTCGTCGTGGCGGTGGTCTGGGCGGTGCTGCTGGCGGCACTCACCTGGGTGTCCGTACGCGACGACCCGCCGACCGTCCGCGAGCAGCGCTCCCTGGACCAGGCCGGCCCGGTGGTCGACCGCGCGGTCGGCGAACTGGTCGCGGCGGCCGGCGACGCGGTGCTGGCGCTGACCCCGGCGCGCGTCGAGCGGGGCTGCCGGGTCACCCCGTTCGCCGACGGCGCCACGCTGGCGCGCGGGGTCGACGTCGTGGTGCCCGCCGGCGAGGAGCGGGCGCTGCTGGAGCGGGTCGCCGACCGGCTGCCGGCGGGCTGGGGGGCCGGCGTGCGGGCGACCCCGGACGGGCCGCGGCTGCGCGCCGACGCGGGCGAGTTCGTCACCGTCGAGGGTCGCGCCGGGACCGACGGCCGGGTCCGGCTGACCGCCGACACCGGCTGCCGTCCGGTGGGCAGCGGCTACGCGACCCCGCCGCCCGGTGCCGCCGGAGCCGAGCTGTCCGTCCTCGCCGAGGCGCTGGCCGCCCTCGGCCGGCCGGCCGGACCGGACCCGGAGGTGCTGGCCGCGCCCTGCCCCGGTGGCGGTGTCGCCCGTACCGCGCGGGTCGCCGGCGGGGCGCCGCCGCTGTCCCCGGCCGCCGCCCTCGCCCGGTTCGCCACCCCGGTCGCCGACACCCCCGAGGTGTACGCCTACCGCCGCGGCGACGTCGCGGTGCTGGTCGACCGGGCCGCCGGCGACAGCCCCGTCTCCGCCACCACCGCCTGCCCCCGCTGACCGCCCGGCCTCAGCGGTCGTGGCTGCCGTCGTGCGGCGTGCGGCTGCGGCCGAGCGCGTCCACCCGCCCCCACCGGCCGGGGATGTCGAGCAGCTCGACCCGACCCATCCCCTCGGGCAGGGCCGGGTCGATGATCAGGTGCTCGCCCTGCGGCTCCAGCCCGAGCATGACCCGCAGCAGCAGCAGCGGGGTCCCGGTGGACCAGGCCTGCGGGCTGCACGCGGTCGGGTACTCCACCGGATACTCGGTGAGTTGGCGCTCGTAGCCGGCGAAGGCCTCCGGCAGCCGCCCGCCGAAGTACCGGGAGGCGGCGAGCATCGACTCGCAGATCCGCCCGGCCTCCTCGCGGAACCCGTACCGCCACAGCCCCCAGGCGATGATCGAGTTGTCGAACGGCCAGACGGTGCCGACGTGGTACCCGATCGGGTTGTAGAGACCCTGGTCGTCGGCGAGGGTACGGACGCCCCAACCGGAGAACAGCCGCGGCCCGAGCAGGTGCTCGGCGATCCGGCCGGCCCGCGACTCGTCGACGATGCCGCTCCACAGCAGGTGTCCGATGTTGGAGCTGAGCGCGTCCACGTGCCGGCCCTCGGCGTCCAGGGCGAGCGCGTAGTACTCCTTCTCCGGGATCCAGAAGTCCCGGTTGAAGCGCTGCTTGAGCGCGGCCGCCTCGCGCTCCAGCCGGTCGGCGTACTCCGGGTCGCCCCAGACGGCGCGGGCCAGCCGGGCGCCGCGCATCTTGGCGTCGTAGGCGTACCCCTGTAGCTCGCAGGTGGCCCGGGGGAAGCCCGGCAACCGGCCGTCGCGGTAGGAGATGGCGTCCCAGGAGTCCTTCCAGCACTGGTTCTGCAGGCCGGTCTCCGGGTTGCGGGTCCGGTACCAGATGTAGCCGGTGCCGAGCAGGTCCCCGTACGTGTCGATCCACTCCAGCGCGGCGCGGGCCGCCGCCTCCAGCTGCTTCACCAGCTTCACGTCGCCGGTCCACCGCTCGTACTCGTCGAGCAGGATCACGAAGAGCGGCGTCGAGTCGGCGCTGCCGTAGTACGGCGAGTGCGGCTGCTCCTCGAAGCCGGCCATCTCGCCGTAGCGCAGCTCGTGCAGGATCTTGCCGGGCTCCTCGTCCCGGAAGTCGTCCAACCGGTGCCCCTGGAGGCCGGCCAGGATCAGCGCGGTCGGCGGGATCAGCTCCGGCAGGTAGGGCAGCAGCTGGAGCGAGGTGATGATGCTGTCCCGGCCGAACAGGGTCATAAACCAGGGCAGCCCGGCCGCCAGCAGCCGCACGCCGAGCGCGATCGACTCGTAGCGCAGCGCCGCGACGTCGTTCAGGCTGCGCCGGTACGCGCCGGCCAGCGGCTCGCAGTCGCAGCCGAGCTTGGGCGCCTGGCTGATCAGCTCGTTCTGCTCGGTCTCGATCGCGGCGGCGCCCCGGTTGCCGCGGTACAGCGGCAGGTTGGACCGGATGTCCTCGCCCCGCGCCCCGTAGACGACGGTGTTCACGTACAGCCGGGTGGTCCACTCGTCGTGCGGGCCGATCCGGACCTGGAAGGTCATGCCCGACACGTCGAGCCGTCCCGGCGCGCTGGTGAGGATCACCGTCTCCCGGTGGAAGGCCTCCCGGCGGTAGGTCAACCGCAACTCGTTCTCGCTCACCGTGGCGGTGATCCGGCCGTGCTTCTGCCGCACGTTCTTGATCTCGAAGAGGTCCGCGAAGTCGGCGCCCATGTCGACCCGGATGGTGAACTCCATCTCCCGGCCGGCGTGGTTGATGACGGTCAGCTCCTCCTCCAGGCCGCTGCCGATCGCCCGACTGCGGATCACCGAGACCTTCGCGTCGAGGTAGTGGGTCGGCTCGCCGGGGACCAGGAAGAACCGGGTGCGGTAGGACTCGGTGTCGTCGACGGAGAGCGCGTGCAGCCGCTCGCCGTCGAGGGTGAGCCGCCAGGTGGAGAGGAACCGGGTGTCGAAGGAGAAGAGCCCGGTGGGGTAGTCGAGGGAGGGCTCGATGTCGCCCCGACGGTCGCTGACCAGGAAGGTGTTGCCGTCCAGGATGCTGACCAGCGCCCTCACCGAAGCCGTCCGGCCTGTTCGCGGGCGACCTCACGGGGGTCCCGGGTGCCGGGCGGGGTGGGGAAGAACCGCCGGAAGGCCAGGAAGAGGACCACGTTCCCGCTGAACGTGCTCTCGTTGCGCAGCACCGCCGCCACCCCCTGCGCGCGGCCGGTGACCAGCCGCTCGAAGAGTTCCTCGCTGCTGTACCAGATGGCGTCGGCCGGACCCCGCTGCCGGCTCACCTCGATCGCGCCGGGCCGCATCCGCACCAGCCAGTGGTCGGTCCCGTCGCCGTTGGTGAGTTCGATCTGGAGGGTGCCGCTGATCAGGCCGCGGAGGATCTCCGGCGCGCGTGCCGGCAGTGATTCGAAGAACCGCTCGATGGCCTGGCCCACAACCGAATCGTAGGCATTAGTCCGAGTTGTCGGGCCGGTATCGGGTCGGGCTCGCGGGTCAGTAGACCAGCGCCTGCGCCCCCTCGGCCATCGCCTCCTCGACGAAGACCGCCGCGCCCGCGATCCGTACGCCCGGCAGCACGTCGCCGGGGCCGATGTCCCGCCGGGCGGCGCACTGGGTGCACGCGGTGACCGTGCCGGTGGTGAGGATCACGTGCAGCAGTTCGGCCAGCGGCGCGGAGTGCGGCAGTTCGAACTCCTGGGCCCGCCCGGGCAGCGCGAACCAGGTCGACTCGCCGGTGAGCCAGAGCGACACGTCCACCCCGGCGGCGGCCGCGGTGGCGGCGACCGTGAAGGCCTGGGCACACCGTTCCGGCGCGTCCGCGCCGGCGGTGGCCTTGACGACGAGAGTGCGGGCCATGGCGCCAGCATAGGATGGTCGGGATGGTCACCGAGATCGGGTTCGTCAGCCTGTTGGTCGCCGGCCTCGGCGCGCTCGCCGGTGGCCTGGTCTACGTCGCGGTACGCATATCGAGAGGACGTTGGTGAGCGCGAGGAGTGAGCCGGGTCTGCGAGCCCCGCAGTCGCGAACGAAGGTGGCCCGGTGAGCGCGAGGAGTGAGCCGGGTCTGCGAGCCCCGCAGTCGCGAACGAAGGTGATCCGGTGAGCGACGAGAACCCGCTGCAGCCGCCGCCGTGGCTGAACGCGCCGCCGGTCGACCCCTACCCGTACGAGGAGAGCCACGACCTGCGGGTCGGTCCGAAGCTGCACCCCACGCTGGACGGCCTGCTGCCGTACATCGGGGTGTGGCGGGGCCGGGGCCGGGGCGGCTTCCCCACCATCGAGGACTTCGACTTCGCCCAGGAGATCCGGATCAGCCACGACGGCCGGCCGTTCCTGTTCTACGAGTCCCGGGCGTGGATCCTCGACGAGCAGAGCCGGCCGGTCCGCCCGGCCGGCCGGGAGGTCGGCTGGTGGCGTCCGGTCCTCAAGGACGACCGGGCCACCGACGAGCTGGAGGCGCTGATGACGACGCCCACCGGCGTGATGGAGCTCTACCTGGGCCGGCGTACCGGCACCCAGGTCGAGTTCGCCACCGACGCCGTGGTGCGTACCGCCACCGCCAAGGAGGTCACCGGCGGGCACCGGCTCTTCGGCATCGTCGAGGGCGCCCTGCTCTACGCCCAGGAGATGGCCGCCCTCGGCCACGGCCTCTCCCCCCACCTCTCCGCCCGCCTCCTCCGCATAGCCGGCTGACCCACCCCACCCCACCCCGGTGATCATGACGTTGTGGTGACCCGCCTCGGCGTGTCGCGGCGACAACTTCATGATCAACAGGGTCCGCCCCGTCAGGGGAGGGGGAAGGTCAGGAGGGTGTGGAGGGTGGGGGTCAGGTGGCAGGCGGGCAGCGGGGTGCCGTCGAGGGTGCGCAGGTGGGTCAGGCCGCGGACCGACGAGGTGAACCAGACGCCGTCGGCGGCGGCCAGCTCCGCCGGGGTGACCAGGCGCTCCGCCGCCTTCAGGCCCAGCTCGTGGGCGTGCGCGAGCAGCCAGGCGGCCGTGGTGCCGGGCAGGATGCCGGTGTCGGCGGCGGGCACCGTGCAGAGCGTGTCGCCGGCCAGCCAGACCACGTTGGCGGTGGGCCCCTCCAGGGCGTACCCGTCGCTGGAGACCCAGAGCACGTCGTCCACGCCGGCCCGCCGCGCCCAGCGGCGGGCCGCCGTGCTCACCGCGTACGACGTCGACTTGATCCCGGCGGGCAGCCAGTCCAGGCCGGTCCGGGCCACCGCCGGCACGCCGAGCGGCAACGTCGCCACGGTGATCCCGTCCCGCCGGGCGGCCCGGGCGGCGGCCGGCACCTCGGCCAGCGTGGCGTAGACGGTCGGCGGCCCGCCGTCCTCCGGGCCCCGGGTGCAGACCAGCCGCAGCGCGCCCTCCACCTCGGCGGGCCAGCCGGCGCAGACGGCGTCCAGCAGGTCGACCAGGGCCTCGGCCGGCGGCAGGGCCAGCTCCACGGCCGCCGCCGCACGGGCCATCCGGGCCAGGTGCTCGTCGCGCAGCCACGGCCGGCCGGCCCGCAGGTGCATCGTCTCGAAGAGCCCGTCACCGCGCAGCACGCCCAGGTCGTCGCCGCGCAGCACCGGCTCCCCGGTCGGAACGAGCCCCCGCCCGAGCACCGCGATCCTCGACGCCATGACCGCCGAGCGTAACCGCGTGCCCGCCGGCACGGGGGACGGCGCGGTTACCGAACTATGATCGAACGGTGTCCGAATCCTCCCTCGCGGAACTGCTCCGCGCCCGTGGCCTGCGGCTGACGGCGCAGCGGCAGCTCGTCCTCCAGGCGGTGCTGGACCTCGGGCACGCCACCCCGGAGCAGGTGCACAACGCGGTCCGGGAGGTGGCGGCCGGGGTCAACATCACCACCATCTACCGCACGCTCGAGCTGTTGGAACGGCTCGGCCTGGTGACCCACACCCACCTCTCGCACGGCTCGCCGACGTACCACGCGGCCGGCGAGGACCAGCACGTCCACCTGGTCTGCCGGGAGTGCGGCGGGATCGACGAGATCGATCCCGAGCTGCTGCGCCCGCTGGCCGACCAGTTGGCGAGCCAGCGCGGGTTCCGGGTGGACATCGGGCACGTGTCACTCTTCGGCGTCTGCGGGCGCTGCCAGAACGGGGACCAGGAATGATCGACATCGCGGGAGCGGTGGCCGTCGAGAGCATCGACGAGGCCAGCCGGGACCAGCCGGAGCCGGCGCACGCCGCGGCGGGCGTCCGGGGGGTGGCCGCGCACTACGGCGACCCGATGCGGGAGCAGCGGACGCTGGACACCGCGGTCGGTCTGGTCGACCGCTCGCACCGGGGGATCGTCGCGGTGCCGGGCGAGGAGCGGATCGGCTGGCTGCACACCCTCACCACCCAGCACCTGGCGCAGCTGACCGCCTACCAGGGCACCGAGTTGCTGGTGCTCTCCCCGCACGGGCACGTCGAGCAGCACGCCATGGTGACCGAGGACGGCGAGACCACCTGGCTGGACACCGAGCCGGGGGCCACCGAGGGGCTGCTGTCGTACCTGGAGAAGATGCGGTTCTTCAGCCGGGTCGAGCCGCGCGACGTGACCGCCGATCACGCGCTGCTCTCGCTGGTCGGGCCGGCGGCCCCGGACGCCGTGGCCACGCTCGGCGTGACCGGGCTGGCCGAGCCCGACGTGGTCGCGGTGCCGGGCCCGAAGTTCCGCTCCGGCACGCTGCCGCCCCGTCCCACCGCGCTGTACGACGTCCGCCCGCTGCCGGCCGGCGGGTGGGCCCGGCGGGGCCCGCTCGGGGTGGACCTGCTGGTGCCCCGGGCCGCGATGGAGCAGGTGGTCGCGGAGCTGCGCGGGGCCGGGGTGCCGGTCGCCGGCCTGTGGGCGTACGAGGCGATCCGGGTGGCCGCGCGGCGGGCCCGGGTGGGGGTGGACACCGACCACCGCACCATCCCGGCCGAGGTGGACCTGATCGGCCCGGCCGTACACCTGGAGAAGGGCTGCTACCGGGGCCAGGAGACGGTGGCCCGGGTGCACAACCTGGGCCGTCCGCCGCGCCGGCTGGTCCTGCTGCACCTGGACGGGGTGACCACCGACCAGCCGCCGGCCGCCGGCACGCCGGTGAGCCTGGACGGCCGGACGGTGGGCTTCGTCGGCACCGCTGTGCACCACCACGAGTTGGGCCAGGTGGCTCTCGCCGTGCTCAAGCGGAACGTCCCGGACGACGCGCGGCTGCTGATCGGCGAGACCGCCGCCGCGATCGATCCGGTCCCGGCCGGCTGAGCACGAAAAGATCTCCCGTTGGCGACGTCAGGGCCGGAAATGCTCCGGTCGACTGGGCTCGGAGCCGGGGTCTAGGATCCCGGCATGACGACAGGGACGTTGATCACGGTTGCCCCCACCGGTGCGGAGTCGGCGAAGGCGGAGGTGCCGGCGCTGCCGGTGACCCTCGACGAGCTGCTGCTGACCGCCAAGGAGTGCGAGGCGCTCGGCGCCGCCGTGATCCACGTCCACATCCGCGACGACGAGGCGAAGCCCACCCTCGACCAGGGCCGGCTCCGGGAGACGGTGGCGGCGCTGCGGGAGAGCACCGACCTGGTGGTGCAGCTCTCCTCGGGCGGCGCGGTGACCGACCCGGAGGCCGACCGGCTCGCGGTCCTCGACGCCGGCCCCGACATGGCCTCCTGCACCATGGGCACTGTCAACTTCGGCGACGACGTCTTCCTCAACCGCTGGGAGTTCATCGTCGACCTGCACACCCGGATGCAGGAGCGGGGCATCGTGCCGGAGTACGAGATCTTCGACCTCGGCCACCTGGCCGCCCTGCAACGCCTGCTCGGCAAGTACGGTCTGCCGGCCGGCGGGCACGTGCACGTCGACTTCGTGATGGGCGTGCCGGGCGGCATGCCGGGCACCACCGAGGCGCTGGTCGCCTGCCGCCAGGCCCTGCGCGACCTGCCCGAGGGCACCACCTTCTCGGCCACCGGCATCGGCCGCACCAGCATCCCGGTGCTGCTGGCGTCGCTGTCCACCGGCGGGCACCTGCGGGTCGGTATGGAGGACACCGTCACCTACGCCAAGGGCAGCCCGGTGGAGTCCAACATGCAGCTCGTCGCCCGGGCGGTCGGCTTCGCCCAGCTCGCCCAGCGTCCGCCGCTGACCACCGCACAGGCCCGCGAGCTGCTCGGCGTGCCGGCCGCCGGCCGGTAAGCGGCGGGCCGGCCGACGCTCCTGTACGCGCGGGCGCGGACGTCCTGGTCACCCCGCCGCCCGCGGTCGCCCGACCGTCGGTACCGTCCACGGTGTGGGAAAGACGTACGAGGGCGGTGCGCCGCTCGCCGAGGTGGTCCGGTCCGGTTTCGTGGAGGGCGTGCACCGCGGCTCGGTGGTGGTGCTCGACGCGACCGGGGCGACGGTGGCCGGTACCGGGGACGTGACCTCGCCGGTCTTCCCCCGCTCGGCGAACAAGCCCATGCAGGCGGTCGGGATGCTCCGCGCCGGCCTGCCGGTGACCGATCCGGCCGACCTGGCGCTGGTGTCGGCGAGCCACGCCGGTGAGGAGTTCCACCTGGCCCGGGTCGCCGCGCTGCTCGCCCGGGCCGGTCTGGACGAGTCGGCGCTGCACTGCCCGCCGGACCTGCCGGTCGGCGAGGCGGCCCGGGCCGCCGTGCTGCGCGCCGGCGGCGGGCCCCGCCGGATCCAGATGAACTGCTCCGGCAAGCACAGCGGGATGCTGCTGACCTGCGGCGCCGCCGGTTGGGCGCGGGACGGCTACTGGCGCCCGGAGCACCCGTTGCAGCAGCGGCTGCGGGACGCGATCGAGGAGTTCACCGGCGAGCCGGCGGCGGCGGTCGGGGTGGACGGCTGCGGCGCCCCGGTGCTCGCCGTCTCGCTGACCGGGCTGGCCGGGGCGTACCTGCGGCTGGTCTCGGCGGAGCCGGGCTCGGTGCCCCGGGCGGTGGCCGACGCGATGCGCGCCCACCCGGAACTGGTCGGCGGCACCGAGGCGGACGACACCCGGCTGATGCGCGGTGTCCCCGGCCTGCTGGCCAAGGTGGGCGCCGAAGGCGTGATCGCGGCGGCGCTGCCCGGCGTCGGGGCGGTCGCCCTCAAGATCGACGACGGCGCGGGTCGGGCCCGGATGCCGGTGCTGGTTTCCGCGCTGCGCCGGCTCGGCGTGGACGCGCCGGTGCTCACCGAGTACGCCGAACTGCCGCTGTTCGGCGGCGGCGTCCCGGTCGGCGCGATCCGCCCGGTCTGGTGACGGGCGCCGGCCGCCCGGCGTGGTGACCCCCGCCGCGGCCGGTAGTGGTTGGCGCGGGGGCGGTCGGCGCTACCCCGCCGGGTCCGGTGGCCGGGGCGGCGTCGGCTCGTCCGGTCCGGTGACCGGCGGGCGGCTCAGCGCAGGAAGTCGAGCAGGGCGGCGTTGACCGGCTCCGGGCGCTCCAGCGGGAGCAGGTGGGCGGCGTCGGGCACGTCGGGCAGGCGTACCGCGTCGGGCGCCTCGGCGGCGATCCGGTCGGCGAGCCGGCTGATGTCCGGCACGTCGGCCGCGCCGGCGGTCACCAGGACGGGCATCCGCAGCTCGCCGAGGCGGCCGATCGCCGGCGGGTCCAGCTCGGCCACGTCCACCGCGCTGAGCGCCTGCTCGGCGGCGAGGGCCCGCTGGTCCATCTCCCAGGCGAAGGCGAGCAGCTCCGGGTCCACGTCCTCCGGGCGGCGGCCGGGGCCGACCACCCAGAACCGCACCTCGGCGGCGGCACTGGCCGCGAAGTCCTCCTGGTCGACCTCGCCCACCAGCTGGTCCCAGAGCTCGTTGGCCTGCTCGGACCATTCGTGGCCGGAGATCGCGCTGCCGAGCAGGGCGAGCGCGGTGACCCGCTCGGGGTGGGCCAGCGCGGTGTCGACCGCCACCGCCCCGCCGAAGGAGCAGCCGACCAGGGCGGCCCGCGCCACGCCGAGCGCGTCCAGCAACCCGACCACGTCGTCGTGGTGGGCGAACGAGGCGGGGGGCAGCTCGGAGTCGCCGTAGCCGCGCAGGTCGAGCGCGATCACCCGGTGCCGTGCGGCCAGCACGCCGACCTGCTCGCGCCACATCCGCCGGTCGGCGATTCCGGCGTGCAGCAGCACCACCGGTGTTCCGCTGCCCACCTCGTCGTACGCGAGCTGCGCACCGTTCACCTCGATCTTGGTCACCGGAGGAAGGTACGCACGGGACGCCTGGGACGCAACCCGCTTGCTGAGACCTTGCTAACTCTGGCTAGCACTTTGCTTGCAGGAGTTAGCAGGGCGGGTTAGCGTCGGGGTATGGCCACACCCAAGGACCTTCCCGACGTCGGCGGGTTCATTCGCGACCTGCGCCGCAACGCGAAGATCTCGCTGCGGCAGCTCGCCGAGCAGGCGGGGGTCAGCAACCCGTACCTCAGCCAGATCGAGCGCGGGCTGCGCAAGCCCAGCGCCGAGGTGCTCCAGCAACTGGCCAGCGCGCTGCGGGTCTCCACCCCGGCGATGTACCTGCGGGCCGGGCTGCTCGACGACAAGGAGGGTCAGGGGGTGCTCGCGGCCATCGCCGTCGACCCCGACCTGACCATGGCGCAGAAGCAGTCGCTCAGCCAGATCTACGAGACGTTCCGCCGGGAGAACGCGCGGCTCGCCGAGGCCACCGCCGCGGCCACCGCCGCCGAGACCGGCGAGCGCACCCCGGCGGCGGAACCCGCCGAAGCGGCTCGGCCGTCCGCAGCCGGGTCCGCCGAGGAGGCGCCCGCCCTGGTCAACCCGACCGTCACCGGTCCCACCACCGAAGCGGGCACGCCGACCGAGGCCGTGCTCGAGTCGGTCGCCGTCACCGAGGCCGGCACCGCTCCCGCACCGACCCCCGCGAAGAAGGCCGCCGAGGCGGCCGAAGAGGAGAAGTCATGACCCAGCCGAAGACCAACCGCATCCCGGCCCCGATCTACGCCGCCGCCGGCGCCGGCGAGCTGGCCATCCAGCAGCTGCGCAAGCTCCCCGCGGTGGTCAGCGACCTCGGCACCAAGGTCGTCGCCGACCTCGGTGGCAAGGCCGTCGTCACCGGCTTCGAGCTGCGCCAGAAGGCCAACGAGACGCTGCGCACCGCGAACCAGACCGCCGGCAGCCTGCGCGAGAAGGCCCCGGCCGACCTGACCAAGCTGCGCGAGGCGGCCGACCTGAACAAGCTCCGCGAGGTCGCCGACCTGAACAAGCTGCGCGAGGTGGCCGACCTGGACCGGCTCCGCGAGGTGGCCACCCGCAACGCCGCCGTGGTGGTGGCCGGTGCCCAGGCCGCCCAGGAGCGGGCGCTCGCCGCGTACGGCGCGCTGGTCGCCCGGGGTGAGCGGGTGGTCGGTGCCGGCGTGCTGGAGGCCGCCGACACGGTGAACGCCGACATCGAGGCGACCGAGGCCACCGCGCCCGCCGCCGCCCCGAAGCCGGCCGAGCCGGCCGCCGAGGTGCCCACCCCGGCCGAGGTGGCCGAGGTCGTCGAGGCCAAGCCGGCCGCCGCGAAGAAGGCCACCCGGGCCCGCAAGACCACCGCCAAGGCGGTGCAGCCGGCCGCCACCCCGTCGGCGAAGCTGCCCCGGACCACGAAGCGGACCCGCCCGGCCGCCGAGTGACCCGCTGAGCCGGCGACCCCGGAGGCGTCCTTGTCGGACGTTTCCGGGGTCGCCGGCATAAGCTTGCCGTCATGGCCAACGCCGCGCCGCTCTTCGCCTTCGAAGTCCGCTACGTGATCGAGCTGATCCTGCTCGTCTTCGCGCTGATCATCCAGGGCGTCGCGCTGGTGCACGCCATCACCCAGCGATCCGACGCCTTCCCCGCCATCGGCACGCTGCCCAAGGGCGGCTGGATCGCCATCCTGGCGGTCTGCCTGGTGCTGACCCTGCTCGGGTTCGGCCCGATCAGCCTCTTCGGACTGATCGGCATCGCGGCCGCGCTGATCTACCTGCTCGACGTCCGGGTCGGGCTGCGCGACCTGAGCGACGGCAAAGGGTTCTGGTGAGGGGTTTCCGCTGGCCACCGCCGCCCGACGGTGGGCCGCGCACCTGGGGTCCCGGGCCGGGCGGCCCGCGTACCGGGCGGCCGGCCCTGCCGGAACCGGAGACCGAGCTGGTCGCCACGCCGCACGACGTACGGCTGGAGCGGCTGGTCACCGGGGCCGGTGACCCGGTCACGGTGTTCGCCCACGGGCTGGGTAACGGCATCGCCACCACCCGGCCGTTCGGCAGCGGCGTCACCGGCCGCAAGCTCTTCTTCCAGTTCCGCGGGCACGGCCGCTCCGACGCGCCGCCCGGTCCGTGGAGCTACCTCGACCTGGCCCGCGACCTGCGGGCCGTGGCCGACCTCGGCGGGGCCACCCGGGCCTTCGGCGCGAGCCTCGGCGCCGGCGCGCTCTGCCGGCTGCTCGCCGAGAGCCCGGAGCGCTTCGACCGGCTGGTGTTCTTCCTGCCGGCGGTGCTCGACCGGCCGCGCGGCGAGATCGCCCAGGCCCGGCTGACCGCGCTGCTCGACGCGGTGGAGAGCGGCGACGCCTCGGCGGTCGCCGAGGTGGTCTCGGTGGAGCTGCCCCCTGGCGTGCGCAACACCCCGGCCGGCTGGGCCTACCTGCGCCAGCGACTGGACCAACTGCTGCGGGACGGGCTCGCGCCGGGGCTGGCCAGCCTGCCCGAGCAGGTGCCGCTGCGCGACGCCGGGGTGCTGGCCGCCGTGACCGCGCCCGCCCTGGTGATCGGGTGCGCCGGCGACGACCTGCACCCGGTTGAGGTGGCCGAGCAGCTCGCGGCCGCGCTGCCGGCGGCCACCCTGCACGTGTACGACCGGCCCGGCGTGCTCTGGACCGAACGCGCCGACCTGCGATCGCGGATCTCCACCTTCCTCAACGAGTAACCTGCCCTGTCATGGGCGTCACACACCACGGACGTACGCACCGGCTGGACCTCGCCGACCCGACCCTGCGCGAGTGGCAGTGCACGGTGCTGCACGCCGAACCGGAGCAGGGCATCGTGCTCGACCGGTCGGCCTTCTACCCGGGCGGCGGCGGCCAGCCGCCGGACCACGGCGTACTGCTCTGGCAGGGGGTGCAGACCCGGATCGTCGGCACCCGCAAGGGCGACGACCTCTGGCTGATCCCGGCCGAGGGTGACCCGCTGCCGCCGGCCGGCAGCACGGTGACCGGTGCGGTCGCCGACGAGCGCCGCACCCGGCTGATGCGTACCCACTCGGGGCTGCACGTGCTCTGCGGGGTGGTGTTCCGCGACTTCGGCGCGCTGGTCACCGGCGGCAACATGGAACCGGGCGAGGCCCGGATGGACTTCAACCTCCCCGAGGTGCCGCCGGACTTCAAGAGCCGGATCGAGGACCTGGTCAACGCCGAGGTGGCCGCCGACCGGGCGGTGGCCGTCCGGGTGCTGCCCCGGGCCGAGGCGCTCGCTCTGCCGGACATCATCCGGACCCAGTCGAACCTGATCCCGCCGGACGAGCAGGAGGTCCGGATCGTCGACATCGTCGGCCTGGACGTGCAGGCCGACGGCGGCACGCACGTCGCCTCGACGGCGCAGATCGGCAAGGTCCAGGTGGTCAAGGTGGAGAGCAAGGGCCGGGCCAACCGCCGGGTCCGGGTACGCCTGGCGGACTGAGCGGTGGCTCCCGGCGCCGGACCGGCGCCGGGAGCCGCGACCTCACACCAGGTCGATGCGTTCCCGCTCGATCGGGTAGCCGGCCCGGGCGAAGGCGGCCGCCATCGGGTGGTGGGTCTGGTCGGTGGCCGCCACGATCCGGTCCGCCCCCGCCTCGACCAGCAGGTGGGTGGTCTCGACCAGCAGGTCGTACGCGTACCCGTGGCCGCGCTGTCCGGGCAGCACGCCGACGAAGCCGACGATCGGGTCGCTGTGGTTGCGTGCCGGCACGGTGATGCCCACCATCTCGCCCGCGGGCGTCCAGGCCAGCCGCCACCAGTCGCGCGGGCTCGGCAGCCAGCGCAGCAGGTCGAGCTCCTCCCGTGCCGCCGCGTCCGGCCCGTGCTCGGCGGCGGTGTGCCGGGTGTGCGCGTCCAGGCTTCCCTCGCCCACCCGGCGCAGCACGTCGAGGATCACGTCGTCGTCGGGTTCCGGGCGGAACTCCAGCCGGCCCGGCCGGGCGGGCAGCCCGCACTCCGGTGTCCAGCGGTACCGGTACCGCTCGACCAACGGGGACATGCCGGCGGCGACCGCCGCGTCCATCCGGGCCTGCGCCTCCGCCCGGACGGCCGGGTCGTCGCGCCAGCCGGGCGGCAGGGAGAGCGAGTACTCGGCCCGCAGCGGGGCGGTGCGCAGCAGCTCGACCGCCGCCGCGCGGTCGGTGAAGTCGAACCAGTCGAGCGCCAGTGGCGATTCGTCGTCCGGCCCGCCCCACCAGGCGGCCCGGGCCACCACGGCGCCGTCGCGCAGGGCGATCCAGCTCCACTCGGGACGGTACTGGCCGTCGGCGGCCATGTCGGTGTAGTTCTCGCCGAACGCGGCGCGCCCGACCAGCGTGGTGTGCGGCAGGGAGTCGAACAGTGCTTCCTCGCCCGCGGTGAGCGGGCGGATGACCAGGTCGGTCATGGGGTCCTTCCGGGTTGACGTGCTCCCGGCCTCAGAACCGCGGCGCCCTCGTGACCGGGCGGGAGCACAGCGATGTCGTGGACACGGTGCTCACCTCCCTTCCCCTCGACGAGGGCGCCCCGGGACGGTAGCAGCGCACCCGTGTCGCCGGCCAACGGGTTTATCCGGCACCGCCCGGCTCCGGTGGCAGGTGGGCGGCGCGGACGTCGAGCAGCCAGCGCTCGACCGCGGCCTCGTCCGGCCGCTCCGGCAGCGGGGTGCGGATGCGGGCGAAGTCCCGCTCGGCCTCGGCCAGCAACGTCCGCGCCTCGTCCAGCTCGCCGCCGGCCACCCGCTCGCCGAACGCCCGGAACCACTCCGGGTCGGTGAGCCGGATCTCCAGCACCCCGGTGGCGTAGAGCAGCCGACCCTGGTGCACCAGCCGGGCCAGGTGCCGGGCGTGCTTCGCGGTCCGGCGGCGGGTGTCGGACGAGAAGCTGCCGTCGCCGCGCGACTCCAGCTTGCGGAACTGCCGGCCGGCGTAGCCCAGGTAGGCGTCGCGGACCCGGGGCGCGCTGAGGAAGGCCGAGCGGATGCCGATCAGCCGCTCGCCGTGTTCCGTCCGCGTCTCGTAGCAGTCGTCCGGCAGCCACATCAGCTCGGTGGCGGTCGGGTTGCCGCCCAGCGCCAGCCTGGCGTACTTGGCGGCCTCGTGCAGGGTGACGTCCGGGTCGGTGGTGACCACCGACTCGCGGGGCGGGTGCAGGCCGTGGAAGGCCACCGTGGGCGCCGCGAACACGCCGATCCGGTCCACATCCGAACCGGGCCGGGCCAGGCCGTACGCGACCGAGCCGACGATGCCGGAGAGCAGCAGGTGCATGCCGGCGAGCATGACTGACGACACCCGCCCGCCGAAACCCGACTTCGGCTGTCAGGTATTGCTGACACGCTCCGCCCATGACGAAACCGCTGACAGGGAAGATCGCGCTGGTCGCCGGGGCGAGCCGGGGCGCCGGGCGACAGATCGCGGTGCAGCTCGGCGCCGCCGGAGCCACCGTCTACGCCACCGGGCGCAGCAGCCGGGCCGGGCGCTCCGAGATGAACCGCCCGGAGACCATCGAGGAGACCGCCGAGCTGGTCACCGCGGCCGGCGGCGAGGGCATCCCGGTCGTGGTCGACCACCTGGTGCCCGAGCAGGTCCGCGACCTGGTCGCCCGGATCGACGCCGAGCAGGGCCGCCTCGACGTGCTGGTGAACGACATCTGGGGGGCCGAGTCGCTGGTCACCTGGCAGAAGCCGGTCTGGGAGCAGCCGTTGGACGCCGGCTTCCGGACGCTCCGGCTGGCCATCGACACGCACATCGTCACCAGCCACTTCGCCCTGCCGCTGCTGATCCGCCGCCCCGGCGGCCTGGTCGTCGAGATCGGCGACGGCACCAAGGCGTACAACGACGTGAACTACCGGTTGTCGGTCTTCTACGACCTGGCCAAGGTGTCGGTGAACCGGCTCGCCGAGAGCTGGGCCCACGAGTTGGCGCCGTACGGCTGCACCTCGGTCGCGCTCACCCCCGGCTGGCTGCGGTCCGAGACCATGCTGGAGCACTTCGGGGTGACCGAGGAGAACTGGCGGGACGCGCTCGCCCAGCAGCCGCACTTCGCCATCTCCGAGTCGCCGGCGTTCGTCGGGCGCGCGGTCGCGGCCCTGGCCGCCGACGAGGACCGGGCCCGCTGGAACGGGAGGTCCACCTCCAGCGGCGAGCTGGCCCGGGTGTACGGCTTCACCGACCTCGACGGCAGCCGGCCGGACGCCTGGCGGTACCTGGTCGAGGTGCAGGACCCCGGCAAACCGGCG
This sequence comes from Micromonospora desertarenae, assembly GCF_056150265.1. Taxonomy (NCBI): domain Bacteria; kingdom Bacillati; phylum Actinomycetota; class Actinomycetes; order Micromonosporales; family Micromonosporaceae; genus Micromonospora; species Micromonospora desertarenae. The sequence goes on from NZ_JAXCFQ010000002.1 coordinate 351,654, forward strand.
GACGTCACCGGCTACCGCTGACCGGTGGTCGCCGCGGGCCGCCCGTCCCCGGGCCGGGGCGGCGGCGTGGCGTAGAGGGCGGCGGCGCGGGCCGCCGCCTCGGCCAGCCAGGCCCGCAGTTCCGCCGGTTCGAGCACCTCGACCTCCGGCCCCAGCCCGAGCAGTTGGCTGTACGCCACCGGAAGGGACTCGACGGGCAGCCGGGTGACCACCCAGCCCTGCCCGTCGGGTTCCCCGGCGGCGGCCAGCGCCTGCTGGTACGCGAAGGGGGCGTCGGCGGCGTGCCGGAGCTGGCGCAGGCCGGCGGGGCTGAGCCGGACGGTGACCTCGGCCCGCAGCATGCTCCGCAGGAACGCCTCGGCCTGCTCCCGCCAGTACCCGGCCAGGTCGAACCCCTCGTCCCGGGCGAAGGTCTCCGCCCTCACCTCGACGCCGGTGACCCGGTCCACCCGGTACGTCCGGTACCCGTCGCCGACCCGGCCGACCAGGTACCAGGTCCCGCTCTTGAGCACCAGCCCGTACGGGGCCAGGTCCCGGGTGACCTCCCGGTCGCCGCGCCGGTAGCGCAGCTCCACCACCCGGTCCCGCCAGACCGCCCCGGCCAGCTCGCTCAGCCACGGCGGCGGTCCGGTCTCCCGGAACCAGCCCGGCACGTCCAGGTGGAACCGCTGCCCGGTGCGGGCCGGCGCGTCCCGCAGTGCCGGCGGGAGTGCCGCCAGCACCTTCAGCTCGGCGGCCGCGACCGCGTCGGCGAGCCCCATGTCGCCGGCCGGGCCGGGCAGCCCGGCCAGGAAGAGCGCCTCCGCCTCGTCCCGGGTCAGCCCGGTCAACCGGGTCCGGTAGCCGCCGAGCAGTCGGTAGCCGCCGGCCCGGCCCCGGTCGGCGTAGACCGGCACGCCGGCGGCGGAGAGCGCGAGCACGTCCCGGTAGACAGTCCGTTCGGAGACCTCCAGCTCCCGGGCCAGCTCCGCGGCGGTCATCGTCTCCCGCGCCTGGAGCAGCAGGACCAGGGAGATCAACCGGGATGCGCGCACCCCTCCATCCTGCCCCCGGCCGGTTCAGCGCCCGCCGGGGGTGAGCAGGCCCCGGTCGTACGCGGTGGCCACGGCGGCGGCCCGGTCGTTGACCCCGAGCTTGGCGTAGACGTGCAGCAGATGGGTCTTGACGGTGGCCTCGCTGATGAACAGCCGGGCGGCCGCCTCCCGGTTGGACGCGCCCTTGGCCACCAGGGTGAGCACCTCCAGCTCGCGCTGGCTCAGCGGCTCCTCGGCGGGCGCGCGCAGCCGCCCCATCAGCCGGCCGGCCACGCTGGGGGAGAGCACCGACTCGCCCCGCGCGGCGGCCCGCACCGCCCGGACCAGCTCGTCCCGCGGCGCGTCCTTGAGCAGGTAGCCGGTGGCGCCGGCCTCGATCGCCGGCAGCACGTCGGCGTCCGTGTCGTACGTGGTGAGGACCAGCACCTTGGCCGGGTTGCCGGCGCTGGCCAGCCGGCCGATCGCGGTCACCCCGTCCATCCCGGGCATCCGCAGATCCATCAGCACGACGTCGGGGTGCAGGTGGGCGGCGAGCGCGAGCGCCTCGGCACCGTCGCCGGCCTCGCCGACCACGTCGAAGCCGGGGTCGCCGGTGAACATGCCGCGCAGCCCGTCCCGCACCACCGGGTGGTCGTCGACGATCAGCAGCCGGACCGGGGCGGTCAACCGGCACCTCCGGGGTGTGCGGGCACGGACGCCGAGACGGCGGTGCCGCCGCCCGGCTCGCTCTCGATGGCCAGTTCGCCGCCGACCCCGGCCACCCGCTGCCGCATGGCGGTCAGCCCGTACCCGCCGTCGGGGCGGCGGGGCGCGGGCGGGTCGGCGACGGTGAAGCCGACTCCGTCGTCCCGGACGTCCAGGGTGACCACGTCGCCCATGTACGACAGGGTCAGCCCGACCCGGGACGCCCTGGCGTGCCGGGCCACGTTGGCCAGCGCCTCCTGGCCGGTCCGCAGCAGGGTCACCTCGACCTCCGGGTGCAGCGGGCGGGCGTCGCCGGTGACGTTCACCTCGGCGCGCACCTCGTTGATGGTCGACCAGCGCCGGGTCAGCTCGGCGAGCGCCTCGGGCAGCCGGGCGCTCTCCAGCGCCTCGGGTCGTACCGCCCGCACCGAGCGGCGTGCCTCGGTGAGGCTCTCCCGGGCCAGGGCGACAGCGGTGTCCACGTGCCGCTGCCAGTCGGCCCGCCGGTCCCGCGCCTGCCCGGCCGCCTCCAGCTGGGTGATGATGCCGGCGAGGCCCTGGGCCAGGGTGTCGTGGATCTCCCGGGCCATCCGCTGCCGCTCGTCGGTCACCCCGGCCTCCCGGGCCTGGGTGAGCAGCTGGGCGTGCAGTCCCTCGTTCTCCCGCATCGTCTCGGCCAGCCGGCGGTTCGCCTCGGCCAGCTCCTCGACCAGCCGCTTGCGGTTGGCGTGCTGCCGGTCGGCGATGGTGCTGAACCAGATCATCCCGCCGGCCGCGCCCAGGTTGAACAGCACCAGCACGCACCAGAGCAGCCAGTGCGACAGGGAGGCCGGCATGCCGCCGCCCTGCGCGGTGGCCGCCAGGATGGCCGAGGCGGCCACCCCGGCGAACCGCCAGTTGCCGGGCAGCAGCATCGCGTGCAGGAAGCCGGCCCAGCTGAAGAAGCCGTACCAGGGGCTGATCAGCACCAGCACGGCGCTGAGCGCGAGCAGCCCGACGTAGTAGACGACCATCAGCGCGCGCCGGGTCGCCCATCCGGGGTGCAGGGCGACGAACCAGGTGATCCAGCACGCCGCGGTGGTGGCGACGAGCAGGTGCGGGGCCAGTGGCAGACCCACGGGCGCCGGCGCGGCGGTGGTGAGCAGTGCCCCGACGGCCAGCCCGACGTACGGGAGCACCCGGTGCAGGCGCGCCTCCCGGACCTCCCAGGGGGCCAGCCGGTCGACCTGCTCGGCGGTGCTGGTCATCGGACCTCGCTCACTCCCAGCGGAACAGCTTCGCCGCGGCGGCGCCCGCGAGTACGGCGATGACCGCCATTATCGCCAGGTGCAGCGGCTGCGGTGCGTCGGCGGTCCAGGCGTCGAGCAGCGCCTGCACGCCCGGCGGCGTGTAGTCACCGATCCGGACCAGGAAGTCCGGCAGCAGGAACCGGGGCACGTAGACGCCGCCGAAGAACATGGCCACCATGAACACCGGCACGGCCATGCCCTGTGCCGCCTTGGTCGTGCGGGCCACCGCCGCCACCAGCAGCCCCAGCGCGAGCAGGGCCGCCGTGCCGAGGACGAGGGCCAGGGCGAAGCCGAGCGGGTGCCGGGGCAGCGGCACGCCGAAGGCCAACCGGCCGACCGCGATGAGCAGCACGGCGCTGACCAGGATGGTGCCGAGCGCGATGACCAGTTGGGCGGCCAGCAGCGCCGCCGGGCTGGCCGGGGTGGTGGCCAGCCGGCGCAGCACCCCCCGTTCCCGGTAGGTGGCCAGCACCGTGGGCAGGATGTTCACCGCCGACATGGCGAGCGTGATCACCAGCAGCGACGGGGCGAAGTACTCGAGGAAGGACCGGCCGCCGAACTGCGGATCCGGCTCGCGTGTGGCCGGGATCAGCCCGAACACCGCCAGCAGCGCGAGCGGCAGCGCGACGGTGAGCAGCGGCGCGGCGAAGTCCCGCAGGTAGAGTCTCGTCTCGATCTTGAGGATCTGCCCGAAGGCGTGCATGTCGTTCTCTCTCACTCGGCGGGCCGGTGCCCGGTCAGCTCGACGAACGCGTCGTCCAGGGTGGACTGCTCCAGCCGCAGGTCGGCGGCGATGATCTGGTTGCGGGCGAGCACCGAGGTGACCGCGTGCAGCACGTCACCGGTGCCGGTCACCACCACCTGCCCGCCGGTGCGCTGCACGGAGGTCACCTCCGGCAGGTCGGTGAAGAGCCGGTCGTCAACCGGGGCGGACGGCCGGAACCGGATCCGCTGCTCCGGAGCCACCGACGACACCAGACCGGCCGGGCTGTCCAGCGCGACGACGCGGCCGCGGTCGATCACCGCCAGCCGGTCGCAGAGCCGCTCGGCCTCCTCCATGAAGTGGGTGACCAGCACGATCGTCACCCCGCTGTCCCGGACCTGCTCGATGAGGGCCCAGGTGTCCCGCCGGGCCTGCGGATCCAGCCCGGTGGTCAGCTCGTCGAGGATGGCGATCTCGGGATTGCCGACCAGCGCGAGCGCGATGGACAGCCGCTGCTTCTGACCGCCGGAGAGCTTCTTGTACGGGGTCTTCCGCTTCTCGCCCAGCCCCAGCTTGTCGATCAACTCGCCGGGGTCGGCCGGGTCGCGGTAGAACGAGGCGTACAACTCCAGCGCCTCGCCGACCCGCAGTTGGTCGGGCAGCTGGCTCTCCTGGAGCTGTACCCCGACCCGCTCCCGGAGTTGCGTCGGGTCCCGCCGCGGGTCCAGCCCGAGGACCGACACCCGGCCCCGGTCCGGTGATCGGAGCCCGGCTACACACTCCACCGTGGTGGTCTTGCCGGCGCCGTTCGGGCCGAGGATCCCGAAGATCTCCCCGGCCTCGACCGTGAACGACACGTCGTCCACGGCCACCACATCGCCGTACCGCTTGTGCAGGTTGGTCACCTCGATGACCGGCATCGTGCCGCCTTCCGCCGCTTGCTGTTCGTACGTCGAGCATGGCCGCGCGGACGCGGCGGCGGATCGACCACGCGGCGATCTTGGGGGACGGCGCCGGTTGATCCCGGTGATCCACCGACCGGTTGATGCGCGGGCGGCCACTAGGCTCTCCGTCGTGACCGCACCCCGCCTCGCCGCGCCCGTGACCGGCGCCGCCCGCCGGTTCTTCACCGGCGTCGGGCTGCTGCTGCGTGGACTCGCCCTCTACGTCCGCAGCCCCGGCCTGATGCTGCTCGGCATCGTGCCGGCTCTGATCTCCGGTGCGCTCTTCGTCACCGCGTTCGTCGCCCTGGCGTTCTTCGTGGACGACCTGGCCGAGTGGGTCACCCCGTTCGCCGACGACTGGTCGGCGACCCCGCGCAGCCTGGTCCGGGTGGTCGCCGGGCTGGCCTTCCTCGGGCTCGGCGGCCTGCTCGGGGTGCTCGCCTTCACCGCCGTCACGCTGGTGATCGGCGACCCGTTCTACGAGAAGATCTCCGAGCGGGTGGAGGAGCGGCTCGGCGGTACGCCGGGCGCTGTCGAGGTGCCGTTCTGGTCGTCGCTGCGCCGCAGCCTGGCCGACTCGGTCCGGCTGGTGGCCCTGTCGGTGCTGTTCGGCATCCCGCTCTTCGCGGCCGGCTTCATCCCGGTGGTCGGCCAGACAGTGGTTCCGGTCATCGGCGCGGCGGTGGGCGGTTGGCTGCTCGCGCTGGAACTGGTCGGCGCGCCCTTCTACCGGCGCGGGATGCGGCTGCCGGACCGCCGCTCGGTCCTGAAGGCGGACCGGCCCACCGCGCTCGGCTTCGGGGTGGCGGTCTTCGTCTGCTTCCTCATCCCGCTCGGCGCGGTGCTCATCATGCCGGCGGCGGTCGCCGGCGCCACCCTGCTGGCCCGCCGGTCGCTCGGGCAGTCCATCGAGGAGCGCTGACGTGCGGGTCGTCCTGGTCCAAGGGGACATCACCACCCAGCAGGTGGACGTGGTGGTCAACGCGGCGAACTCGTCGCTGCTCGGTGGCGGGGGCGTGGACGGCGCCATCCACCGGCGGGGCGGCCCGGCCATCCTGGCCGAGTGCCGGGCGCTGCGCGCCTCCCGCTACGAACGCGGCCTGCCGACCGGCCAGGCGGTCGCCACCACCGCCGGTGACCTGCCGGCCCGCTGGGTGGTGCACACCGTCGGGCCGGTCTGGTCGGCCACCGAGGACCGCTCGGCGCTGCTGCGCGACTGCTACGCCAACAGCCTGCGGCTCGCCGACGGGTTGGGTGCGCGGACGGTGGCGTTCCCGCTCGTCTCGGCCGGTGTCTACGGCTGGCCGGTCGCGGACGCGGTCGGCCAGGCCCTGGCCGTACTGCGCGCCGCCACCCCGACGACCGTCACCGAGGCACGGCTGGTGCTCTTCGGGCCGGACACCTACGAGGTCGCCCAGCGGGTCCACGCCGGCTGAGCCTGCCGCCCGCGCGCCCGCTTCCGGTCGCATACCCGAACGGTTCTGGCGAGGATGATTCCGGATCGGGTGCCGATTCCCGCCCGGTTTCGCCCGTGCATAGCCGTTTCTGCCCGACTCGGCAGTTCTAAGCAGTTAATACCTATTTCTAACAGCACGGGAAGAAATGCATTCCGCGTGCCTTTCTGTCGGGAAATTGTGCTGGGACAATCCGTCTGAAAAACGCCTTCGTCGGGCTATTCGCCTATACATTTCCCCCCGTGCCGGTAATCGGCGCCGGTGACGACATGGGGGTGAGCGATGAGGGCAGGCTTCGCGCGCCTGGCCGCGGCCGCGGTGGCGGTCGGCGTGCTGGTGTGGGGAGAGGCGTCGTCGGCCCTGGCGGGCGCCTCCGCCGACCTCGACCGGAGCGCCACGCCGACCGCGGAACCACCGTCGGCCGACCCGCCGGTCAACCGGGACGCGCGGCCGGCCGGATGGTGGGGCGGCGACGCGGTGCCGCTCGCGGCGCTCGGTCTCGGCCTGGTCGTGCTCGGCAGCGTGCTCAACGGCGCCCACCGCCAGCAGGCGGACGACTGAAACGGCTTTACCCGAACGTAGCTCCGGCCTCCGCGCAGTGCGGTCGTGGGAGCCGGGCTACGGGGCCGGGGGCCTCTCCGTCGCCGGGAGAGGCCCCCGCTGCCGTATCGGGACGGCTCCCGGCGGGCGGCGCGGGCGAACCCGGTCAGCCGGCCGAACGGACGGCGGCGACCGCCTCCACCTCGACCAGTTGGCCGTCGTAGCCGAGCACTGCCACCCCGAGCAGGGTGCTCGGCGGGTCGTGGTCGCCGAAGTGGTCGCGGACCACCTCCCAGACGGTGACCAGGTCGTCCTGCCGGTTCGACGCCACGTAGACGGTGGTCTTGACCACGTCGACGAGCCGGGCGCCGGCCGCCGCGAGGGCGGTCTCCAGGTTGGCCATCACCTGCCGTGCCTGGGCGGCGGGGTCGCCGGGCGCCACCGTCCGGCCGTCCGCGTCGAGCGGGCAGGCGCCGGCGGTGAAGACCAGGCGGGCGGGCGGCTCGACCGTGGCGGCGTACGCGTACTCGGCGACGTCGGAGAGCGCGGGCACCGGGATCAGGCGGGTCGCATCGGGCACCACTCGACGCTACCGCCGGCCGCGCCGGCCGCTCGACCGAATATCGCCGCGGCGAGGGCCGGCGAGGGCCGGCGCGGCCGGTCAGGCGGACTCGCGCCGGATCAGCTCGGTCGGCAGCACGAGGGCGGTCTCGACGGTCTCGCCGGCGGCCAGCCGGAGCAACTGGCGGGTCATCTGCCGGCCGATCTCCTGGATCGGCTGCCGGACAGTGGTCAGCGGCGGCTCGGTGTAGGCGGCGGTCTCGATGTCGTCGAAGCCGATCACCGCCACGTCGTCCGGCACCCGCCGCCCGGCCTCCCGCAGAGTACGCAGGGCGGCGTGCGCCATCAGGTCGGAGGCGGCGAAGACCGCGTCCAGGTCGGGGTGCTCGGCGAGCAGCTGCCGCATCGCCGCCGCCCCGGACTCCCGGGTGAAGTCACCGAACGCCACCAGCTCGGGCAGCCCGGCCGCGGCGACCGTGTCCCGGTAGCCGGCGAGCCGCTCGATCCCGGCGACCATGTCCTGCGGGCCGGCGATGGTGGCGATCCGCCGCCGGCCGATCCCGACCAGGTGCCGGATCGCGGCGGTCACCCCGCCGACCTGGTCGACATCCACGTACGGCACGTCGGCGGCGCCGAGCGGCCGGCCGCTGCACACCACCGGGATGCCCAGCCGGGCGAGCCGGCCGGGCAGCGGGTCGGCACCGTGCAGCGACGCGAACAGCACCCCGTCGACGTGCCGCCCGGTGGTGTACCGCTCCACCCGGGCGTGCCCGGCCGGCGAGCCGGCCAGCATCAGCACCAGCTGCTTGTCGGCCGCCTCCAGCTCCTGGCTGACCCCGAGGATGATGCCCGGGAAGACCTGGTCGTCGGAGAAGACCCGGGTGGCCGCCTCCGGCATCACCAGGGCGATCGAGTCGGTCCGCTGGGTGACCAGGCTGCGGGCGGCCAGGTTCGGCACGTACCCCAGCTCGGCCACCGCCCGGTTGACCGCCTCCCGGATCGGTTCGGCCACCGTGGTGGAGCCGTTCACCACCCGGGAGACGGTGGCCCGGGAGACCCCGGCCCGGCGGGCCACCGCTTCCAGCGTCGGCCGTTGCGCCGTCGTCATGGCCGCCATCCCCCCGCTCGTCACAGCCCGTTCCGGGAGATCACCTCCTGGTACCACCGGGCGCTGGCCTTCGGTGTGCGCCGCTGGGTCAGGTAGTCGACGTGGACGATCCCGAACCGCTTGCGGTAGCCCTCCGCCCACTCGAAGTTGTCCAGCAATGACCATACGAGATAGCCGCGCAGGTCCACCCCCCGGGCGATGGCCTCGTGGGCGGCGCGCAGGTGCCCGTCGAGGTACGCGATCCGGTCGGTGTCGACCACGCCGCCCCCGCCGTCCGGGCCGTCCGCCCCGGGCTTGTCCGGGAACGCCGCGCCGTTCTCGGTGATCAGCATCGGCACGCCCGGATAGTCGGTGGCGATCCGCTCCAGCAGCCGGGTCAGCCCGGCCGGCTCGATCATCCAGCCCATGTCGGTCAGCGGGCCGACCGGCGGCAGGAACTCCACCGCGCCGGCGGTGCCCGGATAGGCGCCCCCGCCGCCGGCCCCGCCGGGCCGGCCGGCGACGTAGGTGGGCTGGTAGTAGTTGATGCCGAGCAGGTCGATCGGGGCGGCGATCAGCTTCTCGTCGCCGTCCCGGACGAACGCCGGCTCGACGATCCCGCCGACGTGTTCCAGCACGTCCTCCGGGTAGCCGCCGGCCAGCAGCGGGTCCAGGAAGATCCGGTTGTGCAGGCCGTCGACCAGGCGCACCGCGGCGGCGTCGGCGGCGCTGGCCGGGTCGGCGGGCCGCACGTCGGCCGGGTTGAGGGTGATCCCGATCGTCTCCGCGCCGGCCGCGCGCAGTGCCCGCGCCGCCAGGCCGTGCCCGAGCAGCAGGTGGTGTACGGCGGTGAAGGCGGCCGCCGGGTCCTGCTCGCCGGGCGCGTGCACCCCGTTGCCGTAGCCGAGGTAGGCCGAGCACCACGGCTCGTTGAGCGTGGTCCAGGTGCCCACCCGGTCGCCGAGCCGGGCGTGCACCGCGGTGGCGTACACGGCGAAGTGCTCGGCGGTCTCCCGGTTGGTCCAGCCGCCCCGGTCGCCCAGGGTCTGCGGCAGGTCCCAGTGGTAGAGCGTGACGATCGGGTCGATGCCCCGGTCGAGCAGCGCGTCGACCAGCCGGTCGTAGAAGTCCAGGCCGCGCGGGTTGGCCGGGCCGGTGCCGTCCGGCTGGATCCGGGGCCAGGCCACCGAGAAGCGGTACGCCCGCAGCCCCAGCTCCGCCATCAGCGCCACGTCGTCGGCGTACCGGTGGTAGTGGTCGCAGGCGACGTCGCCGGTGTGCCCCTGGAACACCTTTCCCGGGGTACGGCTGAAGGTGTCCCAGATGGACGGGCCGCGACCGTCGTCCCGCGCCGCGCCCTCGATCTGGTAGGCGGCGGTGGCGGCGCCCCAGAGGAAGTTCTCGGGAAATCGGAGATTGCTCAAGCCTTGACCGCACCTTCCATGATGCCGCCGATGATCTGGCGGCCGAACAGGACGAAGACCAGCAGCAGCGGGAGCGTCGCGATGGCCGTACCGGTGAAGACCTGCGACATGTCCTGGTAGTACCCGTCGGAAAGGGCCCGCAGGGAGAGCTGCACGGTCGGGTTCTCCGGGTCGTTGAGCACAGCGTACGGCCAGAGGAAGTCGTTCCAGGTGGTCATGAAGGTGAGCAGACCGAGCACCGCCGCGGCGGGGCGCAGCGCGGGCAGCACCACGTTCCAGTAGATCCGGGCCGTGCCGCAGCCGTCGACCCGGGCCGCCTCGATCAGCTCGGTGCTGACCGCCTGGCCGGCGTACTGCCGCATCATGAACACCCCGAAACCGGTGACCAGCGCCGGCACGATCACCGCCGGTAGCCGGTCGTTCCAGTTCAGCTTCGTCATCAGCATGTACAGCGGGATGACGCCGAGCTGGGTCGGCACCATCATGGTCGCGATGATCACCAGCAGCAGCGCGTTGCGACCCCGGAAGCGCAGCTTGGCGAAGGCGAACCCGGCCAGGGTGGAGAAGAACACCACCGAGGCGGTGACGACTGTCGACACGATCGCCGAGTTGATCAGACCGGTCAGGAAGTACGCGTCGGTGTTGTCGAACAGCCGCGCGATGTTCGCGCCGAGGTTGCCGCCGGGGGTGACCGGCGGTGGCACCTGCCCCATCGCGTCGCTGGACCGGCTGGCCACCACGAACATCCAGTAGATCGGGAAGATCGACAGGAACGCGGCGGCGAGCAGCGCGCCGTACGTCAGCGGGCTGGCCCGCCACAGCCGGCTCATCGGAGGTCTCCCTTCGCGGCCCGGCCACCGGGCGTCTGCCCGCCGAGCCGCCGGATGATCAGTACGTTGACCGCCGCCACCACGGCGATCAGGGCGAAGAGCAGCCAGGCCACCGCCGAGCCGTAGCCGAAGTTGTAGTGCGGCGCGAAGGCGTTCTCGAACATGTACATGGTCACCGTCTGCGACTCGCGCAGCGGTCCGCCGCGGATCGGGTTGGTCCCGGAGTGGAACAGCCGGGGCTCGGTGAAGAGCTGGAGCCCGCCGATGGTGGAGATGATGACCGCGAAGATGATCGTCGGCTTGAGCAGCGGCACGGTGATCGACCAGAACTGCCGGGCCCGGTTCGCCCCGTCGATCGCCGCCGACTCGTAGAGGTCGCGCGGGATGGCCTGCATGGCGGCCAGGAAGATCAGCGCGTTGTAGCCGGTCCACCGCCAGTCGACCATCGCCGAGATGGCCACCCAGGAGGCGAACCGGTCCGACTTCCAGTTGACCGCGTCGATCCCGACCAGGTCGAGCAGCCAGTTCACCATGCCGAACTCGCGGCCGAAGAGCACCCCGAAGACGATGGCGACGGCGGCGGTGGAGGTGACGTTCGGGATCAGCACCGCCATCCGCCACCCGGTGCGGGCCCGCAGCGACCGGTTGAGCAGGTTGGCCAGCCAGAGCGCGGCGAGCAGTTGCGGGACGGTGGAGATGACGAAGATGCCGAGGGTGTTCACCACCGCGTGCCAGAAGTCGGCGTCGGCCATCAGCCGGGTGTAGTTCTCCGCGCCGACGAACGGGTGGTCGCTGCCGAGCAGGTCCCAGTCGTGCAGCGAGACCCAGAAGGTGTAGACCAGCGGGTACACCCCGAACACCGCGAAGAGCAGGAAGAACGGGGCGATGTAGAGGTAGGGCGAGTACCTGGTGTCGAACCGGCTGAGCCGGTGCGCCCGGGTGGGCCGCGCGGTGGCCGCCGGTACCACCGGAGGCCGCGCGTCGAGCTGGACGCTCATGGCCGGAAACTCCTCTCCAGCGCCGACCGCCCCGCGTCCGGCGCCCCGCCGGCCGCCCGGAGCTGGGCGTCGCGGGGGCGCGACGACCGGCCCCGGGGCGGCCGGGCCGGGGAGCGGGCAGGGGGCGGCGGGGGCTACTTGGCGGCGGCCTTCTTGGCGTTGGACACCGCGTCGGTCCAGCCCTGGTCCGGGCTGCGCTGGCCCAGCTCGACGGTCCGCACGGCGTTCTCCACCTCGGTCCGGACGGCCTGGTTCTTCGGCCCCATGTAGACCGGCTTCAGGTTCTTCGCCCCGGCGGCGAAGATCTGGCCGACCGGCGCGCCGGAGAAGTACGCGTTGGTCGCCCCGGTGATCGCCGGGTCCTCCAGCGCCTGCGGCGACGAGGGCAGCGGGCCCTTGGCCTTGAACGCGCCGATCTGCCCCTTGGTGCTGGTCAGGAACTTGGCCAGCTCGATCGCCTCGGCCTGGTGCTTGCTCTGCTTGGGCACCGCGAGGTAGGAGCCGCCCCAGTTGCCGCCGTTGCCGGGCACCTGGGCGATGTCCCACTTGCCGGAGGCCTCCGCGCCGGCGTTGCCCTCGATCACCCCGGTCATCCAGGCGGGGCAGGCGATGGTGGCGAACTTGGCCTGCTTGAAGGCGGAGACCCACTCCTCGGACCAGGCGCCGTACTTGCCGGACAGGCCCGAGTCGATGATGTCCATGGTGGTGTCCCAGGCCTGCCGGACCGCCGGGTTGCTGTCCACCACGAGGTTGTCCGAGGTGTCGTAGTAGCTGTAGCCCTGGGCGTTGCCGGCGGTCTGCAACAGGATGGTGTTGAAGGTGTTGGTGGCCGCGTCCAGGAACGCCGCGCCGGTCTTCTTCGCGGTGAACTGCTCGCCGACCCGGATGTAGTCCTGCCAGGTGGGCCAGAGCTTGGCGACCGCCTCGCGGTCGGTGGGCAGCCCCGCCTTGGCGAACAGGTCCTTGCGGTAGCACATCGCCATGCCGCCCACGTCGGTGCCGAGGCCGATGAGGTGCTTGCCGTCGGCGGTCAGCCCGCCGTTCCACTTCCAGTCCAGGAAGTTGCCCTTGAGCTCGGCGGCGCCGTGGTCGAGCAGGTTCACGAAGTTGCCGGGGTTGGCCTTGTACTCGACCAGCAGCCCCTCCTCGATGGCCACGATGTCGCCGGCGCCCTTGCCGGCGGCGAGCCACTGGGTGAGCTTCGGCGAGTACTCGTCGAGGTTGCCGCCGGTGCCCCGTTCGACGATCTTCACGCCAGGGTGGCTGGCCATGTACTCCTGGTAGAGCTGCTCGTAGCCGAACTGGCCGAAGACGTCGACGGTCAGCGTGATCGTGCCGTCGTCGTCGGCGGCGTCGTCGCCACCGCAGCCGGTGGTGAGGAGCATTGCGCTGGCGGTGGCCAGGGCGACCGCCGCGAGGCGGCGGCGCGAAAAGGCACCCATCTGTCTCGGACCCCTCTCAGGTCGGGCGGGTGGTGGTGGATGAATCTGAGAGAGCGCTCTCACGTAGATTGCTGGCCGGTCCGGGACGTGTCAAGAGAGCGCTCTCCGAGGCGTCCGGATCGTTACCTCGGCGCGCGCCTCACCCGGTGTCGCGACACGACAGTGGCCCCCCGTCGCCGGGAGGCCACTGGATCGTCGACGGTGCGGCGGTCAGCCGGTGCGCAGGCCGTCGAGCAGGGTGCGGTCGCCCGCCACGTCGAGGGTGTCGAAGCTGACCCGGCCCCAGAGCGCCAGCAGCAGGTCGCTCGCCGTGCCGCTGACCTGCACCCGGGCGTGGTGGTCGTCGTGGTCGAAAATGGTGGCGGTGTCCAGCAGGGCGACCCCCTCGCCGCGCAGCCTCAGGTACCACTCCTGCGCGGCGTCCACCGCGGAGAGGTGCACCACGCCGTGCCACTGGCCCTGGACCCGCCGCCGCCCGGCGGGCAGCCAGGTGTCCAGCACCTCGCTCACCCCGTCGGCGGCGAGCTTCGCCTCCACCGGCTCGCCGGCGGCGATGGCGAGCTGGGCGTCCCAGCGGTGCACCGCCGTCTCGTGCGCGGCCCGGCGCGGCCAGAACCCGGCCTTCTTCGGCTGCGGCGCCCAGTTCCAGGCCGGGGCCTCCGGGTCGAGCCCGTCGAAGAGGGTCATCAGCCGGTCGAACTCGTGCTGCCAGACCTGCACGGGGGTGCCGCCCGGTTCGAGGTCGGCGGGGTCGAGACCCTTCGGCGGGGCGGTGGTCGCGCCCGAGCCGGCGACCGAGTGCGCCCAGCGGTAGAAGGCGGCCAGGTGCAGGGTGAGGTCGGCGACCGTCCAGCCGGGGCAGGACAGCACCGGGGTCTCGGGAGGTGCCTCCGCCACGGCGGCGGCGAACGCCGGCCCCTCCGTGCGCAGCGCGCCGATCCAGAAGTCCTTGGTGCCGTGCAGTCTGCTCATCGCCATCCTCCCGGGGGTGACCCGGCCACCAGTGGGTGCCGCGGCTACCCACAGCCTAGGGTGAAAGGCGTGTCAGACGTCTACGCCCAGCCGACAACCGGAGCCGGAGCCGACGCCATGTGCGATCTGGCGCGTTTCACCACGTTGCGCCTGGGCGGCCCGGCAGGGCGGATAACGACCGCCACCAACGCGGAGGAAATCGTCCGAAGCGTACGCGAGGCGCAGGGACGGGACGAGCCGGTCCTGATCCTCGCCGGCGGCAGCAACGTGGTGATCGGGGACGCCGGTTTCCCCGGCACGGTGGTGCTGGTCCGCTCGCGTGGCCTGCGGGTCCTCGCCGAGGACGCGGACTCGGTCACCGTACGGGTCGAGGCGGGCGAGCCGTGGGACGAGCTGGTCGCCACCACTGTCGCCAACGGCTGGTCCGGCCTGGAGTGCCTCTCCGGGGTCCCCGGCTCGACCGGCGCCACCCCGATCCAGAACGTGGGCGCGTACGGGCAGGAGGTCGCCGAGACCATCACCGCCGTCCAGGTCTACGACCGGGTGGAGGGCGTCACCGGGCGGATCGCCGCCGCCGACTGCGGCTTCGCCTACCGGTCCAGCATCTTCAAGTACAGCGACCGCTGGGTGGTGCTCGCCGTCGACTTCCGGCTGGCCCGCTCGCCGCTCTCCGGCCCGGTCCGCTACGCGGAGCTGGCCCGGGCGCTCGGCGTCGAGGTGGGCGACCGGGTGCCGCTGGCCGACGCGAGGGCCACCGTGCTTCGGCTGCGCGCCGGCAAGGGCATGGTGCTCGACGCCACCGACCCGGACACCCGCTCGGTCGGCTCCTTCTTCACCAACCCGGTGCTGGACCGGTCGGCGTACGAGCTGCTGCGCGAGCGCGCGGCCGACCTCGGCGACCCGCCGGCCTGGCCGGGCGCCGGCGACGTGGTCAAGGTCAGCGCCGCCTGGCTGATCGACAAGGCCGGCTTCGGCAAGGGCCACCCCGGCCCGGAGGGTGTGGCCATCTCCAGCAAGCACACCCTGGCGCTGACCAACCGCGGCGGCAACGCCAGCACGGCCGCCCTGGTCGAGCTGGCCCGGGAGATCCGCGACGGCGTCCACCACCGCTTCGGCGTCACCCTCCACCCCGAACCCGTCCTCATCAACTGCACCATCTGACCCCACCCCCCCGCCCCCCGCCCCCCGGCCCCCGGCCCCCCGGTCCGCCGCCCCCCGGCCCCCCGGCCCGCCGCGCTGATCATGGAGTTGGCGGCGATGTCGATCGCGGGAACCGCCGCCAACCTCATGATCAACCTGGGTGGGTGGGTGGGTGGGTGGGGGTGGGTGGGGGTGGGTGGGTGGGTGGGGGTGGGTCAGGTGGGGGAGATGGTGGGCCAGGGGAGGGTCAGTTCGCCGAGGCGCCAGCGGCGGGGGCGGTCGAGGACGGGCCAGCCGGCGGCCCTGACCGACTCGACGGTGCGCAGCCAGCGCTGCCGGGGGCCGTACGGGGCGTAGCCGGCGGCGGCGTGCCAGGCGTCGTCGAGCGCGCGGAGGAAGTCGTGGATCGGCTCGCCGGGCACGTTGCGGTGGATCAGCGCCTTGGGCAGCCGCTCGGCCAGCTCGGCCGGGCTGCCCAGGGTGCCGAGCTTCGCGGCCAGGGTCAGCGTGCGCGGCCCGTCGGCGTCGAGCAGCACCCAGCCGCCGAGCCGGCCCAGCTCGTCGCAGGTCCCCTCGACCAGCAACCCGCCGGGGGCGAGCCCGCCGGTCATCGTCCGCCAGGCGCCGGCCACCTCGCTCTCGTCGTACTGGCGTAGCACGTTGAACGCGCGGACCAGGGCGGGCCGCAGCCCGGCCAGCTCGAAGCCGCCCCGGGCGAAGGTGAGCCACGGCGGGTCGGCGGCCGGCTCGGCGGCGGCCACCCGTACCGGATCGATCTCCAGCCCGACCACCCGCACGTCGGCGCGGACCGCGGCGGCCAGCCGGGCGCGCAGCTCCACAGCGGTGACCGGGGTCGCCCCGTAGCCGAGGTCGACCACCAGCGGGTCGGCCGCGGCGCGCAACCGGTCCCCGCAGGTGGCGACGATCCAGTTGTCCACCCGGCGCAGCCGGTTGGGGTTGGTCGTCCCCCGGGTCACCACGCCGAGCGGCCGGCGCCGCGCCGTCCCCGCCACGCCCGGGCCCGTCTCAGCCGACCCGGTGCACCTTGTGCTGGGCGGCCTGCGCCAGCGGGCGGACGACCAGCCGGTCCACGTTGACGTGGTGCGGGCGGGTGGCGCACCAGGCGATGCAGTCGGCGACGTCGTCGGCGACCAGCGGCTCGGGCACCCCGGCGTAGACAGCGGCGGCCCTGTCGGCGTCGCCGTCGAAGCGGACCAGGCCGAACTCGTCGGTCTTCACCATCCCGGGGTCGATCTCGATGACCCGGACCGGCCGGCCGCAGAGTTCCAGCCGCAACGTGCCGGCCATCGCGGTCTGCGC
Source organism: Micromonospora desertarenae (assembly GCF_056150265.1). Classification (NCBI taxonomy): domain Bacteria; kingdom Bacillati; phylum Actinomycetota; class Actinomycetes; order Micromonosporales; family Micromonosporaceae; genus Micromonospora; species Micromonospora desertarenae. Next base: position 368,076 of record NZ_JAXCFQ010000002.1, read on the forward strand.
GTGTTTGGCCGCGGTGTAGCCGCCCCCGCCCTCGTACACCACGAAGCCGGCGGTGGACGAGACGATCACGATCGTGCCGGCGCCGGAGGACTCCAGCGCGGGCAGCAGCGCCTGGGTGACCCGCAGCGTGCCGAGCACGTTGGTGTCGTACATCCACTGCCAGTCGGCGACCGAGCCGGACTCCACCGGGTCCAGCCCGCGCGCGCCGCCGGCGTTGTTCACCAGCAGGGTGACCGGCCCGGGGGCCGCGGCCGCCGCCTCGGCGAGCCCGGCGACCGACTCGTCGGAGGTGACGTCGCAGGTCACCGCCGTGGCCGCGCCGCCGGCCGCGGTGATCTCGTCGACCAGGCCGGCCAGCCGGTCGGCGCGCCGGGCGGCGGCGAGCACGTGGAAACCCTCGGCGGCGAGCCGGCGGGCGGTGGCCGCGCCGATCCCGCTGGACGCTCCGGTGACGATGGCGACTGGGCTCATCCGGCCATTGTCTCCCCGGCCGGTGCGGCGGCTCGCGCCGGCCCGGCGGCGCCGCGATGAGGTCCGTCACGCCCGACCGCCTCCCGGGGCATTACCGATCCCCGATGGGGAAGATGACATCCGGCGAGGACGTTGTCCGAAAAGCGCCGGGCGTGCGGGACGGCATCAACCGTGACAGAGGGAGCGGACGTGGCGGAATTGCACACCGGCGTGGGTCGGCAGCGAGGTGCCCGGCCGTGGCCGCGGCCCCGGCGGATCGCCACCCTCTCGGTGCACACCTCACCCCTGCACCAGCCCGGCACCGGCGACGCCGGCGGGATGAACGTCTACATCCTCGAGGTGGCCCGGCGGCTGGCCGAGGCGGACGTCGAGGTGGACATCTTCACCCGGGCCACCTCCGGAGACCTGCCCCCGGTCGTCGAGATGGCGCCCGGCGTGCACGTCCGGCACGTCATCTCCGGTCCGCTGGAGGGGCTCACCAAGGAGGAGCTGCCGGGTCAGCTCTGCGCCTTCAGCGCCGGCGTGCTCCGGGCCGAGGCCGCCCGGCCGCCGGGCTGGTACGACCTCATCCACTCCCACTACTGGCTCTCCGGTCAGGTCGGCTGGCTGGCCAAGGAACGGTGGGGGGTGCCGCTGGTGCACACCGCGCACACCCTCGCGAAGGTCAAGAACGCCCAGCTGGCGACCGGTGACCGGCCGGAGCCCAAGGCCCGGGTGATCGGCGAGGAGCAGGTGGTCGCTGAGGCCGACCGGCTGGTCGCCAACACCGGGGTCGAGGCCCGCGACCTGATCGACCGGTACGACGCCGAGCCGGCCCGGGTCGCGGTGGTCGAGCCCGGGGTCGACCTGGCCCGGTTCCGGCCGGCCCGGGACCGGCACGCGGCCCGGGTCGCGGCCCGCCGCCGGCTCGGGCTGCCCGCCACCGGGTACGTGGTGGCGTTCGTCGGCCGCATCCAGCCGCTGAAGGCGCCCGACGTGCTGGTCCGGGCCGCCGCCGCGCTGCGCGAGTGCGATCCGGAGCTGGCCGCCGAGCTGACCGTGGTGGTCTGTGGCGGGCCGAGCGGCAGCGGCCTGGACCGGCCCACCGCGCTGATCGAACTGGCCGGCTCGCTCGGCATCGCCGACCGGGTGCGCTTCCTGCCCCCGCAGACCGGCGACGACCTGCCCGCCCTGTACCGGGCCGCGGACCTGGTCGCGGTGCCGTCGTACAACGAGTCCTTCGGCCTGGTCGCCCTGGAGGCGCAGGCCTGCGGTACGCCGGTGCTGGCGGCCGCCGTCGGCGGCCTGGTCACGGCGGTGCGGGACCAGGTCAGCGGGGTGCTGGTGGACGGCCACGACCCGGCCGACTGGGCCGCCGCGCTCGGCCGGCTGCTGCCCGACCGGCTGCGCCGGGAGGAGCTGTCCCGCAACGCCGAGCGGCACGCGCGCCACTTCTCCTGGGACCGGACGGTCGCCGGGCTGCTCGACGTCTACGGCGAGGCGATCTCCGCGCACCGGGCCCGGCTCGCCGCCGAACTGGCCGGCGACCCCGCCCTCTCCTGCTCCTGGTGACGCGGCCGCACGCCCGGGGTGGGTGCGCCGCGAAGTTGGTGTGCACGGTCGAGCCCGTTGCCGCGGGGTCGTAGCCCTGGTGTCGGCGCGCGGCGGGCCGGGCGCCCGTGACGCCTGCGGTGGCTCGCCCGTCCGGTGAGCTGGCCGGGGCGGCCGTAGAGTGGGTCCGGTGAGCGGAAAGAGCGATCTTGAAGCCCTGATCGAGTCGGTCTGCGACGAGCGGGAGCTGGCCTGGGAGCCCACCGGCCCGGGGTCGTACGCGGTCACCCTGCCCGGCACGCACAAGCTCAAGACCATCTGCAACCTGATCGTCGGCGAGCACGCGCTGCGGATCGAGGCGTTCGTTATGCGCCAGCCGGACGAGCGCCGCGAGGAGCTGTGGGCCTGGCTGTTGCAGCGCAACGCCCGGATGTACGGAGTGTCCTTCTCCATCGACGCGGTCGGCGACGTCTACCTGACCGGTCGGGTCAACCCGGCCGGGGTCGACGCGGACGAGCTCGACCGGCTGCTCGGCGCGGTGCTGACGTACGCCGACGAGTCCTTCGACACGATGCTGGAGATCGGCTTCGGCAGCTCGATCCGCCGGGAGTGGGAGTGGCGGGTCAAGCGGGGCGAATCCACCGCGAACCTGGCGGCGTTCGCGCACCTCTTCGAGCCGTCCGGTGGCGGTGCCGCCGGTGCCGGCACCGGCGGGCCGGGCGGTTCCGGGAACGCCGTTTCCGGTGCCGGGCGCACCGATGCGACGGGTGGAGGTTCGGACCCGTCCTGAGGGGTATGCCGCACCGCGCGGTGCGGCACTTGGGACCCGCCGCGTGCCGAAGACGGACTGTCGAGGAGCGTGAGCGTCCCATGGCTCAGCGGAACAGCTCAGGTCGCGGCGGGACTGCGACCAGGACGAAACGGCAGGCGGGTAACCGGACCCCGAACACCCCGGAGATCTCCGAGTCGGAGATCTCCCGGATGCGGGTCGACGACCTCCGCGGCCAGCTGCGCCGACACGGGGTTTCCGGAGTATCCGCACTGCGCAAGCCGGACCTGGTGAAGACCCTGGTCCGGACCCTGCGGTCGGCCGGGGGAGCGGGCCGGCGGAGCACCGGGCCGGCGGGCCGGGCCACCGGCACGAAGGCGGCGGCCGGTCGCGCCGCGGCCACGAAGAAGGCGGCCGGCAAGGCGGCACCGGCCCGGGCCAAGGCCGCCCCGGCGAACAAGACCGCCCCGGCGAAGAAGGCCGCGCTGAAGAAGGCGGCGGCGAAGAAGGCGCCGGCGAAGAAGACCACGGCGGCGAAGAAGGCGCCCGCGAAGAAGGCGGCCGGCGCGACCGCGGCGAAGAAGACCGCGACCGCCCGGCGGACCACGGCGGCGGCCAAGAAGGCGCCGGCCAAGAAGGCACCCGCGAAGAAGGCGCCCGCCGCGACGAGGACCACGGCGGCGAAGAAGACCACGGCGGCGCGGCGGACCACGGCGGCGGCCAAGAAGGCGCCGGCCAGGAAGGCACCCGCGAAGAAGGCGCCGGCGGCGAAGAAGACCACGGCGGCGCGGCGGACGACCGCGGCGGCCAAGAAGGCGCCGGCGAAGAAGGCGCCCGCCGCGAGGAAGACCACGGCCGCGAAGACCACGGCAGCGAAGACCACAGCCGCGAAGACCACGGCGGCGGGGCGGACCACCACGGCCGCGAAGAAGGCGCCCGCGGCCCAGAAGGCCACGGCCGGGGCGACGCGGATGCCGGCGCCGACCGCGGGTGGCGGGGTCCGTACCGGGCGGAGCAGTTCCCGGTCCGTCACCTCGTCCCAGCCGATCACGTCCCTCGCCGACCGGCCGGAACGCCCCGGGCGGAGCCTGGTCACCAGCAACCACGAGGTGATCCAGCGCTGGGCGCAGGAACGGGGCGCGAAGCCGGCCACCATCGCCGGCACCGAGCGGGAGGGCCGGGCCGGGGTGCTGACGTTCAACATCCCGGGCTACCGGGAGAGCAGCCGGATCCGCGAGATCACCTGGGACGAGTGGTTCCAGACCTTCGACCTGCGCAAGCTGAACCTGATCTACCAGGAGCAGCTGCGCGACGGCCGGCAGAGCAACTTCTTCCGGACCGAGTCTCCGGACCGGGAGGACGGGTGAGCGAGCGGTCCGGGCGGCGGCGCGCGATGTCCGTCGAGTTTCGGCGCCCGGGGTGTTTGCGGGAATTGCCGACGGGTATCCGCAGTTGACCTGGAGACGAGGCCCGGCGAAGCGGTCCACCTGATCCGTGTGACCGGCGAGACAGCCGGAGCGGGTTGAATCCGTAAACCGGGCGAACTAACTTTATTGCACCGCGCCACGCTTGGAAACGTTCGGGGGAGCGGCGGATCGATCAGATCCGTGCACCGGGCGAGGCGCAGGGGACGAGTGGAGCAACATCGTTGGGGGACGGTGTCCACTCGTTTGGACCGGCGGCGCGAGCGGGCGACGCTTACGGGGGTGAGTGCCGCCCGCCGCCGCCGGTCATACGGTGCGGGTGCCCGTCACGACTCTGTCGTGGCGGGCGCTTTGCGTTCCGTACCGGTCGGCTGTCCGGTTGTCAGCCGCCGGTGAGGGCCGGCTCGGGGCGCTCGGCGGTGGCCCGGCGCAGCGCGGCCACCCGCCGTTCCCGGGGCGGGCCGGCCCAGAGGTGCCCGGCGGCGGCCAGCAGCCCCAGCCCGCCGACGACCAGCCAGTGCCGCTCGCCGAGGTACTGCAGGCTCACCCCGCCGAGGGTGGGCGCCACGAACGACGCGGCCGGGAAGGCCAGGTAGAAGACCGACTGGTAGCGGGCCCGCAGGTCGGGCGGGGCGAGGTCGGCGTTGATCTGCGCGTTCGGCGGCGCGGCCAGCATCGAGCCCACCGTCCAGACCACCGCGGCGCCCAGGTAGACCGCCAGGTCGTCGGCGAAGGCGAGGGCGCCGAAGCCGAGCGCGAGCAGCCCGGTGGAGACGGCCAGCACGTGGTCCTTGCGGTGCCGCTCGATCAACCGGGGCACGAAGAGCTGGCCGAGCACGATCAGCACCCCGCCGAGCGCCACCACCGCGCCGTACGCGGACGGGCTGAGCCCGTCCGACCGCATGGCCAGCGGCATGATCGTCGAGGTCTGCAGGGTCAGTACGGCCAGCACGAAGGTCAGGCCCACGAAGACCAGGAAGATCCGGTCGGTCAGCGCGGTGCGCAGCCCGGGCCGACGGGAGCGTCGGCCCGGCCCCACCGGCCCGCCGTCCGGGCCGACCCGGCCTCGGCCGGCCGCCGTCGCCGGGGCTCCATGGCCCGGATCGTGGACGGTTTCGGTTCGGGTGGAACGGAAACCGTCCACGACCGGAGCGCGGCGGGCGCTGCCGGCGCGGCCCGGGAGGGTCTCCGGGACCTTCCAGGCGATCACCGCGGCGGCCAGCAGGGTGGCCGCCGCGTCGACCAGGAAGAGCGCGACGAAGCTCGCCTCGGCGAGGACGCCGGCCAGCAGCGAGGCCACCGCCATGCCCAGGTTGAACGCCCAGAACTGGAGGTTGAAGGCGCGCGAGCGGCGCTGCTCGGGCACCACGTCGACGATCGCCGCGACGAACGCCGGGCTGGGCATCGAGTGGACGACGCCGACCAGCGCGGCGAGCACCGCGATCACCACCAGGTGACGGCTGAACGCCAGCGCCACCATCAGGGCCGCGGTGACCAGGTGGGCCGCGAGCAGCGTGGACCGCCGGCCCCACCGGTCGGCGAGCACCCCGCCGAGCAGCACCCCGGCCGCCCCGCCGGCCCCGTACGCGCCGACCACCACGCCGGCCACCGCCTCGCTCGCGCCCCGCGCCGCGGTCAGGTAGAGCGGCAGGAAGAGCATCGCGAACGCGCCGGCCCGGTTGATCAGCAGCCCGGCCCATAGGTACCAGAAGGTGGCGGGCAACCCGCCGGCGGTGTCGTCCAGCCAGCGCCGCAGGGGCCGCACGCGTCCTCCGTACAGTTCAGTTAACTAACAGTTTCGTCCAGACGGTAGGGACCCCGGCCGTCGGGCGCCACGTGTCGCTGGTCACCGCGTCCCGGCCGACTCGGTCGACCGGGTCGGGCCCCGACCACCCGTCCCCGGCCCGGCCGCACCCGCCGCGGCGCCGCCGTCGGTGGTGGCGGGAGGCGGGGAGACCTCGGTCGTGGCGTTCGGCGTCACCGGCAGGGCGGGGGCGGTGGCCGCCGCCTCGGCCGCCTCGGGCACCGGCGTCCGGGTGGCGGTGACCGGCACGACCTGCTCGGCGACCGCCCGCAGCGCGGCGGCGCGCCGCTCCCGGGCCGGCCCGGAGACCAGGTGGGCCACCGCCGCCACGGCGCCGATCGCGGCGCAGCCGAGCCAGAGGGCGCCGTTGCCGGCCTGCTCCCGGACCAGGCCGCCGAGGATCGGGGCCAGCGCGCCGGCCGCCTGCCAGGAGAGGGAGAAGACGCCCTGGTAGCGGCCGCGCAGCGCGGCGGGCGAGAGTTCGGCGATGAGGGTGGCGTTGGACGGCGAGTTGAGCATCTCGCCGAGCGTCCAGATCAGCACGGTGATCCCGTACAACCAGGCGGTGTCGGCGAACGCGGTCAGCCCGAAGCCGACGCCCATCACCACCGAGGCCAGGGCGAGCACGTGCGACCGGCTCCGGCCGCGGATCAGCCGGGGGACGAAGAGCTGTCCCACCACGATCAGCACGCCGTTGAGCGCGATCACCGAGCCGTACGTGGCGGGGCTCAGGCCGGAGTCGCCCATCGCGATCGGCAGCATCGAGATGTGCTGGAGGAAGACCAGCGCGGCGAGCAGGTTCAACGCCACGAAGCCCAGGAAGACCCGGTCGGCCAGGATGGTGCGCAGCGCCCCGGCCGGTGCGGGGCCCTTGGCGCGTGCCGGCGTGGCGGTGATGCCGGTCCCGGTCTCGCCCACCTTGACGAAGATGATCAGCGCGGTGACCAGCGTGGTGATCGCGTCGACCACGAAGAGCAGCAGGTAGCCGGCCTGGGCGGCGAGGCCGGCGAGCACCGCGGCGCAGGCGAAGCCGAGGTTGATCGCCCAGTAGTTCAGGGAGAAGGCGCGCAGCCGGTCTTTGGCCGGCACCACGTCGATCATCATCGCGCCGAACGCCGGCCGGGCCGCCTCGGCGAACAGGCCGAGCAGCAGCGCGCCGAGCGCCACCGCCCACAGGTCCCGGGCGAAGCCGAGGGCGAGCATCATGGTGGCCGCGCCCAGGTGGGCGGTGAGCAGGGTGGGGCGGCGTCCCCAGCGGTCGGTCAGGGTGCCGCCGACGGTGGTGCCGACCGCGCCGCCGACGCCCCAGAGCCCGATCACCAGGCCGGCCTGCGAGGCGGAGAAGCCGCGCTCCTGGGTGAGGTAGATGGCCAGGAACACCAGCACGAACGAGCCGAGCCGGTTGATCAGGGTGCCGGTCCAGAGGTACCAGAACCGCCCCGGCAGTCCGCCCGCCGTGTCCCTGAACCAGCCTCGTACCGTCCGCATCCGGCGCCCCCGCTTCGGTAATGACCGATCTATCACAAACGCCTTACAACCTAGTGCCGGGGCGGAGTGCCGGTCATCGGCTTTTCCACGTGGTGGTCGTCACGACCGGTCGCCGCGTGTCCGACCGCCGGGTACGGCAGGATGATCCGCATGACTGCGAGCGAGGGGCCCACCGTCGGGACGCTGGTCCTGCTGCGGCACGGCGAGAGCGACTGGAACGCCAAGAACCTCTTCACCGGCTGGGTCGACGTCGACCTCACCGAGAAGGGCGAGAACGAGGCGCGCCGCGGCGGCGAGCTGATGCGCGAGCACGGCCTGCTGCCGGACGTGGTGCACACCAGTGTGCTGCGGCGCGCGATCCGGACCGCCGAGCTGTCACTGAGCGCCGCGGACCGGCACTGGATCGCGGTCCGCCGGTCCTGGCGGCTCAACGAGCGCCACTACGGCGCGTTGCAGGGCAAGAACAAGAAGCAGACGCTGGACGAGTACGGCGAGGAGCAGTTCATGCTCTGGCGCCGGTCGTACGACACCCCGCCGCCGCCGATCGCCGACGACGACGAGTGGTCCCAGGTCGGCGACCCGCGGTACGCGCTGCTGCCGAGCGAGCTGATGCCGCGCACCGAGTGCCTCAAGGACGTCGTCGAGCGGATGCTGCCCTACTGGTACGACTCGATCGTGCCGGACATCCTGGCCGGCCGGACGGTGCTGGTGGCCGCGCACGGCAACTCGCTGCGGGCGCTGGTCAAGCACCTGGACCAGATCTCCGACGAGGCGATCGCCAAGCTCAACATCCCGACCGGCATCCCGCTGCGCTACGACCTCGACCCGCACCTGCGCCCGCTCACCCTGGGCGGCACCTACCTGGACCCGACGGCCGCCAAGGAGGCCGCCGCCGCGGTGGCCAACCAGGGCCGCTGAACGCCACCGGGCCCCGGCCGACCGGCCGGGGCCCGGGGTGGCGGCTCAGCTGGCCGAGGGCGCGGTCTCGCCGGTGATCAGGTAGATCACGTGCTCGGCGGTGTTCACCGCGTGGTCGGCGAACCGCTCGTAGAAGCGGCCGAGCAGGGTGGCGTCGATCGCGGTCTCCACCCCGTACGGCCAGTCCTCGCCGAGCAGCACGCCGAACAGGCTGCGGTGCAGGTCGTCCATGGCGTCGTCGACGCGGTCCAGTTCGGCGGCGACCGCCACGTCGGGCTTGGCCAGCACCGAGGCGATCTTCTCGGCCATCCGGTCGGCGATGGCGGCCATGTCGGTGAAGATCGGCCGCAGCTCGGCCGGCACCGCCGGCGACGGGTGCCGCCGCAGCGCGGTCTTGGCCACGTGGTCGGCCAGGTCGCCCATCCGCTCCAGGTCGGCCGCGACGTGCAGTGCCGTGATCATGGCGCGCAGGTCGGAGGCGACCGGCGCCTGGCGGGCGAGCAGGTCGCAGACCCGCTCCTCGACGTGCCGGTAGAGGTCGTCGATCTCGGCGTCCCGCTCGATCACCGTCTCGGCGGCCCGGCGGTCCGCGGTGAGCAGGGCGCGGGTGGCCTGCCGCATCGCGGCCCGGATCCCCTCCGCCATGTCCACCAGCAGTTGGCTGACGATCTGCAGGTCAGCCCGGAACTCGTCGCGCATCTTCACGTCCTGGAATCGGTGACCGCCGGCCGGGCCGGCGCGGGATGGGCAGTGCGCCGCCAGGCTAGGTCGCCCGGGCGGACCGCAGATGAACCCGGGTGAACGACGCCGGACGCGGGGGTGAACTTTCCCGGACGTGAAGGTGGTTCGTCCTGTTATGGGCGATGCCCAGGTTAACAATGACCCTACGATCGCCGGGTGGAATGGGCGGTGACCCTCGGTGTGGTCGTTGGCCTGGTGGCCGGGCTGGCCGCCGGGTTGCTGCTGGTCGTGATGGTCCCGGCGGTACGCGCCCGGGTCACCTCGGTGGCGGGCCGATCCGGCCGCCGCCTCGGCATGGGGAGGCTCGCGATACCCGATGACCAGCAGGCGGGGCTCGGCCGCCGGACCATCGACTCGCTCCGCGCCGGAGTGGTGGTGCTGGACGCGGACGACCAGCCCGTCCGGGTCAACCCGGCCGCCCGGGCGATGGGGCTGCTGCGCACCGGGGCCACGCCCGGTTCGGTCGTCGCCCACCCGTTGATCCGTACGCTCGCCGGCCAGGTGCGCCGCACCGGCGTGCGGCGCGAGATCGAGCTGGACCTGCCGCGCGGCCGCGACAGCGCCGGGGAGAACCCGCTCGGGGTGCACCTGCGGGCGATGGCGATCGGCGGCGGGCACGTCGCCGTGGAGGCGGTGGACGTGACCGAGTCGCACCGGCTGGCCCGGGTGCGGCGGGACTTCGTGGCAAACGTCAGCCACGAGCTGAAGACCCCGATCGGCGCCCTCCAGCTGCTCGCCGAGGCGCTGCTCGACGCCACCGAGCCGGCCGGCGCCGGTGCGCCGGACCTGTCCGAGGACCTGGTCGCCGCCCGGCGTTTCGCCGAGCGGATCCAGCACGAGTCGACCCGGCTCGGCCGGCTGGTGCAGGAGCTGCTGGAACTCACCCGGTTGCAGGGCGCCGAGCCGCAGCCGCCGCCGGAGCCGGTCGCGGTGGACTGGGTGGTCGCCGAGGTGGTCGACCGCACCCGCACCAGTGCCGCGGCCCGGCGCATCGAGGTGGCGGTCACCGGCGAGCGGGGCCTGACCGTGTACGGCAGCGACACCCAACTCGCCACGGCGGTGTCGAACCTGGTGGAGAACGCCATCAACTACTCGGGCGAGGACACCACGGTCCGGATCGCCACCCGGGCCGACGACGAGCACGTGGAGATCGCCGTCACCGACCAGGGCATCGGGATCGCCCCGACCGACGTCGACCGGATCTTCGAGCGGTTCTACCGGGCCGACCAGGCGCGCTCCCGGGACACCGGCGGCACCGGCCTCGGGCTGGCCATCGTCAAACACATCGCGAGCAACCATGGCGGACGGGTCGAGGTGGCGAGCACTCTTGGTGGTGGGTCGACGTTCACCCTGCGGCTGCCCGCCCGTCCCCCGGACGACCTCCTGGCGACACTGCCACCCGCTGGGATCGAGGCCGGTCCGGCCGAGCTCCGGCAGGCCTGACAGCAATGGAAAGGAAAAGCCCGTTGAGCCGCGTTCTGGTGGTCGAGGACGAGGAGTCGTTCTCCGACGCCCTGTCGTACATGCTCCGCAAGGAGGGCTTCGAGGTCTCCGTCGCCGCGACGGGGCCCACCGCCCTCACCGAGTTCGACCGGACCGGCGCCGACATCGTGCTGCTCGACCTGATGCTGCCCGAGATGTCGGGCACCGAGGTGTGCCGGCAGCTGCGGCAGCGCTCGCACGTGCCGATCATCATGGTCACCGCGCGGGACAGTGAGATCGACAAGGTGGTCGGTCTGGAGATCGGCGCCGACGACTACGTGACCAAGCCGTACTCGCCGCGTGAGCTGGTCGCCCGGATCCGGGCGGTGCTGCGCCGGCAGAGCGCCGAGGTGGCCGAGTCCGGCGCCCCGACGCTGGCCGCGGGCCCGGTGCGGATGGACATCGAGCGGCACGTGGTGACCGTCGACGGCGCCCCGGTGCAGCTGCCGCTGAAGGAGTTCGAGCTGCTGGAGCTGTTGCTGCGCAACGCCGGCCGGGTGCTCACCCGGGGCCAGCTCATCGACCGGGTCTGGGGCGCCGACTACGTCGGCGACACCAAGACCCTGGACGTGCACGTGAAGCGGCTGCGCTCGAAGATCGAGCCGGAGCCGTCGGCGCCGCGCTTCATCGTCACCGTCCGCGGCCTCGGCTACAAGTTCGAGCCCTGATCCGCGACGCCTGCGGGATCCTGGTATGTCAACCGCCCTCGGGCCGTTGTGTACCAGGATCTCTCCGGGGTCAGAACACCTTGCGGAGCGCGTCCGCTATCTGGTCGACCTCGGTCAGTCGGCCGTCGGCGACCGCGATGACGACGTCGTACGCCCCGTCCAGGTCGGCGCCGCGCAGCTCGTCGGCGGAGATGGCGCGGTTCTGGGCCAGGAAGGTCACCGCCACGATCCAACCCATCCGCGTGTTGCCATCGACGAACGGGTGGCTGTTGACCAGCGAGTGCAGCAGCGCGGCGGCCTTCGTCCACAGGTCGGGATAGGCGTCCGCGCCCAGGACGTTGGTCCGGGGCCGGGCGAGGGCCGACTCGATGAGCCCGGCGTCCCGGACGCCGGCACCGATCTTGCGGGCGATCCGGGCGACGTCGGCCAGGGTGGGGTGGTAGACCTCGTCCGGCATCATTCCGCCAGTCGGGCCAGCAGCGTGGCGTGGCGCTCGAAGATCTCGTCGGCCAGGTCCTCGAAGCGTTGGGCGTTCCGCCGGGCGAGGTAGTCGTCGATCGCGGTGACCACGATCGCGTGCATCGACCGGTCCTCCTCCTCGGCGACCAGCCGGAGCCGCTCTTCGCGTTCCTCGTCGAGTCGCAGTGTCATGGCCATGGCCCAATGGTAGCAATCGTGCTACCAAGATCACTGCGATCGGTTCAGGTGGGGTCGGCGGGGTGCGGGGCGACCATGCCCTGGCGGGACCGGGCCGCGCAGAGTTCGGCCAGCTTGGCGTACGCGGGGGCGCCGATCAGCGCGGTCAGCTCGGGGCCGTAGGAGACGTACATCGGCTCGGCGCCGACGTGCGCGTCGGTCGAGGAGGTGCACCACCAGTCCAGGTCGTGGCCGCCGGCGCCCCAGCCGCGCCGGTCGAACTCGGCCAGCGTGGAGACCAGCACCTTGGTGTTGTCCGGCCGCTTGACCCAGTCCTGGTCCCGGCGGATCGGCAGCTGCCAGCACACGTCCGGCTTGTACTCCAGCGGGTGCACCCCGTCGCGCAGCGCCTGGGCGTGCAGCGCGCAGCCGCCCCCGGCCGGGAAGTCCGCGTCGTTGAGGAAGACGCAGGGGCCGTCCGGGCCCTGGGTCGCGGTCCGCCGGGCCGGGTTCTTCCCGTCGACGGTGTCCTCCTCGGTCCACTGCTTGAAGCCGCGCCGGAAGTGCTGCCAGGTCGCCGGGGTGAGCCGCTTGACCGCCGTGCGGACCCGCTTCTCGTCGTCGGAGTCGGTGAAGAACGCGCCGTGCGAGCAGCAGCCCTCGGCGGACCGGCCGGCGATGATGCCGTGGCAGCCCCGGCCGAACACGCACGTCCAGCGGGAGAGCAGCCAGGTGAGGTCGGCCCGGATCAGGTGCTGTTCGTCGGCCGGGTCGGCGAACTCGACCCACTCCCGGGGGAAGTCCAGCGGCACCTCGCGACTGCGCGGGTCCGCCGGGTCGTCCACCAGCACGCGGAGTTCGATCTGCCCTGTCACCCGGCCCAGCGTACGCGCGGTGCCGCTCGCGGGCCGCCGAGCCGCGCAAACGAGTTGGCCCTAGGGTCGACAGCATGCGACTGGGTGTCCTCGACGTGGGTTCCAACACGGTGCACCTGCTGGTGGTCGACGCCCATCACGGCGCGCACCCGTGGCCGGCGCACTCGGAGAAGGTGGTGCTGCGCCTCGCCGAGCAGATCGGCCCGGACGGCGCGCTCACCGAGGCGGGCGCGGACGGCCTGGTCAAAGCGGTCGGCATGGCCAAGGCGGCGGCCGCCGGCCTGGAGACCGACGACCTGCTCGCGTTCGCCACCTCCGCCGTCCGGGACGCCACCAACGCGCCGGAGGTGCTGGCCCGGGTCCGCGACGAGACGGGCGTACGGCTGGCGGTGCTCTCCGGCGCGGACGAGGCACGGCTGACCTTCCTCGCCGTCCGGCGCTGGTTCGGCTGGTCGGCCGGGCGGCTGCTGGTGCTGGACATCGGCGGCGGCTCGCTGGAGCTGGCGGCCGGCATCGACGAGGAGCCGGACGTCGCGGAGTCGCTGCCGCTCGGCGCGGGCCGGCTGACCCGCGACCGGCTCGGCACCACCCCGGACAGTGCCGCCCCGCCCCCGGCCGAGCGGGTGGACGAGCTGCGGGCGTACGTCGACGGGCTGCTCGACCCGGTGGTGAAGCGGATGACCGAGGTGGGCTGGGAGCGGCCGGTGGCCACCTCGAAGACGTTCCGCACCCTGGCCCGGCTGGCCGGCGCGGCCCCGTCCGGCGCCGGGCTCTGGGCCCGCCGCCGGCTGACCCGGGCCGGGCTGCGGCAGGTGCTCGGCTTCATCCGGCACATCCCGCCGGCCCAACTGGTCGAACTCGACGGGGTCAGCGCCGGCCGGGCACACCAGTTGCTGGCCGGTGCGGTGGTCGCCGAGGCGGTGATGCGCCGGCTGGACGTGGACGCGCTGGACATCTGCCCCTGGGCGCTGCGCGAGGGCGTGATCCTGCGCCGCCTGGACCAGCTCGACCCGGCGTGATCCGCCCGAGCGGTTGGCACCGGTTTGCGGCTGCTCGTCACGATGCCGTCACCGCGGCGGGCTACCCTGACAGGTGTGACTTCCCCAGTCCCGGTGCTCCTGTCCAGTTCCTCGGTCTTCCCTGAGCGGACCGCGGCGGCGTTCCAGCTGGCCGCGGCGCTGGGCTACGACGGCCTCGAGGTGATGGTCTGGACGGACGCCGTCAGCCAGGACGCCGGCGCGCTGCGCGGCCTCTCCGAGCACTACGGCGTGCCGGTGCTCTCCGTCCACGCGCCCTGCCTGCTGGTCACCCAGCGGGTGTGGAGCCCGGACCCGTGGGAGCGGCTGCGCCGCTCCGCCGAGCTGGCCACGACGCTCGGGGCGCCGACCGTGGTGGTCCACCCGCCCTTCACCTGGCAGCGGGACTACGCCCGCAACTTCGCCGACGGGCTGGAAAAGATCGCCCGGGAGTACCCCGACCTGCGGTTCCCGGTGGAGAACATGTTCCCGGTCCGGATGGCCGGCCGGCAGTTCGTGCCGTACGTCCCGGGTTGGGACCCGACCGCCACCGGCTACACCTCCTACACGCTCGACCTGTCGCACTGCGCCGCCTCGCACACCGACGCCATGGCGATGGCCGACCGGATGGGCGAGGGCCTGGTCCACGTGCACCTCGGCGACGGCACCGGCGAGGGGCGCGACGAGCACCTGGTGCCGGGACGCGGCACCCAGCCCTGCGCGGAGCTGCTCTCCTCGCTGGCCGGGCGCGGGTTCACCGGCTCGGTCGCGGTGGAGGTCACCACCCGGGGCGCGAAGAGTCGCGCGGTGCGCGAAGCGGATCTGCGCGCCGCGCTGGAGTTCGCCCGCGAGCACCTGAGCACCCCGTCCCCGGTGGACGCCTGACCGGCGCCCACCGGGCCGGGCGGCTCAGCTGACCGGGGTCAGCGACTCGGCCGGAGCCGGCTGGGCGGCCACCGTGGCCTGCTCGCCGACCGCGGCGCGCTTGCGGGCGCGGTGCGCGGCGACGTGCGAGCGGGTGGCGCAGCGCTCCGAGCAGAACCGCCGGCAGCAGTTGGACGAGGTGTCCAGGTAGACGTTGCCGCAGCGCTCGTCCGCGCAGACGCCGAACCGGGCGCTGCCGTACTCGCAGAGCCAGACCGACAGCCCCCACACCGCGCCGGCGAGGTATTCGGCGCTCACCGAGGAGCCCCGGCTGGTCACGTGCATGTGCCAGTCGCTGGAGTCGTGCCCCGAGATGCGCGGCTGCACCGGGTACGCCTCCAGCAGCGAGTTGAGTTCGGCCACCGCCTCGGCGTCGCGCCCCGAGGTGCCGTACTCGAAGACGTCGCGCAGCCGCTTCTGCGCGCGCCGGAAGATCGCCAGGTCCCGCTCCGCGACCTCGTCGCGCATCCACGCGTTGTCGTCGGGGAAGAGGGCCCGCAGGTTGTCGAGGTCGTCCAGACGGGCGTTGACGAGATCAACACCGGTCCGGGCGTACGCGTCGAAGTTCACGCCCCCAACGGTAGACGACTCACCCGCCACGCGGTGCGTCGATGTAGTGCGGCAGGAACCGCGCGTAACCGTCGGTGATCAGGCTCACGCTCTCCCGGACCCCGGCGCCGGCCGACTCGCCGTCGACGATCCAGCTGCCCAGCACCATCCGGTTGCCGGCGAACTCGGGCAGCGCCCGGAACTCCTGGTAGCACCAGCCCTCGTCGCCGTAGATCCCGGGATTGGTGAGCTCGGTGCCGGGGGTGACGATCCGCACCGAGCCGCCCTCCCGGCCGAGCAGCGGCTTGGCCACGTACTCGGACATTCCGCGCGGCCCGTCGAGGTACGCCGGCAGCAGCAGCTCGTGCCCCGGATAGAGCTCCCAGAGCACGGCGAGCAGCGCCTTGTTCGACAGCAGCAGCTTCCAGGCCGGCTCGATCCAGGTGGTCGGGGTGCCCGGGGCGAGCGCGAGCGGCCCGTACGGCTCGGCCAGCATCCACTCCCAGGGGTAGAGCTTGAAGCAGGTGGTGACCGGCCGGTCGGCGGCGTCGACGAAGCGCCGGCCGTCCCAGCCGATCTCCTGGATCGGCAGCAGCTCCACGTCCAGCCCGGCCTGGCGGGCGGTCTCGGCCAGGTAGCCGGCGGTCATGTGGTCCTCGCCGGACTCCTCCTCGTTCGACCAGACCACGTGCACCCGCCGGTCGTGCAGCCCGGCGCCGATCTTGGCCCAGGCGCCGACCAGCCGCTCGTGCAGGCTGTTCCACTGGTCCAGCTCGGGCCGGGTGTGCTCCAGCCAGTACCACTGGATGATCGCCGCCTCGACCAGCGCGGTGGGGGTGTCGGCGTTGTACTCCAGCAGCTTCGGCGGCCAGCTGCCGTCGTACCAGAGGTCGAAGCGGCCGTAGAGGGTCGGTGGGCGCTCCCGCAGCGACCGCGCCACCGCCTCGGCCGCCCAGGCCGGGATGCCGTACTCGGCGTACCGGTGCCGGGTGACCACGTGCTCGGCGGCGGCCACCGACATCCGGTGCAGCTCCTCGGTCGCCTCCTCCAGCCGGAGCACCTCGTCCAGCTCGAAGGCGTACGCCGCGGTCTCGTCCCAGTACGACATCACCCCGCCGTCGGGCAGCTCGGTGTCGACGTACACCAGGCCCTGCTCCCGGATGGTGGCGTCCCAGCCCGGCCGCGGGTTGACCGACTCCCGGCGCACCTCAGCCGCCGCAGGCGGCGAGGTGGGTGCCGAACCCGCCGCGCTCCGGCACGGCCGCGTCGACCGGCTGCGGGGCGGTCCGCTCGGCGGTGGCCGCCGGCGCCCGCAGCGCCAGTGCCACGGTGCCGCCACCGCCGGTCGGCCCGAGGGCGCAGTCGTCGTCATCGTCGTCGGAGGTCAGGTTGCAGCCGGAGAGGGCGAGGGCCAGCGCGGTCAGCGCGCCGAGCTGCACGGAGGCCGACCGGAGCCGGCGGCGGGGGCGTTCGTCCACGGCATCGTTGTAGCCGATCTCCGCCAGTCGCGCCGCCCCGGGTGGCCGGTCCGGGCGGCCCGGGGCGGGGCGGCCGGTCGCCGGGTGGCGCACCCCGCCGCCGCCCGGCGCGCGCCCGCGCACGGGCGTTACGCTCAGCGCATGCTCCGTTCCGTCATCCTCGCCGCCTCCCGGTCATCCCAGGTCGAGCGGCTCGTCGCGACGGCCCCGTTCACCCGGGACGTCGTCCGCCGGTTCGTCGCCGGCGCCAAGACCGACGACGCGTTGCGCGCGACCCGCGGGCTCGTCGACAGCGGTCTCGCGGTCACCCTCGACAACCTCGGCGAGGACACCGTCACCCCCGAGCAGGCCAACGCCACCCGGGACGAGTACCTGAGGCTGCTGCGGATGCTCGCCGACGCGGGGCTCACCCCGGCCGCCGAGGTGAGCGTCAAGCTCTCCGCGCTCGGGCAGGCGTTCGACGAGCAGTTGGCCTACGACAACGCGCGGGCGATCTGCCTGGCGGCCGACGAGGTGGGCACCACTGTCACCCTGGACATGGAGGACCACACCACCACCGACTCGACCCTGGACATCCTGGCCAAGCTGCGCAAGGACTTCCCGGCGACCGGCGCCGTGCTCCAGGCGTACCTGCGGCGGACCGAGTCGGACTGCCGCGAGCTGGCCACCGCCGGTTCCCGGGTGCGGCTGTGCAAGGGCGCCTACAAGGAGCCGGAGTCGGTGGCCTACCAGTCCGCCCGCGAGGTGGACAAGTCCTACGTCCGGTGCCTGAACATCCTGATGTCCGGCGAGGGCTACCCGATGCTGGCCACCCACGACCCCCGGCTGATCGCGATCGGCGAGGACCGGGCCCGCTGGTTCGACCGGGGGCCGGAGCAGTTCGAGTTCCAGATGCTGTACGGCATCCGGCCGGAGGAGCAGGCCCGGCTGGTCGGCGAGGGCTACACGGTGCGCACCTACCTGCCCTACGGCGAGGACTGGTACGGCTACCTGATGCGCCGGCTCGCCGAGCGCCCCGCCAACCTGATGTTCTTCGGCCGGGCCCTGATCTCGAAGAAGTGAGTCAGCTGTTCGACCACTCCCGGGTGCTGAGCACCAGTCGGTAGCCGTCCGGATCGGCCACCGTCACCCCCCAGCGGTCCCAGTACGGGCCGGCGGAGACCCTCGTCCCGCCGGCCCGTTCCAGTTCCCCGACCAGGTCGGGGTCGACCGGCCCGTCCAGGTAGAGCACGAGCAGGTCCTCGTCGGTCGGGGTCGGTTCGGCGGCGAGCGGGCCGCCGACGAGTTCCAGGTGCCAGTGCGCGGCCGGCCAGCCGACCATCAGCAGGTCGTGCTCGCCCGGCCCGTCGGTGGTGGACCGCCAGAGCACGTCGAGGCCGAGCGCGCCGACCCAGAAGCGTTCGGCGGCGGCCAGGTCCCGGCTCGGGCGGGCGATCCGCAGGTGCGGAACCGTGTTGATGACCGACATGCCAGGAATCCTGCGACCTGAAGTCGGGTCGAGGTCAAGCCTTGACGGTCATGGCTAATGCAGTTAGCTTATTGGTTATGAGTATTAGCTACGTGGCGCGGGACGGCGGGCGGATCGCCTACGAGGTGCACGGCCGGGGGCCCCTGGTGGTGCTCTCGCACGGCATGGGCGAGAACCGGGGCTCGTTCCGGCACCTCGTCCCGCTCCTCGTGGCGGCGGGGCACCGGGTGGCGTCGGTGGACGTCCGGGGGCACGGCGAGTCCAGCGCCGGCTGGCCGTCGTACGCCCCGGCGGAGGTCGGCGCCGACCTGCTGGCGGTGGTCCGCGACCTCGGCGGCGGGCCGGCCACCCTGGTCGGCAGCTCGTCCAGCGCCGCGGCGGTGGTCTTCGCCGCCGCCGACGCCCCCGAGCTGGTCAACGGCATCGTCCAGGTCAGTCCGTTCGTCGAGCAGCCGAAGCTCAACCCGTTCCTGCGGGTCGCGCTGGCCGCGGTGCTGCGCAGCCCCCGGCTGTTCGGGCTGTTCCACCGCACGCTCTTCCCGTGCGACCGGCCGGCCGACGACGCGGCGTACCGCCGGGCGATGGTCGCCAAGCTGCGCGAGCCCGGCCGGATGGCGGCGACCCGGGGCGTGGCCGCGCCGGTCGAGCCGCACTGGACGGCCCGCGCCCGGGAGGTCCGGCAGCCGGTGCTGGTGCTGATGGGCACGAAGGACCCGGACTTCCCCGACCCCGGCGCGGCGGCCCGCGCCGCCCGCCGGCTCTTCGCCACCGCCGAGGCGCGGATGATCGACGACTCCGGTCACTACCCGCACGCCGACCAGCCGGCGCGCACCGCCGCCCAGCTCACCGAGTTCCTGGCGGTCACCGGTGCCTAGGGCGGGGCTCAACCAGCAGGCCGTGGTGCGCGAGGCGGCCCGGCTCGCCGACGAGGTCGGCCCCGACCAGCTCACCCTCGCCGCGCTGGCCAACCGGCTCGGGGTCGCGCTGCCCAGCCTCTACAAGCACGTCCGGGGCGCGGACGCGCTGGCCCAGAAGCTCTCCGCGCTGGCCACCGCCGAGCTGGCGGACGAGCTGACCACGGCCGCCGTCGGCCGGGCCGGCGGGGACGCGCTGCGGGCCGCGGCCCACGCCTACCGGTCGTACGCCCGCCGGCACCCCGGCCGCTACCCGGCCACGCAGCGGGTCCCCGATCCGACCGACCCGGAGCACGTCGCCGCCGGGGAGCGCGCCGTCGGCGCCATCGTCGCCATCCTGCGCGGCTACGGGCTCGACGGTGACGCGGCCACCGACGCCACCCGGATGCTGCGCAGCACCCTGCACGGGTTCGTCTCGCTGGAGGCCGCCGGCGGGTTCGGCCTGCCCCGCGCGGTCGACCGCTCGTTCGACCACCTGGTGACCGCCCTGGACGCCGCGTTCCGGTCCTGGCCCCGCGAGGATTCCTGATGTACGCCCTGGGTCTGCTGCTGCTCTTCGTGCTGGAGCTGGCCGTGCTGGTGGTGGGCGGCTGGTGGGGCTGGACGCTGGACGCCGCCGTACCGGTCCGGCTGGCCGCCGCCGTCGGGGTGCCGCTGCTGCTCGCCGCGCTGTGGGGCGTCCTCGGCTCGCCCAAGGCCACGGTGCCGCTGCGGCCGGTCGCCAAGCACGCCTTCCAGGCGACCTGGTTCGTCGCCGGCGGCGTCCTGCTCGCGCTGCTCGACCGGCCGGTGGCGGGCGCCGCGCTGGTGGTGCTCTGGGCGGTCACGGTCACCCTGCTCCGGCGGGCCGGCCGCCCGGCCTGAGCGGGTCACCCGTCGGGCCGCCGGAACCACTGGCCGCCGGACCCGGTCGGCGGCCAGGGCAGCGGACCTGCCGGGCCGCCCTCGCCCGAGGAATCGAAGCGTCGTACCCTTCGGCGGGTGACTGACGGGGCGCCGGACATCGACCGGCTGGACGAGCCGCCCACCCGCCGGCGCTGGCCGTTGTGGGCCGCGCTCACCGTCTTCCTGCTGTTGCTGACCTGCGGCCTGCCCGCGGCGCTGCTGGTCGGTGCGGTCCGGGACGCCGGTGCCCGGGCCGTGCTGGACCGCCTCGGCACCCCCGCCCCCGACCCGGCCACGCTCGCCGCCCGCCAGCTCGCCGAGCGGATGTCCGCGCAGCTCGACCGGCAGGCCAGCGCACTGCTCGCCGGAGACCGGGCCGGCTTCCTGGCGGTGGCCGAGCCGGCCGCGCACCCCGACCTGCGGCGGCGCTTCGCCGCGCTGCGCGCCCTGCGGGTGACGGTCTGGCAGGCCAGCCCGAACGGCCTGCCCGAGGCCGTGCCCGGCCGACCGGGGGAGTCGCGCCTGCTGGTGGAGTTCCGCTACTGCTTCGTGACGCCGGACTGCCGCCCCAGCCCGGTGCTGATCGGCACCCGGTGGACGGAGCGCGGCGGGCAGCCACGCCTGGTCGCGATGGAGGAGTCCCGGTCGGCGGCGACCGGAACCCGGCCCTGGGAGACCAGCGAGCTGGTGGTGGCCGTCGGCGCGCGGACGCTGGTGGCGACCACCCCGGCGCTGCGCGGGCAGTTGCCCCGGCTGCTCGCCCAGGCCGAGGCCGCGGCGCGGGTCGCCGACTCGTACGCGGTGGGCGGCACCCCGCCCGACCGGTACCGGGTCTTCTACGCCGGCCGCGCCGAGTGGCAGCGCTGGTACGGCGGCGGCCGGCCGAAGTGGACCGGCGGCTACGCGGTCACCGTCGGCGGCGGGCACCACGAGGTGGTGCTGAACTCCGACGGGCTCAGCCCCACCGGGCTGGACGACCTGCTCCGGCACGAGCTGACGCACGCCGCGTCGCTGCCCGAGCGCGGCTACCCGGGCACCGCCACCTGGTGGCTGGTGGAGGGGCTGGCCGAGTTCGCCGGCGTCGACGGCCAGCCGGTCGAGCGGTACGAGGGGCTGGCCGAGGTGCGCCGGCTGGCCGCCGGCGGCTGGACCGGCCGGCTCGACGACCTGAACCCGGCCGAGGACGCCCCGGCCGACCGGGTCGCCGGCAGCTACGGCATCTCCTACCTGGCGGTGCGGCATCTGGTCGACCGGTTCGGGCCCGAGCGGCTGCTGGACTTCTTCCGGGCGGTGGTGCACGAGCGCACGGCGGTCGCCGAGGCCGCCGAGGAGGTGTTCGGCGAGCCCTGGCCGGCCCTGCACGACGCCTGCGTGGCGTACGTCCGGGGGCTCTCCGGCTGACCCGCGGGACCGTCGCGGCCGACCCGGCGGCGGTGGGGCGACCGGGCGGCGGTTTCGCGTGATGGTGCTGCTGGCGAGCCGTTCGTAGGATCGACGGGGTGCGCCGCACCCACCCGCCGCGGCTGCGCCCAGCGACGCGGCCCCGCCTGCTCACCGCCCTGCTCGCCGTCACCGTCCTGACCGGAACCGCCGGGGCGTCCTGCGGCGACGAACAACCCGACGTCACCCTGGCGGCCGCGGAACGCGCCGCGGTCGCCGAGGTGGTGGACGCTCCGGCGACCGTCACCGCCCGCGCCGCGGCGACCCTCACCGCCGCCGCCGACGGCACCCTCGCCAGCCTGCGGGTGCAGCCCGGCCAGCGGGTCCGCAAGGGTCAGGTGCTGGCCGTGATCGACTCGCCCGCCGCCCGGGCCCGGCTCCGCCAGGCCCGGGAGGCGCTCGCCGCCGCCAAGCGGGCCGGGCGGGGCGTCGGCGGCGCCGAGCTGGGCGGTTCCCGGCGGGGCACCGACCGGGCCGCCGCCGAGGCGTTCGAGGCGGCCCGGGCCGCCGCCGGGAAGATCGGCGACCCGCGGGTGCGCGCCGCGCTGCTGGCGCAGGTCGCCGCCGCGCAGGAGCAGTACCGGGTCGCCGCCCGCGCGGCCGACCAGGCGATCCGGGCGGTCCAGCGGGGCGTCGCCGGCCTCGACTCGGCCGTCGGCGCGCTCTCCGCCGCCCAGCGGCTCCAGGCCCGGCAGGCGTACGACCTGGCGAAGGCGACGGTCGACGCGCTGACCCTGCGCGCCCCGATCGCGGGCGTGGTGCAGCCGGGCGGGACCGCCGCCGGTGGATCCACCGCGGGGCTTGACGACCTGCTCGGGGCGGCCGGGGGAGTGCCCGCCGGCCTGGATCCGTCCGCCTTCGCGCCGGGTGGTGGCCGGCCGCCGGCCGGCGTGGACGACGCGGTGCCGGTCGGCGGCCTGGTCACCGCCGGCACGCCCGTGCTGACCATCGTGGACGTCGGCGCGCTCGGCCTGCTCGCCGAGGTCGACGAGACCGACGTGCTGCTGGTGCGTCCCGGTCTGGTCGCCACCGCCGAACTGGACGCGGTGACCGGGGCGAGCTACCCGGCGCGGGTGCGCTCGGTCGACGTGCTGCCCACCACCTCCGCCCGGGGCGGCGTCTCCTACCGGGTACGGCTCAGCCTCGACGCCGGCAGCTACGGCGAGGGGGAACCGGCGCCGGCGCCCCGGCCCGGCATGAACGCGGTGGTGCGGCTGCGGGTCCGGGAGGCCGCCGACGCGGTGACCGTACCGGCCTCGGCGGTCTTCTCCGCCGACGGCCGGGACGCGGTCTGGCTGGTCCGGGACGGCCGGGCCGACCGCGCCCCGGTGACCCTGGGGGTGCAGGGCGAGGACCTGGTGCAGATCGTCAGCGGCGTGCAGCCCGGCGACCGGGTGGTGGTCCGCGGCACCGACCAGGTCCGCGACGGCCAGGAGCTGCGGTGACGCCCGAGCGGCCGGCGGCCGGGAGCCGCGGTGGGGCGGCGCAGCCGGTGGTCGAGGGCCGCCTCGGGGTCGTGGAGGGGGTGGCGCCGTGAGTGCGGCGCCGGCCATCGAGGCGACCGACGTCTCCCGGACGTACCAGCTCGACGGGGTGTCGGTGCCGGCGCTGCGCGGCGTCTCGCTGACCGTCGCGCCCGGCGACTACGTGGCCCTGGTCGGGCCGTCCGGCTCCGGCAAGTCGACCCTCATGCACCTGCTCGGCGGGCTGGACCGGCCGACCGGCGGCCGGCTGGTGATCGGCGGCCGGGAGGTGTCCACCCTCTCCGCCGCGGAGCTGGCGGCGCTGCGCAACCGGACCATCGGCTTCGTCTTCCAGGCGTTCCACC
This sequence comes from Micromonospora desertarenae, assembly GCF_056150265.1. Lineage (NCBI taxonomy): Bacteria > Bacillati > Actinomycetota > Actinomycetes > Micromonosporales > Micromonosporaceae > Micromonospora > Micromonospora desertarenae. The sequence goes on from NZ_JAXCFQ010000002.1 coordinate 391,384, forward strand.
TGCTGCCCCGGACGTCGGCGGTGGAGAACGTGGCGTTGCCCCTGGTCTATCGGGGCGTCGGGGCCCGGCAGCGGCGGGAGCGGGCGGCCGCCATGCTCGACCGGGTGGGGCTCGGTCACCGGCTCAACCACCGTCCCAACCAGCTCTCCGGCGGCGAGCAGCAACGGGTCGCCATCGCCCGGGCGCTGGTCACCGACCCGGCCGTGCTGCTCGCCGACGAACCCACCGGCAACCTCGACAGCGCGACCGGCGCGGCCGTGCTGGAGCTGCTGGAACGGCTCAACGCCGCCTCGGGCGTCGCGCTGGTGCTGGTCACCCACGACCACGAGGTGGCCGCCCGGGCCCGGCGGCGGATCGCGATGCGCGACGGCGTGGTCGCCGCGGACAGCGCCGCGCCGGCGGGGGAGCGCCACGCGGGCGCCCCGGCCGCGGCCGAACGGCCCGTCGAGCTTCATGATCGACCGGCGTCGGGCGGCGCGGACCGACCTGACACACTGGTGCCCGCTCCCAGCGCGGAGCCCCGGTCCGCGTCCGGAAGCGGCCCGGGGCACCCGCCCGGTGGCTCCGGTGGCGCCACCGGAGCCACCGGGCGCCTTCCGCGCCCGGCCGACGACCGTGGCGCAGCCTCGTGAGAGTCGCGGAGGCCTGGCGGGTGGCGCTGGGCGCGCTGCGGGCCAACCGGCTGCGCAGCGCGCTGACCATGCTCGGCGTGATCATCGGGGTCGCCTCGGTGGTGATCCTGGTGGCCATCGGCACCGGCACCAAGCAGCAGGTCGAGCAGCAGGTCGAGGGGCTCGGCTCCAACCTGCTGCTGGTGGTCCCCGGCCGGCTGGACGTGGGCGCCGCCCCGGCCGTCTCCCCGCTCACCCTGGCCGACGTGGACGCCGTGGTCCGGGTGGTCGGCGACCGCGACCGGGTGGCGGTGACCGTCGCCTCCGGCGCCACCGTACGGGCCGGCGGGCGGGCGGACTTCAGCACGGTGCAGGGGGTGCTGGAGACCACCCCGGCGGTGTTCACCCGCGAGCTGGCCCGGGGGCGCTACCTGAGCGGCTCCGACGTGGACACCAGCCGGCGGGTGGCGGTGCTCGGCGCCTCGGTGGCGCGCGCCCTCTTCCCCGACCGCGACCCGGTCGGGCGGCAGATCACCGTGGCCGGGGTGCGGTTCCGGGTGATCGGCGTCTTCGCCCCGCTCGGCCAGAGCCTCGGCGTGGACCGGGACGACGAGGTGCACGTCCCGGTGACCGCCGCGCAGCGGCTCTACGGCACCCAGCGGGTGGACGGGATAGCGGTGAAGGCGCCGGACCGGGAGCGGATCGACGAGCTGGGTGACCGGATCGTGGCGGAGCTGGCCCGCCGGCATCCGGGCACCGAGTTCAGCGCGGTGACCCAGGAGCAGATCCTCGGCGTGCTCGGCGACATCCTGGGCGTCCTCACCGGCGTGCTGGCCGCGATCGCCGGCATCTCGCTGCTGGTGGGCGGGGTCGGTGTCTCCAACATCATGCTGGTCAGCGTCCGGGAACGGACCCGGGAGATCGGTCTGCGCAAGGCGGTCGGCGCCCGGCCCCGGGACATCGGCGTGCAGTTCCTGCTGGAGGCGGTGCTGCTGACGTCGGTCGGTGGGCTCACCGGCATGGCCCTCGGGGTGGGCACCGCCCTGCTGGTGGACGCGCTGTCGCCGATCCCGGCGGCGATCACCTGGTGGTCGCTGGCGCTCGCGTTCGGCGTGTCGGCGGCGGTCGGCATCGTCTTCGGCGTGGTGCCCGCGCAGCGGGCCGGCCGCCTCGACCCGGTGGTGGCGCTCCGCGCCGAGTGAGCGCGGACCCGGCCGGCGGTGGCCGCCGGCAACCGGGACATCGGGCGTGGCGGGGCGGATATCGGCAGGTCGGAACGGGTGAATCGGGCGCCGAATTATGATCAGTTGTACGAAGGGATCGCGCCGGTCACAGCCGCCCCGCTACCGTACTGGTAACACGCGCGTTCGCCGGTGCCGGGCGGGAGATCCCGTCCGGTGGCACGCGCCGGGCATGGGATGGGTCGGTGAGCCATGGCCGGGTCGCAGTCCGACGGTCGGCTGTCGGAGGTCAAGTTCCTGACCGTCGCCGAGGTGGCGACGGTGATGCGGGTGTCGAAGATGACGGTCTACCGGCTGGTGCACAGCGGTGAGCTGACAGCGGTGCGGGTGGGCCGCTCGTTCCGGGTGCCCGAACACGCGGTGCACGAATATCTCCGGGGCGCCTTTCAGGAAACCGCCTGAGCCACCCGCCGGCCCCCCGACGGGAGCGCGTTGACGCCCGTCGACCGGGGTCGCGTTGGTCCTGCTGAAGCTCTCCCGCTACCCTGGACCCGACCGTGACCGCACACCGGTGCGCCCCGCCGCCCCCAGGCTGGTCCGGTCCGTTGTCCGCAAGCGGTCGCCGACGCCACCGGAGGGTGGTGTCATCCGGTCGCCCCGCACGTTGCATCGAAAGGCTGTCGTATGGGCTCGGTGGTCAAGAAGCGCCGCAAGCGCATGGCTAAGAAGAAGCACCGCAAGCTGCTGCGCAAGACCCGCGTCCAGCGTCGCCGTCTCGGCAAGTGAGCGGAGCCGGGCCACGGCCCGGCGTCCGTCGTCACTCGCCGACTGCAGACCCTCGGAGGCTCAGGTGATCAGGCCGCGGTTGTCCCGGCTCGATCCCGCCTGCCGGGGCAGGTGCGAGACATGACCCCCGGTGGCACCCCAGGTGCTCCGGGGGTCGTCGTCGTGACCGGGGTCGGCCGCTACCTCGGCGCGCACGTCGCCGCCCGGCTCGCCGCCGACCCGCGGATCGAGCGGGTCATCGGCGTCGACCCGCCGGAGCCCGGCGCCGAGTTCACCGACCTGCTCGACCGGGTCGAGCGGATCCGCGTCGACGCCGGCTCGCTCGGCGGGCTGCTGGCCGATCTCGAGGTCGACGCGGTGGTGCACCTCGCCCTGGTCAGCGCCCCGGATCAGCAGCACGGCGGCCGGTCGGCGATGAAGGAGCAGAACGTCATCGGCACCATGCAGCTGCTCGCCGCCTGCCAGCGCGCGCCCCGGCTGCGCAAGCTCGTGGTCCGGTCCTCGACCGCCGCGTACGGGGCCTCGTTCCGGGACCCGGCGGTGTTCACCGAGGAGACCGAGCCGCGCGAGGTGCCGCGCGGCGGGTTCGCCCGCGACATCCTCGACATCGAGGCGTACGTGCGCGGGTTCCGGCGGCGCCGGCCCGACGTCACCGCCACCGTGCTGCGCTTCGCGCCGTTCATCGGCTCGACCGCCGACACCACGCTCACCCGGTACTTCTCCCAGCCGGTGGTGCCCACCGTCTTCGGCCGCGACCCCCGGTTGCAGTTCCTGCACTTCGACGACGCGCTGGAGGTGCTGCACCGGTCGATCGTGGAGGACCACCCGGGCACCTACAACGTCGCCGGGCCCGGGGTGCTCTCGCTCTCCCAGGCGATCCGGCGCGCCGGCCGGGTCGCCGTGCCGGTGCTGGAGCCGGGCCTGTCCGGGGCCGCCGCGCTCGCCCGCAACCTCGGCTTCGGCCGCTACGGCCTCGACCAGGTCGACCTCTTCGTGCACGGCCGGGTGGTCGACACCAGCCGGCTGGAGCGCGAGTACGGCTTCACGCCGCGCTCCACGGCGGCCGCGTTCGACGACTTCATCCGCGCGCACCACGGCGGCGTCGTGGTGTCCCGGGACCAGCTGGCCGCGGCCGAGCGGCTGGTGCTGGACGGGATCCGGCAGGTGCGCGCCGCCGTCCGGGAGCGCTCGTGAGCGAACGGATCAGCAGGCTCGGCGCGAAGGTGCCGCATGACGGCACGGAGCGGAGCGGAGTGCCGGCATGAGCGGACCGGAGGAGCGGCGTGACCGCCGGTACGACGTACCGCTGACCGTGGCCGACCCGGGTGCGGCGCGGGCCAACGGGCACCGGCCCGCGCCCGACGAGCCGGACACCGCGGCCACCGACGAGCCGGTGCTGCCCGCGACCGCCGCCACCGCCGATCGGCCCGGCCCCGACGAGCCGGCCGCCGCCGACGACGCCGACCCGCCGGGCCGGGACGAGCCGGCCGCCGACGAGTCGGCCGGGCCGACGGCGGGCGGCCGGACCGGCGACGGCCGGGACGGCGGAGCCGGGCAGGGGCCGGCGGTGCCGGACCGGCCGGGCGACCACTGGGACCGCAAGGTGGCCAAGGGCCTGGCCTTCCTGCGCCGCCGGCTGGCCGGCGACTACGAGGTGGACGAGTTCGGCTTCGACCCGGAGCTGACCAGCGCGGTCTTCCACCCGCTGCTGCGGGTGCTCTACCGGGACTGGTTCCGCACCGAGGTCACCGGCATCGAGAACGTGCCCACCGACGGCGCCGGGCTGGTGGTGGGCAACCACTCGGGCACGGTGGCGCTGGACGCGCTGATCCTCTCGGCGGCCCTGCACGACCAGCACCCGGCGCACCGCTACCTGCGGCTGCTCGGCGCCGACCTGGTCTTCCGGATGCCGGTCGTCTCCGAGCTGGCCCGCAAGTCCGGCGGCACGGTGGCCTGCAACCCGGACGCGGAGCGGCTGCTCGGCAACGGCGAGCTGGTCGGCGTCTTCCCGGAGGGCTTCAAGGGCATCGGCAAGCTCTACTCCGAGCGCTACAAGCTCCAGCGCTTCGGCCGTGGCGGGTTCGTCTCGGCGGCGTTGCGAACCGGTACCCCGATCGTGCCGGTGGCCATCGTCGGCGGCGAGGAGATCTATCCGATGCTCGCCGACATCAAGCCGCTCGCCCGGCTGCTCAAGCTGCCGTACTTCCCGGTCACCCCGACCTTCCCGTGGCTCGGGCCGCTGGGCATGGTGCCGCTGCCGAGCAAGTGGCTGATCGAGTTCTGCCCGCCGATCCCGACCGCCCACCTGACCGACTCGGCGGACGACCCGCTGGTGGTGTTCAACCTCGCCGACCAGGTGCGGGAGACCATCCAGCAGACCCTGCACAAGCTGCTGGAGCGCCGGCCGGACCCGTTCGGCCCCTGACCGGGGGCCGGCTGCGGGCCGGTCAGCTGCCGCGGCGGCGGCGGTGCAGCGCCAGGCCCGCGGTCACCGCCCCGGCGACCAGGCCAGCGGCGGCGGTGGACGGCACGGCGATCTTGACCGCCCGGCGTCCGGTGCGGAAGTCCCGGACCTCCCAGCCGAGCTGCCGGGCCTGCCGCAGCAGGGTGCCGTCCGGGTTGACCGCCACCGCCCGGCCGACCGCCGACAGCATCGGCAGGTCGTTCGCCGAGTCGCTGTAGGCGGAGCACCGGCCCAGCTCCAGCCCCTCGACCGCGGCCAGCTGGCTGATCGCCTCGGCCTTCGCCGGGCCGTGCATCAGGTCGCCGACCAGCCGCCCGGTGTACGCGCCGTCCGCGATCTCGGCCACCGTGCCGATCGCGCCGGTCAGCCCGAGGCGGGCGGCGATCACCCGGCCGATCTCCACCGGCGCGGCGCTGACCAGCCAGACCCGCTCGCCGGCGTCGAGGTGGCGCTGGGCCAGCCGCCGGGTGCCGCTCCAGATCCGCGGCGCCATCAGCTCGTCGAAGATCTCCTCGGTGAGCCGTTCCACGTCCTCGACCCGCCAGCCCTCGATGAAGGCGAGGGCTGCCTCCTTGGCCTGCGACATGTCGCCGGCGTGCTCGGTGGCGAGCAGCCGGAACCGGAGCTGCTGCCAGGCGAACCGGACCAGGTCGGAGGTGGTGAAGTACTTGCGCGCGGCGAGCCCGCGGGCGAACCAGTAGATCGAGGCGCCCTGCATCATCGTGTTGTCCACGTCGAAGAAGGCCGCCGCGCTCGGGTCCGGCTCCGGGGGAGTCGGCGCCGCCGGGTCCGTTTCCGCCCAGCCGGCGGTGTGACCGTGGGCGTCGGTGCTGACGGTCACCTTGCGGCTGCGGGCCACGCGACCTCCCTCCGCTCGACCGGCGCGACGTGTGCCTCCTGGCGAGGGTAGCCGGGAGCGGGCGTCGGATGGCCGGCCGGCGGGTGAACTGTGGCGTGTCCGGCTCCCCGACGTGGGGATGCCGGCGACTCGCCCGGCGTGGGGCGTCAGCGGCCGGGCGGGCAGGCGGCCGGGGCCGGGCCGAGGGCGTCGCTGCCGGCGGGGGCCGGCAGGCCGCAGGCGATCGCGGCGCGCAGCGCGTCCGAGCGCTCGCGGATCGCGTCCAGCAGGGCCAGCGAGCGCCGGGCGCGGTCCCGCTCGGCCCGGGTCGCGTCGTCGAGCAGCGCGTTCACCGACCGCCGCTGCCCGGTCAGGAAGGAGTTCACCGCGTCCAGCGCCGCCGGGTCGGAGCGCTGCACCGCCGCGCTGTTCAGCAGGCGTACGCCCTGCCGGGTGTCGGCGTCCATGTCGTCGAGCACGGCGCTGAAGCCGGTCTGGTCGCCGCGCAGCGCGGCCGCCTCGCCCAGCCGGGTCCGGGCGAAGTCCAGGAAGAGCTGCCCCCGGCTGATGTCCGAGCTGGTCAGGGCGAGCTGGGCGCGCTCGGTCGAGCGCTTCATCCCGTAGAGCGCGTCGCCCGGCACGGCGTTCTCGCTGGCCGCCGAGATGCCCGAGACGGCGATCGCCCCGGCCGCGATCCCGACCAGGATGGCCCCCCGGGCCCGGGCCCGGCGGGCGGTGACGGCGGGCAGCAGCGAACCGCGGCCGGTGGTGGCGGTGCCGGCGCGCTGGGCGGCCGGTTCCGCGGCGGCCGGGGCGCCGATGCCCTCCCGCTCGGCGGTGGCCAGCAGCATCGCCCGCAGCCCGGTACGGAAGTCCGCGTCGACCTCGACGGCCGGCACCTCCGTGCGCAGCCGCTGCCCGACCGCGACGAGCGCGGCGAGCTGGTCGTCGGCCCGGGACCGGGCGTGGCGGCGTCGCCCACCGTTGGCCTCGTCGAGAAGTTGCGCGAAGCGCTCGGCGCGCCGACGGGAGAAGAGGTTGCTGTCCACCGCAGGCACCTCCTCTCGCTGGTCACGGCCGGTCGGCCGCTGTCGTCGCCGACGACCGGGGACGGCGGGCACCACGAACCCACGTTCGTGGCCGGCCATGCCGCCGGGCCTCCCGCTGGGGGCCCGGGGGGATGCCGGAGCTACCAACCGGTCGCACCCGGAGAAACGGTCAGCAGCGGGCACGGGTTACGGGGCCGGCGGGTGCGAAATCACAGAAAGTGACCGAAGTCACCCAGCAAGAAGGGCGCTGAGCTGCGAAAACATTGATCGACAGGCGCGAGTCCCATTCATGGGACTACGGTTGGAAACCGTCCGGGAGCAGCCGCGCCAGGGCTCGGACGGCCCGGTACTGGAGCGCCTTGATCGCGCCCTCGTTCTTGCCCATCGCCCGGGCCGTCTCGGCCACCGAGAAGCCCTGCAGGAACCGGAGCACTATGCACTCCTGCTGCTCCGGATTCAGCTGCTTGACCGCGCTGAGCAGGGCCACGTTGGTGATGTGCTCGACCACCGCGGCCTCCGGGCTGCCCTCCGGGCCCCGGTCCTCGCGGTCGGCGTCCAGCACGTCGCCGGTGGTCACCTCCAGCCGGTAGCGGCCGGACTTGAAGTGGTCGGCGACCAGGTTGCGGGCGATGGTGACCAGCCAGGCGCCGAGGTCCCGGCCCTGCCAGGTGAAGCTGCCGATCCGCTTCAGGGCGCGCAGGAAGGTGTCCGAGGTGAGATCCTCGGCGAGCTGGCGGTTGCCGACCCGGAAGTAGACGAACCGGAAGACCGTGTCCACGTACCGGTCGTAGATCAGCCCGAACGCCTCGGACTCGCCCGCCTGGGCGCGCTCGACGAGTGCCCAGACCTCGGTGGCCGGGTCCGACGGGTCGGGCCGGCTCGGGTAGCCCGTGGAGGTGTTGACCGGGGCGGCCGCCGGCACCGCGGGGAGCACCGCCGTCTCGGTCGTGGACGGGTCGGCCACCGCCGGCGGCTCCCCGGTGCGCCGGCTCTGCGCCGGCATGGACGGCCGGGCGGGCACCGCGACGCGGCCGCCGGCCGGCTTCGCGTTCGCGCCGGGAGCGGCCGGCCGGGGCGGCGGGTCGTTGTGGTGGGGCCGGTTGCGCAGCCGCTTCGACGTGCCCTCCGCCCGTACGGAGAGGCTGCCGGTGTCCTCCACCGGGCCCCGGGCGGCGAGTCGTTCGTTCACGGTGGCGCGGGCCGCCGGACCGGTCAGACCGAGGGGGCGTTCCGCGTAGCCGAAGGTTGTCACCGCGCTCCCTCCGTCCCGCCGGCGGTCGACCGCGCCGGCCGGTGCGTCGTCGGCGACACCGGATCGGGTCTGTGGTCGGGCAGGGCGGGTCGGGGGTGTGCCGACGGGCGGCAGATCCCCTTGAGGTGCTGGTCCAATGCGCTCACAGGCACGGGGGCCTCCTCGGGCTGAGGGGTGTCGACTCACGGCAAATGGGGTGAGCCGACCCGAGTGATGATAGGGCCAACGTCACCCGCGCGTGGCAAGTCCGTTACACAGGGCGGAAGTATTTCCCGCCGTGTCGCACGAATGGCGGACCGGTTGTCCGTCGTGTGCGGTTGACTTTCCCAACGGCCCGTGGTCCGCAGTGGAGGCCCTGGTCAGCGCATTCCTCTGGGATCGTCGACAGTCCCGGGCGGACGGTCGGGCGGTGCGTCCGAGGGGGTGTGCGGCGGGTCCCGGTGCGTCCTGTGCACGGGACCGGAGGTGTCTCGGATGTCGTCTCGGCGTGTCCTGTGGACGGGACCCATCCGCCGTCCGGCCGAGCCCGTCCCGCCGGCCCGGCCGGCGCCGCCCCGCCAACCGGGCCAGCCGACCCGGTCCCGACCGTCGGCGCTCCCGCCGACCGGCCCACCCGACCCGGTCCCGGCCGCCGGCGCTCCCGCCGACCGGCGTCCGGTCCGGGGCCGGCGGGTGGCCGGCTCGGTCCGTTCTCCGGGGCGCGTGCCGGCCGGTGTCCGGCATGGCCGGGCGGCCCGCGCTGTGCCAGACTCAGCCACCGTGCAGGACGCAGCCGACAGCTCCGCGCCGAACCTCGCCGACCGGCTCCGCCGGGCGGCCGTCGCCCACGGCGACCGACCCGCGCTGCACTGGCGCGAACAGACCCTGAGCTGGTCCGAACTGGACGCGGCGGTGACCGAGGTGGTCGCCGGGCTGGCCGCGGCGGTGCCGGCCGCCGACCCGGCCGGGCGGCCCGCCCGGGTCGCGGTCGCCCTGCCCAACTCGCCCGACTTCGTGCTCGGCCTGCTCGGCGCGCTCCGCGCCGGGCTGGTGGCGGTGCCGGTCAACCCCGCGCTCACCGGCCCCGAGCTGCGGCACGTGCTCGCCGACTCCGGCGCGTCCGTGCTGATCGGCACCGAGCCGGTCCGCGAGCTGGTCGCCGAGGTCGCCGGGGAACTGCCCGCGCTCACCGCCGTGCACGCCACGCCGCCCCGCGCGGCGCCGGCCGGCGACCCGTCGCCGGCCCGGGGCGGCGACGACCTCGCGGTGCTGCTCTACACCTCGGGCACCGAAGGCCGGCCGAAGGGCGCGATGCTCTCCCACCGGGCGCTGCTGGCCAACCACGAGCAGGTGGAGCGGATCGAGCCGCCGGTGGTCGGGCCGGACGACACGGTGCTGCTGGCGCTGCCGCTGTTCCACGCGTACGGGCTGAACTCCGGGCTGGGCGCTGTCGTCCACCATGGCGCGACCGGGGTGCTGGTCGACGACCTGGGCGCCGACGGCGGGCTCGCCGAGATCGCCCGGCACCGGGTCACCGTGCTGGTCGGCGTACCGTCGATGTTCCTGACCTGGTCCACGGCGGACGCCAGCGCGGCCGCCGCCGCGATGGCCTCGGTACGCGTCGCGGTCTGCGGCGCGGCGCCACTGGAGCCGGCCGTGGCGGCCCGCTTCGCCGAGGTCGCCGGCCGGCCGGTGCACGTCGGCTACGGCCTCACCGAGACCGCCCCGGTGCTCACCACCACCCTGGTCGGTCAGGTGGCGAAGGCCGGTTCCATCGGCCGGCCGCTGCCCGGCGTGCAGCTGCGCCTGGTCGGCCCAGACGGGGCGGACCTGTGGCGCGACGGCGTGGCCGAGCCGGACGAGGACGACGACGAGCTGGATCTGGCCGACCCCGCGCCGGGCACCGACCCGGGGCAGATCGTGGTGCGCGGGGCCAACCTCTTCTCCGGCTACTGGCCGGACGGCCGGGGCGGGCCGGACGCCGACGGCTGGTGGGCCACCGGCGACGTCGCCTACGCGGACGCCGACGGCGACCTCTTCCTGGTCGACCGGATCGGCGAGCTGATCCTGGTCAACGGGTTCAACGTCTACCCGCACGAGGTCGAGCTGGTGCTCTCCGCGCACCCGGGCGTGGCCGAGTCGGCGGTACTGGGTGTGCCGCACCCGCGGACCGGCGAGACTGTCCGGGCGTACGTGGTGCCGGCGCCGGGGCGTCCGGTGACCAGCGAGGACCTGCTCGCCCACTGCGCCCGCAACCTGGCCCGGTTCAAGTGCCCGACCGCCGTCGAGTTCGTCGACGCGCTGCCCCACTCGGCGATCGGGAAGGTGCGCAAGACCCTGCTCCGGTCGGACCCGTCCCCGGCGGACCCGGCCGGCGACCGCTCGCCGGCCGACGCCGGCGCCAGCAGCACGGAGGACACCGATGCGTGAACCCCGACTCACCCTCATCACCCGGCCCGGCTGCCACCTCTGCGACGACGCCAAGGAGGCGCTGGACCGGGTGGTGGCGGTCACCGGCGACCGGTGGGTGGAGCAGGACGTCAGCGGCGACATCGAGCTGGAGCGCGAGTACGGCGACCGGCTGCCCGTGGTGCTGCTCGACGGCAAGGAGCACGGCTACTGGCGGGTGGAGGAGGAGCGGCTGCTGCGGGACCTCACCACACCCCAGCTGTAGCGCTGGTGGGCGGTGGATAGGGTGCGGCGATGACCCCTGCACGCACCCACCTGGTGTGGGACTGGAACGGCACCCTGCTCAACGACCTCAGCCTGGTGGTCGCCGCCACCAACGCCGCCTTCGCCAGCGTCGGCGGGCCGAGCGTGACCGCCGAGGAGCACCGGGTCCGGTTCCGCCGGCCGATCGCCGACTACTACGCCGAGGTGCTCGGCCGGGCCGTCGACCAGGAGGCGTTCGGCCGGCTCGACCGGCTCTTCCACGACGCGTACCGGGCGGGGCTGACCACCTGCGAGCTGGCGCACGACGCGGCGTCGGCGATGGCGAGCTGGTCGGGGAGCCAGTCGCTGCTGTCCATGTGGTTCCACGACGAGCTGGTGCCGACCGTGCAGACGTACGGGCTGACCGGGCACTTCGTCCGGGTGGACGGGCTGCGGGCGGAGGTCGGCGGCGACCGCAAGGCCGAGTCGCTGGAGCGGCACCTGGCCGAGCTGGGCCTGGACGGCGGGGCGGTGGTGCTGATCGGGGACTCCATCGACGACGCCGACGCCGCCACCTCGGTCGGCGCCCGCGCGGTGCTCTACACCGGCGGCTTCACCGACCCCGCCCGCCTGCACGCCTCCGGCCACCCCGTGGCCGACACCCTAACCGAAGCCGTAAAACTAGCCCAAACCCTCCCCTGACCAACTCCCCCTCCCCCTCCCCCTCCCCCTCCCCTCCCCCCGGTCGACCCCGTTGATCATGGAGTTAGCGGCGGTGCCGGAGATCGAGAACGCCGCTAACCTCATGATCAACGGGGTCGACCGGGGGGAGGGGAGGGGGAGGGGGTTAGTTGCGGAGGTAGGTGAGGACGGCTAGGACTCGGCGGTGTTGTTCGGTGTCGGGGGGGAGGTTGAGCTTGGTGAAGATGTTGCGGACGTGCTTCTCCACCGCGCCGTCGCTGACCACCAGGGTCCGGGCGATGGCGGTGTTGGAGCGGCCCTCGGCCATCAGCCCGAGCACCTCCCGTTCCCGGGGGGTCAGCTCGCGCAGCGGGTCGTCGCGGCGGCGCCGGGCGAAGAGCTGGCCGACCACCTCCGGGTCGAGCACCGTGCCGCCGGCGGCCACCCGGTCCAGCGCGTCGAGGAACTCGTCGATCGCGGCCACCCGGTCCTTGAGCAGGTAGCCGATCCCGCCGCCGCCGGCCCCGGTGGTGGCGAGCAGGTCGTCGGCGTACGAGACCTCGACGTACTGGGAGAGCACCAGGATCGGCGTCCGCGGCACCAGCCGCCGGGCCTCCACCGCGGCGCGCAGCCCCTCGTCGGTGTGCGAGGGCGGCATCCGGACGTCGACGATCGACACGTCGGGCCGGTGGGCCACCACCGCCTCGACCAGCGCCTCGCCGTCGCCGACCGCGGCCACCACCTCGTGCCCCCGCTCGCTGAGCAGCCGGATCAGCCCCTCCCGCAGGAGGACGGCGTCGTCCGCGATCACGATCCGCATGGTGTCGTTGTCTACCACGTGCGCCCCACCGTCCCGGGGAAGCACCGTGCGGCCGGCCGGTCCGCCACCCCCGACCTGCCGCACCCCGCCGACCGCGGCGGAAGGCACGGCGTACCCCGGGACGGAGCGACCGGGCTCACAGCGGGAGTTCCGCGCGGACCTCGGTGGGGCCGCCGGCCGGGCTGATCACGTCCAGCCGGCCGCCGGCGGCGCGGACCCGGTCGGCGATGCCGACCAGCCCGTGCCCCTTGGCCAGGTGCGCCCCGCCCTGGCCGTCGTCGCCCACGGCCACCACCAGCCGCTGGTCCTGCCGGGCCACCGTGACCTGGCACTCGGTGGCCCGGCTGTGCTTGGCGACGTTGGTCAGCGCCTCGGCCACCACGAAGTACGCCGTGCTCTCCATCGCCGGGTCGAGCCGGCCGTCCGCCGTGCCGAGGTCCCGGTCCACCCGCAGCTCGATCGGGATCAGCCCGCGCCCGGCCAGCGCGGCGAGGGCGCTGGGCAGCCCGCGGTCGACCAGGATCGGCGGTGCGATGCCCCGGGACAGCGCGCGTAGCTCGGCGAGCGTCTCGCGGGTCTGGGCGACCGCCTCGTCCAGCGTCCGTCCGGCCGCCTCCGGGTCGGAGGCGAGCTGCTGGCGGGCCCGGCTCAGGTCCATCGCCAGCCGGACCAGGCGTTGCTGCGGGCCGTCGTGGATGTCCCGCTCCAGCCGGCGCAGCGCGCTCGCCTCGGCCGACACGGCGGCCCGCTTCTGCTCCTCCAGCACGGTGATCCGGTTGCGCATCTCGGCCACCCCGGTGAGCATCGCCCGGCCGAAGCTGGCCTCCATCAGCGCGCAGCCGCGGACCACGATCGGCAGGGTGATCAGGAAGAACAGCCCGATCGCGGTGTGCAGGCCGATCCGGGCGGTGGTCGAGTCGCCGAGGCCGAGGAGCTGGGGGAGCTCGACGTCCTCCGGGTCGCCGTGCGGCAGCGCCCAGTCGTACGCCCAGTAGAGGGAGCCGGCGACCGCGCCGGCCCACCAGGTCAGCGTGACCACGAAGCCGATCACGGCGACCACCAGCTTGAGGATGCCGTGCGCCAGGTCGAGCCAGGACTGGGCGTCGCCCATCGGCACGAAGATCCGCCGCCAGGCGCTCGCGCCGGGCTCGGCGAGCCGGTACTGCGGCCGGATCCGCGCCTGTCGCAGCACGGCGGGCAGCCGCAGCCGCTCGATGTCGGCCAGCCCGCGGGCCGCGTAGAGGGTGCCGCTGAGGATGGGCAGGCCGATCACGGTCACCACCAGCCCGAGGCCGGCGGCGAGGCCCACGATGAGCACCACGAAGCTGGCCAGCGCGAGCGGGAGACCGAGCAGGACGTACCCGGAGTCGATGAAGAGCTGGCGGGAGATGGTCGGGGCCAGGGCCGGCTGGTCGGCGGCGGCGGGAACGGCGGTCATGGCACGAGGCTAGGCAGCGGGGTGGGTCTCCACCCATCCCGCGGGCCGCCGTTTCCGACGTAGGGCTGGCCCTACCCGCACCTCGGCGGGCGGTCGGCGTGCCGATCGGGTCGGCGACGCGCGCTCGCGCGATTGGTCAGAGAAGTCGTAATTGAGCAATAATCGCCGAGCGGCGCCGGCACGGTGGCCGGATCGATCTTGCGGAATGGAGGGCCTGGTGGAGCCGCGTCGCGAGCTTTCAAGATCGCGATTTGTGCGTGCGTTCACAAGCGCCTACTCTGTAATTCCGACGCGCCCTGCTAGCACAGCCGGCAACCTCGGTCGCCAGCGGGAGTCCCGAAACGGCCGGCCACTGGAGCTGGACGAGGATCGCACCGCACGGAGTCTCATGAGTCAGCACCGTCACCCTGGCGCGCCCGGTCGCGCCGGTGCCGTACCGGCGCTACCTGACCTGCCCGAGGCGACGGTCGCGCGGCTCCCCGAATACCTACGTGCCCTGCACAATCTCGCCGAAACAGGTCACGAGACGGTGTCCAGCGAGGGGCTGGCCAGCGCCGCCGGGGTCAACTCCGCGAAGCTGCGCAAGGACCTGTCCCACCTCGGCTCGTACGGCACCCGCGGGGTCGGCTACGACGTGGCGCTGCTGATCGACCAGATCGAGTTCGTGCTCGGGCTCACCCAGCGCCGGGCGGTCGCCCTGGTCGGCGTGGGTAACCTCGGTCACGCCCTGGCCGGCTACGACGGCTTCGCCAGCCGCGGCTTCCGGATCGCCGCGCTCTTCGACGCGGACCCGGCGCGGGTCGGCGAGGAGATCAACGGCCTGGTCGTCCAGCACGTCGACGAGCTGCCCCGGGTCGCCGCCGCGGAGTCCATCGCGATCGGCGTGATCGCCACCCCCGCCGCGGCCGCCCAGCGGGTCGCCGACCAGCTCGTCGCGGTCGGTGTGACGAGCATCCTGAACTTCGCGCCGTGCGTACTCTCGGTGCCGGAGGGGGTCGACGTGCGCAAGGTCGACCTCGCCATCGAGCTGCAGATCCTGTCCTTCCACGAGCACCGCAAGGCGTCGCTGACCGCGCTTCCCGCCACCGGTGGGTCCGCCCTCACCGCCCTGCCGGGCGGGCTCGCGGTGACCGACACCCAGGAGGCGATCGGCACGTGAAACTGCTCGTCGTCGGCGCGTCGTACCGCACCGCTCCGGTCGCCACCCTGGAGCGGCTCGCGGTGGCTCCCGCCGAGCTCACCCGCACCCTGGACCGCCTGGTCGCGCAGCCGTACGTGACCGAGGCCGTGCTGGTCTCCACCTGCAACCGGGTGGAGGTCTACGCCGCGGTGTCCGGTTTCCACGGCGGCCTCGGTGACATCTGCGCCGTTCTGGCCGAGCAGGCCGGCAGCCCGCCCGCCACGCTCGCCAACCACCTCTACGTGCACTACGACGCCGCCGCCGTCGACCACGTCTTCCGGGTCGCCGCCGGGCTGGACTCGATGGTGGTGGGCGAGGCGCAGATCCTCGGCCAGCTCCGTGACGCCTACCACTGGGCGAGCGGGGCGGACACCGCCGGCCGGCTGCTGCACGAGCTGATGCAGCAGGCGCTGCGGGTGGGCAAGCGGGCCCACGCGGAGACCGGCATCGACCGGGCCGGCCAGAGCGTGGTCACCGCCGCGCTGGAGCTGGCCGCCGGCCACCTCGACGGCGCGCTGACCGGCCGCCCGGCGCTGGTGGTCGGGGCCGGCGCGATGGGGTCGCTCGGCGTGGCGACCCTCTCCCGGCTGGGCGCCGGGCCGCTCACCGTGACCAACCGGGGGGCCGACCGGGCCGTCCGGCTGGCCGAGTCGTACGGCGCCGCCGCCGCCCCGATGGCCGAGCTGACCGCCACGCTCTCCACAGTGGACATCGTAGTGGCCGCCACCGCGGCCACCGAACCGGTCCTCACCCGCGACGTGGTGACCCGGGCGCTGGCCGACCGCGACCCCGAGCGTGGCCCGCTGATCCTGCTCGACCTGGCCGTCCCGCGTGACGTCGAACCCGGCGTCGCGGAGCTGCCCGGCGTCGAGGTGATCGACATCGACCGGATGGCCGCGCTGCTCGCCGACGGGCCGGCCGCCGCCGACGCCGCCGCCGTGGAGCGGATCGTCGCCGCCGAGGTGGAGGGCTTCCTCACCTGGCTGCGCGGGGCGGACGTGGCGCCGACCGTGGCCGCCCTGCGCGGGCGCGCCGACGACGTGGTCACCGCCGAGCTGCGCCGGCTCGCCCAGCGCCGCCCCGACCTGACCGACGACCAGCGGGCCGAGGTGGCCCGGACGGTGCACCGGGTGGTCCAGCGGCTGCTGCACCAGCCCACCGTGCGGGTCCGCCAGCTGGCCGCGGAGCCGGGCGGCGACCAGTACGCGGCGCTGCTGCGCGAGCTGTTCGACCTCCAGGTGCCGCAGACCTCCCCGGTCGACACCGTCCCCGACGTCGTGGACTCCGACGTCACCCCGGCGTTCGGCGCCACCGACGCCCTCCCACCCGCCGGAGGTGAGCGATGAGCACGCCCCTGCGCCTCGGTACCCGGGGCAGCAAACTGGCGATGGCCCAGTCCGGCCACGTCGCCGAGGCCCTGACCGCCGCCACCGGGCGCCCGGTCGAGCTGGTCGAGGTGGTCACCGCCGGCGACCGCTCGGCCGCGCCGGTGCACCGGCTCGGGGTCGGTGTCTTCGTCTCCGCGCTGCGCGACGCGCTCGCCGCGCGGACCATCGACTTCGCCGTGCACTCCTACAAGGACCTGCCCAGCGCGGCGGCGCCCGGGCTGCACGTCGCCGCCGTGCCGCCGCGGCAGGACCCGCGCGACGCGCTGGTCGCCCGCGACGGCCGGACGCTCACCGAGCTGCCGCCCGGCGCGGTCGTCGGCACCGGAGCGCTGCGCCGCATCGCCCAGCTGCACGCCCTCGGCATGCAGCTGGAGGTCACCCCGATCCGGGGCAACGTGGACACCCGCCTGGCGCGGGTCCTCGGCCCGGAGGCCGACCTGGACGCCGTCGTGCTGGCCCGTGCCGGCCTGGCCCGGCTGGGTCGTACCGACGTGGTCACCGAGACGCTCGACCCGATGCTGATGCTGCCCGCGCCCGCCCAGGGCGCGCTGGCGGTGGAGTGCCGGGTCGACGACCCGGACCTGGTCGAGCTGCTGGCCGTGCTCGACCACGCACCGTCGCGCGCCGCTGTCGTCGCGGAGCGGGCGTTCCTGGCCACCCTGGAGGCCGGGTGCAGCGCACCCGTCGCCGCCTACGCCGAGCTCGCCGAGGGCGACGCCGGCGAAGAGATCTACCTGCGCGGGGCGGTGATCAGCCCGGACGGTACCCGTGACCTCCGGCTGTCCCGCACCGGTACGCCCGCCGACGCGGCGGAGATCGGCAAGGCACTCGCCGCCGAACTCCTCGACCTCGGCGCCGACTCGATCCTCGGCCAAGCAGGACCCACCGGCCCGGGGACCCAGCAATTTGGGAGCACAGAATGACCCGCACCCGTAAGCCCGTAGGCCGCATCGCGTTCGTCGGGGCCGGTCCCGGCGACCCGGGCCTGCTGACCCGTCGGGCGCACGACGCCCTGGTCGACGCCGACCAGGTGGTGTACGACCGGGGAGTCCCCGAGTCGCTGCTCGACGCCGTCCGCGCCCAGGCCAAGACCGACGCCCAGTTCACGCCGGCCGAGGGCGCGCCGGGTGACGTGGCGAAGGTGCTGATCTCGGCCGCCCGCTCCGGGCTGAACGCCGTGCACCTGGTCGCCGGCGACCCGTTCGGGCACGACTCGGTGGTCAAGGAGGTGCAGGCGGTGGCGCGTACCGCCGCGCACTTCGAGGTGGTGCCGGGGGTCGGTCAGGCCGAGGGGGTGGCCACCTACGCCGGTGTGCCGCTGCCGGGCGTACGCACCGCGGCCGACGTCGAGGACGTCAGCACGCTGGACTTCGAGGCGCTGGCGGCGGCCGTCGGCCGGGGCTCGCTGGCGCTGGCCGTGGACGCCGGTGACCTCGCCGCGATCCGGGACGGCCTGCTCTCCGCCGGGGTGGACGGCGCCACCGCCGTCGGGGTGACCGGCGACGGCACCGGGGAGACGCAGTACACCACCACGTCGACCGTGGACAGCTTCGTCGCCGCGGCGCTCGGCTTCACCGGCCGGGTGGTGCTCACCGTCGGCGCCGGCGTCACCCAGCGGGACAAGCTCAGCTGGTGGGAGAACCGGCCGCTGTACGGCTGGAAGGTGCTGGTCCCGCGGACCAAGGAGCAGGCCGGCGTGATGAGCGCCCGGCTGCGCGCGTACGGGGCCATCCCGTGCGAGGTGCCGACCATCGCCGTGGAGCCGCCGCGCACCCCGGCCCAGATGGAGCGGGCGGTCAAGGGCCTGGTCGACGGCCGGTACGCCTGGGTGATCTTCACCTCGGTGAACGCGGTGCGCGCGGTCTGGGAGAAGTTCGCCGAGCACGGCCTGGACGCCCGGCACTTCGGGGGCGTCAAGATCGCCTGCATCGGCGACGCGACCGCCGACGCCGTCCGCGCGTTCGGCATCCAGCCGGAGCTGATCCCGTCCGGGGAGCAGTCCTCCGAGGGGCTGCTGGCCGAGTTCTCGCCGCACGACGAGGTGCTCGACCCGGTCGGCCGGGTGCTGCTGCCGCGCGCCGACATCGCCACCGAGACGCTCGCCGCCGGGCTCACCGAGCGCGGCTGGGAGGTCGACGACGTGACCGCCTACCGGACCGTCCGGGCCGCCCCGCCGCCGGCCGAGATCCGCGACGCGATCAAGTCGGGCGGCTTCGACGCGGTGCTCTTCACCTCGTCCTCCACGGTCCGGAACCTGGTCGGCATCGCCGGGAAGCCGCACGCGCGTACCGTTGTTGCCGTCATCGGGCCCAAGACGGCGGAGACCGCGACGGAGTTCGGCCTGCGGGTCGACGTCCAGCCGCCGCACGCCTCGGTGCCCGACCTGGTGGAGGCGCTCGCCGCCTACGCCGTCGAGCTGCGCGAGAAGCTCGCCGCCATGCCGGCGAAGCAGCGCCGCGGCTCGAAGGTGCAGGGGCCGACCGCCCTCCGCTTCCGGTAGTCGCAGCAGGAGGTCCGCATGCCGTACCCCGAGATCCGGCCCCGCCGGCTGCGCCGCACGGCGGCGCTGCGGCGGTTGGTCTCCGAGACCCGCCTCGACCCGGCCGAGCTGGTCGTGCCGATGTTCGTCAAGGAGGGGCTGACCGAGCCGCGGGCGATCGCCTCGCTGCCGGGCGTGCTCCAGCACTCCCGCGACTCGCTGCGCAAGGCGGCGGTCGAGGCGGTCCAGGCCGGCGTCGGCGGGATCATGCTGTTCGGGGTGCCGGCGCAGCGGGACCCGGAGGGCTCCGGCGGGATCGACCCGAACGGCATCCTCAACGTGGCCATCCGGGACGTGGTCTCCGAGGTGGGCGACGCCACCGTGGTGATGAGCGACCTCTGCCTGGACGAGTTCACCTCGCACGGGCACTGCGGCCTGCTCACCCAGGACGGCGAGGTGGACAACGACGCCACCCTGGCGGCGTACGCCGAGATGGCGGTGGCCCAGGCCGCCGCCGGGGTGGGCGTGGTCGGGCCGTCCGGGATGATGGACGGCCAGGTCGGGGTGGTCCGCAAGGCGCTCGACGCCGCCGGGCACACCGACGTCGCCGTGCTGGCGTACGCGGTCAAGTACGCCTCGGCGTTCTTCGGCCCGTTCCGTGACGCGGTGGAGTCGGCGCTGGAGGGCGACCGGCGTGCCTACCAGCAGGACCCGGCCAACCTGCGGGAGTCGCTGCGCGAGGTGGCGCTGGACGTCGCCGAGGGCGCCGACATGGTGATGGTCAAGCCGGCGCTGCCGTACCTCGACGTGGTCTCCGCGGTCCGCGCGGCGGTCGACGTCCCGGTCGCCGCCTACCAGGTCTCCGGCGAGTACGCGATGGTCGAGGCGGCCGCCGCGAACGGCTGGATCGACCGGGAGCGGGTGATGCTGGAGACGCTCACCTCGATCCGCCGCGCCGGCGCGCAGATCATCCTCAGCTACTGGGCGGTCGAGGCCGCCCAACTGCTCCGCCAGCGCTACTGAGCCGAGCCCGCACCGCCCTTCTCACGCGGTAGTTCGCCACCATCGATGACGGCCCGCCGCCCAGGAGGCGGCGGGCCGTCGTCTGTCGGTGCGGGTGGGTCAGTCGTCGTTCGAGATGGTGCCGGTGGCGACCGGGTCGGCCAGCCGCAGCCCCGGCACGCCGCCCACCACCAGGGTGAGCTTCTCGTCCGGCTCCGCCTTCCGGTCGCCGCGTACGGTCACCGGGAAGGCCAGCGAGGTCTGCCCGGCGGCCAGCGTGCGGCAGCCGACGTACGGGTCGTAGTCCTGGCCGGACCGGGCGGTGAGGCCGATGGTCGCGGCGCAGAGCAGCACCGGCTCGGAGAGCGGCCGGGAGACGGTCACGGTGAAGGTGAGCGGGGTGGTGCCCTTGTCGCCCTCGGCCACCGCGACGTTCCCGACGCTCAGCGCGGCCCGGGAGCGGAACCGGGCCACCTGCGGGTCGTGGTCGCTGGAGCCGCGGGTGCCGTCACCGGGGTGCGCCGCCGGCCAGTCGGCGTTGATGTGCGCGGCCCGCACCTGCACCAGGTCCCGGTGCAGCGCCTCGTTGACGAAGAGGTGGTCCAGCGTCTGCGCCTGCCCCTCGAAGCTGTACGAGTAGGCCGACGACGGCGCCTCGGCGAGCAGGTCCTCCCAGAGGTTGCGCAGGCCCGCGTCGTAGAGCGGGGCGAGCTGGTCCGACGGGGTCGGCCGGTCAGCGGTGGCGATCGGGTCGTCCGGGCGGGGGAAGACGTTCAGGTCCCCGCCGTACACCACCCGGGCGTTCGGGTCCGCCGCCTCGATCGCGGTGACGATGGCGGCCCCGTACGCGGCCTGCTCCCGGCGCTGCCCGACCCGGCTGTCCGGGCCGGACGAGTAGTGGTTGCTGGCCGCCCAGAGGGTGAACCGCTCGGTCGAACCCGGCGCCGCGGCCACGGTGAACCTGCCGAGCTGCGGGGCGCGGGTGAAGACGTTGTTGCCGTCCCGCCCGGTGGAGGTGTCCACGTCGGCCGGCAGCACCGCGTTGAGCGCCTTCGGGTTCTGCACGTCCGCGTTGCTGGCCAGCCCCGGCGCGCGGTACCGCACGGTCGGCGCCGAGCCCAGCAGCGGGTCGGTGGCGGTGGCCTCGGCCAGCGCCACCCGGTCGGTGCGGTAGAGGAAGGCGGCGGTGATGCCCCGGGCGTCCGCGCCCGTCCGGTCGTACGCGGCGGCGTAGGCGGGACCGCCGGCCGCCGCGATGGTCAGCGCCAGGTCCTGCAGGCTGTCCGGCGCGCCGTCGGCGTTGTTCGTGCCGCCGCAGGCGAGCTGCCCGCCGGCCACCGCGCAGATGTCCTGGTCCTCGGCCTCCTGCACCAGGATCAGGTCCGGGCTGTGCAGGTCGGTGGTGATCTGGTCGGCGAGCGCGGCGAGCTGGTCGCGGTACTCCTGCTCGCTGGCCGGCACGTAGTCGAACGGCGGGCTCACCCCGGCGCAGCCGGCGTTGCCGGCGAAGTCGCAGCCGTCGAACGGGTCGTCCCGGAAGTCGTACAGGTTCTCCACGTTGTAGGTCGCGACGGCGACCTCCTCCGACCGGTTGGCCGGCTGCGGCGGGTGGTTCGTCGACGGGTCGGTGCCGCCGGCGAACTCGGCCCGCTCGACCTGCACGCCGTACTTCTCGAAGGAGTAGTAGAGGCCGCCCACCGCGTCGGCGCCGAGCGTGTCGAAGGTGTGCGCCGGCGGCAGCAGCGCGCCGCTGTCCCCGGTGCTGCCCTTCACGCCCATGCTGCCGAGCATGATCCGCTGGCCGTTGCCGTCGTCGAAGCGGCGGGCGGGGTCGTTGTCCAGCGGGTGGGCGTCGCGGAACACCCGGCGGGCGTACGGGTCGGCGCGGTCGAGCAGCGGGTCGTCCCGGTCGACCACCCAGAGCTCGGCGTCGGCGGTGGAGGCGAAGACGTCCCGCCCGCTGACCGCGCCGCTGCCGGCGCGCACCCGTAGCCGGGCGCCCTCGTGCCGCTCCCAGAACCGGCCCGCGGCGGCCAGGTCGGCCGGGGGCACCGCGTCGGTGACCTCGACGGCGGTGTCCATGTCGACCCCGGTGGCGATCCGGCGTACCAGCGAGGCGCTGGAGAGCTGGGTCATGCTGAAGTACTCCGACACCCGGGCGCGGAGCACCACCTCGTCGCCCACGGTCGGCACGTAGCCGCCGATCAGCGAGGTGAACGAGCCCATGAACACGAAGATGCCGTCGGAGCTGGTCGGGTCGCCGTCGGCGGCGTCGGCCCGGCTCTGCAGGAAGAAGCCGTGCTGGTCGCGCCCGGCGGAGTCCCGGGCCAGGGTCAGCTGGGTGATCACGCCGCGCACGTCGTAGAGGGCGCTGCTGGTGCCGTTGCCGCTGGCCGGCGCGTACGGGGACCGGTCGGTCGGGCCGGACTCGCCGTCGGTGGTCGGGCCCTGCACCTCGCCGACCGTCAGCTCCCGGGTGACCTGCACGGAGAGCGTGCAGGTGGCGGAGCCGCCGTCGGCGTCGGTGGCGGTCAGCACGACGGTGTACGCCCCGGCGGCCAGGTCGGCGCTCGCCGTGACGGTGGCCCGGGCGGTGCCGCCGACCGCGTCGGCCGGGGTGACCGCGGTGCGGCTGATCGAGCCGGCGGTCGGGGTCGGGGTGACCGAGGTGACCGCCAGGTCGACGATCCGGTCGTCGGTGTCGGTCGCGGTGACCTCGCGGGTCGCCGCGGTGCCGGCCGGGGTGACCAGCGCCCCGCCGCAGGTCAGGGTGGCCGGTGCGTCGACCGGGCCGCCGCCCGCGGAGTGCCCGCCGAGCCCGTCGAACGTGTCGGTGGCGAAGCCGGCCCACTGGGCGGCCGGGTCGAAGGCGTCGGCCGGGTCGGTGTCGCCGGCGGTGACGTTCGCCAGCCGGCGCAGGGTGTTGTCGGCGGTGCTGGTCAGGCCACTGCCCCACTCGGCGCCCGGGTCGACGCCGACCTGGCCGAGCGAGTCGAGCACGGTGCCGCCGCGGCTCAGCACGACGGCGTCGTCCCCGTTGTACAGCCCGGTGGTGGTGGTCTGGTCGGCCTGGGCGAGGATCGCCGCCGCGGCGGAGGCGTGGGCGAGGACGAAGACGTCACCGGCCGGCACGCTGCCGGTCAGCGGGATGTTCGTCGGCGTGGTGGAGCCGTTGAAGTAGAGCTGGAGCTGGTATCCGCCGGCGGCCAGGTCGATGGCGGCGCCGGTGCCGTTGTAGAGCTCGATCGCCTTGTTGTTGGACGAGCCCTCGACGTACTCGGAGATGAACAGGTCGGTGGGCGCGGCGCTGGCCGCGGTGGGTGCGACGCCGACGGCCGTGGCGGTGACGGCGGCAGCTGTCGCGAGCGCGGCGAAGGTGCGGCGCGGGCGCATGGGGCCTCCACGATGGGTGGACGGGAACTAACGCACGTTAAGGGGCGTCGCTGTCCAGCGTCCATCCCCCGGCGGACTGTTTCGTGAATTCCGGTCAGCGCGCGGCGTCGAGACGGTGCACCAGGTCGGCGACGTCGACACTGTATTCGCACCAGTCGCGGTCGGGACGGTAGCCCAGTTCCGCGTTGACCTTGAGCATCGCCTCGTTGGCCTGCGCGTTCCAGGTCTGCACCTCGGCCAGCTCCGGCTCGGCGGAGCGCAGCTCCAGCAGCATCCGCGCCTTGATCGCGCGGTCGATCCCGTAGCCCCGGTGGTCCTGCACCACGATGGTGTCGTACTGGTCGGCGCGGGTGGGGTGCTGCGCCGGCACCACCACCTCGGTCAGGCCGGCCACCTCGCCGCTCTGCTCGTGCAGGGCCAGCACGATGTACGGCTTCATGCCGCGCCGGTGCAGGCAGTCCAGGCTGTCCCGGAGCCGCTCCGGGTCGTACGAGCTGGGGCGCAGTTCGCCGTCGTCGACGTCGCGCACCTCGGCCTTGGCCCGCGCGTACGCCTCGATCAGGTCGTCCGGCGGCCCGCCCGGGCAGAACTCGAGGTGGTAGCCCGCGCCGACGCCGGTGGCCATCTCGGCCAGCTCGGCCCAGTCCACCGTGGACAGGTCGAGCACGCTGCGGGTCTCGACGTACTCCCGGGTGAAGCCGAGCGCCTCGTAGAACGCCACCGCCGGGGTGTCGCCCACCACCTCGACCCCGATCGACTGGAAGCCCTCCTGGTAGACCCGGCGGGCGGCGACGCGCACCAGGTCACGGCCCAGCCCGGAACGCCGGACCGACGGGTGCACCAGCACCTCCAGCACGCCGATGTCACCGAGCAGCAGCACCTGCACCTGGCCCAGGATGGCCCCCGGCGCCCCGTTGCCGCCCGGCTCGGCCTGGGCGACCCAGGAGATGCGCCGTTCGCCCGGCATCACCTCGGAGAGGTATTCACGCAGGGAACTCTCCCGCCACGGCGGATCCTGCGGCAGATCGGCCGCGAGGACCGCGTTCAGCGTGTCCAGCAGCGACGCGATCTCGGCGGACGACGCGGTCCTGGGGTCCCACTCGCGCACCATCACCCGTCTAGCTTGCCGCTAACGGCTGCCCGAAGGAAGTGTCCAGTTCTCCAAATGTATGCGGACGATCACTTCACGTACGGCTGGCCTGCCCGTAGCGGTTGGCGGTGTCGAAGACGTCCTGGGCGTAGCGGCGGACGTCGTTGTACGACAGGATCGCGTTCCACCAGTCGCCCGGGATGGTGAGGTTCCGGCCGCCCTTGCAGAGGTAGTTGCCGGCGGCCAGGGCGGCGTCGTCCAGGTCGTGCGGGTCCTTGCGGCCGTCGTTGTCCGCGTCGGCGCCGATCTCCTGCCAGGTGGTCGGGATGAACTGCATCGGCCCGATGGCCCGGTCGTAGGTGGTGTCCCGGTCCAACTGGCCCCGGTCGGTGTCGACGATCCGCATCCGGCCGCCCTGCCCGTCCAGCGGCAGCCCGATGATCTCGGGCAGCGCCCGGCCATCCGGGCCGAGCTTGGCGTTGTTGGCCTGGCCGTGCCCGGACTCGACGAACCCGATCGCGGCGAGCGTGGTCCAGCTCAGGCCGCAGCTGCGGTTGGTCTCGGCGAGCACCAGCTCGGCGTAGCCGTACGCCTGCATGGCGACCGGCGAGATGCCGACCTTCGGGCCGACCTGCTGGGCCCAGGCGGCGAGCGCGTCGGCCGGCCGGCCGGTGGCCACCGCTCCCACCGCCGGCCCGGTGGGCAGCGTGCCGCCCGGCGGCAGCGTCCCGGTGGGCAGCGGCGTGCCGCCGGGCAGTCCCGGCTGCGCGGGTGGCGGGGTGGCGGTGGCGCTGTCGTCGGCGGCCACCGGACGGGGCGCGCGGACCGTCGCGGGCACCACCAGGGCGCCGGCCGCGGCGGTCGCCAGCACCAGGGCGAGCAGGAACACCCCGGGCAGGGTGAGCCGGCCGCTGGAGCGCCGCGACCAGTCCCGGGTGGCCCGGGCGGCGGTCAGCGCCATCCGGTGCGGCGGCTGCCGTACGGCGTGCGCGAACGGCACCCGGCGCCGCCGGGCTCCCGCCGGCCGCCCCGTCGTCGCGCCGCCCCCGGCGCCCTCGGACGTGCCCGCGCCGTCACCGGACCTGGCGGTGCCCTCGCCCGGCTGGGCGGCGGCGCTGCTGCCGTCCGCGTTGTCACCCGGCTTGGTCGCGGTGGTGTCCGTGCCGCCGTCCGCCGTGGCGGCGCTGTCGGCGCTGCCGTCCGGCCTGGTCGCGGCCGTGTCCGGGCGGCCGTCCGGCCGAGCGGTGCTGGCGTCGGAGTCGCCCGGCCGGGCGGCGGTGGGGTCCGCGCCACCGTCCACCGTGGTGGCCGCGTCCGCGCGGTCGGTCGGCTTCGGCCCGGCAGCGGTGGCCGGGTCGCCGGCGGCGCCGGTGTCCGGCCCGTCGGTGGCGGCCGCCGGCCGGTCGTCGGCGGGCGGGGCGGTGTCACGCCCGCCGGCCTGCGTCTCGCCCGGCTTCACGGGGGCGGCCGCAGCCGGGGCGTCGGCCGGGGCCGCGGATCTCAGCCACGGACGACGCGGGCGGGGCAGCCGGGTCGCCGGCTCGTCCGGCGCGGCTCCCGAGCCGGCGAGCGGCCCGTCGAGCGGCGCGGCCGGGCGCAGGGGTCGATGGGTCGATCTGTCCTCGCCGTCCACCACCCGTCGAGTATCACCCATGTCCCGTCCAGAGTCAGGTCCGGTCGTACCCTGGTGCCATGCCCCGGTACGAGTTCCGTTGCCGCGCCTGCGGCGACACCTTCGAGGTCAACCGTCCGATGATCCGGGCCGGCGAGCCGGCCTCCTGCCCGCAGGGGCACGACGACACGGTCAAGCTGCTCTCGACGGTCGCGGTGACCGGTCGGGGCGGCGCCGGCGCGCCCGGCGGCGGGCCCGCCGCGGGTGGCGGCGGTGGCTGCTGCGGTGGTGCCTGCGGCTGCTGATTCCGTCCGCTCGGGCCGTGGCGCTTGCCCGCGTCGAGGTCCAGTGGCACCTTGGGTCGGAACCTGCCCGGCCGTTCTCACGATGCGTGACGGCTCGGTATCAGGCAGCATGAACCCGACGTCACGGGCGGAGGTTCCACGCATGTCGCCACGGATCCACCTCCCGACCGGGTGGGTGACCTTCGTCTTCACCGACATCGAAGGCTCGACCCGGCTGGCCCAGCTGCTCGGTCCGGACTACCGCCCGGTGCTGCGCGAGCATCGCCGGCTGCTGCGCCGGACGATCGCCGCGACCGAGGGCGCGGAGCTGCTGACCGAGGGCGATTCCTTCTTCCTGGCGTTCGGCGACGCCACCGCGGCGCTCACCGCGTGCCTGACCGCGCAGCGCGCGCTGGCCGACCACGAGTGGCCCACCGCGGAGGCCACCCCCCGGGTGCGGATGGGGCTGCACACCGGCTGGGCCGAGCCGCGCGACGGCGAGTACGCCAGCCCCGAGGTGCACCGGGCGGCCCGGGTCGCCGCCGCCGCGCACGGCGGTCAGGTGCTCTGCTCGGCCGCCACCGCCCGGCACGCCGACCCGCTGCCGACCGGCGCCTCCCTGCTCGACCTCGGGCTGCACCGGTTGCGCGGCTTCGACGACCGGGAGCGGTTGTTCCAGTTGGTGGCCCCGGGCCTGGAGCGGCAGTTCCCGCGGCCGCGTACCGCTGACGCGGTGGCGCACAACCTGCCCACCCAGGTCACCTCGTTCGTCGGCCGGCAGGCCGAGCGGGCCGAGCTGCGCCGGCTGGTCGAGGACCACCGCCTGGTCACCGTGCTGGGTGCCGGCGGGGCGGGCAAGACCCGGCTCGCGGTGGAACTCGCCACCGACCTGGTGGAGACCTACCCGGACGGGGTCTGGTTCGTCGACATCGCCACCGTCACCGACCCGGGGCTGGTGGCGTTCGCGATCGCCGCCGTGCTCGGGCTGCGCCCCGAACCCGGCCGGCCCATGGTGGAGACCCTTGTCGAGTACGCCGCCGCCCGCCGGATGCTGGTAGTGCTGGACACCTGCGACGCCCAGCCGGCCGCCTCGGCCGACGTGATCTCCCGGCTGCTCGCCGGGGGCGTGGGCGTGCGGGTGCTGGCGACCAGCCGGGAGTCCTTCGGGCTGCCCGGCGAGGTGGTCTGGCGGATCCCGCCGCTCTCGGTCGACCCGCCGGTAGACGGCGCGGAGAGCGACGCGGTCGCGCTGCTGCTGGACCGGACGGCGGCGGCCCGCGGCGGCCGGCAGCCGGACCCGGCCGAGTCGGCCGACCTGCGCCGGGTGGTGCAGCGGTTGGACGGGTTGCCGCTCGCCATCGAACTGGCCGCCGCGCGGCTGCGGGTGCTCTCGGTCGGGCAGCTCGCCGAGCGCCTCGACGACGTGCTCGGCACCCTCGACGCCGGCCGGGACGACCCGGAGCCGCCCCCGGTGGAGCGTGGCTGGACGGGCAACCAGCAGGACACGGTGGACCTGGTCGCGGCGGCGGCCGGCGCCACGCCGCCGACCCCGGCCAGCCGGGCGGTGCAGCGCTCGGCCACCGAGCGGCACCTCACCATGCAGGCCACGGTCACCTGGTCCTACCGGACGCTGGGGCCGCGGGCGGCCCGGCTGCTGCGCTGGCTGGCGGTCTTCGCCGGCCCGGTGGACCTGGCCACCGTGGAGTGGCTGCTCGGCGACGACCCGCTCGACCCGCTCTCGGTGCTGGTGGACAAGTCGATGGTGCTGGCCGAGCCGCGCGCCTCGGGCAGCACCTACCGGATGCTCGACCCGATCCGGGCGTACGCGGCACGCCGGCTGGCCGAGGCCGGGGAGGAGCAGGCCGCCCGGGACCGGCACGTGGCCTGGTCGACGCACGCGCTGGAGCGGGCCCACCTCGGCCCGGACGGCCGGCCGGTCACCCTCTCCCTCTACGCCCTCGACCCGCTCGCCGGCGAGCTGCGCGCCGCGCTGCGCTGGTGCGCCACCGGCGGCAGCGCCCGGGCCGGCCTGCGGCTGGCCGGTGGGCTGGACCAGTGGTGGCGGGAGCGGGGCCTGGCCCGGGAGGGGCGGCTCTGGCTGTTCCGGCTCTACGGCCGGATCGCGGAGACCGGCGAGGCGATCCCGGAGGAGGAGCTGGCGGCGGCCTACCACATGCACTCGCTGCACGCCGGCGCGGACGGCGAGTTCGCCGAGGAGCTGCGCTTCTCGCAGCGGGCCGAGGCGGCGGCCCGGCAGGCCGGGGACGCCGGCCTGCTGGCCCGGGTGCTAGCCGGCCGGGCCGCCCCGCTGGTCGACATGGGACAGTTCGCCGAGGCCGAGCGGGTCTGCCGGGAGGTCATCGAGTGGGCGCACGGCCAGGACGTGCTGGGCGACGCGCTGTTCGCCGTGTTCGGGCTGGCCGAGCTGCTCTGGCGGCGGGGCGCGCTGGACGAGGCGGCGGAGCTGCTCGGCGCCGCCCGTCCGGTCGAGGCGGCCCGCCCGGTGGAGCGGGGCCGCCGCTCGGTGGACATGCTGCTCGGCATGGTCGCCCTGGCCCGGGGTGACCTGATCGCCGCGCACGAGCACCTGCTGGTGGCGCTCCGGTCCCGGATGAGCCACGGCTTCCACGGCCGGG
The DNA here is from genome assembly GCF_056150265.1 of Micromonospora desertarenae. Classification (NCBI taxonomy): domain Bacteria; kingdom Bacillati; phylum Actinomycetota; class Actinomycetes; order Micromonosporales; family Micromonosporaceae; genus Micromonospora; species Micromonospora desertarenae. Next base: position 420,199 of record NZ_JAXCFQ010000002.1, read on the forward strand.
CCTGCGACACCCTGAACGCGGTGGCGGTGCGCTGCGCGGCCGGCGGCGAGCCGCTGACCGCCGCCCGGCTCTTCGGCGCGGCCCAGGCGACCCGGGCCAACCTCCGCGCCACCCCGGGCATCTACGGGCCGTACTGGGCGGAGCGGCAGGCGCAGCTGCGCGGGGAACTGGGCGACGCGGCCTTCGACGACGCGTACGGCGAGGGGGCCGAGCTGGGCCTGGAGGAGGCGGCGGCGCTCGCGCTCGGCGTGGAGCACCCCGACCTGGCGGCCGACTCGACCCGGTTCACCACCGGCACCCCGACCCCGGCGCCCCGTCGCCCCGCCACCGACCCGCACCGCCATCCCACCCCGCACACCGAACACGCCTGACCCCGCCTGCCCCCGGGCCCGGCCATGACGTGGTCGAGCAAGGGGTTCGCGTCGGATTCCGGCGGGATCCGGGCGCGAACCCCTCGCTCAACGAGACGTCACCGGGCGTCAGGAGCGGGCGGCGGCGCGGCGTTCGGCGTCGGCCTTCATCCGGGCGGCGCGGTCGATGTCGGCCTGCTGGACGGCGGCGACCGAGCCGAAGATGCTGACCGCCTGGTAGTACGTCCAGGCCAGGCTGTAGCAGGCGGGCCGGACGACCGAGTTGTACCGGGCGCAGACCCGCTTCAGGTCCTCGTAGAAGGCGCTGTCCAGCCGGGACTTGTTGGCCGGGAACTGGCCCATCGCCTTGTAGTTGCGGTACCCGAAGTCGTGCCGGTAGCAGGACAGGTTGAAGGTGAACCCGAGCGGGTTGTCCGGGCTGGACGAGCAGTAGTCGGTGGACCAGTCGAACGCGTAGTCGGCCCAGGCGCTCTTGTCCAGCCGGGCGGCGTTCCAGGAGTTGTAACTGGTGGCGCTGGTCTGGGTCCAGCTGGACAGCACGGAGAGCTTCTGCTGCGGCGTGACGGCGGCGGCCGGGCTGGCGATGCCGAGCACGACCAGCAGACCGAGCGCGCCCGAGGCGAGGAGGGTGGCGAGGCGACGGGGCATGGCGGACCTCCGCGAGGGTGTGCGGAACTCTTGTTACCGGCGGGTTACCGGGTGTCGATTAGTGTCGATGAGTCGTCCGCCCCGGATCTTGTATCGCTGTGAACTATTGGTGACATGAGTTGAAACAGACGAATGCCCCGGGCGTCGGTGACGCCCGGGGCATTCGGTCGGTGGGTCAGCGCACGAAGTGCGGCGGGCTGAGCGGGCTCTCGTTCGCCAGCCGGTCGAGCGCGGTCACGTAGTACGTGTAGCGCTTGCCGGGCTCGGCGGTGGTGTCCACCCAGGACTGCGCAGCGCCGGGGGTGGCCCGGACGGTGTCCACCAGGTGCGCGGCGTCGGCGACGTCGCACTTCCCGGCCAGGTCGTAGCCGTCGAAGCGGTAGATCGCGTACGAGGTGGCGGTGCCGAGCGGGCCCATCCCGTCGGCCGGCTGCCGCCAGCGCAGCCGGACCCCGGCGTCCTCCCGGGCCGACCCGGTGACCACCGGCATGAGCAGGGGCTTGGCCGGCAGGTGCGACATGGTCGGGATCAGCGCCGGACGGGAGTAGTGCTCGGCGGCGTAGATGTCGGTGGCGCCGAGCCGGTTCGCCCGGACCTGGACCGCCGAGAAGTGCACGTTACCCAGCACCTCCGGGTGCGACCGGTTCAGCGTCAGGTGGTTCGACAGCTCCTGCGGGTTCATCCAGAACGAGCCGTAGACCGGGTCGCCACTCTTGTAGTCGGCCTGTCCGATGTAGAGCTGCACCTTCGTGCCGCGGACGGTCTCCGCCCACCACGGCACCAGCCGGGCGTAGTCGGCGGCCGGGTACTGGCCGATGTACCAGTACAGCTGCGGCACCACGTAGTCGATCCACTCCTCCTTGACCCACTTGCGGGTGTCCGCGGAGATGATGTCGTACGACTGGCTGCCGGTGGTGTCCGAGCCGAGCGGGTCGGCGGAGGCGTTGCGCCAGATGCCGAACGGGCTGACGCCGAACTTCACCCACGGCTTCTCGGCCTTGATCTTGGCGTTCATCTCCTGGATGAGCAGGTTGATGTTGTCCCGCCGCCAGTCGGCCTTGTTGGTGAAGCCACGGTTGTACGCCGCGAACGTCGCGTCGTCGGGCACCTGGTGGGTGCCGCTCGGGTACGGGTAGAAGTAGTCGTCGAAGTGCACGCCGTCGATGTCGTACCGCTTGACCGCGTCCATCATCGCGGTCTGCACGAACTCGCGGACCTCTGGGACGCCGGGGTTGTAGTAGAGCCGGCTGCCGGCGACGCCGGCCGGCGGGTACGCGAAGGTCCACTCCGGGTGCTGCCGCGCCGGGTGGTTCGGGGCGAGCTGGTTGATGTCCGCGCCGGCGCCGCTCGGGGCCGGCATGGAGACCCGGTACGGGTTGAACCAGGCGTGGAACTCCAGGTTGCGCTTGTGCGCCTCCGCCACCACGAAGGCCAGCGGGTCCCAGCCCGGGTCCTTGCCGCGCACCCCGGTCAGGTACTCCGACCAGGGCTCGTGCGGGGACGGCCAGAACGCGTCGGCGGTCGGGCGCACCTGGACCACGACGGCGTTGTGGTTCAGCCGCTCGGCCAGGTCCAGCCAGCCCAGGTATTCCGCCTTCTGGGCGGCGATCTGGTCCGGCGCGGTCCAGGACGCCTTGGTGGGCCAGTCGATGTTCGTGACGGACGCGATCCACATGGCCCGGAACTGCCGCTTCGGCGTGGCCGGGTCGGTGACGCAGGTGGTGGTGGCAGAGACGTCGGTCGCCGCCGCTTCGGTGGCGTGCGCGGGGGTGCCGGCGACGAGCGCGCCGAGCAGTGCCGCGGCCAGCCCGGCGGCTCCGAGCCGAGTTGCCTTCATGCGGTGTGTCCCTTCGTGGGAATCCCGTGGCAGGTTTCATCGCGGCGCCCTCGGCAAGATTCGCCGTCGGCTATCTACCGCTGGTAGGAAATTTTCACACCAGGAGTGCCGCGCGCAAGGGGTCCGGGCCGGTTCGGTCCGTCCGTCGGATAGGCGGCGCTCCGCCCCTCGGCGTGACCTTTCGCGCTGTGACCACGGGCACACCTTCTGTGTTGACCGGGTTGACCCGAAGGATGGCGGTTGGCGGGGGTCCGCTCTGGGTACCGACGGCGGTCACCGGCCGCCACCGTGGTGGTCGGCGCGGTGGGAGGGGTGACCGGGTGTCCGTGCTGCGTACCAAACCGATCAAGGACGTGCTGGCGCAGAGCCAGGCCGGCGGCGCCGACGGCGGACCCGGGCTCAAGCGGCGCCTCGGCGCGCTCGACCTGACCGGGTTCGGCATCGGCATCGTCATCGGCACCGGCATCTTCACCCTCACCGGCATCGAGGCCCGGGACAGCGCCGGCCCCGGCGTGGTGATCTCCTTCGCCATCGCCGGCGTGGTCGCGCTGCTCGCCGCGCTCTGCTACGCCGAACTCGCCTCCAGCGTGCCGACCGCCGGCAGCGCCTACACCTACGCGTACGCGACCATGGGCGAGATCGTCGCCTGGATCATCGGCTGGGACCTGCTGCTGGAGTTCGCGCTCGGCGCGGCGGTGGTGGCCCGCGGCTGGTCCGGCTACCTCGCCGAACTGTTCGACCTGCCCGCCGCCTGGTTCGCCGAGGACGGCAGCGTGGTCAACCTCGGCGCCATCGGGATCGTGCTGCTGCTCGGCGTGGTGGCCATCGTCGGCATCCGGGAGTCCGCCCGGTTGACCAACCTGCTGGTGCTGGTCAAGGTGGGCATCTGCGTCTTCGTCGTGCTCGCCGGGGCGTTCTTCGTCAAGGCCGCCAACCTGACCCCGTTCGTCCCGGCGTCCGAGCCCGCCAGCGGTGGCGAGGACGGCATCAAGCAGCCGGTCACCCAGGCGCTGTTCGGCTTGGAGCCCTCGGTCTTCGGGTTCGTCGGCGTGCTCAGCGCCGCCGCGGTGGTCTTCTTCGCGTACACCGGCTTCGAGGCGGTGGCCAACCTGGGCGAGGAGACCCGCCGGCCGCGCCGGGACCTGACCCTCGGGCTGCTCGGCACGCTGCTCGTCTCCACCGTGCTCTACGTCGGCGTCTCGCTGGTGGTGGTCGGCATGGTGCCGTACACCGAGATCGACCGGGGCGCGCCGATCGCCGCCGCGTTCGAGTCGGTCGGCGCGGGCTGGGCCGCCGTGCTCGTCTCCATCGCCGCGGTCGCCGGCCTGACCAGCGTCATCCTGGTCGACCTGGTCGCGATGGGCCGGATCGGCTTCGCCATGAGCCGGGACGGGCTGATCCCGCCGTCGATCGCCAGGGTGCACCCGCGCTGGGGCACCCCGTACCGGATCTCGGCCATCATGACCGTGGCGGTCGCGCTGCTGGCCGGCTTCCTGCCGCTGTCCGCGTTGGCCGACCTGGTCAGCATCGGCGCGCTCTGCGCGTTCGTGCTGGTGTCGATCGCCGTGCCGATCCTGCGCCGCAAGCGCCCGGACCTGGACCGGCCGTTCACCGTGCCGTTCTCCCCGGTGCTGCCGATCGTCTCGGCGCTGGCCTGCCTCTACCTGATGCTCAACCTGTCGGTGGAGACCTGGCTGCGGTTCGGCGCCTGGATGCTCCTCGGCGCGATCATCTACTTCGGCTACGGGTACCGGCGGAACCGCCTCGCCCGTCGGTCCTCGTCCGCGCCCGCCTCGGAACCGGCTTCCGTCTGATCTTCGCGGTGGGATTCCGGTTCCGGGTGGGGTTTCCGGGGAGCCCGGCCCGCTCCGGGCGGTCAGGGCTTGATCCCTCCGCCGACCGGGCTCCCCGGAAACCCCTCGGTGGTCGCCCGCCGCTGGTCGGTCACGCTTCCCTGGTGTACGCGACAGCGCGGCGCCCGATCGGGTCGGGTGCCGCGCTGTCGGTTTCTCCGCTGACCGTTCTGCCTGCTGAGTGCCCTGCCTTCGCGGGGTCCTTGGTCAGGGCTTCTGCTGGGGCTCGGCGGTGGGGCCGTTGACCCGGGGTTTGCCGTCCTGCCAGGTGATCTCGTCGAGCCAGACCTGGCGGCCGGGGTCGGTGCTGCCCTCCTGGCCGGGCGGCCAGGCGTGGTAGAGCAGCCAGGTGCGGCCGTCCTTGACCACCATCGAGGCGTGCCCGGGGCCGGAGGCCACCTCGTTCGACTTCAGGATCGGGTTCTCCGGGGCCTTCACGCACGGGCCGGTGGGCGACTCGCAGACCGCGTAGCCCTCGGCGTACTCGGCGCGGTCGTAGGCGTTGGCGGCGAAGAAGAGGTACAGCCGGCCGTCCTGGCGGTGGAAGAACGGGCCCTCGATCAGGTTGCCCTCCCACGGCTCGGTCTGCTTGAGCAGCTTCGTCGGCTCGCCGACCAGGCGCAGCCCGTCGTCCGACAGGCGCTGCGACCAGAGCCAGGTGTCCACCCCGATGGCGTTGCCGTCGTTCTTCCAGAGCAGCCACAGGCTGCCGTCGGTGTCCCGGAACGGGCTCGCGTCGATCGAGCCGCCCTGCTCCGCCTGGCAGATCAGCGGCCCGGTCGAGTCGTCCCGGTACGGCCCCTGCGGAGTACTGGCGACCGCCCGCCCGACGCACTGCCGGCCCGACTCGCGCCCGGCCACCGTGTAGTAGAGCAGGAACCGGTCCGGCGCGAGTTGGATCGCCTCCGGGGCCCAGGTCTTCCCGGCGTCGGCCCAGCCGGGCAGGGCGGGCAGGGCGTCGCCGACCGGAGTCCAGTCCACCAGGTCGGGCGAGCTGAGCACCGGGACGTTCCGGCCGCCGGCGTTGGTGTGGAACAGGTACCAGGTGTCGCCCACCCGGATCGCCTGCGGGTCAGGCGCGTCGGTGCGTACGACCGGGTTGGTGAACATGCTCGGGTCGCTCCCGGTGCTCGTGGGTTTCGGGTCGTCGGCGCCGCCGCAGCCGGCGGCGAGCAGCGCGGCGGCGAGGACCGCCGCCGCGCCGCGCCCTCGGGCGATCATCCCTTCAGACCGCTGCGGGAAACACCCTGGATGATGTGCCGCTGGGCGAACACGAAGAGGATCAGCACCGGCACGCTGGCCAGCACCGCACCCGCCATGATCACCGGGTAGTCGGTCACGTAGGCGCCCTGGAGCAGGCCCAGGCCCGGCGGCAGGGTGAGCATCTCGGGGCTGAACAGCACGAAGATCGGCCAGAGGAAGTCGTTCCAGTTGGTCAGGAACGACAGCACCGCCAGGGTGGCCAGCGCCGGCTTGGACAGCGGCAGCACCACCCGGAGGAAGATCTGCCACTGGTTGGCGCCGTCCAGCACCGCGGCCTCCTCCAGCTCCCGGGGCAGGGAGAGGAAGAACTGCCGCAGGAAGAACACCCCGAACGCGCTGGCCGCGCCCGGCACGATCACCACCGTGAGGGTGTCGATCCAGTCGAGCGTGTCGACGATCAGGAAGTTCGGGATGATCAGCGAGGTCGGCGGGATGAACAGCGTCCCGACGATCAGCGCGAAGGTCACCCCGCGGCCGCGGAACCGCATCCGGGCCAGGGCGTACGCGGCCATCGAGGCGGTCACCAGCACCAGCAGCGCGTGCAGGGTGGCGGCCAGCATGCTGTTGAGGAACCAGCGCAGCACCGGGTTCGCCGAGTTGTTGACGATCTGCTCGTAGCCGTACCCGGAGACCGGATCGGGCAGCCAGGTGGGCGGGATCTGCTGGGCGCCGGCGTAGGTCTTCAGCGAGGTGATGACCATCCAGACCAGCGGGGTCAGGAAGACCAGGGCGAGCGCCACCAGGGTGGCGTAGAGCACGGTGCGGCGCAGCCCGGTGCCCGGGGCGCGCGTGGCACCGGCGCGCCGGTCGGCGGCGGTGCGCGTGGGTGTCGTCATGGCGGTCCCCTCAGTCTTCCCGGTAGCGGAAGAGGCGGAAGTTGGCGATGCTCACCACCGCCAGCATCAGGGCGAACACGATGCTCATCGCGGCGGCCCGACCGGCGTCGTTGTCCCGCAGCCCCTCCTCGACGATGAACCACACCACCGTGCGGGTCTCGGTGCCGGGCGCGCCCTGCGTGATGAGGAACGACTGGCCGAACACGTTCGCCGAGGCGAGGACGGTCGTGGTGATCACGAAGAGCAGCACCGGACGCAGCCCGGGGAGGGTGACGTGCCGGAACCGTTCCCAGGCGCTCGCGCCGTCCACCTTCGCCGCCTCGTACAGCTCGGCCGGGATGTCCTGGAGGCCGGCCAGGTAGATCACCGCGTTGAAGCCGGAGGTCCACCAGACGGTGACCCCGACCAGCGACACCCAGGCCCACGGCACGTCGGTCACCCACGGGGTGTCCGCGGGCAGGCCGACCGCGCCGAGCAGCCGGTTGACCAGACCCAGGTTGGCGTCCAGCAGGAACCGCCAGAGCAGGCCGATCACCGCCACACCCAGCACGTACGGCGCGAAGTAGATCGCCCGGAAGAAGGTCCGGCCGGGGAACGAGCGGTTCAACAGCAGCGCCAGCCCCAGCGGGACCACCACCAGCAGCGGCACCGAGAACACGGTGAAGATGGCCGTGGCCCGTACGCTCTGCCACCAGTCGCCGTAGACGGCCGAGTCGCTGGAGAACAGCTCCTGGTAGTTGTCCAGCCCGACGAAGGGCCGGTTGGGCAGCTGGAAGTCCCACTGGTGCACGCTGAGCCAGACGCCGAGCAGGATCGGCAGCAGGCCGAAGACCCCGAACAGCACCAGGTACGGGGCGAGGAAGAGGTACGGCGTCAGCCGCCCGGTCCGGCGCGCCGAGGCGCCCCGGCGGGCGGTGCCGGCCGCCGGGGGCGGCGCGTCACCACGCGCCGCCCCGACCTCGAGCACGTCCGCCACGGGTGATCAGCTCCCGTACTTCTTGCGGTTGTCCTCGAGCTGCTTGTTCGCCTTGGCCGCACCGTCGTCCAGCGCCTGCTTGGGCGACTTCTTGCCCAGCGCGGCCTCGTTGAAGGAGTTGTAGAAGGTGGTCATGACCTCGCCGAGGCCCGGGGCCGCCGGCGGGAAGGCCGCGTACTCCAGCTCCGGGGCGAGCGCGTTGACCTCGGTGAGCGCCTTGAACTCGGCGCTGTCCCGGACCGTCTTGCGGGCCGGCACCTGGCCGCCCTTGGCCCAGTCGAGGGAGTGCTGGCTGAGCCAGTTGATGAAGACCTTCGCCGCGGAGACCTTGTTGGCGTCGTTGGCCCGCTGCTTGACGATGGTGAAGTTGTGCGAGTTGGCCCAGGCCGCCGGCTGGCTGCCGATCTGCGGCAGGGGCGCCACGCCCCACTGGATCTCCGGGCTCTTCTTCAGGTCGTTGATCTGCCAGATGCCGTTCCAGTTGAAGGCGTTCTTGCCGCTCTTGAAGGCCAGGTAGTCGGCGTCCTGGCCGACGTTGGCCGGGGAGTGGCCCTGCTTGATCAGGTCGACCAGCCAGGTGCACGCCTCGACGGCCTGGTCGGAGTTGAAGACCGCCTTGGTGGCCTCGGCGTCGAACACGCTGCCGCCCCACTGGTGCACCAGCGAGTAGAAGGTCATGCCGCCGGTGAACTGGAACGGGCTGACCCAGAAGCCCTGCACGCCCGACTTCTTCAGCTCGGTCAGCGCGGCGGTGTAGTCGTCCTTGGTGGTCGGCGGCTTGTTCGGGTCCAGGCCGGCCTTCTGCATGACCGCCTTGTTGTAGTAGAAGCCGAGCGGGTGCATGTCCAGCGGGATGCCGTACCGCTTGTTGTTGTAGAGGCCGCCCTGCCAGACGGTGGGGGCGAAGTCGCCCTCGGAGAGCTCCAGGGTCTTGGCCACGTCGTCCAGCTCGGTGATCACGCCGCGCGCGGCGAAGGTGGCGAGCTGGTCCATGTGCATGACCGCGATGTCCGGGCCGTTGCCGCTGGAGGCGGCGCCGGGCAGCTTGTTGTAGTAGTCGTCCCACTGGTAGGTGGCGATCGACACGGCGATGTTCTGGTGCTCGCTGTTGAACTGGTTCACCAGCGTCTTGAAGATGTCGCCGTCGCCGCCGGTGAAGCCGTTCCACAGCTTCAGGTCCACCTTCGGGCCGGTGTAGTCCTTGCCACCGTTGCCCGCCGCCGGGCCGGACTCGTCGCCGCCGCCGCAGCCGGCCAGCGTGAGCGTGGCCGCGGCGCCGAGCCCGAGCCCGAGGCCGAGCAGCCGCCGCCGGCTCATGTCGTTCTGCATCATGGCTGGTATCTCTCCTTGGGGGACGGGGTGAAATTGTGCCTGGTCAGGGCCGGTCCGGCGTCAGGTGCCGGCAGGGGCGAAACGCAGCACGTTCCAGGAGACGGCCGGCAGGCGCACGGAGCACCGGCCGCCGTTGATGGTGGGGGTGTTCAGCTGCCGGGGCGTCACCCGGTCGGGCTCGGCCTCGGTGTTCGTCGCCGTCGGGTCGTCCCCGGCGGCGAGGCTCAGGTGGGATGAAGCGGACAGTCCTGCCAGGCCGCGCAGGTCGAGCTGGAGTTCCAGGTCCGTGTCGTCCCGGTTGACGGCGAAGACCGTCAGCTCGCCGGTCTCCTCGTCCCGCACGGCGACGGTGTCCAGCACCGGGACGTCGCCGTACCGCTTGGTCTCGTAGTGGGGGGAGACCGGCTCGGTGCGCAGCACGGTGCCCCGGGCGTAGCGGGCGGTCAGCGCGAACGGGTGGAAGATGCTCTGCCGCCAGGCCGGCCCGCCGGTCCGGGTGCGGATCGGGGCGATCACGTTGGCCAACTGCGCCTGGCAGGCCACGCCGACCCGGTCGGCGTGCCGGAGCAGGGTGATCAGCAGGTCGCCGACCACCACCGCGTCGACAGCTGTGAAGTCGTCCTCGATCAGCGCGGGGGCCTCCACCCAGCCGCGCCGGTCCAGGTCGGCCTGGAGGCGGGACTGGTACCAGACGTTCCACTCGTCGAAGGAGATCTTGAGCTTGCGGGTGTGCCGCTGCTTGGCGGCCACGTGGTCGGCGGTGGCCACCACCTCGCGGATGAAGTGGTCCATGTCGACGGCCGAGGCGAGGATGCTCGCCCGGTCGCCGTCGGACGGGTCGTAGTAGGTGTGCGCGGAGATGTAGTCGACGTGCTCGTAGGTGTGTTCCAGCACGGTCGCCTCCCAGGAGGCGAAGGTCGGCATGGTCCGGTTGGAGCTGCCGCAGGCGACCAGGCTGATCGACGGGTCGATCATCTTCATCGCCCGGGCGGTCTCGGCGGCCAGCCGGCCGTACTCGTCGGCCGTCTTGTGGCCGACCTGCCACGGGCCGTCCAGCTCGTTGCCGAGGCACCAGAGCCGCACCCCGTACGGCTCCTCGGCGCCGTGCTTGCGGCGCAGGTCGGACAGCTGGGTGCCGCCCGGGTGGTTGGCGTACTCCAGCAGGTCGCACGCCTCCTGCACGCCGCGGGTGCCCAGGTTGACCGCCATCATCGGCTCGACGCCGGCCGCGGCGGCCCAGGTCATGAACTCGTCCAGGCCGAAGGCGTTGGTCTCGATGGTCTTCCAGGCCAGGTCGAGCCGGCGCGGCCGGTCGCCGACCGGGCCGATGCCGTCCTCCCAGCGGTAGCCGGAGACGAAGTTGCCGCCCGGGTAGCGGACCACGGAGACGCCCAGTTCGCGGGTCAGCTCCAGCACGTCGCCGCGCAGTCCGCGCGGGTCCGCGGTCGGGTGCCCGGGCTCGTAGACCCCGCCGTAGACGCACCGACCCATGTGCTCTACGAACGAGCCGAAGAGACGCCGGTCGGCCGGTCCGATCGCGAAGGCCGGGTCGATGGTGAGCTGCGCGGTCCGCAAGGGGGTGCCACCTTTCCTGTTGCCGGTTCCCAGTGACCGCGGTCACCGGGTGTCCCTGGTTTCTACAACGTTGTAAGCAACGTTGTAAAGGGGCTGTAATGCGGTCGTGACACGGTAAAGTGCGGTCAGCAACTCGGGGAGGAAGTCAGTGCGGCACAGGCTCAAGGACGTCGCGGAGCGGGCCGGCGTGTCGGTGAAGACTGTCTCGAACGTCGTCAACGGCTACGTGCACGTGCGGCCGGACACCCGGGCCCGGGTCGAGGAGGCCATCGCCGAGCTGAACTACCGGCCCAACCTCTCCGCCCGCAACCTGCGCAAGGGGCGTACCGGCGTGATCGCGCTGGCGGTGCCGGAGCTGGACATCCCGTACTTCGCCGAACTGGCCCGGCACGTGGTCACCGCCGCCGCCGAGCTGGGCTGGACGGTGCTGATCGACCAGACCGGCGGCGGCCGCGAGCAGGAACGGGTGGTCGCCTCGGGGATCACCGACCACCTGATCGACGGCCTGATCTTCAGCCCGCTGGCGCTCGCCGCCGAGGATCTCGCCGGCCTGGACGGCACCCCGATGGTGCTGCTCGGCGAGCGGGTCGACCACGGCCCCGCCGACCACGTGGTGATCGACAACGTGGCCGCGGCCCGGGAGATGACCGCCCACCTGATCGGGCTCGGCCGGCGCCGGATCGCCGCCATCGGCTCGCAGCGCACCCCGGAGGGCGCCAGCGCCCGGCTCCGGCTCGCCGGCTACACCGCCGCGCTCGCCGACGCCGGCATCGACTACGACGAGCGCCTGGTGGCGCCCGCGCCGGCCTGGCACCGCGCCGACGGCGCGGCCGCGATGCGCGGCCTGCTGGCCTCCGGCGTACGCCCCGACGCGGTCTTCTGCTTCAACGACACGCTGGCGCTCGGCGCCCTGCGCGCCCTGCACGAGGCCGGCCTGCGGGTGCCCGAGGACGTCGCGGTGGCCGGCTTCGACGACATCGAGGACGGCCGGTTCTCCATCCCCACCCTCAGCACCATCGCGCCGGACAAGGAACGCATCGCCCGCCTGGCCGTCGAACTCCTGGCCAACCGCCTGGACGCCGACCCCACCGCCCCACCCCAGGAACTCTCCGCCCCCTACCACCTGACCCCCCGAGAATCCACCCTCGGCCCCTAACCCCCCTCCTCCCTCCCCCCACCCCCCACCCCCCGGACCCCCCGTTGATCATGAAGTTAGCGGCGTTTTCGATCTCCGAAAGCGCCGCTAACTTCATGATCAACCGTGCGGGATGGGGTGGGGTGGGGTGGGGTGGGGGTTAGGCGAAGAAGCGGGAGAGGTGGGTGGGGGGTGGGGGGTCGGCGTCGGGGGGGAGGGGGGTGAGGTCGGCGAAGATGGAGGCGCCGTCGCAGCCGGCGTGCAGCGGGTACCAGCGCGGGGTGCCCGGTGGGCGCTGGAGGCAGATCCCCTTGATCGTCTGTACGTCGAGCAGCCGGACGTGGGTCGGGTCGGCGACCGCGTTCACGTGCCCCCACCACGGGCTCATCACGTGCAGCACGCCGCCCGGCCGGAGCACCCGGTGGCACTCGTCCACCAGCGGCAGGAAGTCGATCAGGTGCTCCAGGATGTGCACCGCGAAGAACACGTCCACCGAGTCGTCGGCCAGCGGCAGCGAGCCGGAGAGGTCGGCCACCGCGTCCACCCCACGTGCCGGGTAGATGTCCAGCCCCAGGTTGCCCGGCCACTGCTTGGTGGCGCCGCAGCCGAGGTCGACCACCACCGGGTCGCGGCCACCGACCCGCACCCGACACCAGACGGCGAACACCCCGGCCAGCCGACCGACCAGGTCCCGGACCAGGCGCAACTGGGCCGGCTCGGCGACCTCGCCGCTGAGATGCGCCACCCCGCGGTCGAAGCGCACCTCGACCGCCAGGTCCCGCAGCCGGACATCGTGCCGGACCTGCTCCGCCCACGCCTCGGCGAGGAAACCGTCGACCGCCCGCAGCCGCTCGGCCGAGGGCGGAGTCTGTGCCATCGCGACCATCGGCCCACCTCCGGCCGCCCGTTACCCGCATCTCCGTCCGGTATGCCTGGCCGCCGCTCTCCGCGACCAGTCCGGGATGGGGGCGGCCGGCGGGCCACGCGCGGTCCGAGGCGGACGGCAGAGGCCAACCGAGGCCGGGCCGATGGAACCGGAACCCGGCGGCTGGCGTGCTGCGGCGGAGGCTGGCGCGCTGGGACGGCGGCTGGCGTGCTGCGGCGGAGGCTGGCGCGGCGAGGGTCAGCCGGTGACGGTGCGGCGTTGCCGACCGCCGACGCGCATCCGCTGTCGTGGCGGCGGGGCGACCGGCTTCGGCCGCTTGAGGTGGTAGCGGTGCAGCTCGTTGTTGCCGGGCAGGGACGGGTCCTCGCTCATCGCGACCAGCTCCCAGCCCTGGTCACCGGCCCGGTTCAGGTGGGCCAGCGCGGTGTCGCCGTAGGGCGTCACGTCGACCATGGAGCCGTCCGGGCCGTACCAGACGAAGACCACTTCCCAGCCGATGTCGTTGGTGGCGGCCTGGCGTCGCCGGACCAGCAGCGCGTACTCCCACTTGAGCATGGGGTCATTCTCGCCCCGCGGCGGCCGGCCGGCACGGATCAATCCTCGGCGATCCGTCCCGCGTCCACCCGCAGCCGCCGGTTGGTCGCCACCGCGGCGAGCATCCGCCGGTCGTGGGTCACCAGCAGCAGCGTGCCGGGGTAGCTGGCCAGCGCGGACTCAAGCTGTTCGATGGCGGGCAGGTCGAGGTGGTTGGTCGGCTCGTCCAGCACCAGCAGGTTGACCCCGCGGCCCTGCAACAGCGCCAGCGCCGCCCGGGTCCGCTCGCCGGGCGAGAGGGTGGCCGCCGGGCGGAGCACGTGCTGCGCGCGCAGGCCGAACTTGGCCAGCAGGGTCCGCGCGTCCGCCGGCGACAGCTCCGGTACGGCGGCCCGGAACGCGTCGATCAGCGGCGCGTCGCCGAGGAACAGCCCACGGGCCTGGTCCACCTCGCCGACCACCACGCCGGGGCCGAGGCTGGCCTGCCCGGAGTCCAGTGGCAGCCGGCCGAGCAGGGCGGCCAGCAGGGTGGACTTGCCCGAGCCGTTCGCCCCGGTCACCGCCACCCGGTCGGCCCAGTCGATCTGGAGGTTCACCGGCCCGAGGGTGAAGCTTCCCCGGCGTACCACCGCGTCGCGGAGCGTGGCCACGACGGCGCCGGCGCGGGGCGCGGCGGCGATCTCCATCCGCAGCTCCCACTCCTTGCGCGGCTCCTCGACCACCTCCAGCCGCTCGATCAGCCGCTCGGTCTGCTTGGCCTTCGCGGCCTGCTTCTCGGTCGCCTCGGCCCGGAACTTCCGGCCGATCTTGTCGTTGTCGGTGGCCTTGCGCCGGGCGTTCTTGACGCCCTTCTCCATCCAGGCCCGCTGGGTCCGGGCCCGCGCCTCCAGCGTCGCCCGGGTCTCGGCGTACTCCTCGAAGTCGGCCCGGGCGTGCCGGCGGGCCACCTCGCGCTCCTCCAGGTAGGCCGCGTAGCCGCCGCCGAAGTGGTTGACCTGCTGCTGGGCCAGGTCCAGCTCCAGCACCCGGGTCACCGTGCGGGTGAGGAACTCCCGGTCGTGGCTGACCAGCACGGTGCCGGCCCGCAGCCCGGTGACGAACTGCTCCAGCCGCTCCAGCCCGGCCAGGTCCAGGTCGTTGGTCGGCTCGTCGAGGAGGAAGACGTCGTAGCGGCTGAGCAGCAGCGATGCCAGCCCGGCCCGGGCCGCCTGGCCGCCGGAGAGCCCGGTCATCGGGTGCTCCAGGTCGACCGCGAGGCCGAGCTCGGCGGCCACCTGCTCGGCCCGCTCGTCCAGGTCGGCGCCGCCGAGGGCGAGCCAGCGCTCCAGCGCCTCGGCGTACGTGTCGTCGGCGCCGGGGGTGCCCGCGCTGAGCGCCTCGGTCGCCGCGTCGAGGGCGACTTGCGCGTCGGCCACCCCGGTGCGCCGGGCCAGGAAGCCCCGGACCGTCTCGCCGGCGCGGCGCTCCGGCTCCTGCGGCAGGTGCCCGACGGTCGCGGTGGGCGGGCTGAGCGTCACGCTGCCGGCCTCCACCGGCAGCAATCCGGCGAGGGTACGCAGCAGCGTCGACTTGCCGGCCCCGTTCACCCCGACCAGGCCGACCACGTCCCCGGGCGCGACCACCAGGTCCAACCCCGAGAACAGCGCCCGGTCCCCGTGCCCCGCGGCCAGCCCCTTGACGATCATCGTCGCGCTCATCAGCCCGCCACCCTACCCCGCCCCACCCCCTCCCACCCCCGGCTTTTCCCGCCCACTCCACTCGGCGGTCTTGCAGTTCGCGCCCGGGCATGTCGGCCGGAAAGCCGCATATCGCGGGCACAAAGTGCAAGATCAGTGCGGAGATCCGGGGTGGAGCGGGCACACTGCTCGGCGTGGTGACCACTCTGGCGATCGACTGTGGGGGCGGCGGGATCAAGGCGTCCGTCCTCGACGAGGCGGGGACGATGCGGGCACGGCCGCTGCGGGTGCCCACGCCGTACCCGCTGCCGCCCGCGCTCTTCGTGAAGACGCTGCTCGGCCTGGGCGCCCGGCTGCCCGCAGCGGACCGGCTGACCGTCGGGATGCCCGGCATGATCCGGCACGGGGTGGTGGTGGCCACCCCGCACTACGTCACCCGGTCCGGCCCGCGCAGCAAGGTCCTGCCCGAACTGCTCGCCGAGTGGTCCGGGTACGACGCGCGGACCGCTCTCGCCGAGGCGTTCGGGGTGCCCGCGCTGGTGCTCAACGACGCCGAGGTGCACGGCGCCGGGGTGGTCGCCGGGACCGGCTGCGAGCTGGTGCTGACCCTGGGCACCGGGCTGGGCAGCGCGCTCTTCGACGGCGGGGTGCTCGCCCCGCACCTGGAGCTGTCGCACGCCCCGGTGCGCTGGGGCACCACCTACGACACGTACGTGGGGGAGCCGGAGCGGCGCCGGCTCGGCGACGCGTTCTGGTCGCGGCGGATCCGGCAGGTGGTGGACGGGCTGCGCCCGGTGTTCCGCTGGGACCGGCTCTACCTCGGCGGCGGCAACTCCCGGCTGATCCGGCCCGAGCAGCTGGCCCGGATGGGCGACGACGTGGTGGTGGTGCCCAACAGCGCCGGCATCGTCGGCGGCGTCCGCGCCTGGGAGCTGGCCGCCGGCCGGCACGACGCCACCGCCTGAGGCCCGGGCCCGTCGGGGAACAGTCGCGGTACGGCCGGTGTTGTGCCAGCGTCGGAGGAGTGGCGGCGTGACACGAGGGGGTGGGTGCGATGGATCTTCTGGCCGAGTACCGGCGGGCGAACCTGTTCTTCGAAGCCGGTGACCCGACCGGAGCGGCCCGGCTGCTCGAACCGATCGTCGAGGCCGAGCCGGGCAACGCCGCGGTCCGCCAGCTGCTGGCCCGGGCGTACTTCCAGTCGGCCCAGCTCGGCCGGGCCGAGGAGCAGCTGCGGGAACTGGTCGACCGGGACCCCAGCGACCATTACGCCCACCACGTGCTGGGCCGGACGCTGGAGCGGCTGAACCGGCCCGCCGACGCGCTGCGGCACCTGCGCATCGCGGCGGCGATGCACTCGGGCAACGACGACTACCGCACCGCACTGCGCCGGGTCGAGACCCGGGTCGCCGGCGGTCGGTGACGCGGAGACCGGGCGACGCGCCCGGGGTGTGGTCGCATGGACGGGGCAGCTCGACAGGGCTGCCCCGACCTGTCTCCGCCGCCCGCCCGATCCGCACCCGGATCAGCCGAAGCGGGCGGCCTACCATCGAGTCCATGGGACCTGACCTGCCGGTGGGTGCGGCGTGAAGCTGAAGCTGGACCTGCACGACATCTTCAACAAGGGCCACGACATCGACCGCGCGCTGCGCGGGATCATGGACGAGGCGGTGGCGAAGAAGGCCACCCTCGTCGAGATCATCCCCGGCAAGGGCTCCGGCCAGCTGAAGAAGCGGGTGCTGCGGTTCCTCGACCAGAAGGACGTCAAGCAGCTCTACCACCGGGTCGAGAAGGACTCCAAGAACTTTGGCCGCCTCTTCGTCCACTTCCGCTGGAAGTAGCGGCGGCATGGCGCTTGACCTGCGCTTCTAGCCGCTCACAGGGCCGCTGGGCCATGATCATGCCGTTTCCAGGCCGTCAACGGCTCCCGGTTCGTCGTCGGCCGCCTGGACCTCGCCGAGCGCCTTGTCGATGGCACTATCCCTGGCGCGTACCCGATGTCATGGAGCCACGCGGCAGCGACCGCAACCTCGACATCGGCGTCTGCCTGCGGCGCAAGTCGCTCAACTTTGGTGGCTACTGCTCTGACATGGCGCCATCGGCGTGGCAGGTGACTTGCGAGTTGTTGCTCGGCCACGTGGGAGGCCTCACGGAGGGGAACGTCATCCATTCGTCGATCGTACTGCCTATTGGTGACAGCCGATAGCCGATAGTGACCTTTGGATGTAGTCCAGGACGTTGTTTCAGCCATGGTGGCGGCAGATCTAGTCCACCAGTTTCATCCTCATCTCAAATGTGCTTCCGGAGGACGGTTTGAGGGTGAGCAATCCGCCGGATCCACTGGCACCGGGCGCCACGGACATTATGGCCGAAGGAAATAGGACCTGCACGTCGGCGAGGTGAGCTTCCTCAGTTCCCAGCCGAAGCTTCAGGGGAGTTACCGTCGTGAGCATGGTTGGGCCTTCCGGAAGCTCCGCGTCAATGCTCTCCATGCCGATGGAAGCCGAATCCACTATTACCTTGACTTCCTCGCCCTGTAACAGTCGGGCAGCGCGATGCACCTCCCCTACATAGGAAGGAGTCAGCTCTTCCTCGGTGGGCATAAGGACTTGGATGGTCGTGTGTTCCTGAATGACTGCCAGAGCCTCAGCTAAGCGGTACACCCCTGGTGGGTAGGGAGCGAACTCAACCGCTGGTAGTGGATCGAAGCGTACAGGTCCGGCGAGAGCGGCGAACCGAACTCGATTCGGGCTGGAAATCTCTTTCAGTAACCGGACCCCGTTAATGATGTCTACAATCGGCCGGCCCTCGATCTCACAAGCGCTCAGGTTTAAGTTGACGGTCTGCGATTCAAAGTCCGTCAACAACTCAATGGTGAAGCAATCTCCCTCTTCCCTACCGTGAGCCCTTGCACCTCGCCTAGTTGGCCCCGTGAACGGACCCTCCATTAAGAGTCGGCCTTCGGCTGCAACTGAACCGTCCGGGCGGACTGCCTGCATCCGGATACGATAAGAGCCGGATGGTCCGGCCAGCGCGATTTTGACGGTGCCGTTTTCAAAGGTGCCGCCTAGGCCGCCCGGCAGGTCGGCGCTGAACTTGGCGGAACCAGGTACAGACATAAACGGTATGCCGAACTTCTGAAACTGCTTAAGGCCGTGCTCAGTATCGCTGCCGGGCTCAACAGGGATTTGAACCTTGAACGAGACTGGCCGTTCTTCGAGTGCTTCCTCAAATCGAGCGTACACCAAATACGTGATCGAACCTTTATCGGTGCCGGAAGTGGAGGCAAAGACCAAGTCATCCGTCGTGTCGATAGCGCTAGGCGTTTCTTCTAGGCGGATGTCGTATCGATAGTGCGGATCGACGCTGTTTAGCAAGCGATAAGCGCCGAGTAATCCCGCTCTTGCCTCTGCGGGTGACATTGGAGTAGTGGAGGTCGTTTGTGTGGTTGTCTGATAGAGGCTCATGGCGGCCGCCAAGTCCTGCATAGCCTTAGTCAGTCGATCTCTACCGTCACGCAAGTAGTAGTCGATGACGTCGGGATACTTTGCGGCCAAGGCGTCGACGAATATGAGCCCGTCCCAGTGGCACTGGAAATCTGCATGCTTTGTTAGCTCATGCAGCCATTCCAAGTTTTCATTTGTGGGATCGAGGGGTAGCGTCAAGTGCCATTCCCGTACCGGCAAACCCACTTCTTCTGAGTGGGTTTGAATCCTTTCAAACGACCTTCGGATCTGGGCCTTCTCGCTGCTACCTAAGTTGCTGGCAAACTTCTTCACTTGATAGATCGCGATTCCGTCGTCCAGCGGGACTCGAACATCGATACCTCCGTCGCCAGCGGACGGTCGAATCCGTTGAGCATTCGGGAACTCGCGGCACAGTAGGACGCTGACCACGTGCTCGACTTCCTCGCCACTCAGGCGAGTCCACTCCACTCGGGACACTCGGAGCTCCTCATGGTCGTTGGGCCAGAACCCCGTATCGGCCCCTTCGCGGACGGGAAACGTTGCGCCAGTGTCTTCTGTCTCGTCATGAATGGCCGGCTTTAGGCGGCATGTGGGCGCCTTCGCTGCCTGGGCGCATAGTATGTGAGAACTTTCTGTACGAGATCAAGGCGGCCCGCGTCGCGGGCCGCTCGCGCCGCCGAACCTGGGCCGGGCCGACGGCCCGCCGCCGCGCCTCTGGCCTTCGGCCGCCAGCGCGTCGGTTGCAGCCCGCCGGCGGCGCGACATACGACGAAGCCCCGGGCCGCCATGGTCTCGATGGCAGTTTCCGGGGCTTCAGTTCGGTCCAGCAAAGGAGCAGTGCCTCCGGCGGGGCGCTCGGCCACTCTGGGATGGTTGGCGCCATCCCGACAACCTCCGTCCGGGCGAAGCCGAGTGGGTGGGGCCTGCCCGGTCAAGGTCGTTCAGACGGTGGTGTGCTCCACCTTGACCGGGCAGGCCCCACCCACTCCACGGAGTGCGGACGAAGGCCGACGGGATGGCTACGGGGCGGTGTCAGCTGGTACAGCGCCGACCGGTCTGGTTGCTGGCGCGGTCAGCCGAGGCGAGGTCGGGCAGATTGTGCCAGGCTGCGACCATCGTGGTCATGAACGACTTCTGAAGGGGAGCCGCAAGCGCACTTGTCGGTGCCATCGTGGGAGGGGTCGCTAGTTGGTTGGCTGCGTCCGTCCAGGTACGAGGGGCGATTCGGGTTGCAAAAATGCAGGTTGAGGACAATCTCGAAGCACAGCGCATCCTGCGCAGAGAAGAGTTACAGCGGGAAGCGATAATCGCCTACTCACACCTCGCGGACAAGCAACACAACGCTATCCTTGAGTTAGCTAAGCTGCATTCTCACGAACCGCTTCCGGGTGGCTCTTGTCCCGATCCGGTTCGCTGGCCTGAGATGGAGGAACTTATCACGGAATCTGACCGGGTGAAGCGCGCCTATAGAGCTTTCCTGCCCGCAGAGCCGGCCAGGGAACTTGAGTATGTCGAGGACGCGATGTGGGACACCACTTCACGCTTTCCGCGGTTCAACCCGACAGTGCTAGGCGAGCCCGACGAGACACGGTGCGATTGGGCGAGGGCTCTTGAGGGTGCCTTGATCAGGCTCGACTATGCGACTATGTGCCTTGAAGCGCGGCTGGAAGGGCGGCCTTTACCAAAGCGGCGCTACTAGCGGACCCGCGCCTTGACGGAACAGCAGCAAAGGCAGAACCAAACGGCACCGGCGACGACCACGGACAGGCCGGCAACCAGCCACACCAGTCAAGCCGATCCGCGTTGTCATATCACGGTAATAAGGGCAAGCCTACGGCTGATGTCTCGCTCGATCTTCGTCACCTTCCCCGAACGAGGCAAGTATTGATTGCGGAGTCGTATTTGTTGCCATCGACGCCATGTGGAGTAACGTCACTCCCAAGTTGATCGTCCCAGTCAGCACTGGCTCAATGTCCCCGTCCTCATCTATCAGTTGATTCACCGTATCGAAGAATGCTGGCGAAGGGCCGCCTTCATGCAAATGCGCGCTTAGCACCAAGGATCCGCGCTTCATCCGATACCGGCCCTCGGGTGACATGGTTGGTGGGCCGGGCCTAACGAATTCGTCTGCACGTCGGAATGGAGCGAGCAGGTCGCCTGTCGGATCTACCGCCTCAAGCTTGGCGATGGTACCCATCGGCAACAGCATGGGCGATATTTGGTAACCGCCCAGGTCGTTCGGTGTTAGACAGAGAAGACATGGCTGCGCCGTCTCAACGGTCATTCGATCGAGGTATCGCCGAACAACTGGAAGTGTTTGAAGGCACTCCCTCACGTCAGTTGCAACGGTGGTTTGCAGGATGTCGTCGAGGTGAGGCATGGCCTGACTAATCAACGGAAGTAGTTCAAAGGCCGGCTCCATTGCGGCCAAGTCGGCTCGAACTTGCGGACCCCAGTTGAAATCGCGCAACAGGTCGTCTCGATTGAGGCGGAAAGAAATCCGTTGGCGCAATCCCGCCACTCGCTCCTCTTCCGTGGGCGCATCAAGATGCACGCTGCTAATGGGTAGGCCGCAGTGAGTGGCATAGTTCCTGAGCTTGTAGAGAAAGCGATATGCAACGGAAGAGTCGAACGCTCGGCTGCACGCCGATTTGAAGTCGATGAAGTGAGTGGAGGTTTCACCAAATGTTCGCTTGAGCCACGTTTCCTCATGGTCAAGAAATAGCCGGACGACGTTTAGCCAGTTAATGCAGGCATTCATGAACCCGATCGCCGCATCGCGGGGCTGGATGCGTCCTCGCTCCCGAGGCAAGCCGAACAGCCTCAAATAGTACGTGTTTAGCGATTCTATTTCCTCGTAGTTGCGGGCCACCAGCTTAAAGATGTCGCGTACCCCAAGTCGCAGTAGGGGCTTAAGCGCCTCCTCAAGTTCCTTGTACTCTGCCGCGTCTAGCTCAACATCGAACCGGAAGTTCAACTTTGCGCCCTGGGTGCCTTCTTCCAGGGCGGCTAGGCCGTAGGCGGGACGGTCAGCCCTTTGAGGAGGCGGGGTCATTTGCCTAACGTAAAGCTTGGTGAGCGGCAAGGGAAGCGCAAAAGGTGCCTGCCTCCGGGTGGCCGGTAGCTCGCCTGACTGGCGCCGGGGTCGCCGGTGCATGTCCGGGCAGCCTGCCTCAGTCAAGACCAACGGGTACAGATCCGCTACAACTGAGAGCAACTAGCGGCGACAGGCGTTGGCAAGTGTCGGCAGGCCCCACCCTGGTCGCAGCGTTGGACGGTCCGATTGATGATGCTGTCTCGCTACGGTGGGTGTAAGGGGTTCAAATCCCCGGTGCGCTCCAGGCCCTGATAGGTGTCGGCCCCGCCATTAGCGTTGGTTGCGTGGCGAGGGAGATCGAGCCGGAGGTTCAGCGGCTGAGGGACCAGGCCCTGACGTGCGTCGGACGCTCGTCCGGTCGGACACCGATCCGAACCGCGCTGTACCACCTGACGCGAGGCCGGGTCGACAGGCGCCCGCGGTATTCGGTCGGCCAGCTTCCGACGCTCGGAACACCATGGCAGGACACCGTCTCTGGCCGGTACTTCGGTTGGCGCTGTAGGGAGGCGAATCTGGATGGCCAGTTCGCCTTCGTGGTCGAGTACATCGTTTGCAAGTACTGCGAAGCGGCTTGGGTGGACAAGCCGTACACGGCTGAGGAGTACCAGCGGAAGGGGCTTGCATCAACTGGCTTGAGGGCGCTTCGCGAAGAGAACCCGGGGCTGAGATGGTTCACGGGCAGCGGGCACGTGAGCGACGCGAGAGCCTTTTGGGCGTCTGTCGGCATGGGTGTTCCCGGCGGGTACGAGGAGCGCGAACTGTGCGAGCACATCGACAGGCACGGGGGAGCGAAACCACGCTGGCTGCTCAGGCGGCAGCGGCGACACAGTGGGAGTGATCGCCGCCGCTGATCGACCGAGCGGCCAGGCTGTATGGCGGCACGGACTGCGGCACCAAGATCATGCCGTTGGCAGGCCGTCGAAGGTGAACCAGTGGCGATAGAGGTTGACCAACGTTGGCTGACTGAGTCCCAGGTCGGGAGGCATGGAGCCCGCTTTGATCGCCTCTGTCTGCCACCGAGATCATTACCGCTGGAAATAGCGCCGGAATCCGCACACCCAAGCCAGCCCAACGGCCCGCGGCGGCGAGCCGCCGCTGCCAACGCCCCGCTCTTCACGAGGCTCGCGCCGGTACGACGTCCGCGTATGCCAGGTGCATGATCATTCCGTTGGCGGCGTGTCGGAAGTTGTGGCAGTGGTCCATCCACACGCCGGGGTTGTCGGCGGTGAATGCGATGTCGAAGATCTGGCCGGGGCTGACGTTGAGGGTGTCGGTCCACCAGGGGCTGCCGGTGGTCGGTGTGCCGTTGCGTGCCAGTACGAGGATGCGGTGTCCGTGCAGGTGCATCGGGTGGTCCATCAGGCTGCGGTTGACGACGCGCATGCGTACGCGGTCACCTTCGGTGACCATGAGTGTGGGAACTGACGGCGCGGCCCTGCCGTTGATCAGGGTGGTGTAGGTGGGCGTGCCGGCGTGGTAGGCGAAGCCGTCCTCCAGGACGACGTCGAAGTTGCGGTCGAAGCCGCCGGCGGCGAGGGCCGGCGCGGTGGCCGGGGCGGTGCCGTAGGTCGCGGGGTCGAACAGGGTGCCCCGGTCCGCTGGCGCGGGGATCGTGCTGCCGGTGGGGCTGAGGACGAGTGCTGTGTCGTTGGGTGTCTCGCCGGCGTCGATGCGGACGGTGACGGTGGTGTCGGGCATCGTGAAGGCGATGTCGGCGCGGCCGCCTGCGGCCAGGAGCAGGTCTGTTGCGGCGGGCAGCTCGGTCGGGCCGATGATGGGGTTTCCTTCGATGCTGGTCACGGTGAATGGTGTCCCGTGGGTGGTGAGCCGTTGTGGCTCCTCCGAACTGTTGATCAGCCGAAGGCGCGCCGGTTCGCCCGCCGGGACCTGGATGGCGCGTGGCGTGTCGTCGCGGTCGAACGCCGCGATGGGGTCGTCGCCGGCGGGCCACAGGTGCGTGAAGGCGATGTGCTCGAACCCGGCGTGTGGATCGCCTTCAGCAGGTTCGACGATGAGCGCTCCGAACAGTCCGCGTTGCACCGTGCGGTCGGAGTCGCGATGGGTGTGGTACCAGAAGGTTCCGGCGCGGTCGGGGATGAACCGGTAGACGTGGCGGCCGCCGGGCATCACCGGTGCCTGGGTGAGGTCGGGTACGCCGTCTTCGGCGTTGGGGACGTCGACGCCGTGCCAGTGCACGGTGACCCCTTCGGTGACGTCGGTGTTGAGCAGCGTGACCTCGAGCAGTTGTCCCTGCCGTACCCGGATCTGCGGGCCGGGTGCCTGACCGTTGAACGTGAGCGCGTCGATGGTGCGTCCGGAACTCAGCCGCAATGTGGTCGTCGCCGCGGTGAGCGTGATGCTGACGTCGGCGGGGACGCCGCGGGGTCCGGTGAGCTGGTCGATGCGGCGGGTGCCGTGCCCGGCGACGTGGTGGCCTTGTACCGGCCCGCCGCCCCAGTCCATGGGGCCGGCGGCGTGGTGGGCATGACCCTCGGTGGCGCCGGGCGTGCTGGGGTTGAGGGCGTAGGCGCTCCAGGCCAGTAGGAGCGCGGTGAGCAGGCCGCCGGCGGCGAACCACGGCACGCGTCCGGCTCGGGGCAGCGCCCCGGCCACGCTGGCCCGGTGGCGCCAGCGCACCAGCAGCGCCGATCCGGCCGCTGCTGTGCCGAGCAGGGCGATCTCGATCGCCAGCACGATGGCGGTGTCCTGCGGGCCAGGCGGGGCGTATTGCAGGTAGCCGGCGATCAGGCTGCCCGCGGTGGCGGTCTGGACCGCGGTCGCGGCCCGGGTGCGGTTGTGCCCACTGCCGGTGGTGGCCCGGGTAGCTGCGATCAGGGCCCAGACCGTGGGAATGGTCGCGGCCGGCAGCCCGAGGATGATGCGGTCGCTGGCGAGGTCCCAGCCGCCGGTCAGCAGCAGCGCGGCGACGATGAGCCGGGCCGCGGTGAGCCCTGCGGCCAGGTGCAGGTTGCGGCGCATCGGGCGGGCCGCGTCGGCGTGGTAGGCCAGTCGTCCGGCGTGGCGGCCGGCCAGGACGGCGGTGACGGCTGCGGCGGCGGCCAGGAGCAGGTCGATGATGAACAGCGGCTCGTACATGGCAGGTCCCCTTCCGGGAACGGTCCGGCGCCCACGGTCGCGTCGTGGGCGCCGGAGGCTGGTCAGGGGGCCGACGTGTGCAGCCGCAACGCCGTGTGGAGGAGGGCGTCGAGGACGATCTGGGCGTTGCGGTTGACGTCCATGGCGGTTCCGGTCAGTCCCACAGCGAGACGGCGACGGCGGCGATGCCGACGGGCAGCAGCAGCCAGGGCTCGGCCAGGATGAACAGGGCGGCGACGATCAGGGCCGCGTACAGCAGGGCCTTCGCGATGCGGCGCTGCCGGCGGTGCCTGAGCTTCTTGACGGTCCTGTCCTCGGCGCCGGCCAGCTCGGCCGCGGCGTCCAGACTGACCTCGGAAGCGGTGCTCATTTCTCCCTCCTCGTGTACGAGTGGTTGACCATTCACTGGGTTGTGTCGTGGTGCGCGCTGCTGGGGTTGGTGCCGATCACCGTCGGTCGGCCGCCTCGGCGGTCGCCTTGAGGGCGGCGAGCCAGGAGGTCAGTGATGCGGTGAGCGCGGCGCGCATGCCTTCGGGGTCGGCGGCGATGGGTGGGCCGTCCCAGGACTCGGTGGTGTGCACGACGACTCCGTGGTGGGTCGGGGTGAAGGTCCACACGTGGACGCCGTCGATCCCCAGCGCCGGCCCGCCCCACACGATGCGCCGCAGGGGGCGGACCTCGCGGATGGTGGAGACGATGGGCAGCCCGTGGGTCTCCCAGGCGAACGAGCCACCCGGGCGCAGCGGGCCGGTCAGCTCGGCCCGGTTGATGTCCTGCTGCCAGGACGGCCACTGGTCGATACCGGTGTGCAACTGCCACACGGCCGCCAGCGGGGCGTCGATGGCGATGGACAGGTCGACGATGACCTGGGCGTCGCGGTCAACGTCGACGTGGACCTGCCGCGCCGCGACCGTGTTGGTGGCCGGGGTGTGGTCGGGATGGGCCGCGGCGGGCTCGGCCAGGGCCGCGATCGTGGTGGCGGCAACGGTCCCGTACAGCAGACCCTTGACTGCCTGGCAGCGGTTGAGTGCCGTGTTCCTGTTCATGGCGGATCTCCTCCGATAGAGTGGTTGATTACTCACTTGCTGGACATTAAGAGGTCAGGCTGCTGCCTGGGCGCGGCTCCCGGTCCCGGTTGTGGTGGCAGCGAACTGGCCGCCAGGGCGAGAGCCCCGCGAGACGATGGCGGTCAGCACGACGGCTGCGGTGACGATTCCGGCGGCCACGAGCAGCCCCGCCTGGAAGCCCTCGTTGAGGGCGATGGCGGGTACGGCGCCGTTGAGGCTGTCGGTGCGGCCGGCGGCCACGGCGGTCAGGGCGGCCAGACCGAGCGCGCCGCCGATCTGCTGGGTGGTGTTGATGAGCCCGCTGGCCAGTCCGGACTCGGCGTCGGTGATGCCTTCGACGGAGCTGACGGTGAGCGCGACGAACGTCGCCGCGAGGCCGACACCGACGACGAGCGAGGGCCCGAGCAGATCGGTGACGAACCCCGCGTCGGCGGGCATCCGAGAGAACCAGACCAGACCCGCGGCGAAGGCGGCGAGGCCCGCGAGGGTCACCGGCTTGCTGCCGATGCGGGTGACCAGCGGGGAGATCAGGCCGGCGGCCACCACCAGGGTGCCGGCAACGGGGAGCTGGGCGAGGCCGGTCTGCAGCGGCGTGTAGCCCAGGACCTGCTGCATCGACAGCGACAGGAAGTAGAACAGCCCGAACATCGCGGCTCCGACGAACAGCATCGTCACGTTCGCGCCGAGGACGGTGCGCAACCGGAAGATCGCAAACGGCAGCACGGGAGAGGTCGCGCGGTGCTCGATGATGACGAACGCGCCGAGCAGAACGGCGGCGGCCGCGAAGACCCCCAGTGTCGTCGGTGCGGCCCAGCCCGCCGACTCCGCCTCGACGATCCCGTACACGGCAGCGGTCAGGCCCCCGGTGACTGTGGCCGCCCCTGCGAGATCGAAGCCGTCGCGCCCGGCGTGCCCACGGCTTTCGGGGATGAGTCGCAGGCTCAGCAGTGCGGTGGCCGCCCCGATGGGGACGTTGATGAACAGCACCCATTCCCAGCCGAGCCCGTCGGTGAGGACCCCGCCCAGCAGGACGCCTGCCGCGGCGCCGGAACCGGCGACCGCACCCCAGACGCCGAGGGCCTTGTTGCGTTCGGCGCCCGCCGGGAAGATCGTGGTCAGGATCGACAGCGCGGCGGGCGCGAGCAGCGCCCCGCCGAGCCCTTGCACTGCCCGTGCGGCGATGAGCTGCCATGCCGCGGTGGCCAGCCCACCGACCAGCGAGGCCGCGGCGAACAGCACCAGGCCGGCCACGAACATGCGCCTGCGGCCCAGCAGGTCGGCCAGCCGGCCACCGAGCAGCAGGAAGCCGCCGAAGGCCAGCACGTAGGCGTTGATGACCCAGGACAGGTTCTCCGGCGAGACCCGCAGCTCGTCGCCGATCGACGGCAGGGCGATGTTCATGATCGATGAGTCGAGCACGACCGCGAACTGCGCGACGGCCAGCAACGCCAGGACGGCCCAGCGCCGCCGCCCGGCGCTGCCGACGACCGCCAGCCCGGCGGCCGGGGCGGCGACGGTGGCGCCGCTCGTCTCGGTGATGGTCTTCACTTCTCAACTCCTTGAATAGAGTGGTTGATTACTCACTACCGGCGCCGAGGCGGCGCGGCGGTCGGTGGCGACCGCCGCGCCGGTCAGTGGCGCAGGCCGCTCGACAGCGTCCTGGCCCAAGGTGCGTCGACGTCGTCGGCGCCCATGGTCACCACCACGTTGCACAGCGCGCCCATGGCGATGAACTCCTGCAACTGCTCGTCCGAGGCGCCCGAGACGCTGCGGGCGTACTCCACCACCCGGGAGTAGCCGTGCCGCACGGCCTTGCGGACCTCCGGGACCGACACCGCGGCGCACTGCGCGTGCATCTGGACCAGCAGCAGGTCCTGATCTCTGATCAACTGGGCGTACGCGCCGCCCATCGCCGACAGCACCGCTTCGGGGGAGCTGCCGGTGGCGGCTGCGGCGCCCTCGGCGAGGCTCTCCCGGAACAGGTCGAAGGTCCGCTCGACCACTGCCGCGAACAGCGATTCCTTGTCGGGAAACAGCCGGTACAGGTACGCCTGCGATATCCCGGCCGCCTTCGCGACCTCGACAGTGGTGGTGCCGAAGTAGCCGCGCGCCGCGAATGCCCCGATGGCCGTCGACAGCACTTCCTGGCGGCGGTCTTCAGCGGTTGACAAGGTGCGGGACTTCGTCGAGGGCGACATGTGAGTAGTTAACCACACACCCATGTCGGACGGCAACACGGGTCCTTCCTCGTAGCGTGGTGACCGACGGGCGTCAAGGCGGCGGATGCCGCCGGGCGGGAGTGGCCACGGGTGCGACGGCCACTCCCGGTGCCGGTCAGAGCGGATAGGTGCGGGCGACCGCGAGCATCTCCGAGCTGTGCGATCCGACCACCCCGACGTCCGCCGGACGGGGCCGGAAGCCGGGCAGCGCGTCCAGGCCGTCGCTGGCGTCCATCGCGCGCAGCTCCACCCGCTCGGCCTTGGGCGCCACGGTCAGCGTCACCTCGATGCCCTCGGCGGGCGGGGCGTGGAAGACCACGCCGAAGCCCCACTTCCCGTCCCGCGCCTCGACCGGCACCGAGCGGCCGGCCACCTCGGCGCGCAGCACTGTCGCCGTCGCCGAGTCCACGTGCAGGCTGGCCAGCCGGACCGGGCGTTGCGGGGTGAGCCGCAGCCGCAGCGTGCGCTCGCCGCTGGCGGTGTTGTCGGCGAGCACGTCCAGTTTCGGGGCGGGCAGGTTCGCCGCCTGCGCCGGGCCGCCGAGCAGCTCGCCGTCGCCCAGGCCGGGGAAGTCGTCGGCCACGGAGACCGGACCGTCCACGTACTGGCCGGTCCAGGGCTGCGGGTCGGCCTCGTGGCTGAGCCAGCGGGCCTGGCCGGTGCCGGCGTCCAGGGCGTACATCAGGTGGGTGGGCGCGGGGTGCGCGGCGTCGAACCGGTCGACGGCGAGCCCGACCCCGGCGAACACCACCGCGGCGAGCGCGGCGGCTCCGGCCGGCAGCGCGCCGAGCCGGCGGGCGCGCAGCGCGACCAGGCCGCGCTGGCCGCCGGCCTGCGGGTGCAGCAGGTCCACCACCGGCAGCGCGGCCAAGCCGAGCAGCACCGCGACCAGCGCGGCCACCCCGCCCATCGCCATGCCGAGCGCCGGGAAGAGCAGCACCACCGTCGGAAGCAGGATCACCACGGACACCGCGCCGGCCGCCGTCACCGCGACCACCGGCCACGGGCCGTCGAGCCGGGTGGCCAGCGCCACCAGCCCGCCGAGCGCGCCGGCCAGGGCCGGCAGGGTGAGCAGGTACGCCCCACCGGGCACCAGCACGGCGAGCAGCACCCCGAGCAGGGCCAGCCAGCCCAGCGCGCCGACCGCCAGCGCGGCCGGGCCGATCCGGCGGCGGGTCAGTGCGTACCAGGCGAACAGGATGGCGACGGCCAGCGCCACCACGGCCAGCCGGTACCAGGCCGGCCGGTACGGGTCGAGCAGCTCGGCGTAGCCCGGCCGGATCGCGGTGACCGCCGCCCAGAGCAGTTGGGCGGCCACCGGGGCGGCCACGATCGGCACCAGCGCCAGCGCGAACCCGGCGGCCAGCTTCTTCCCGGTGGCCCGGCCGCGGCGGCGGGTGAGCCAGCCGAGCGCGACCACCGCGGCCAGCGCGACCAGGGCCAGCGGCGGGGTCAGCCAGCCGGGGTAGTGGACCAGCCCGCCGGGCACCGGGAAGTAGGTGGCGTCCTGGCCGGCGCGCAGCGTGCCCAGGTCGACCCGGCCGAACTCGCGGGCCAGGCCGAGTGCGTTGTCCCCGTGGTGCTGGAGGCTCGCCCGGTCCAGCGCGGCCGGGGTGTCCAGCGGCGTGTGGTAGATCGCCCCGCCGTCGATGTACGCCGAGTTCAGCCCGAGGAAGTCCTGGTCCAGGAACGCGGTGAAGTCGGTGTCGTTGGGCAGCGCCCGGTAGATCTCCACGGCGAACGAGGTGCCGACCGGGTGCGGCGCGGCCCGCCCGAAGACGTCCACCAGCTCCGCGTTGTTCCGGGACGTCTCGAACATGATCACCGGCCCGGTGGAGCCGCGGGCCTCCAGGTTGAGCACCACCCCGCCGTCGGCGGCCAGCGGGTGGCTGGCGGCGAAGGCCGCGGCGCCGCAGAGGCACGCCTCCTCGGCGTCGGTGAGCACGAAGACGATGTCGTTGCGCGGTCGCGGGCCGGTGGCGAGCGCCCGGGCCACCTCCAGGATGGTGGAGGTGCCGGCGGCGTCGTCGTTGCCGCCGGGGCCGGTCTGCACCGAGTCGTAGTGGGCGACCAGGAAGACCCGGCCGGTCGGGTCGGTGCCGGGCAGCCGGGCCACCACGTTGCGTACCCGGGCCAGGGTGGCGCCGCCGGCCGCGCCGCTGAGCTGTCCGGCCTCCGGCGCGACGGTGTCCTGCACCTCGGTCTCCAGGCCGAGCCCGCGCAGCACCCCCTCGACGTGGGCGCGGACCTGGTCGTTGGCCGGGCTGCCGGCCACGTGCGGCCGGGCCGCGATGACCTTCACGTTCTCGTACGCCCGCGCCGCGCTGAACTCCCCGGGCGGCGCGTCGGCCGGGCGCGGCGCCGGGGTGCGCAGGTCGAGCAGGGTGCCGGCGCCGACGGCGAGCAGCGCGACCAGGGCCGCCGCGGCGGCGAGCAACCGGCGGCGGGGCCGGGCGAACGTCCGGTCGGCGGCGAGCACGGGCGCGCCGGGGCGGGCCGGCGCGTGCTCGGCCGCGGGGGTGGGGGGTGCGCCCACGGGGACTCCTCGGGGTGGGACCAGGGTGGGCATCATCCTGCACCCCGTTGGCCGCCGGTGGCACCGGCAGATCCGGCCCAGATCCGGTTTGTCCGGCAACGGGTAGTGATCCGTCCCATCCCGCCCCGCGCCGGGTCCGTCGTGTTGTGTGCGACCGTTGTCTAATACAGGATCAGCAGGGCACTCGGAAGGAGCCCGACATCACCAGCGAACTCCCGCGTCTCGCGGCGGTGACCCGGCCGTACCGGGGGACCGGTCTGGCCGGTTCCCCCGTCGTGCCGTACCCGCACGGCGGCCTGGGACGGCACCCCAACCTGCCGCCCGGCGAGCGGCTGCGGGTGCTGCTGGTCGAGGACGACGAGGGGGACGCCTTCCTCGTCGGCGAGTTGCTCGCGGAGACCAACTCGATGATCGACCTGCTCGTCGCGACCAGCCTGAGCGAGGCCCGGCAACGGGTGATGGGCGTGGACTGCGTCCTGCTCGACCTCGGCCTGCCCGACGCGCAGGGGCTGGACGGGCTCCGGCAGGTGCTGGACATGGCCAGCGGCGCCGCGGTCTGTGTGCTGACCGGCCGCTCCGACGAGCACCTGGGCATCGTCGCGGTCGCCGAGGGAGCGCAGGACTACCTGGTCAAGGGGCAGGTCGACGGGGTGCTGCTGACCCGCGCGCTGCGCTACGCGGTGGAGCGCAAGCGGGCCGACGAGAACGCCCGCCGGCTGCGCGAGGTGGAGCTGCGCCAGGCCGAGTCGGCCCGGCTGGAGCGCGGCCTGCTGCCGCAGCCGCTGATGACCACCGACCAGGTCGCGGTGCACGCCTTCTACCGGCCGGGCCGGCACGCCGCGCTGATCGGCGGCGACTTCTACGACGTGGTGCAGACCCGCCCCGACCGGCTCGACCTGATCGTCGGCGACGTCTGCGGGCACGGCGCCGACGAGGCGGCGCTCGGCGTCGAACTCCGGGTGGCCTGGCGGGCCCTGATCCTCGCCGGCGTGCCCGACGACGAGGTGCTGCCGGCGCTGGAGCAGGTGCTGATGAGCGAGCGCCGGTTGCAGGAGATCTTCGCGACCGTGGCCACCGCCCGGCTGCACCTGGACGCCAACCGGGCCACCGTGCGGCTGGCCGGCCATCCGCCGCCGCTGCTGCTCTCCCGGGGCCGGGTCGCCCCGGTTCCCGCCCCCGGCGGCCTGCTGCTGGGCGTACGGCCGCGCCGGCCGGTCGCCTACGACCTGGAGTTCGACGCCGATGACTGGTCCCTGTTGATGTACACCGACGGCCTGATCGAGGGCCGGATCGGCGAGGGCGACGAGCGCCTCGACGTGCCCGGCCTGAACGACCTGCTCGCGGAGCCGGCCAGCCGGCAGGTGCCGCTGCCCGAGCTGCCGGCCTGGCTGGTCGGGCGGGCCGAGCAGCTCAACGGCGGCCCGCTCGCCGACGACGTCGCCATGCTGCTGCTCAGCCGGGGTGGTGGCCGGTGACCAGGGGGACCTCCAGCTGGACCCTGCGCCAGCGGGTCGTCACGCTGCTCGCGGTGGTCGGCCTGCTGCTGGTCGGCCTGGCCGTGGCCGAGGCGTTCGTGGCCACCCAGAACCGGGCCAAGACCGACGCGGTGCTGAACAAGACGGCCCCGCTGCGGGTGCAGGCGCAGGAGTTGCTCAACGCGCTGCTGGACCAGGAGACGGCGGTGCGTGGCTTCGCGGTCAGCGGCGACCGGGCCGACCTGGGCCCGTACGACGAGGGGCTGCGGCTGGAGCGGGACCGGGTCGCCTCGATGGAGCGGCTGCTGGACGACTACCCGGAGATCCGGCAGGAGCTGCGCCAGGTCGAGAGCCGGGCCGAGCAGTGGCGGCAGTCGGTCGCCCTGCCGGTGATCGCCACGACCGAGCAGCAGGGCACCGACGCCGGCCAGGCGCTGGTCACCGACCAGGCCCGCCAGCAGTTCGACCAGGTCCGGGCGGCGGTCAACGCGCTCCAGGACGAGATCGTCGCCGCCCGGGAGAAGAGTGCCCGGGACGTGCAGCGGACCGGCAACCTGCTGGTCGTCCTGCTGATCGTCGCCGCGCTGGTGGTGGTGGTCACCGGTGCGGTGCTGCTGCTGTCGCTGGACCGGATGGTGGTCCGCCCGCTGACCGCGCTCGCCGACCAGGTGCGCGAGGTCGCCGAGGGCGACTACCAGCACGGCATCACCGGCGCCGGCCCGCCGGAGTTCCGCCGCCTCGCCGACGACGTGGACGCGATGCGGCGGAAGATCGCCAAGGACCTGGCCGAGGTACGCGAGGCCCGGGAACGCATCGAGTGGGTCAACAGCCAGCTGCAGAAGCAGGCCGAGGAGCTGACCCGGTCCAACCGTGACCTGGAGCAGTTCGCGTACGTGGCCTCGCACGACCTGCAGGAGCCGCTGCGCAAGGTGGCCAGCTTCTGCCAGCTGCTCCAGCGCCGCTACGCCGGGCAGCTCGACGAGCGGGCCGACCAGTACATCGCCTTCGCGGTCGACGGCGCGCAGCGGATGCAGCGCCTGATCAACGACCTGCTGGCCTTCTCCCGGATCGGCCGGCTCACCGCCGGCTTCACCGAGGTCGACCTGAACAAGGTGATGGGCGACGTGGCCGGGCAGACCGAGGCGGCCCGGCAGTACGCCGACGCCGAACTGACCTGGTCCGAGCTGCCGGTGATCCGCGGCGAGGAGCCGCTGCTGACTAACCTGCTGGCCAACCTGGTCAGCAACTCGATCAAGTTCCGCCGTCCCGACGTGCGACCCCGGGTGCACATCTCGGCCCGCCTGGTCGGCGACGAGTGGGAGATCACCTGCCAGGACAACGGCATCGGGATCGAGCCGGAGTTCGCCGACAAGATCTTCGTCATCTTCCAGCGGCTGCACGCCAAGGACGCGTACCCGGGCACCGGGATCGGCCTGGCGATCGTCAAGAAGATCGTCGAGTACCACGGCGGCCGGGTCTGGGTGGACACCGACGTGCCCGAGGGGACGGCGATCCGGTTCACCCTCCCCGCGCTGCCCGAGGACGTCGCGGCGGCCGCCGCGGCAACCGAGGACGCCGGGACGGCGGACGGCGCGGAGAGCGCGGAGGAGCCGGCGGGCGAGCCGACGGCGGAGGCCGGCGAGGCGGTGCCCGAGCAGGCCGGACGGGCCGAGGAAGCGCAGACGGCGGACGGCCCCCCGGGCGCGCCGGACGAGGGTAGAACGGGTGGCATGAAGGAGACCGTGGGATGACCGCGCCGGCAGACGGCAAGAGCCCGATCGAGGTCCTGCTCGTCGAGGACGACCCGGGTGACGTGTTGATGACCCAGGAGGCGTTCGAGGAGCACAAGCTCCGCAACCGGCTGACCGTCGTCTCCGACGGCGCCGAGGCGCTGGCCTACCTGCGCCGCGAGGGCCAGTACGCGGACGCGGTCACCCCCGACCTGGTCCTGCTCGACCTGAACCTGCCCAAGCGGGACGGCCGGGAGGTGCTCGAGGAGATCAAGAAGGACGAGCAGCTCTGCCGGATCCCGGTGGTGGTGCTGACCACCTCGCAGGCCGACGAGGACATCCTGCGCAGCTACCAGCTGCACGCCAACGCGTACGTGACCAAGCCGGTGGACTTCGAGCGGTTCATCTCGGTGGTCCGGCAGATCGACGAGTTCTTCGTCAGCGTGGTGAAGCTGCCGCCGCGTGGCTGACACCCTGCTCGACGACGTCGGTGGGCTGCTGCGCGAGACCGCCGACCAGGTCGTGCTGCCCCTGTTCCGCAAGCTGGACGACGCCGACGTGGCCGAGAAGGCGCCCGGCGAGATCGTCACCGTCGCCGACCGGCGGGCCGAGGAGGTGATCTCGGCGGCCCTGCGCCGGTTGCGTCCGGGCTCGGTGGTGGTCGGCGAGGAGGCGGTGGCCGACGACCCGGGCCTGCTGCGCCACCTGCGCGGGTCGGGCGACGTCTGGCTGGTCGACCCGGTCGACGGCACCTCGAACTTCGCCGCCGGCCGGCGGCCGTTCGCGCTGATGGTGGCCCTGCTGACCGACGGCGAGCCGGCCGCCGCGTGGGTGCTCGACCCGCTCGCCGACACGCTGGCCAGCGCCCGGATGGGGGAGGGCGCCTGGCTCGACGGGCGGCCGGTGCGTACCACCTCGTCGGCACCGCCGGTCGGCGAGCTGCGCGGCGCGGCGATGACCCGGTTCCTGCCGCCGGCGTCCCGGGCCAGCGTCGACACCGGCGCCGCCCGCTTCGGCGAGCTGCTCCCCGGGCAGCACTGCGCCGGCCGGGAGTACCTGGACATCCTCCTCGGCGACCAGCAGTTCGTGCTCTTCTGGCGGACCCTGCCGTGGGACCACGGGCCGGGCACCCTGCTGGTCCGGGCGGCCGGCGGGGTGGCCCGGCGCTTCGACGGCACCGACTACCACCCGGCGGACGAGGGCCACGGCCTGCTCGTCGCCGCCAACGAGGAGATCTGGACCGAGGTCCGCGACGCCCTCCTCACCCCCTGACCGTCCCGCCCACAGGAGCCGCGCCCGTGCGGGGAGAGTGGCCTCCCGGCGCGGGAAGGCCGCCCCGAAGGGGCTCGGGAGAGCGGTGGGTGAGGGGGTGGGCACGGCGGGTCGATGATGCGGGGCGCCGGGGCGCGGGGGGCTGGTCAGGGCTCGGTGGTCCGGTATCCTGACCGCCGGTCTCCGCCAGCAGGCCGCCGACCGGCGCCGGCGGCGACCGCCGCCGCGCAGCGGTACCACGAGGGCCGGCGGCTGACGGAAGGATGCTGTCGTGCCCAGGACCATGCCCGCCGGGCGTCGTGGCCGCCGCCCGCTGATCGCCCTGCTCGCCGCCGTCGCGCTGGTGTTCGGCCTGGGCGCCGTGCCCGCGTACGCGGAGCCGAACGAGGGCGGCACCAAGAAGCTCCGGGACGCCCTGGAGGCCACCGCGAAGGCCCACCTCGAGGCCAAGGCGAAGCTCGACAACTCCAAGCGCCGGCAGAAGGAGCTGGTCGGGGAGCTGACCGGGCTGGAGGCGCGGCTGGGCGACCTGACCGAGCAGGTCGCCGAGGTGGCCGCGCAGTCCTACCGGGTGGGCCGGCTCACCCCGGCGTCGATGCTGCTCAACAGCGCCTCGCCGGTGGCGTTCCTGGAGCGGGCGGCGAACCTGGACCTGATGGCGCAGCGCGACGGCAAGCGGCTGCGCGAGCTGGCCGAGGCGCGCCAGCAGGCGCAGCAGGCGAAGATCGCCCTCGACACCGAGGTCCGCGAGCAGCAGAAGCAGCTCGCCATCATGGCCAAGAAGAAGAAGGAGGCCGAGGCCGCGCTGGCCGCGGTCAGCGGCGGTGGCAGCGGCGGCTTCAGCGGGGCCAACTCGACCTCGGCGAAGCCGGCGCCCCGGAACCCGGACGGCTCCTGGCCGTCGGAGTCCTGCTCGGTGAACGACCCGACCACCTCCGGCTGCATCACGCCGCGCACGCTCAACGCCCTCCAGCAGACCAAGGCGGCCGGCTACAAGCGTTACGTCTCCTGCTACCGCAGCGGCGGCTCCGGCGAGCATCCGAAGGGCCGGGCCTGCGACTTCTCCGCCGCCGCCGGCGGGTTCGAGGACCGGACCGCGACCGGCGGGGACAAGGCGTACGGGGACAGCCTGGCCGCCTGGCACGTGCGCAACGCCAGCCGGCTCGGCGTGCTCTACGTGATCTGGTACCGGCAGATCTGGCATCCCGGCACCGGCTGGCGCTCGTACAGCGGTGGCGGCAGTCCGGCCGCCGACCATACGAACCATGTTCATCTCTCGATGTACTGACCCGGAGCGCCAGGTTCGCTGCGTACCATCGCGACGGTGAACTCCCCATCGCCCGATGTCGCGGTACCGCCCGCGCAGCCCGAGCCGGCCACCGGCCGGGCCCTGCCCAACGGCCTCGCCGCGTTCCTGGTCTTCTTCTCCAGCGGCGCCGTCCTGGTGCTGGAGACGGTCGCGCTGCGCCTGGTCGGTCCGTACGTCGGGGTGACCCTCCAGGTGACCAGCTCGGTGATCGGCATCGCGCTGGCCGCCATCGCGTACGGGGCGTGGTCCGGCGGCTGGCTGGCCGACCGGCGGAACCCGCGCACCCTGCTGGCCCCGGCGCTGGTGCTGGCCGGGATCGCCACCGCGGTGACCCTGCCGGTGGTCCGGTACGCGGGCGAGGTGCTGCGCGGCGGCGCGGCGACGGCCATCCTGCTGCTGGTCGCGCTCGCCGTCTTCGTGCCGGCGGCGCTGCTGGCCGCGGTCACCCCGCTGGTGGTCAAGCTGCAACTGGCCGACCTGCGGCGCACCGGGCAGGTGGTCGGCCGGCTCTCCGGCATCGGCACGCTGGGCGGCATCACGGCCACCCTGGGCACCGGCTTCGTGCTGGTCGCCGCCCTGCCCAGCACGGTCATCCTGTTCGCCCTGGCCGCCGCGCTCGGGATCACCGGGCTCGCCCTCGGGGTGTGGCTGCGCCGCCGGGACCGCACCGCCACGCCGGGCCCGGCCCGGGCCAGGGCCGCGCTGGCCGTGCTCGGCCTGGTCGGGGCGGGGCTGACCACCGTCGCCCCGAACCCGTGCGACATCGAGACGGCGTACCACTGCGCCCGGGTCGAGGCCGACCCGGACCGCGGCAGCGGACGGACCCTGCTGCTCAACTCGGCCCAGCACTCCTACGTGGACCTCGCCGACCCGACCCACCTGGAGTACGCGTACACCCAGTGGATCGGGGCGGTGGCCGACGTGGTGGCGCCGCCCGGGCAACGGCTGGACGCGCTGCACCTGGGTGGCGGCGGGTTCACCGTGCCGGGCTACCTGACCGCGACCCGGCCGGGCACCGACAACGTGGTCTTCGAGATCGACGGCGGGCTGGTCGAGCTGGGCGAGCGCGAGCTGGGCGTACGCCAGGGGCCGGCGCTGCGCGCGGTGGTGGGGGACGCCCGGATGCTGGTCGCCGGCGAGCCGGGCGACAGCCGCGACCTGGTGGTCGGCGACGCCTTCGGGCACCTGGTGGTGCCCTGGCACCTGGCCACCCGGGAGATGGCCGCGGAGATCCGCCGGGTGACCCGCCCGGGCGGCGTCTACGTGCAGAACGTCATCGACTACCCGCCGCTGCGCTTCATCCGCAGCGAACTGGCCACCGTCGCCGCCGAGTTCCGGCACGTCGCGGTGATCGCCCCGCCGGCCGCGTTCGCCGGCGAGCAGG
Source organism: Micromonospora desertarenae (assembly GCF_056150265.1). Taxonomy (NCBI): domain Bacteria; kingdom Bacillati; phylum Actinomycetota; class Actinomycetes; order Micromonosporales; family Micromonosporaceae; genus Micromonospora; species Micromonospora desertarenae. Next base: position 457,773 of record NZ_JAXCFQ010000002.1, read on the forward strand.
GGTCCAACTTCCTCATCGTGGCCTCCGACGCCCCGCTGCCGCTGGACGCGGTGCGGGCCCGGCTGGACACCCTCGACGAGGCGACGAACCTGCTGTCCGGCGCGGAGCTGGCCGCGTTCGTCGGCGACGCGCTGGTGCTCACCGACGACTACGCCCCGGTGGACCAACTGCTCGCCACCGCCTGAACGGGTGACATCACTGACCGATTCCGACCGTGGAGGTGTAGTCCGGGCCCGCCGGGGCAACAACGCTGACCATGGGTGGGGTCCAGAAGGGCGCGCAACTGCTCGGTGAGCGGTACCGGCTGATCGAGCAGCTCGGCGCGGGTGGCATGTCAGTGGTCTGGCGCGGCTACGACGAGGTGCTCGGCCGGCAGGTGGCGGTCAAGGTGCTCGCCTCCCGGCTCGCCAGCGACCGCGCGTTCCGGCACCGGATCCGGATCGAGGCGCAGGCCGCCGCGCGGCTCTGCCACCCCAACATCACCAACGTGTACGACTACGGCGAGTCCGAGCAGGTCGGGCTCACCGTGCCGTACGTGGTGATGGAGCTGATCGACGGGGAGTCGCTGAGCGGCCGGCTGCGCCGCGGCGGGCAGCTGCCCTGGCGGGAGGCGGTGACGATCGGCGCCGAGGTCGCCTCGGCACTGGCCACCGCGCACGCCCGCGGGGTGGTGCACCGCGACGTGACCCCGGGCAACGTGATGCTGACCCCCACCGGGGTGAAGGTGGTCGACTTCGGCATCTCGGCGCTGGTCGGGGAGAGCGAGAAGGGTCCGGACGGGGCGCTGCTCGGCACGCCCGCGTACCTGGCGCCGGAGCGGCTGGACAACGGCCAGGTCTCGCCGGCCACCGACGTGTACGCGGTCGGCCTGCTGCTCTACCGGATGCTCACCGGCCGGCTGCCCTGGCAGGCCAGCACCACCACCGAGATGCTGCGCGCGCACATGTACAACGACCCCGAGCCGATGCCGCCGGTGCCGGGGCTGGCCGACGAGGTGGCCGACCTGGTGCGCCGCTGCCTGGCCAAGCGCCCGGAGGACCGGCCGGCCACCGCCGAGGTGGCCGCCACCCTCGCCGAGGCGGCCGGCATGATCCCGGCGGTGCCGGTCTCCCCGGCGGCCGCGCCGGCCGACCCGGCCGCGCTGGCCAGCGCCGGCACCACCATCCTGCCCTGGTCGGCGGCGACCGACGCGCTGCCGTTCTCGCGTACCCGCAACCGCCGGGCGGTGGCCCGGCGCCGGCGGGTGGAGGCCGGGGTGGCCGCCGCCGGCCTGGTCGCGGTGACCGCGTCGCTGTGGGGGCTGACCTCGCGCAGCCCGGCCAGCGGCGGCGTCGAGGAGCCCACGCCGGCCCGGATGGGGGTGGAGAAGCCCGCCTCCTGCCAGGTGGCGTACGCGCTGCGCGCCGACACCGGCAAGGACTTCACCGCCGAGCTGACCCTCACCAACACCGGTGACCGGGAACTGCGGGACTGGACGATGAGCTTCACCTTCCCCGGCCAGCAGACCGTGACGAAGGCGGTGCCCGCGCCGGTGAGCCAGCAGGGCAGCACGGTGACCGTGCGGCCGGCGCCGCAGCGGACCGCGCTGGCGCCCGGTGCGGCCGAGAAGCTCACCCTGACCGGCCGGCACACCGGGGCGAACCCGCTGCCGGTGGAGTTCCGCATCGGCGAGGAGACCTGCGGGGTGCGGGTGTCCGGTGTGGCCGGCGCGGTGCCCAGCACGGCCCCCAAGCCCGCGGCGACCAAGGCCCCGCCGAAGAAGAAGGTCACCAGCACCAGGACCGGCGGCGGCAGCACGGCGAAGACCGACGACCGCGGTGCGGGCAAGGGCAAGGGCAAGGGAGAGGGCGGTGGTCCGGGAAAAGGACGAAACTAGGCAAGGGCAAGGGGGAGGGCGGCAAGGGTAGGTGACTCAGGTCAGCGCGGCGAAGCGCTGCACCTGATCGATGCTCCCCTCGACGATCAGCGTGCTGCCCGGCAGCACCACGGTGTCGTCGGTGGCGTAGTGGAACCGCTCGCCCGGCAGTTGCACCCCGACCACGCGTACCCCGTGCCGCTCGGCCGGCCGGACCTCGGCCAGTGACCGGCCGGCGAGGCTCTCCGGCGCGCGTACCTTGGCGATGGCGAAGTCCTCGCCGAACTCGATGAAGTTGAGCATCTTGCTGACGATCAGGTGGGCCACCCGCTCACCGGTCTCCGCCTCCGGGAAGATCACGTGGTGCGCGCCCACCGAGGCCAGGATCTTGGCGTGCTTGGTGGACGTGGCCCGGGCCCACACCTGCGGCCCGCCGAGTTCCACCAGGGCCAGCACGGCGAGCACGCTCGCCTCGACCGAGGCGCCGATGGCGACCACCGCGCTCTGGAAGTCGGACGCGCCGAGCTGGCGCAGCGCGTCCTCCTCGGTGGCGTCGGCCTGCACCACCCGGTCGAGCTGGTCGGACCAGCGCTGCACGAGATCGGGATTGCGGTCGACGGCGAGCACCTCGTGGCCGAGCTGGGTCAGCGACTCGGCCAGGTAGCCGCCGAACCGGCCCAGCCCGATCACCAGGATGCCGCCGTCGTTGCTGCTGTCAGCCGACAATGGGTTGCTCCTCCGGGTAGCGGTAGAGCCGTCGCCGGGTGTTCAGGGCGATCGCCGACCCGAGGGTGAGCGGCCCGACGCGGCCGATGTACATCAGGGCGATGAGGGCGAGCTGGCCGCTCTCCGGCAGCGTGGGGGCGACGCCGACGGAGAGCCCGGTGGTGGTGAACGCCGAGGTCACCTCGAACAGCGCGGCGTAGAACGGGACCCCCTCGGTGATCACGATCAGCCCCACCGTGCCGACCACCACCAGCGCGACGCTGATCAGCGCCACGGTGATCGCCTGCCGCTGGCTGGCGGTGGCCACCCGGCGGTGCCCGATCGTCACGTCCGGCTCGCCGCGCAGCTCCGCCCAGATCACGAACGCGAGCAGGAAAAACGTGGTCACCTTGATCCCGCCGGCGGTGCTGGCGCTGCCCCCGCCGATGAACATCAGCGCGACGAGGGTGGGGTACGTCTCCTCGCCGAGGCCGCTGGTGTCGACCACGTTGAACCCGCCGGTGCGGACGAACGCGTCCTGGGTGAACGCCGCGAGCAGCTTGTCCGGCCAGCTGAACGGGCCCAGGGTGCGCGGGTTGCCCCACTCCACCACGAGCAGGGCGAGGAAGCCGACCAGGAGCAGCACCAGGCTGCCCCAGACGGTCAGCTTGGTGCCCACCGCCCAGCGGTCCGGTTCGCGCCACTCCCGGACCGCCTCGAACAGCGCGGGGAAACCGAGCCCGCCGATGATCGCGCCGACGGCCAGCGGCAGGGTGACCCAGGCGTCGGTGGCGAACCCGACCAGGTTGTCGGAGTAGAGCGCGAACCCGCCGTTGTTGAAGCCCTGCACGGCGTGGAAGACGCCGTGCCAGAGCGCCCGGCCCAGCGGGTAGTCGTAGCTGACCGCGAGCCGGACGGTGAGGATCGTCGCGATCACCGCCTCGCAGATCAGCGAGGTGGCGGCGATGCGCATGAGCAGCCGGCGGACGTCGCCGAACCCGAACTCCTGGGTCTCGGCCTGCACCAGCAGCCGGTTGCGCAGCCCGAGGCGCCGGGCCACCACCAGGATGACCAGGGTGGCCCCGGTGACGATGCCGATCCCGCCGACCTGGGTCAGCACGGTGATCATCACGAGGCCGAACTCGGTCCAGTAGTTCGGGGTGTCGACCACCGCCATGCCGGTCACCGACACCGCCGAGGTCGCGGTGAACAGCGCGGTCATGAACGGGGTGTACCGGTGCTCGGTGGTCGCCCAGGGCAGCATCAGCAGGCCGGTGCCGAGCAGGATCGTCGCCAGGAAACCGAACGGCACCAGCCGTACGGGGTGACGAAGAAACCGGCGCACCAGACAATCTTCCTGTTCCGCCCGGATCGGGGTGTCGAAACCGGTATCCCGGAGGGTTCACCTGTCGGCCAGTCGTCGACCAACTGCCGGACAACCCGGACCGGTCTGCTGAGGGCGTTCCTCGACGACGACAGGAGACGGCGTTGCGACGTACCCTTTCCGCCCTCGGCCTGGCCGGCGCCCTGCTCGCGGCCGTGGTGGCCGTGCCCACCACCGGCGCGGCGGCCGGTCCGGCGGCCGGTCCGGCGACGGGCAGCGAGAAGGCCGGCGGCCGCCCGCTGGTGATCGCCCACCGCGGGGCCAGCGGCTACCGGCCCGAGCACACCCTGGAGGCGTACCGGCTGGCCATCCGGCAGGGCGCCGACTTCATCGAGCCGGACCTGGTCTCCACCTCGGACGGGGTGCTGGTGGCCCGGCACGAGAACGAGATCTCGGGTACCACCGACGTGGCCGCCCGCCCGGAGTTCGCCGCCCGCCGGACCACGAAGACCATCGACGGCACCCGGGTGACCGGCTGGTTCACCGAGGACTTCACCCTCGCCGAGCTGAAGACGCTGCGGGCCAAGGAGCGGCTGCCGCAGGTACGGGTGGCCAACACCGCCTTCGACGGCCGGTTCGAGGTGCCCACGCTCCAGGAGGTCATCGACCTCGCCCGAACCGAGGGGCGGGCACGGGGCCGCACCATCGGCGTCTACCCGGAGACCAAGCACCCCAGCTACTTCGCCTCGATCGGGCTGCCGCTGGAGGAGCCGCTGGTGCGGGTGCTCCGGGCGAACCGGCTGACCCGGAAGAACTCGCCGGTGATCGTGCAGTCCTTCGAGACCGCCAACCTGCGCAAGCTGGACCGGATGATCGACGTCCGGCTCGCCCAGCTGCTCGACGCCAGCGGCCGCCCGTACGACTTCACCGTCGCCGGTGACACCCGCACCTACCAGGACCTGGCGAAGCCGGCCGGCCTGGCGTGGATCGCCCGGTACGCCGACGGCGTCGGGGCGAACAAGAACCTGATCGTGCCGCGCGACGCCGCCGGGAAGCTGCTCGCCCCGACCACCCTGGTCCGGGACGCGCACCGGGAACGGCTGGTGGTGCACGCCTGGACGTTCCGCGCCGAGAACCAGTTCCTGCCGGCGGACTTCCGGATCGGCACCGACCCGAACGCCCGGGGCGACATCCAGGCCGAGTACGAACTCTTCCTCGGCCTGGGCCTGGACGGGGTCTTCGCCGACCACCCGGACACCGCCGTCGCCGCCCGCGCCGGACTCGGCCAGCGCTGACCCGGACCGCCCGCCGGCCCGTCACCGTGCCACGGTGGCGGGCCGGCGCCGTGCTCAGCCGGCGAACCCCCGCAGCTTGTCCGGATTGACCATGATCAGCAGCTGGGAGATCCGCCGGTCGGTGGCGTCCAGGGCGACCACGGCCTCCGGCCTGCCGTCGGCGTCCGCCACCAGCAGCGCCGGTTCGCCGTTGGCCTCGACGATCCGGAAGGTCGACGCACGCCAGTACTTGCGCCAGACGTTGTCCAGCAGGTTGGTGACCCGGGCGGGCCCGCTGACGTCCTTGCGCGCGGCGGGTACCCGGCCGCCGCCGTCCGAGCGGGCGACCACTTCGTCGGCGAGCAGCCGTTCCAGCCGGGCCAGGTCCCCGTCCCGGGCCGCCGCGACGAACGTCTCGACCAGCCGCCGCCGCTCGGCCCGGGACGCCGGTGCGGTCCGTCGCGTCGCGAGGTGCCGGCGGGCCCGGCTGACCAGCTGCCGTGCGTTCGCCTCGGTGGTGTCGAGGACCCCGGCGATCTCGCGGTGCGAGTAGTCGAAGGCCTCCCGCAGCACGTACGCGGCGCGCTCGGTCGGGGTGAGCCGCTCCAGCAGCAGCAGGACGGCGGCGTCCAGCGCCTCCGCGCGTTCGGCGCCGAGCGTCGGGTCCGCGCTGGTGTCCACCGGCTCCGGCAGCCACGGCCCCACGTACCGTTCGCGGCGGGCCCGCGCCGAGCCGGCGGCGTTGACGGCCAGCCGGGTGGTCGTGGTGGTCAAGAAGGCGGCCGGGTTGTCGACCTTCCGGCGGTCCGTCCCCTGCCAGCGCAGCCAGGCGTCCTGCACGACGTCCTCGGCCTCGGTCACGCTGGCCAGCATCCGGTAGGCGATGCCGAACAGGCGCGGGCGGATGGCGAGGAACTCGGTGAGGTCGTCCGCCGTCACGGCCGGGCGTCCGGGTGCGGGCGCGGCGCCGTCGGCGTCCGCCCGACCGCTCACCATGCGCCCAACGTAGCGGGCGCCGCGGTGGGCCGGCGCGGGGAGGCGGGCCCACCGCGTGCGCACCACCGCGGGGTTACGCCCGCTGGCCGGCCCGCTGGCGCCACTGCGCCACCGTCGTCGTGCCCTTCCGCGCCCCGTCGGAGGTCACCAGCGAGCGCTCCTGAAGCCGCGCGCCGAAGTACCGGGCCTCCGGGTCGGTGACCACCTCCCTGGCCTCCCCCTGGGCGGCCAGGGTGTCGCGGCCGAGTTCGTCGAGCCGGAACTGTTCCGGGCCGCCGACCTCGACGATGCCGTTCACCGGGTCGCCGAGGCTGACCTCGGCGACCGTCGCCGCGACGTCGTCGGCCGCGATCGGCTGGATGAGCGCCGGGGAGAGGTGGACGGTGTCCCCGTCGGCCCCGGCCGCGACGATGCCCGGGACGAACTCGATGAACTGCGTGGCCCGCACGATCGAGTACGGGATGTCGGCGGAGGTCACCAGCTTCTCCTGGGCGACCTTCGCCCGCATGTAACCGCTGTCCGGGATGCGGTCGCAGTTGACGATGGACAGCGCCACGTAGTGGCCGACGCCGGCCTCGGCCCCGGCGGCCAGGAGGGTGCGGGTGGAGGTCTGGAAGAAGTCCAGCACCGCCGAGTCCTCGAACGACGGCGAGTTGGACACGTCGACGACGACGTCCGCGCCGGCCAGCGCCTCCCTGACGCCCTCACCGGTCAGGGTGTTGACGCCGGTCTTGGGGGACGCGGCGACCACCTCGTGGCCCTGCCCCTCCAGGATGGCCACCACCTTGCTGCCGATGAGTCCGCTGCCGCCGATGACGACGATCTTCATGATCGATCTCTTCCCTTCCTGCCGCGGCACCTCACGCCGCAGTCAAGCACCTACGACCGGGCAGGGCGGCGATTCGTGACAACCGGTCAGCCGTTCGTGAGCTGACCCATTCCCGCGGCGGCGACAGGTGCCCGGGGACGCTTACGAGCTGCCCCACGCACCGGACCACCGCCGGGGCGTCCCGCCGGGGGTGTCGGGGCGTCCTGCCGGGGGTGTCCCGCCGGGGGCCTCCCGCCGGAGCGTCCCGCCTGGGACTCCCGACGGCGCGTCCCGTCTGGGCGGCGCGGCGGGGGCACCCGCGAAGATCGCGCTGTTTCCTTGTTGTAGTGGCCTCGGGTGCGGTGGGAAGCCACCACAACATCGATCGAGCATGATCGTGCTGCCTCGCCGGGTCCGGACCAGGGTGGCCCGAGGATGCCCCGTCTGTAGGGGCAGCTCGACAGGACGTTATCGAGTGCGGGCCGGGGTGCCCGCGAGGTCGCCGTGCGGGCACCCGAGAGTGGTGGGCGGTCCTGCGTCGGCCACCGGCCGGGCCGCGGGACGGGTCGGCGGCGTACCGCGTTCGGCGGGGGGCGGTGGCGGGGTGCGACACATGCCCGGTTTCGGCCACGGCTGCCGCGCCCATCGCGCCGGTACGCCGTCACCGCCGCAGGTCGGAGGCTGTTACGGTCGGCCATCCCACCCCTGTTACTTGTGTGTTTCGGCCACATAGCCCGTGCGTGACGTCACTTCTAGCGTGAGCCGACAAACGAGTTCCCTTCCCTCCGAGTCCTCACGTGGAGTCGCAATGACGGTCCGGACGACGCGGCGGGTGTTCCTGTCCACCGCCACGATGATGGCCGCGGCGCTCGCCGCCACGGCCTGTGGCAGCCCGCAGGACACCGCCTCCGGTGGCGGCGACAGCGCCGCCCCGGTCAAGGTTGGCCTGGTCTACTCCCAGTCGGGAGCGCTGGCCAGCTACGGCAAGCAGTACATCGAGGGGTTCAAGGCCGGCCTCGACTTCGCCACCAAGGGCACCAACAAGGTCGGCGACCGGTCCATCGAGATCACCGAGGTCGACGACGCCGGCGACCCGGCGAAGGCGGTCTCCGCGGCCAAGGACCTGATCGGCAAGGGACACAAGATCATCGCGGGTTCGACGGCGTCCGGGGTGGCCCTCCAGGTCGCGCCGATCGCCGCGCAGAACAAGGTGCTCTTCATCTCCGGGCCGGCCGCGACCGACGCGGTGACCGGCGCGAACAAGTACACCTTCCGGTCCGGGCGGCAGTCGTACCAGGACGTGCTGACCGCCAAGTCGTTCATCGGCGACCCGGCCGGCAAGAAGGTCGTGGTCTTCGCCCAGGACGGCGCCTTCGGCGACGCCAACGAGGCGGCCGTGAAGACCGTCATCGGCGGCGCCGGCGCGACCGTCAGCAGCGTCCGGGCCCCGGCCAGCGCCACCGAGTTCACCCCGTTCGCCAGCCAGATCAAGGCCGCCAAGCCGGACCTGCTCTTCGTCGCCTGGGCCGGCACCACCGCCCCGGCCATGTGGCAGACCCTCGACCAGCAGGGTGTGCTCTCCTCCACCACCGTCGTCACCGGCCTGGACATCCGCGCCAGTTGGCCCACCTTCGGCGCGGCCGGCAGCAAGATCTCGTTCCTGTCGCACTACTTCGACGGGGCCACCGACAACGAGGCCACCAAGGCCGCCAAGGCCAAGATCCCGGGCGGCACCCTCGACCTGTTCCACCCGGACGGCTTCGCCGCCGCGCAGATGGTCGTCCGCGCCGTGCAGGAGGGCGGCGACGACGTCGAGAAGATGGTCACCGCGCTGGAGGGCTGGAGCTTCGACGGCGTGAAGGGCAAGATGACCATCCGCGCCGAGGACCACGCCCTGCTCCAGCCGATGTTCCAGGCCAAGCTGACCGGCAGCGGCACCACCTTCACGGCCACCGCGCAGAAGAGCCTCACCGGCGACGAGAGCGCGCCGCCGGCCGTGGCGATGAAGGGCTGAACCATGCTCGCCACCCGCGGTCTGACCTGGCGGATCGGTGAGGTCGCCATCGTCGACGGCGTCTACCTCGACCTGGCGCCCGGGGAGTTCCTCGGCGTCATCGGGCCGAACGGCGCCGGCAAGACCTCACTGTTCAACCTGATCACCGGCCTGCGCCGGGCCACGGAGGGACGGGTCACCCTCGACGGGCAGGACATCTCGTCCCTGCCGCCGCACCGGCGGGCCCGTCTCGGACTGGGCCGTACCTTCCAGGCGTCCTCGGTCTTCGGCTCGCTCAGCGTGCGGGAGAACGTGCGGCTCGCCGTACAGGCGCACCGCGGGGGCTCGATGAAGCTGTGGCGGCGGGCGGCGGCCGACCGGGAGGTGGCCGCCGCCGCCGACGCGGCGCTGGACCGCGTCGGCCTCGCCCACCGGGGTACGGCGCTCGCCGGCACGCTGGCCCACGGCGAGAAGCGCAAGCTGGAGATCGCGCTGCTGCTGGCCGGCGAGCCGCGGGTGATGCTGCTCGACGAGCCGATGGCCGGGGTCAGCGCCGAGGACGTGCCGGAACTGGTCGCGGTGATCCGGTCGTTGACCGGCGACAGCGGCCGGTCGGTGCTGATGGTGGAGCACCACATGGACGTGATCCTGGAGCTGGCCGACCGGATCGCGGTGATGCACCACGGCGCGCTGCTCGCCTGCGACACCCCGGAGACGGTGATGGCCAACCCCACCGTGCAAGAGGCCTACCTGGGGGAGTCACTGTAGATGGAACCCATTCTCGAGGTGGAGAACCTGTCGGTCCGGATCGCCGGGCTGCACATCCTCCAGGGGGTGTCGTTCACCGTCGCCCCGACCGGCGTCACCGTGCTGCTCGGCCGCAACGGCGTCGGCAAGACCACCACCCTGCGCGCCATCGTCGGGCTCACCCCGCGCGGCGGGGAGGTGCGCGGTGCCATCCGGATGGGCGCGCAGAGCCTGCTGGCCCGGCCGACCCACCGGCTGGTCCGCGGCGGGCTCGGCTACGTGCCCGAGGACCGGTGCGTCTTCGCCGGGCTCACCGTGGCGGAGAACCTGCGGCTCGCCGAACGGCGCGGCACCACCCCGGCGTACGACAAGGTGTACGCGCTCTTCCCCGAGCTGGACCGGCGGGGCCGGCAGCGGGCCGGTTCGCTCTCCGGTGGCCAGCAGCAGATGCTCGCCATCGGCCGGGTGCTGCTCAACGACAACCGGCTGCTGCTGGTCGACGAGCCGACCAAGGGGTTGGCCCCGAAGGTGGTGACCGAGGTGGCCGAGGTGCTGGAACGGGTCGCCGAGTCCGTGCCGGTGCTGCTCGTCGAGCAGAACCTGGCGGTGGTCCGGCGGCTCGCCCGCGACGCCGTGGTGCTGGCCGCCGGTCAGGTGGCCTGGGCCGGGGACGCGCAGCGGTTGCTGCTGGAGACCGCGCTGACCAAGTCGTTGCTCGGCGTGGGCTCCGCCGAGGGGCACGCGCCGGCCGCGTCCGGCGGGCCGGCCGGCGGGAAGGACGGGCACTGATGGACACGATCGTCCTGCTGACGCTGACCGGGCTCGGCCTGGCCGCGCTCTACTTCCTGGTCGCCTCCGGGCTCTCGCTGGTGTTCGGCCTGGCCGACGTGCTCAACTTCGCACACGGGCTGTTCCTCGGCGTCGGCGCGTACGCCACCTGGTGGGCGGCGGGCAACCTGCCCGGCGCCGGCGGCGACGGGTTCGGCTTCCTGCTCGCGGTCGCCTTCGGGGTGGCCGCCGGCACGCTGGTGGCGGTGCTGGTCGAGCTGGTGCTGATCCGGCCGCTCTACTCGCGCACCATCGAGCAGGTGCTGGTCACCGTCGGCCTGTCGCTGGCCGGGGTGGCGCTGCTCCAGGCCACCTGGGGCGCGGACGCCCGGCCGTTCCCGCGCCCCGACTGGACCCGGCAGGTGACCGGGGTCCTCGGCGCGCAGGTGCCCAACGGCGGCCTGCTGCTGATCATCGCCGCGGTGGTGGTGCTCGGCGCGATCCTCGCCTTCCTCCGCTGGACCCGCTACGGCCTGGTGATCCGGGCCGGGGTGGAGAACCGGGAGATGGTGACCGCGCTCGGTATCGACGTGCGCAAGGCGTTCACCCTGGTCTTCGCGATCGGCGGGGCGGCCGCGGCGCTGGCCGGCGCGCTCGGCGGCGTCTACTTCGGCACCGTCTCGCCGGGGCAGGGCGGCTCGCTGCTGATCTTCGCGTTCATCGTGGTGGTGATCGGCGGGATGGGCTCGGTGGTCGGGTCCGCGTACGCGGCGGTCGCGGTGGGCCTGCTGCAACAGTTCGTGAACTACTACGGCACCTCCGGGCTGGGCGACATCTGCGTGGTCGCGCTGCTGGCCGTGGTGCTGCTGCTGCGCCCGCAGGGCATCGCCGGAAAGGTGGCAACGGCATGACCGAGGTCAAGAGTCCCGAGGTTCCGGCGCCGCCGGCGGCGGTGCCCGCCGAACTGACGCCGGACACCGGCCGGTGGCACCGGGTGCGCCCGTTCCTGCCGCTGGTCGCGCTGGTGGTGGCGTTGATCCTGCCGTACTCGACGGTGCACCTGCCGGGCATCTTCGAGGGCCCGCTGAACTCGCCCGGCACCCTGCAACTGCTCGCCGTGTGCCTGGTCTTCGGCGGCCTGGCGGCCGGCTACGACCTGCTCTTCGGCCGCACCGGCATGCTCTCCTTCGGGCACGCGCTCTACTTCGCGGCCGGTGTCTACGGCACGGACATCCTGGTCACCAAGGCCGGGCTGCCGCTGTGGCAGGCCGCGGTGCTGACCATCACCGGCGGCACGATCCTCGCCGCGCTGCTCGGCGCCGTCGCGCTGCGCACGGTCGGCATCGCGTTCGCCATGGTGACGCTGGCCTTCGCCCAGGTGGGCGCGATCCTGGTGGCCCGGGACTTCGGCGGGCTCACCGGCGGCGAGGAGGGGCTACCGCTGGACGTCTCCGGCCTGCCCCCGGCGCTGGTCGGGGTGGCCAACACGGTCAACCTCTACTGGCTGGCGCTGGCGTACCTGGTCGTGGTGATCTTCGTGGTGCACCGGGTGAGCGGCTCGCCGACCGGGCGGGTGCTCGCCGGCCTGCGCGACGACGAGCGGCGGGTCGGGGTGCTCGGGCTCGACCCGTACCGGTTCAAGCTGGTCGCGTTCACCCTGGCCGGCGGGCTGGCGGCGGCCGGCGGGGTGGTCTACTGCCTGATCGTCGGCGGTGCCTCGCCGCACATCACCTCCTCCGAACTGACCCTGTCGCTGCTGGTCATGGTGGTGCTCGGCGGGCCGGGCACCCGGTGGGGCCCGGTGCTCGGCGGCATCCTCTACATGTACCTGGACCACCGGCTGGTCGCCTTCGGCACCAGCGACGCGGTGGACGCCCTGCCCGCGATCCTCAGCCGCCCGCTCTCCCAGCCGCTCTTCGTCCTCGGCACCGTCTTCATCCTGGCCGTCTACTTCTTCCCCGGCGGCCTCGCCAGCCTCGCCCCCCGCCTAACCCACCTCCGCAAAACCCTCCACCCCCACCCCTAACCCAACCCCCCCGCCCCCCCCGCCCCCGGGCCCGCCCCCGTCGATCATGAAGTTATCGGCGCGACACGCCGATGGCGGTGACGCTAACTTCATGATCGACGGGGTCTGTTCGTGGGAGGTGCGGGAGGCGTGGGATGAGCGGTGGGGGATGGGTGAGCGGTTGGCTGTGGTGAGTGGTAGGGGGGAGCTGCTGTTCTTCCTCCCTCCGACGCCGGCGGCCCCGGCGGCCGAGCCGCCGCCGGCCGGATCGTGACCGGAACCTCCGGCGCGAACCGGGGTGCGGTCACCCGGCGCTGGTAGAAATGCCGGATGAGCCAGGATCGGGCGGCGGTACGGGAACGAGCCGAGGCGGTGCTGCGGCGGCTGGCCGGCGAGCACGCCCGGCTCCGCGAGGACCAGTGGCGGGCCATCGAGGCGCTGGTGGTCGACCGGCGGCGGGTGCTCTGCGTGCAGCGCACCGGCTGGGGCAAGTCGGCGGTCTACTTCGTGGCCACCGCACTGCTGCGGCAGACCGACGGCCCCACCGCCGACAGCCCCGCCGCCGGGCCGCGGACCGGGCCGACGGTGATCGTCTCGCCGCTGCTGGCGCTGATGCGCAACCAGGTCGAGTCGGCCGCCCGGGCCGGCATCCGGGCCCGGACCATCAACTCCGCCAACCTCGACGAGTGGGACGAGATCACCGCCGAGATCCACGCCGGCGCGGTCGACGTGCTGCTGATCAGCCCGGAGCGGCTGAACAACCCCGACTTCCGGGACACCGTGCTGCCGAGGCTGGCCGCGACCACCGGGCTGCTGGTGGTGGACGAGGCGCACTGCGTCTCGGACTGGGGGCACGACTTCCGGCCCGACTACCGGCGGCTGCGCACCTTCCTCGGCAACCTGCCCGACGGCACGCCGGTGCTGGCCACCACCGCCACCGCCAACGCCCGGGTCACCGCCGACGTCGCCGAGCAGCTGGGCGACGCGCTGGTGCTGCGCGGCACCCTGGACCGGGAGTCGCTGCGGCTCGGCGTGGTCGAGCTGCCCGGCCCGGCGCACCGGCTGGCCTGGCTCGCCGACCACCTGGACCGGCTGCCCGGCTCCGGCATCGTCTACACGCTCACCGTGGCAGCGGCGGGGGAGACCGCCGAGTTCCTCCGCTCGCGCGGCTATCCGGTCGCCGCGTACACCGGGCAGGCCGACGACGCGGACCGGCGGGCGGCCGAGCAGGACCTGCTGGACAACAAGATCAAGGCGCTGGTCGCCACCAGCGCGCTGGGCATGGGCTTCGACAAGCCGGACCTCGGCTTCGTGGTGCACCTCGGCGCGCCGCCCTCGCCGATCGCGTACTACCAGCAGGTCGGTCGGGCCGGCCGGGCCGTCGAGCACGCCGAGGTGCTGCTGCTGCCGGGCCCGGAGGACGCCGCCATCTGGCGCTACTTCGCCTCGCTCGCCTTCCCGCCGGAGGAGCAGGTCCGCGCGGTGCTGGCCGCGCTGCACACCGACCGGCCGCTCTCCACCCAGGCCCTGGAACCGATCGTCGACCTGCGCCGGGCGCGCCTGGAGCTGATGCTCAAGGTGCTCGACGTGGACGGCGCGGTCCGCCGGGTCCGCGGCGGCTGGCTCGCCACCGGCGAGCCCTGGGTCTACGACGAGGCCCGGTTGCGCCGCGTCGCCGCCGCGCGCACCGCCGAGCAGCAGGCCATGCGGGAGTACGCGACCACGCCCGACTGCCGGATGCGCTACCTGCGGGAGTGCCTGGACGACAGCGGGGCGGGCGACTGCGGCCGGTGCGACCGGTGCGCCGGCCCGCTGTTCCCGCCCGAGGTGTCCGACGCCGCGCTGGCCGCCGCGCAGACCTTCCTCGGCCGGCCCGGGGTGGAGATACCGCCGAAGAAGCTCTGGCCGACCGGGCTGGACGCGGTCGGCGTACCGCTGAAGGGCCGGATCGCCCCCGGCGAGCAGGCGCTGCCCGGCCGGGCCGTGGGTCGCCTCTCCGACCTGGGCTGGGGCGGGCGGCTGCGCGGCCTGGTCGGGCCGGAGGCCGACGACGGGCCGGTGCCGGACGACGTGGCCGCCGCCGTGGTCGAGGTGCTCAAGGCGTGGGCGCACGGCGACGACCCCTGGCCGCGCCGCCCGGTCGGGGTGGTCGCGGTCGGCTCGCGCCGCCGGCCCCGGCTGGTCGGCTCGCTGGCCGAGCGGATCGCCGCGGTCGGGCGGCTGCCGCTGCTCGGGCAGGTGACGGCGGCCGGTCCGGCCGGCGGGCCGCGCGGCAACAGCGCCCAGCGGGTACGCGCCCTGCACGGCGCGATCACCGTGCCGGACGACCTGGCCGAAGCCTTGGCCGGGCTGGACGGGCCGGTGTTGCTCGTCGACGACCTGGTCGACTCCGGCTGGACGATGACCATGGCCGCCCGCGAACTGCGCCGGGCCGGCGCCCCCGACGTGCTCCCGCTCGCCCTGGCCATCGCCGGCTGACCGGCTCGGCGGCGGGCGTTCGTGGGTTCGGGGTGTGGCCCGCGATCGCTGCGGGCGGTCGAGCTGGATCCCTGCGCCGGTCTGGCCCGGGCGACCCCGTAGCCCCGGCACCCGGGGAAGCGACCTGCGGGCCACGCCCGCAGCGTGGGCCGCTGCTGGACCTCCGCTGCGTGCGCCGCCGACGCCGACTGCCCGAGGGCTGGCCGGCGGGGAACCGCTCGGGGCCCCAGCCGGCCCGCCCGGGGCGGTCGGTGACCGGCCGCGGGCTTGGCCTCAGCACGCCGGCCGCGACCGGCCGGAAAGTTCCCGGGCCGGACGGATTGCGACGGTCGCCACCCCGCGCCGCCACCCGGCGATCGTCGCTGGTCACGACGGTAGCGTGGGCGCCATGACCGAGCCCGGTACGCCGGCGACGCCAGAGCGCGACCTCGCCAGACCCGACGGGAGCACCGTCCGGCTGGCGCTGGTGGTCGGCGGGCTGGTGCTGGCCGTCCTGCTCGGCTTCGGGCTGGGCCGGATCAACGGCGACGGGCCGCCGGCCGGCACCGGGCTGGACAGCGCGCTCGCCGACCACACCCACGCCCCCGGCACCGGAGCCCACGAGCACGGCGCCGACCAGAGTGCCGCGGCAGAGGCGGCCGGGCTGGCGGTCACCGCGTCCGGCTACACGCTCACCCCGCTGAGCGGGGAGTTCACCGCCGGCCGGGAAGGCGAACTGCGCTTCCAGGTGCGCGACGCGCAGCGCCGGGCGGTCACCCGGTTCGCGGTGGTGCACGAGAAGCCGATGCACCTGATCGTGGTCCGCCGGGACCTGACCGGCTACCAGCACCTGCACCCGAGCATGGCGGCGGACGGCACCTGGTCGGTGCCGCTGACCCTGCCGCAGGCCGGCGTCTGGCGGGCGTACGCCGACTTCACCGCCGTCGCCGACGACGGCCAGCAGGTCCCGGTGACTCTCGGGGTGGACCTGGTCGCGCCCGGCGACTACGCCCCGCGGTCGCTGCCCGCGCCGGCCACCTCCGCCACCGTCGACGGGTTCACCGTCGGCGTCGCGGGCACCCCGCAGGCCGGGCTGACCGTGCCGCTGACCTTCCGGATCACCGCCGCCGGCGGCAGCACCCCCGTGCTGGAGCGCTACCTCGGGGCGTACGGGCACCTGGTGGCGCTGCGTGAGGGGGACCTCGGCTACCTGCACGTGCACCCGGAGCCGGAGCTGGTCGACGGGGCGGTCCGCTTCTGGCTGACCACGCCCGGCCCCGGCCGGTACCGGCTCTACCTCGACTTCCAGGTGGCCGGCGAGGTACGCACCGCCGAGTTCACCGTCACCGTCCCCTGACGGTGGTGCCGGTTCAGCCGGCCCGGCGGATCGGGCGGCGGGCGAGGTAGCGCAGCAGGTCGCGGATGTGGTGCTTCTCCTCGAGCGGCACCGTCGGGTCGGCCAGCCGTTGCAGGATCACCCGGACGTCGGCCTCCACCGGGCCGTCGTCGGTACGTCGGCGCGGGGTGGGGCCGGCGTCGGGCAGGCCGAGGGCGCGGAAGGCGGCGGCGACCGGTAGGTCGAGCGCGGCGCAGAAGCCGCGGACCTTGGCCAGCTCCGGGTAGTCCTGCCAGTCGCCGGCGAGCCAGCGGAAGACGGTCGAGCGGCCCACGCCGGTGTGCGCGGCCAGATCCGTGACGGTCCACCCGCGTTCCTCGCGGGCGTCGTCGATGGCGCGCCGCACGAACCGTGCGAACGCCATCTGTGGTGATACGTCTGCCGCGCCCATTCCTGCGGGCTCTCTCCTCCCGACCGGCACCGACGGTGCGCCTCCGAGGGTAGTACGGCCCGGCGCGGAAGCAATTGACTGATCGACCAGACCGTCCCGCCGGCGGGACTTTTCTCGCCCCGAAGCCGGCCGCCGGTGCCGCGCCGGGCGTCCTACGCGGTGTCCGCCGGCTCCCCGGTTGGCGTGTTGGCCGGCCTGGCGGCTGTCGTGCCCGCTGGCGTTCCGGTCGGCGGGTCCGCCGGCGTGCCGGGCGGCGGGTCCGCGGGCGTGCGGGCGGGCGCCGGCGGCGCTTCCGCGAGCAGGGTCTGCAGCCGTGGCGTGACCGCCCACTGGTCGACCAGCGCCCGGTAGTCGGCGCGCTGCGTCCCGGTCGGCTCGGCACCGGTGCGGCGGGCGCGGATCAGCAGGTTGCGCGGGGTGTGTCGGGAGTCGACGAACTCCACCACCTCGGTCCGGTAGCCGTGCAGCCGCAGCAGCCCGGCGCGCAGCGCGTCGGTGAGCACGTCCGCGAAGCGCTCGCGCAGGATGCCCTGCCGGGTCAGCAGCTCGTACGGCGCCGGCGCCGGCCGGGCGCGCAGCTGGGCCGCGATGTCGTGGTGGCAGCAGGGCGCGGCGAGCACCCAGCGGGCCCGCCAGCGCACCGCCCGGGCCAGCGCCTCGTCGGTGGCGGTGTCGCAGGCGTGCAGCGCCAGCACCAGATCGGGGGCGGGCTCGACCACCGCGTCGGCGATGGTGCCGGCCACGAAGCGGACCCGGTCGGCCCAGCCGAGCCGCTCGGCCAGCTCGGTGTTGCGCTGGCGCTGGTCCTCCCGGACGTCCACCCCGACCAGCTCCACGTCGAGCCCGCGCTGGGTGAGGTAGCGGTACGCCGCGAAGGTCAGGTACGCGTTGCCGCAGCCCAGGTCGACCACGCGCAGCCGGCCGGTCAGGTCGTCCGGCAGGGTGGCCGCCAGCGCCCGCAGGAACGCGTCCACCTGGCGCCGCTTCGCCGCCGAGCCGCCGATCTCGGCGAAGATCGGGTCACCCGGGTCGAGCAGGTAGTCCTTGGCCCGGTCGTGCCCGGCCGGCTCGGCGGTCGGCCGGCTCGCCGCCGACCGGTGCACCTGCGCCTCGCCGGACTTGGTCACCCGCAGTTGCAGGGTCGCCCCGGCCGTCTCCACGTGCCAGTTGCCGAACGGCTCGGCCAGCAGCGCGTCCACCGCCTCGGCCGCCTCCGGGCCCGGGGCGACGTTGCGGGTGTACGGCCGGGCCCCGTCCGAGGTCGAGATCTGCAACCGTGGGCCGGCCTTCAGCGCCACCGGGCGCAGCTCGGCCCGGACCACCGAGGGGCGCTGGCCGCGCCGGCGTCCGGCGGCGACCGCCCGGGTCAGCGCGGGGTCGAGCAGCAGCGACCGCACCTCGGTCAGGGCGGCGTCCAGCGGTTCCGGCATTGCTCCATCTTCCTGCTCGATCGCGCCCGGCCCGAACCGGGTGCGCGTGAGTCGCGCTACGCCACACCGCTCCGCGCCTCCGGTGCGCCTCCTGTCGGTAGAGCCGAACCACCCGCACGCCAGGCCGGCCGCGTTCGGCGACGGCAAGGGCGGCAGCGCCACCGCACGCCCGATGCCGTCCGACGGGATCTCGCGCCTCTGGGTGCGTCTGTTGTCGCTAGGACAGCAACATCTGCACCCAAACGCCGGCGGCGGTGGTCAGCGGCGGGAGGCGGCAGCGCCTGATGCCGTCGTCAGGGGAGGTGGTGCGCGGGTTTGGGTGCATCTGTTGTCGCTGGAGCCGCAACAACCGCACCCGAAGATGGTGCCGCCCGCGCGACGACGGCGGGTGTCAGGAGCTGCGTGGGTGGAAGCAGAGCAAAGCGCGCGCAGCGCCGCCGTCGCCGCTTCCGGCCGGCCTCACGGCTCGGCCCGCGTTGCGGTTCGCCGGCAGCCCTCCGGCCCGTGGGCGGCCTCGCTGCTGGCGGGTGGGTGGGCTTGCGGTTCGCCGGCGGCCCTGTCGGCTCGCGGGCGGTCCTGTGGCTCGGGCGGCCGGTTCGCCGGCGGCCGGCACGTCGTGGCGAAATGGCTGCCATGCTGGCGGCGGCACGCCGCGGACGTAGTTGGGCTGGTCGGGGCGGCTGGGCGCTCAGACGGACGTCCCCGCACCGGGGACCGGTACGGGGACGTCGGGTCGTGCGCGGGTCAGTCGGCGGTCGCCTCGGCCGGCGTACTGGCGGCGGAACCGCCACCACGGCGGCGCCGGCGGCGGCGCGGCTTCGGGGCGTCGCCCTCGGCGACCGGGGTGTCGCCGGCCTCGGCGCTGATCACCGCGGTCGGCTCGCCGGCCACCACCTCGCCGGCCCGGCGGCGCCGGCGGCGGCGCGGGGTGCGGGTGGCCTCGTCGGCGGCGCCTTCGGCCGCGGGCTCGGCGGCGTCCGGCACGGCGGCCGACTCGCCGCGGCCCCGGCGGCGCTCCCGGCCGCGGCTCTCACCGCGCCGGACACCCCGGCCCTCGCCCCGGCGGGACCGGCCACCGCCGAGGTCCTCCTCGACCTCGGCCGACAGCCCGGCCCGGGTGCGCTCCGCGGTGGGCAGCGTGCCGGTGACGTCGCGGGAGATGTCCAGGTCGGTGTAGAGGTGCGGGGACGTGTGGTACGTCTCCGGCGGCTCCGGCATGTCCAGGCCCAGCGTCTTGTCGATGATCCGCCAGCGGGGCATGTCGTCCCAGTCGACGAAGGTCACCGCGACGCCGGTCGCCCCGGCCCGGCCGGTGCGGCCGATCCGGTGGGTGTAGGTGTCCTGGTCCTCGGGGCAGTCGTAGTTGATGACGTGGGTGACGCCGCTGACGTCGATGCCGCGGGCGGCCACGTCGGTGGCGACCAGGGTGTCGATCTTGCCAGCCCGGAACGCGCGCAGCGCCCGCTCCCGCGCACCCTGGCCGAGGTCGCCGTGCACGGCGGCCACCGCGAAGCCGCGGAAGTCGAGGTCCTCGGCGACCCGGTCGGCGGCCCGCTTGGTACGGGTGAAGATCATGGTCAGCCCGCGACCCTCGGCCTGCAGGATCCGCGCCACGATCTCGATCTTGTTGAGCGAGTGGGTGCGGTAGGCCAGCTGCTGGGTCTGCGGCGACGGCCCGGTCTCGGCGGTGTGGCCGGCGTGGATCGTCACCGGGTGGCGCAGGAAGCGCCGGGAGAGGGCGACGATCGGGTCCGGCATGGTGGCCGAGAAGAGCATGGTCTGCCGGTCCTCCGGCAGCATCGCGAGGATCTTCTCGACGTCGTCGAGGAAGCCCAGGTCGAGCATCCGGTCGGCCTCGTCGAGCACCAGCGCGTGCACCCGGTCGAGTCGCAGGTGCTTCTGCTTGGCCAGGTCGAGCAGCCGGCCGGGGGTACCGACCAGGATCTCCACGCCCTTGCGCAGGGCGTCGATCTGCGGCTCGTACGCGACGCCACCGTAGATCGGCAGCACCCGGACGCCCCGGGTGCGGCCGGCGGCGGCCAGGTCCTTGGCGACCTGGAGGCCCAGCTCGCGGGTGGGTACGACGACCAGCGCCTGGGGCAGGCCGTCCTCGCCGCCCTCGCCGGGGGCGAAGACCCGCTCCAGCAGCGGTACGCCGAAGCCGAGGGTCTTGCCGGTGCCGGTGGGCGCCTGGCCGATCAGGTCGCTGCCGCGCAGCGCGATCGGGAGCGCGTACTCCTGGATCGCGAAGGCGCGGGTGATGCCCGCGTCGGCCAGCGCGTCGACGGTCTCCTGACGCGCGCCGAGCTGGGCGAAGGTGGGAGCCTCCGGTCGAACCGGGGCGGTGGGGGCCAGTTCCTGGCCGTCCATGAGGTCTTGGGTCAGCTCGCTCATATGGATTTGGGGGTGCCCTCTCGTGGGTGCGCCCCGTCATGTCCTCAGGGCGCGATCGGTATGGCGCGGGCCACACGGTCGGGCGGCAGACTGCCGAGCCGGACCGGGCCGCACGCGCGCCGCGGGTCGGAGTGCGACCGGATCGAAGGCCGGCCGGATTGGCGCCCACGGCAACTGCTACATCCTACCTGAACCGCCTGCACCCCGTCCTGATTCCGGGTCCCGCCCCCGCGTCCGGGGGCCGACTCTGTGACCTGGGTCACAAAACACCGGCGGATCGCGGCGTCCCCCACGGTTCGTCGGCGGGCGGTAGCCTGCGCTCGTGTCCGCCCCCGCCCCGCCCGGCCCCGCCGTCGTCGACCTGCTCGGCCTGGTGGCCCTCGGCGAGCTGCTCGCCTTCGAACGGATGGCCGCCGACGCGCGGCTCGCGCCCGATCTGCGCCGCCGCGCGGCGCTGGGCGAGATGGCGGCCGCCGAGATCGGCAACTACCGGCGGCTGGCCGACCGGCTCACCGCGCTCGGCGTGCTGCCCGACGACGCCATGGCCCCGTACGTCGCGCCCTTGCAGGCGTACCACGACTCGACCGAGCCGCGGGACTGGGCCGAGGCGGTCACCAAGGCGTACGTCGGCGACGCCATCACCGACGACTTCCTGCGCGAGATCGCGGGCGCGCTGGCCGAGCCGGACCGGCAACTCGTCCTCGACGTGCTGCACGAGTCGCGCTACGCCGAGTTCGCCGCCGCCGAGATCCGGGCCGCCATCGAGATCGACCCGCGGGTGGCCGGCCGGCTCTCGATGTGGGCGCGGCGGCTGGTGGGCGAGGCGCTGTCGCAGGCCGGCCGGGTGGCCGCCGCCGACCGGGGCGCGCTCACCGCCCTGATCGCCCAGGGCGACCAGGTGGACGTGCAGGCGCTGTTCCGCCGGCTGACCGCCGCGCACACCGAGCGGATGGCCGCGGCGGGCCTGAACAACTAGCTCACCGGCCCGCCGGGGTGATGGCGCGCGGTGCGTCGCAGCCCGGCGCGTCCGGGCGGAGGCTGGTGGCGTGGCTCGCCGTGTGCCGCCTCGGGCGGTGCCGCGTGGTCCGCGGCAGGTGCGCGCGGTCACCTGCCGCGGACGGAGGGCCCGCTCAGCGGACGGTGAACCCGACCGCGCGCGGCGACGCCTCGGCGATCTCCACGTAGGCGACCTTGTCGACCGGGACGACGACCCGCCGACCCTTCTCGTCGGTCAGGGACAGCGTGCCGGTGTTCTTCGCGATGGCGTCGGTCACGATCTGCTCGATCTCGGCCGGCGACTGCGCGCTCTCCAGAACCAGCTCGCGCGGCGCGTACTGCACGCCGATCTTGACCTCCACGGTGCCTCCTCAACTGGGGCGAAAAAGCCGCCGTGCGAAGGCTATCCGATCTCGGGGGTGGCGGTCAGGCTGACTCACCTTGCAGCGGGAAGCTGGCGATGCCGCGCCAGGACAGCGCCGCCACCAACGCCTCGGCCTCGGCCTTGGGCACCTGCCGGCCGCCGGCCAGCCAGAACTGCGCGGCGGTCTCGGCCGCGCCGACCAGGCCCGAGGCCAGCAGCTCGGCGTGCGCCCGGCTCACGCCGGTGTCCGAGATGATGGTGTCGGTGATCGCCGCGATGCAGCCCTGCTCGACCCGCTCCACCCGCTGCCGCACGGCCGGGTCGTTGCGCAGGTCGGACTCGAAGACCAGCCGGAACGCCTCGCTCTCGTGGTCGACGAAGTCGAAGTACGCCCGGACCGAGGCGCTGACCCGCTCCTTGTTGTCGTTGGTGCCGCGCATGGCCTCGTGCACCTTGGCCACGATGGCGTCGCAGTGGGTGTCGAGCAGGGCCAGGTACAGCTCCATCTTGCCGGGGAAGTGCTGGTAGAGCACCGGCTTGGAGACCCCCGCCCGCTCGGCGATGTCGTCCATCGCGGCGGCGTGGTAGCCCTGTGCGACGAACACCTCCTGGGCAGCGGCGAGCAGCTGCTTGCGGCGCGCGGACCGGGGTAGGCGCGTGGGCCGGCCGGCGGTCTGGGCGCCGTTCCCCACAGCGGTCATGGGAACCTCCGAGTTTCCTGTGTACGAGCCGGCACTTTTCCCCCGAACCGGTCCGGGTTCGTGACCCGTCGCGGAATTGGCCCGCCGCTGTAACTTATCGCCACTGTCACCACACGGTAGCCTCAGCGGGGGCGACCAAGGAGCGCGCGGTGAGTGAATCAGGGCAACCCGGTGCCGCCACCCCGGGAGAGCACGGCGACGGGACGGGTCAGCAGGACGACCTGGCCCGTACCGGCAACGGGTGGGCGCCCGCGCCGGCCGGCTGGGCCCGGAGCGGGGAGACCGGTGGTTCCCGGGAGCCGGCGCCGTCCTGGCGCCAACCCGACCCGGCCCTCGGCTGGGGCGCCTCCTCGCCCCGGCACGGCGACCTGCCGCCACCGCTGCCCGGCCTGCCCGCCGACGCCCCGGCGACCCGGGCAGCCAACGGCCGGCACACCAACGGCGTCGGCCAGCACCCGACCGAGCCGCCGGCCGACCGGTCGGCTCCGATCAGCGCACCGCCCGGCCGCGCGACGCCGGTGAGCGCCCCGCCCGGTCTGCTCGGCGAACCGCGCCGGGACTCCGACGGGGATCGTCTCGTGGTGCCGGCGCAGCGCCCCGCCCCGGCGGCCGAGCAGCCCGCCCCGCCGCACGGGCTCGCCGAGCCGGAGCCCGGTCCGGCCCGGCACGCGTCCGACGACCCGTCGGCCGGCCGGCCGAACCGCTGGGCGGAGCCCGGCCCACCCACGTCCGCACCGCCCGCCGTGCAGGTTCCGCCGGTCGGGACGACCGCCTCGGGCTTCGAGGTGCCGCCCGGTTTCCACGCCCCGACGGTCGACCGGTCCGCGGCCGGCGAACCGCCGAGCGCCGTCGACCCCCGTGGCTGGGGCGACCCGTTCCCGCCGGAGCAGCCCGCCGCCGAGCCCCGCCCGGGCACGCCGGGAACCGATCGCACCGCCGGCCTCGACCGCGCGCTGACCGCCGGTGAGCCGGCCGGCCCGGCCGCCACGCCGCCGACCGACCGGACGCCGCCCGCCGAACCCGACTGGTCCGGTCCGAACTGGAACCGGCCGAGCTGGGGCAGCGGCTGGGCACCGTCCTGGGCCCGGGAAGAGGCGGCCGAGTCGACCGGCCGGCGCGCCCGCGACGAGTCCACGCCGGGCTGGGCCAGCGAGCCGAACCGGCCGTACGAGCCGGTACGCGCCGAGCCGGTCCACCCCTACGAGCCGCCGCGGCCCGAGCCGACCCGGCCCTACCAGCCGAGCCGCGCCGAGGCCGAGCAACGCCCGCCGGCCGAGCAGCGTCCGGCGTACGAGCCGCCGGCCGAGCAGCGTGCGGCGTACGAGCCGCCGGCCGAGCAGCGTGCGGCGTACGAGCCGCCGGCCGAACGGCGTCCGGCGTACGAGCCGCCGGCCGCTCCGGCCGAACGCCCGGCGCCCGCGCCGGCCGAGCGCCCGTCCTGGGCGGGCGGGCCGCCGGCCGCCGTGCCGTCGAGCGCGCCGCCGTCCCCGTACGCCCCGGAGGCGGCCGCGTCGTCCCCGCCCGAGGACGAGCCCCGGAACATGCGACCGTTCCGGTTCCGGTCGGCCGAGTCCGCGTCCGCCCCGCCGGAACCACCCGGCGACCCGTCGACCGGTCCCGCCACCGCGCCCGCCACGAGCGGGGACGCCCGCCGCGACCGCACTCCGCCCGCGCCCGCACCGACGAGTGCCCCTCCCTACGCGGCCCGCCGATCCGCCCCGGAACCGGTGCCGACGGCCCGGCCGGCCGAAGACGGGCTGCCGGACCGTACGTCGGCGGTGCTGCCGCAGCGCGTCCCGGCCGAGCCGGACGTGCCAGTAGTGCCGGAGCCGCCAGCCGTGGAGCCATCCGCCGAAACCCCGGAACTCGCCCGCATCGCCACCCACCTGCGCCGCGACGACGAGCCCGCGCCGATGCGGGAGCGGCCGGAGGGCTTCGACGTCAACGCCATCCTGGACGCCGTCCGCGAGGTGGCCGGCGTCCGGGACGCTGCGCTGCGCCGCACCCCGGCCGGCGCGCACAGCCTGCGGCTCGACCTGGCCGACGGCGCCGACCCGGCCGAGGTCAGCCGGCAGGTCGCCCGCCTGCTCCAGGAGCGGATGGGGCTGGCCGCCGCGCCGCAGAACGTGCCCGGCCTGCCCACCACGCCGCCGCCCCCGGTGCGCCGCCGCTCGGCCGAGCCCCGCCCCGCCGAGTCCCGCTCCGCCGAGCCCCGGGCGGCCGAACCCCGCGCGGAGCGGGCTGTCGAGCCCCGCGCCGCCGAGGCGCGGAGCGCCCCGCCGGCCGCCGACCCCCGGGTCCCCGGCGCCCGGCCGGAGACCGGTCCGACCCGGGCCGAGCGCCGGGCCGAACCGGAGCCGGAGGTCACCCCGCGCCGGCGCCGGCAGTCCGCCGCCTCGCACCGGGGCCGGGCCACCGTCGAGGAGCCGGGCTCGGTCTCCGCCGCCCCGGCCGGTACGGCCACCGGCAGCCCGGCCACCGTCGGCTCCTATTCGGGCGGACAGGTGACCACCACCGAGACCGCCCCTTCCCGGCCACTGGCCACCGGTGGCACGTCCGGTCCCCGGGTGGTGATCGACCACGTGCAGGTGAGCACCTTCGGGCTGGACGCCACCGTGGAGGTACGCCTGGTGGCCGGCGGGCAGAACGCCACCGGCTACTCCACCGGCCCGGCCGTGGACGGCTTCGTGCTGCGGCTCTGCGCGGTGGCCGCCGCGGCGGCGGTGGACGAACTGCTCCGCGGCGCGGTCTCCGCGCCCGAGCGGGGGCGGTGCTTCGTCGAGCACGCGGCGGTGGTGCCGTTCGGCAACTGCGAGGTGGCCACGGTGGTGGTGTTGCTGGTCTGCGACGGCTGGGTGGAACAGCTGGCCGGGTCGGCGCTGGTCGCCGGCGACCCTCGGCAGGCAGTGGTCCGGGCCACCCTGGCCGCGGTCAACCGCCGGCTCGAGGCGCTGCTGGCCTGAGCGTTCCGGGGCAGACTGGAGCGATGAAGCGCGCCACCCTCTGGCCGGACCACCTCCTCCCGGAGCACTCGGTCCCGCCGCCCTGGCCGGGCCGGGAGGTACGCCTCGACGGGACGGTCACCTACGTCCGGGACACTCCGGCGACGGCGCCCGGCGCCGAGCCGGCGCTCTACGTGCACGGGCTCGGCGGCTCGTCGCAGAACTGGACCGACCTGGCCGGGCTGCTCGCCGACCGGCTCGACGGGCAGGCGATCGACCTGCCGGGGTTCGGCCGCAGCGAGCCGGGCCGGCGGTACACCGTGCCGGCCTTCGCCGAGCGGGTGATCCGCTGGATCGAGCACTCGGGCCGGGGGCCGGTGCACCTGTTCGGCAACTCGCTCGGCGGGGCGGTGACCGTGCACGTGGCGGGCACCCGGCCGGACCTGGTCCGCACCCTGACCCTGATCTCGCCGGCCCTGCCGTTCCTCGACTTCCGCCGTTCGTTGCAGGGCCGGATGCTGCCGCTGCTGGCGGTCCCCCGGGGCGAGCGACTGGCCGCCTGGCGGCTGGCCCAGCTGGCGCCCGAGGTGATGGCCCAGCAGGTGATGGAGGCGTGCGTGGCCGACCTGAGCCGGATCTGCGACCAGCGTCGACGGGAGGCGCTGGAGGAGATCCGGATCCGCTACCAGGCCGAGCACTACGCGGCCGCGTACGTGCGCACCTTCCGCGGGTTGGTCTACAGCTTCCTGCGGGCGTACCTGCCGGGCTCGGGGTCGCTGTGGCGGCTCGCCCGCTCGGTCCGCGCGCCCACCCTGGTGGTCGGCGGCCGGCAGGACCGGCTGGTCGACGTACGGGTGGCGCCGCAGACGGCCCGGGTGATCCCGGACAGCCGGCTGCTGCTGCTGGACGGGGTCGGGCACGTGGCGCAGGTCGAGGTGCCGCGCCTGGTGGCCCGCGCCGTGGTCGGACTGCTCGCCGAAACGGAGGACACCGCCCGGCGGTCCGACATGGCAGGCTGACCAGGATGTCCTCCTCCCGCCGGTCCGCTCCCGGTCACCAGCGGCGCGCCGCGCGGGCCGACGGCCGCCGTACCCGCGCTCGCCGCTTCCCGGGGCGCGCGTCCCGCCGGGCGCTGGAGGCGTTGGTCTTCGTCGTCGCGGTGGTGGCCGCGGTGGTGGTGGTGACCGACCGGCCGCGCGACGCGGACGCCGAGGTGGGCGTCGTGCCGGAGGTGGTTTCCGCGCCCACGCCGGCGGTGTCGCCGACCCCCGGCGTCGCGGCGACGTCGAGCGCCACCGCCAGCCCGCCCGCGCCGCCGGTGCTCCGGCTGCCCGGGCCGGTGCCGTCGGCCGGGCGGGACAGCTTCGGGTACGACGACCGGGTCGGCCCGGTGCTCGGTGAGGCGGGAGTGCTGCGGCGCTACCGGGTCGCCGTGGAGGCCGGCTCCGGCGAGGACGCGGGGGAGTTCGGGGCGGCCGTCCAGACGGCGCTCGCCGGGCCGGGGAGCTGGGTGGACAGCGGGCGGCTGCGGTTGCAGCAGGTCGGCCCCCGCTCCCGGTACGACTTCACGGTCTACCTGGCCACCGCGGCCACGGCGCGGCGGATGTGCGCCGCCGGTGGGGTGGACATCCGGATCGGCGGGCGGCCGTACACGTCCTGCCGCGCCTCGGGCAAGGTGATCATCAACCTGGACCGCTGGCGGCTGTCGGTGCCGCACTTCGTGCGGGCCGGCGTGCCGCTGTCGGTCTACCGCACCTACGTGGTGAACCACGAGGTCGGCCACCAGCTCGGGCACCGGCACGAGCGGTGCCCGGGCCGGGGGCGACCGGCGCCGGTGATGATGCAGCAGACGCTCTTCCTGAACGGCTGCGTGGCCAACCCCTGGCCGTACCGGGACGGTCGCCGCTACGCCGGCCCGCCCCTATAGCCCATTACCGGTAATGGGAGCAAAGGGCAGGAATCGGAAACAATTCGCCGACAGGCCGACAGGGGCAGATACTCTTTGCCCCATTCGTGTTTAACGTGCGGAAATACCTGGTTAACGTGCGACGCTGACCGCATGACGTCGTCGTCCCCTTCCGACCCGACTGATCCCGGCTCCGCCCGGCCGCGCCCGCGGCCGACGCTGGTGCGGATGCGCCGACGCCGCCGCCGCACCGTCCTGCTCGGCCTGGTGCTGCTGGCCGCGGCCCTCGGCGGGGTGGCGGTGGCCAGGGCCGGTGACTCCCCGCGCCGGGCACCGTCCGTCGGTCCCGGCCCGATGGCGTACGGGGCGAACCAGCGCACCGAGCCGACCGGCTATCCCCGGGTCGGCGCGGGCAGTTTCACCACCGCCGAGGGCGAGTCGCCGGTGTTCGGGGCGGACGGGCCGCTGCACCGCTACCGGGTGGCGGTGGAGCGGGGCACCGGGCAGGACGCCCCCGCCTTCGCCGCCACCGTCGACGAGGTGCTGGCCGACCCGCGCGGCTGGACCGCCGCCGGCGAGCGGCGGGTGCAGCGGGTGGCCGACGCGGAGGTCGCCGACTTCACCATCTACCTGGCCACGCCGCGCACCTCGGAGGTCATGTGCGCCGAGGGCGGGCTGAGCACCGAGGGGTACACCTCCTGCCGGCTGCCCGGGAAGGTGATCATCAACCTGGCCCGCTGGCTGGAGGCGGTGCCGGACTACGGGGCGCCGCTGGAGGTGTACCGCGCCTACGTGATCAACCACGAGGTCGGGCACGAGTTCGGCGAGGGCCACGAGGCCTGCCCGGGGCCGGGACGCCCGGCGCCGGTGATGCAACAGCAGACGTACGGCCTCCAGGGCTGCGTCGCGTACGCCTGGCCCTGGCTGGAGGGGCGGCGCTACGCCGGCGAGATCGTTCCCTGACGATCCCCCGCCCGGCCGCTTTATTCCCGCTCCCGAATGGCGGGCTACGTGTCCCTCCTCATGGCCGACCGGCCCGCCGGCGAGCGACAATGGCGCGGTTCGCCACCGCCGATCCCGGGGAGTCCACCGTGTCGTTGCCCCCGCTCGTCGAGCCCGCCGCCGAGCTGACCGTTGACGAGATCCGCCGCTACTCGCGCCACCTGATCATCCCGGACGTCGGGGTGGAGGGGCAGAAGCGGCTGAAGAACGCCCGGGTGCTCTGTGTCGGCGCCGGTGGCCTCGGCTCGCCCGCGCTGATGTACCTCGCCGCGGCCGGCGTCGGCACGCTCGGCATCATCGACTTCGACACCGTCGACGAGTCCAACCTCCAGCGGCAGATCATCCACGGTGTCTCCGACGTCGGCCGCTCGAAGGCGGAGTCCGCCGCCGCCTCGATCCGCGAGATCAACCCGCTGGTCAAGGTGGAGATCCACAACACGGCGCTGGACCGGGACAACGTCCGCGAGATCTTCGCCCAGTACGACCTGATCGTCGACGGCACCGACAACTTCGCCACCCGCTACATGGTCAACGACGCCGCGGTGCTGCTCGGAAAGCCGTACGTCTGGGGGTCGATCTACCGGTTCGACGGCCAGGCGTCGGTCTTCTGGGCCGAGCACGGCCCCTGCTACCGCTGCCTCTACCCGGAGCCCCCGCCGCCCGGCATGGTGCCGTCCTGCGCCGAGGGCGGCGTGCTCGGCGTGCTCTGCGCCTCGATCGGCTCGATCCAGGTCAACGAGGCGATCAAGCTGCTCGCCGGGATCGGCGAGCCGCTGGTCGGCCGGCTGATGGTCTACGACGCGCTGGAGATGTCCTACCGCAAGATCAAGGTGCGCAAGGACCCGAACTGCGTGCTCTGCGGCGAGAACCCCACGGTGACCGACCTGCTGGAGGACTACGAGGACTTCTGCGGCGCGGTGTCGGTGGAGGCCCAGGAGGCGACGGTCGACTCGACCATCACCGCGCTGGAGCTCAAGGAGTGGCAGGACGCCGGCAAGGACATCTTCCTGGTCGACGTCCGGGAGCCGGCCGAGTACGAGATCGTCCGGATCCCCGGCGCCACGCTGATCCCCAAGGGCGAGATCATCTCCGGCGAGGCGCTGGCCAAGCTGCCGCAGGACCGGCAGATCGTGCTGCACTGCAAGTCCGGCGTCCGGTCCGCCGAGGCGCTCGCCGCGCTGAAGGCGGCCGGCTTCCGGGACGCCGTCCACGTCCAGGGCGGGGTGCTCTCCTGGATCAAGCAGATCGATCCCTCGCTGCCCGCGTACTGACCGGTCGGCCGGGGTCGGCGGCGGCGACGCGCCCCGTCGACCCCGGCCGATTCCCCGAGGCGGAATCGCCTTTGCGCAGGTAGCGTGTCCGCCGTGGTGGATCTGGACGCCGCTATCGGCTTCGTCGTGGCGCACGGGGACGCGGTGGACCGCGCCCGGCTCTCCCGGCTGCGCACCGGCGCGGAGGTCCCGGGGGAGCTGCTCGACGCGGCCGAGACCGGGCAACTGCCCGACGGCGGCTGGCCCGCCACCCTCGACGGCGCCGTCGGTTCCGTCGACGCCACCTGTTACCGGCTGGCCGAGCTGGACGACCTGGGCGCGCTCGGCCGCCCCGCGGCGCGGCGGGCGCTGGACTGGCTCGCCGCCCGGCAACTGCCCGACGGCGGCTGGGACGAGGACCCGTCGCTGGCCGAGGTCGCGCCCGAGTGGGCCCGGCCGGGCGACCCGGAGGCCCGCTTCTACCTGACCGCCAACGCCGGATTCTGGCTGACCGTGGCCGGGCTGGACGCCCGGGCCGCCGGACCGCTCGACCACCGCGTCGGCGGGGCGTACGCCGGGGTGGTGCAGGCGGCGGCGCACGCCGTCGCCGGTCAGCTCGCCCCGGACGGCAGCTGGCCGTCCTTCCTGCCGGCCGGCTGGCTGAGCGCGGCGGTGCTGCACCGGCAGGGGATGTACGACGAGTCCGCGCGGATCCAGGCGGTGCTGGCCGAGCGGGTCCCCCGGCTCTCCCCGGCGGACGCGGCATGGCTGGCCGCGACGCTGCGCCGGGTCGAGGTGGGCGAGGAACAGTGGCTGCTGGTGTCGGCCCGCCGCCGGCTGGCCGAGACCCAGCGCAGCGACGGCGGCTGGGACAGCGACGACGGTCACCAGTTCGACGTGCACACCACGCTGCGGGCGATCCGGGCCTGCCGCCCGGCGGTCACTTCAGCTGGCTGATCACCAGCGGCCACCAGGCGTTCGGGCCGAACGCGGCCGGGTCGATGCTCTCCAGGGTGGTGCGCAGCACCTCGGCCCGCTCGGCCCGGCCGGCCTTGCCCTCGTCCGCCTCGACGAAGAGCGCGAACTGGTAGAGGAACTCGACGAAGGTGCGGAAGTTGCTGTTGACCGCCTGCACGTCCCGGGCGGCCAGGTCGAACTGGAGGATCTCGCCGGTCTTCGGGTCGAGCACGTAGAGCAGGTCGGTGTTGTCGGCGACCGCGCCGACCACGATCAGGCGGATGTCCAGCGACCCGTCCTCGGTGGTCAGCTGGATCGTGTCGAACAGCTCGATGTCGCCTTCGAGGTAGGCGGTGTAGACCACCGCCACGTCGAGCGGGATCTCGTCGCCGGCGGGGAGCATGTCCGGGCTGAAGCCGCCCTCCAGCCACGCCTCGCGCGGGTACGGAACCAGCTCGTCCTCGCTCCACAGTGCGGTGAACCGGGGATCAGCTGCCATGACGGTCCTTCGTGGGGTCGACGGTGGGTCAGGAGGACAAACCGGCGGCGATCAGCAGGCGCCGCCAGTTGTCGGCGTACTCGCCGGCGTGCCGACCCTTGCGCAGCCGCTGCTCGGGGGCGGCCGGACCGAGGACGATCGACGTCAGCTCCGGGTAGCGGGGGCCGAGCACGTGCTCGTCGAAGAAGGTGGCCACATCGGGGGCGATGATGGTGAACTCGACGTCCTCGTCTGGGTGCTCGTACTGGTAGACGTAGGCGCTGGACTCCATGTAGTACACGTCCAGGTCTTCCAGGTCGAGGTAGATCGGATCGCCGCCGCGGATCTCGGCGCGGATGCCGGAGGGGACGCTGTTCATCTCGTAGCCGACGATCAGCGGGCTGCCCATCGGGTCGTTCGGGTTGACCTCGTACTCCTCCCACGCCTGCGGGGTGAGGATCTCCTTCGGCGCGTGGAACCGGAAGTTGTCGCCCTCCAGGCGCTGGAACAGGCTGTAGACCTCGGCGACGCCGGGCAGGTCGGCGATCGGCTCCAGCGGAGCCGGCCCTTCGACGAGCACGCCGAAGCCGTGCTCGGCCTCCACCCGGGTGAGCAGCTCCACCTTCTCGGCGATCCGGGCGAGGACGGCGGGGTCCGGCTGGGTCATGGCAGGACCTTCACGATGACCGGGGTGCCCTCGGGGACGTCGTGCAGCGCCACGGAGATCTCGCGGCCGAGCTCTCGGTTGGTCCAGGCGTCCATCAGCCTGAGGTTAGCGTATTCGTCCTTTCCGTCGAGTTGCAGCTCGTGGATGTGGTCCGGGTCGAGCCCCTGGCCCCGGGCGGTGATCGGCCCCCGGCCGCCGTAGAGGCGGTCGACGAGGTCCTTGTTGGCCAGGTACTGGTTGGTCGCCGGGGTGCCGTGGTTCTGGGTCAGCCGGTTGTTCCTGGTCAGCCGGCGGGTCACCCGGTCGCGGAAGATGTTGGTGCGGCTCCGGTTGCCCGGCGTGGTGCCTCGGCCGCCGCGGTGGTAGACGCTTGTCCGTTCCGACTTGGCCTTGCTCAGCCGGCCCTCCTGCCCGAGCCGGACGAGGTCCTTGGCCTTGCGGTCGAAGTCCCGCTTGTCGAAATCCGGCCGGTTGCGCAGCACCAGCACCGCCGGGCCCTTCGGCTTCGCGCCGGACTTGGCGGTCCGGAACACGTCCGCGTTCTCCAGGTACGCCGAGACGATCTTGGCGCCCTTCGCCTGCGTCTGCCGGGGTGCGGCGGTCCGCTTCTTAGCCATTGAGCACCGTGTCCACCGCCATGCCGATCAGCTGGTCGATGATCATTCCGGTGATCATCTTGAAGATCGGGATCTCCAGCAGCGACGCGCCGAAGGTGACCGCCGCCGTGGCGATGGCCTGCGCGATCTGGATGGCCAGCAGCGCCAGCTGGACGATGACCTGGATCTTCAGGGCCAGCACCACACCCGCGGCGACCATCAGCCCGATGCCGATGACGTTCGCCGGGGTGGCCACGTCAGCGATGTTGCGCGCGGCGGACTCGGCGTCGTTCCACTCGCTGGCGAAGGCGGTGAAGCTCTCCCCCCGGTTGTTGTCGAGCACCGTCCGCGCCGCCGACTCCAGTTGGGCGACCGAGCCGGAGATCTGCCCGGCCATCCCGGTCCACTCGCCGGCCAGCTGGAACAGCGCCGTCTCGTCGGACTGCGGCCACTCGTAGCCGAGCATCGACAGCAGGGAGGCGAGTTCGCCCGGCAGGGTCAGGCCCACCGTGACTCCTTTCGTGCGTCGCTCGTCCGCCC
>NZ_JAXCFQ010000002.1:490814-617600 GCF_056150265.1 Micromonospora desertarenae
ACTGCGGCCACTCGTAGCCGAGCATCGACAGCAGGGAGGCGAGTTCGCCCGGCAGGGTCAGGCCCACCGTGACTCCTTTCGTGCGTCGCTCGTCCGCCCGGCGCGCCGGGCGCTCGTCCGCCCGGCGCGCCGGGCGCTCATCCGCCCAGTGCGCCGAGCATCGAGCGGAAGGACGCCGCGACGTCCTCCTCGACGGCCCGGTAGCCGTCGGCCATCTGGTGCAGCCCGTCGGCGTAGTTGCCCAGCTCGTCGATGTTGGTGCTCAGGCACTCGGTCAAGGCGTCCACGCAGGACTGGTGGGCGATGCCGAGCAGCGAGCCGATGTCGTCGCCGCCGAACGCGGCGGCGTAGCCGGCGACCGCGGCCTGGAAGCTCTCGAAGATCTGCCGGACGGAATCCCGGGCCTGTTCCAGTTCCGCCGCGCCCCGGCGCAGGGCGTCGATGTCGACGTCGAGGTTCTCCATCGTCAGCTCCGCTGCTGCAGCTTCCGCATGGTCTCGCTGATCGCCTGGCTCATCTCGCGCATCTGCCGCAGGCTCTGGTCCTGGAGGCGCTCGACGGTGGCGGTGATCGCGGCGAGGTCGGGCATCGGCTCGGCGGCGGCCGGGCCGTCGTCCTGGCCGTCGAGCGCGGCGTTCACCGCCAGGCGCAGCTCGTCGGCGAGGTAGTCCGAGCCGTCGCGGAGCACCCGGGGGTCGATCTCGATGGCGCTGACCCGACCGTCGGTGCCCAGGGTGACCCGGATCCGGCCGTCCGCCGCCTCGCCCACCGACTCGGTGCGCTCCGGCGGGGTGACCCCGCGGCCCACCTCGCGCAGCGCGGCCCGGGCCTGTGCCAGTTGCTCTTCCAGGGCGCTCTCGCCCAGCATGTCGCCTCCCCAGACAAGCCGTGCCGAACCGGCCCCAGACTATCGGCCGGCCGCAATCCCCGGCGACACCCCACCGCCGGTCCACCCGGGACGTCCGCGGGACCGGCGGGCCGGCACGTCAGCGCAGGTGACCGTTCCCGGTCACCACGTACTTGGTGGAGGTCAGCTCGGGCAGGCCCATCGGGCCCCGGGCGTGCAGCTTCTGGGTGGAGATGCCGATCTCCGCGCCGAAGCCGAACTCGCCGCCGTCGGTGAACCGGGTGGAGGCGTTGACCATCACCGCCGCCGCGTCCACCCGGGCCACGAACTCGCGGGCGGCGGTGGTCGAGTCGGTGACGATCGCCTCGGTGTGGCCGGTGCCGTACCGCCGGATGTGCGCGACCGCGGCGTCCAGCGAGTCGACCACCGCCACCGAGATGTCCGCCGAGAGGTACTCGGTGGCGAAGTCCTCGTCGGTGGCGGGCAGCACCGCTGCGGAGTGCGCGGCCACCCGCTCGTCGCCGTGCACGGTCACCCCGGCCTCGGCGAACGCGGTCAGCATCGGCGGCAGGAAGGCGTCGGCGACGGCCGCGTGCACCAGCAGCGACTCCGCGGTGTTGCAGGTGGACAGTCGCTGGGTCTTCGCGTTCAGGGCGATCGCCACGGCCTTGGCCAGGTCGGCGGCGGCGTCCACGTAGACGTGGCAGTTGCCGACCCCGGTCTCGATCACCGGCACGGTCGACTCCTCGACCACTGTGCGGATCAGCGACGCGCCGCCGCGCGGGATCAGCACGTCGACCAGCCCCCGGGCGCGCATCAGTTCCTTGACCGAGTCGCGCGAGCCGGCGTCGAGCAGTTGCACCGCGTCGGCCGGCAGGCCGGCCCCGGCGACCGCGTCGCGCAGCACCGCGACCAGCGCCGCGTTGGAGTGCGCCGCCGACGACGAGCCGCGCAGCAGCGCCGCGTTGCCGGACTTCAGGCAGATGCCGGCCGCGTCCACTGTCACGTTCGGCCGGGCCTCGTAGATGATCCCGACCACCCCGAACGGCACCCGGATCTGGCGCAGCTCCAGGCCGTTGGGCAGGGTCGAGCCGCGGACCACCTCGCCGACCGGGTCGGGCAGGGCGGCCATCTGCCGCAGCGCGTCGGCGATGCCGGCCACCCGGCCCGCGTCCAGCGCCAGCCGGTCCAGCACGGCCGCGGTCAGCCCGGCCGATCGCCCGGCCGCCAGGTCCGCCTCGTTCGCGGCCAGGATCTCCGGCGTACGCGCCACCAGCGCGTCGGCCATCGCGTGCAACGCCGCGTCCTTGGCGGTACGGGTGGCGACGGCGAGTTGCTCCGCCGCCGTCCGGGCCCGGCGGGCCTGCTCGGTCACGCTCATCCGACACTCCTCACAGCACCACCAGGTCGTCGCGGTGGACGACCTCCCGTTCGTACGCCGGGCCGAGCGCCGCGGCGAGTTCCCCGGTCGACCGGCCGAGCAGGCCCGGCAGTTCGACCGCGTCGTAGTTGACCAGCCCGCGGGCCACCGGCGCGCCCTCGGCGTCCACCAGGTCCACCGGGTCGCCGGCGGTGAACGCCCCGTCGACAGCGGTGATCCCGGCGGGCAGCAGCGACTTGCGCCGGTCGACCACCGCCGCCACCGCGCCCGGGTCCAGGTGCAGCCGGCCGCGGGGCGAGGTGGCGTGGGCGAGCCAGAAGAGCCGGGCGGCCGGCCGCCGCCGGCTGGGGTGGAACAGCGTGCCGACCGGCTCACCGGCGAGCGCCTCGGCGGCCCGGTCGGCGGCGGTGAGCACCACCGGGATGCCGAAGCCGGTGGCGATCCGGGCCGCCTCGACCTTGGTCACCATGCCGCCGGTGCCCACCCCGGCCCGGCCCGCGCCGCCGATGTCCACGCCGGCCAGGTCCCGCTCGTCGTGCACCTCGCTGATCCGGGCCGCGCCCGGCCGGGTCGGGTCACCGGTCCAGAGCGCGTCCACGTCCGACAGCAGCACCAGCAGGTCGGCCTGCACCAGCGCGGCGACCAGGGCGGCCAGCCGGTCGTTGTCGCCGAACCGGATCTCCTCGGTGGCCACCGTGTCGTTCTCGTTGACGATCGGCACCGCCCGCAGGTCGAGCAGCTTGCGCAGGGTCCGGTACGCGTTGCGGTAGTGCGCCCGCCGGGTCACGTCGTCGACGGTGAGCAGCACCTGCCCGACGGTGAGCCGGTGCCGGGCGAAGCTGGCCGCGTACCGCCCGATCAACAGGCCCTGGCCGACGCTGGCGGCGGCCTGCTGGGTGGCCAGGTCGCGCGGGCGCCGGGCCAGCCCGAGCGGGGCCAGGCCGGCGGCGATCGCGCCGGAGGAGACCAGCACCACCTCGCGGCCGTCGGCGGCCCGGGCGCCGAGGGCGTCGACCAGCGCGTCGACCCGCCCGTCGTCCAGCCCGCCGGCGGCGGTGGTCAACGAGGAGGATCCGATCTTGACGACCACCCGCCGGGCGGCCGTGACTACGTCGCGCACCCGCCCATTCTGCGTGGTCGAGCCGGCCGCGCCCCGCGCCGTTCCCATATCCTGGCCGGTCGTGAGCCCTGATGAATATGTCGAGGCGGTGCTCGAACTGGTCGAGCGGATCCCGGCGGGCCGGGTGATGTCGTACGGGGCGGTCGCCGACGCGCTGGCCGAGCGCTCCGGGCGGGCCTCGGCCCGGCTGGTCGGCTCGATCATGGCGCGGCACGGCGGCGGGGTGCCCTGGCACCGGGTGGTGAACTCGGCCGGCCGGCTGCCGCCCGGGCACGAGCGGGAGGCGCGGGCCCGGCTGCGGGCGGAGGGTACGCCGTTGCGCGGAGTCGGGGTAGACATGGCGGCGGCCGCCTGGTCGCCGGAAGAGGGGATGTGACCCCGGCCATAACGTGAGTAACATTCGGCCCCATGGACGCGCCGCCGGCTGGAACCGGTCCGGTCCCGGGCGGGCTACCGCGTCGGGTGCACGCCGGCTACGCGCTGGGCTCGCTGGCCACCGGGGCGTTCGGCACCGTGCCGGGGCTGTTGCTGCTGCCGTACCTCACCGACACCCTCGGCGTCGCCGCCGGGGTGGCCGCCCTGCTGGTGCTCGGGCCGAAGGCGTGGGACGTGCTGGTCAACCCGGCGGCCGGGCGGATCTCCGACCGCACCCGGTCGCGCTGGGGCGCCCGCCGGCCGTACCTGTTGGTCGCCGGGGTGGCGATGGCGCTGCTCTTCGCGGCCATCTTCGCCGGCCCGGTGGACGCCGGCCCGGCCGCCGCCGGGTACGTGGCGGTCGCCTTCCTGGCCACCGCCACCGCGTTCGCCTTCTTCCAGGTGCCCTACGTGGCGATGCCGGCCGAGCTGACCGGCGACTACGCCGAACGCACCCGGCTGATGAGCTGGCGGATCGCGCTGCTGGCGGTCGCCATCCTGGTGTCCGGGGCGGTCGCCCCGCTGGTCGTGTCGGCCACCGGCGGCGGCGTCGCCGGGCACCGCTGGATGGGGCTCTTCGTCGCGGCGCTGATCGTGCTCGGCGCGGTGGGCGCCTTCCTCGGCACCCGGGGCGCGCCGACCGGCACGGTGGCCGAGAGCGAACCGACGCTGCGCGCGCAGCTCGCGGTGGCCGCCCGTAACCGGCCGTTCCGGGCGCTGCTGCTCTGTTTCGTGGTGCAGTCCGCCGGGGTGGCCACCATCCTGGCCGGGGTCAACTACTTCGCCGGGCAGATCCTGCGCGACCCCGACGGCGGGCCGACCCTCCTCTTCGTCTGCTTCGTCGGGCCGGCGCTGCTGGTGATGCCGCTCTGGACCCGGGTCGGCGCCCGGGTGGGCAAGCTGGCCGCGCTGGTCGCCGCGTCGCTGATCCTCGCGGTGGGCGCGCTCGTGCTGGTGGCCGCCCCGGTGCTGCCGCCGGTGGCGGTCTACCTGGTGGTCGCGCTGATCGGCTGCGGCTACGCCGGCCAGCAGGTCTTCGCGCTGGCCATGCTCCCGGACTGCATCGCCTGGGACGAGGCGCGCACCGGCCGGCGGCAGGCCGGCGTGTTCACCGGGCTCTGGACGGCGGGGGAGACCTTCGGACTGGCCCTCGGCCCGGGCATCTACGGGCTGGTCCTCCAGGTCTCCGGCTACGTCTCCTCCGACACCGGGACGGCGGCCGCCCAGTCGGACAGCGCCCGCCTCGGCGTGCTGCTCGGCTTCACCGTCCTGCCCGCCCTGCTGGTGGCCGTGGCCCTGGTGGCGCTCCGCCCGTACGACCTCACCCCCGCCCGCCTCGCCGAGGCCGGACCGGGTCACCCCGGCGACCAGGCAGTCGCGGTGGGGAACGACAGCCGCTGAGCCGCACGGAAAGGGCAGCACAACTTCCATGAACGACGAGGAGCGGGACGAGCGCGCGCCGCTGGGGCCGGGGGTGCCGGCGCAGACGGTGCTGGCCGAGGTGCGGGGACTGCGCAAGCTGGACCGGCCGACCCACGGCGGGCGGCTGTTCGCGTACGTCTACGACCCGGCGGTGCCCGGGCTGGACGAGCTGGCGATCGCCGCGTACGCGGAGAGCGCGCACGTCAACGGGCTCGACCCGACCGCCTTCCCGTCCCTGCTGGCGATGGAGAACGCGCTGGTCGGCGCGGCCGCCCGGCTGCTCGGCGGCGGCCCCGGCAGCACCGCCCCGGACGTCGTCGGCAGCGTCACCAGCGGCGGCACCGAGTCGCTGATCCTGGCCGTGAAGGCGGCCCGGGACGCCCACCCGGAGATCGCCGCGCCGCGGATAGTGGTGCCGGCCAGCGCGCACGCCGCGTTCGCCAAGGCGGCGCACTACCTGCGGGTGGCGCTCGATCCGGTGCCGGTGTCGGCGGAGACGCTCCGCCCGGCGGTCGCCGACGTGGCCGCCGCGATCGGTCCGGCGACCGTCCTGGTGGTCTGCTCCGCCCCCTCGTACGCGCACGGCGTGGTGGACCCGGTGGCCGAGATCGCGGCGGTCGCCGCGGCGGCCGGGGTGCGCTGCCACGTGGACGCCTGTTTCGGCGGCTGGACGCTGCCCTGGCTGCGCCGGCTCGGCGCACCGGTGCCGCCGTTCGACTTCGCCGTGCCCGGGGTCACCTCGATCTCGGTCGACCTGCACAAGTACGCGTACGCGCCCAAGGGGGTGTCGGTGCTGCTGCACCGGGACCCGTCGTTGCGCGCCGCGCAGTACTTCGCGTTCGCCGACTGGCCCGGCTACACGATGATCAACCCGGTGATCGCCTCGACCCGCTCGGGCGGGCCGATCGCCGCCGCGTACGCCACTCTGCGGCACCTCGGCGACGACGGCTACCTGCGGCTGGCGGCGCTGACCCGGGACGCGGTGGCCGGGCTGGCGGACGCGGTGCGCGGCGTCGACGGGCTGCGGCTGATGGCCGAGCCGGAGTCGACGGTGGTCTGCTTCACCAGCACCGACCCGGAGCTGGACCTGTTCGTGCTGGTCGACGAGCTGGCCGCGCGCGGCTGGCACACCCAGCCCCAGCTCTCGTACGCCGACCTGCCGGCCAGCGTGCACCTGACCGTCACCGCGTCGGTGGCCCCCCGGGTGGCCGAGTTCGGCCCGGACCTGCTCGCCGCGGTGGCCGCCGCCCGGGCCGCCGGGCCGGTACGGCTGCCGGCCGAGCTGCGGGCCCTGGCCACCACGCTGACCCCGGAGGCGCTCAGCCCGGACCTGGTCGCCGGCCTGGCCGCCGGGCTGGGCCTCGGCGCCGGGGCGGACCCCGCCGGGGCGGGTGCCGGCGAAGCGGGCGGCGCGGCGTCCTCCGGCGCCGGGCCGCTGCCGGAGCGGATGGCCCTGGTCAACGCGCTGCTCGACGCCGCGCCGCCGGCGCTGCGGGAACGGCTGCTGGTGGAGTTCGTCGGCCTGCTGCAACGCCCAGCCTGGTGACGGCCCGGTGCGGCGGGAACACCCGCCGCACCGGACCCGCGCTCACCGGTAGTCGATCTTCACCAGGTTGTCGCTGTCGTAGACCTCCGCCACGAAATCGGACCGGCTGTCCATCGGCCGGGCGTCCACGTCGGCCGTGCCCTGGCCGACGGCGGCTCCCGCCGTCGCCCGCAGGCCCAGCGTGAGCCGGACCTCCGCGCCGGCCTCGACCCGGTTCAGGTCGCAGGTCACCGGCTGCCGGGTGGCCTCCGGTTCGTTGCGGCAGGCCGACCACCCGTCGCCGTCGGGGCGCAGCGCCGCCGGCAGGTCGAGCCGGAGCGCCACGTACGCGGCCGGAGCGGTGCCCGCGTTGCGGATCCGCACGGTCACCGTGCCCACCCGGGAGCCGTCCGGCAGGGTGTCGAGCACCAGGTCGGTGGCGGTGACGACCAGGTTCATCCCATGCGGGTTCGGCCCGAACGAGGTCGGCCCCTCGACCTGCGCGAACCGCCCGTCGGCCCAGCGGTAGCCGCGCCACTGCCGCTGCGACCACTCGCCGGGCCAGCCGCCGCCCGGGGCGATGTCGGCAACCTGCACCCGGACCACCCCGTCCGGCCGGACCGCCACGTCGGTGAGCCACTGCGGCGTCTCCCGCGCGGTGGCCACCACCCGACCCAGCGTGATCACCTTGCCGGCCGGGTCGCGGTCGAACACCACCACCTGTTCCGGCCCGCCGGTGCCGAGCAGGCAGTGCACCAGCGCGACCGTCTCGGTGGCGCCGTCACCGTCGACGTCGCCGTACGCCAGCCCCTGGAGCACGTTGGTCTGGTCGCGGGTCGCCGCGCCGGCCAGCCGGGTGTCGGTGACCGGGCAGCTCGGTCCGGGGCGCCAGGGCGGCAGCGACACCGGCGTGGCGAGCAGTTGCGCGCGGCTGATCCGGCCGTCCGGCACCGTCGGGGCCGGGCTGGTGCTGGTCGGTGCCGCCGACGGGCTCGCCGAGGCGGTCGCCGACGGGGAGGCGGACGGGGTGCCGGTCGGGTCGACCGGGCCGGGGCGGGGAGCCGGGTCGGTCAGCGCCGCGTACCCGAAGATCGGGCCGGTGCCCAGCGCCAGGACCGCCGCGACGGCCGTGCCGAGCGTCCGGCGGCGGCGCCGCCGCACCGCCCGGCGGACCGCCGCCGGTCCCGGGGGTTCGACCTCGGCCAGCACCTCGGTGCGGTACCGGGCGAAGCGCTCGGCGAGAGCGACTGCGTCGTGCTCAGACATCGCGTGCCTCCTCGGAGTCCCGCAGGGACGCGGCGAGCGCGGCCCGCCCCCGGTGCAGCCAGGACTTGACGGTTCCCTCCGCGACGCGTTCCTGCGTGGCGATCTCGGCGACGGTCAGGTCGGCGAGGTAGTGCAGCACCACCGCCCGGCGCTGCCGGGGCGGCAGCAGGGCCAGCGCGGCGTCCAGGGCCACCCGGTCCGGCGTCGGCCCGGCCACGTGCACCTCGCGCTGCCGGTGCAGGAACGCCTGCGCGGTGCGCAGCCGCCGCCAGCGGCTGTGCGCGAGGTTCCAGGCGACCCGCCGGATCCAGGCCAGCGGGTCGTCGTAGCCGGCCACCCGGTCCCACCGGGCGAAGGCCCGGCAGAACGCCTCCTGCACCAGGTCCTGGGCCTGCCCCAGATCCCCGGTGTACGCCCGCAGCTGCACCACCAGCCCGCGGAAGTGCGCGTGGTAGAAGTCGTCGAAGAGGGGCGGCGACCCGTCGGGTGTCGCCCCGGACAGGGGGTCGGGCGGTGCCCCGCCGACCCGCGCGTCTTCCGTCACAGTCACTCGTCCTCCCCCGTGGCAGTCCGGAGCGGTGAGCCCCGACACCCGTCACACCGGTCGATGGGTGCGAAGGTTGCAGCGGGTCCGATGGCCGTACTGTCGGCTCGCCGTCTGTCCGGCCCGGGCGATCCGGCGTACCGCGGCCATGGTCCCGGCAACCGACGGCGCCGGCCGGGACGAGCCGCCCCGGCGCGCCGGCACTTCGCCAGACGCGGGCGTTCGGCGGTCGGGTTGCCGCCGCGGCGCTGTGGTTGACTGTCGGGTGGAGGACAGGAAGGGGGCGGTCGTGCAGCTGCCGGGGGTGCTCGGCGAGCCGATCCGGTTCGTGCTGAACTGGGGCCGCCGTTACTCGCTCTGGGTCTTCAACTTCGGCCTGGCCTGCTGCGCCATCGAGTTCATCGCCAGCAGCATGGGCCGGCACGACTTCATGCGGCTCGGCGTCATTCCGTTCGCCCACGGCCCGCGGCAGGCCGACCTGATGGTGGTCTCCGGCACGGTGACCGACAAGATGGCCCCCGCGATCAAGCGGCTCTACGACCAGATGCCCGAGCCGAAGTACGTCATCTCGTTCGGCGCCTGCTCCAACTGCGGCGGCCCGTACTGGGACTCCTACTCGGTGACCAAGGGTGTCGACCAGCTCATCCCGGTCGACGTCTACGTGCCCGGCTGCCCGCCCCGGCCGGAGGCGCTGCTGCACGGCATCCTGCGCCTCCAGGAGAAGATCGCCGCCGAGCAGTCCGGCGTCGGTGGGGTGCCCCGGCCGGACCTGCTCGCCGCGCCGGTGGACGCCCCGCCCCGGGACGGCACGCCGCCGCGTCCGGTCGAGTCGCTCACCGCGCCGCCGGTCCGCCCACCGGCGTCCTGACCTGCCGGACCAGCCCACCGGCCCGGTCCGCTCGGCCGAGCGTGGCACTGGCGGCCGAGGGCTAGCCTGCGCACCATGACCGACTCCGCGGAACG
Source organism: Micromonospora desertarenae (assembly GCF_056150265.1). Classification (NCBI taxonomy): domain Bacteria; kingdom Bacillati; phylum Actinomycetota; class Actinomycetes; order Micromonosporales; family Micromonosporaceae; genus Micromonospora; species Micromonospora desertarenae. The sequence continues at coordinate 500,297 of NZ_JAXCFQ010000002.1, forward strand.
CCGTTCCGCCCACATCGTCGACGTGCTGACCGAGGAGTTCGGCGCCTCGATGGCGCTCGACCCGGCCGCGTTCCGGCGCAAGTTCCGCAAGATGGCGGCCTCGCCGTTCGCCTTCTACCGGGGCAGCGCCTCGCTCTTCTACGCCGACCAGCTCGGCGACTTCGCCGACGACCGGTTCCTCGACGGGCGGACCAGCCGGGTGTGGATCCACGGCGACCTGCACGCGGAGAACTTCGGCACCTACATGAACGCCTCCGGCCAGCTGGTGTTCAACGTCAACGACTTCGACGAGGCGTACGTCGGGCCGTTCACCTGGGACCTGCGGCGGCTCGCGGCCAGCGTGGCCCTGCTCGGCTACGGCAAGGCGCTCTCCGACCGGTCCATCGGTGACCTGGTGGCCGGCTTCGCCCGGTCGTACCTGACCGAGCTACGGGCCATCGCGGCCGGCGGGGACGACGCGATCGGCTCGATCACCCTGGACACCGCCGACGGGGTGCTGCGTCGGGTGCTCCAGCAGGCCCGGCTGAACACCCGGGTGGACCTGCTCGCCGCCCAGACCACCATCGACAACTACGAGCGCCGGTTCTCCCTCGGCGACGGGGTCTTCGAGGTGGACCGGGAGACCCGGGACCGGGTGCGCGCCGCCTTCGAGCAGTACCTGGGCACCCTGCCGCCGTCCTCGGCGCGGCTGCGGCCGGTCGCCACCCGGATCAAGGACGTGGTGCTGCGCAAGGGCGTGGGCATCGGGTCGGCCGGGCTGCCGTCGTACAACCTGCTGCTGGAGGGGCACACCCAGGCGCTGGAGAACGACGTCGTCATCTACATGAAGCAGGCGCAGGTGCCGGCGGTCGCCCGGCACATCCGGGACGAGTCGGTGGCCGGCTACTTCCAGCACCAGGGGCACCGCACCGCCGAGTCGCAGCGCGCGCTCCAGGCGCACGCGGACCCCTGGCTCGGCTTCACCGAGCTGGACGGGGTCGGGCAACTGGTCGCCGAGGTCTCCCCGTACGCGGCCGACCTGGACTGGTCCGACGTCAACGAGCCGGAGGAGCTGGCCGGGGTGCTGACCGACCTGGGCCGGGCGGTGGCCCGGATGCACTCGGTGGCCGACGACGAGTCCAGCCACGACCTGGTGGACTACTCCACGGAGGAGGCGATCGTGGCGGCGGTGGGCGCCGACGAGGACGGCTTCGTCAGCCACCTGGTGGACTTCGCGCACGCGTACGGCGTCCGGACCCGGCAGGACCACCAGCTCTTCGTGGACCTGTTCCGCAACGGCCGGCTGCCCGGCATCTGACCCGCGCCGCCGGCCCGGCCGTGGCGACCGTGCCCGGGGTGCCGACCGTGCCGGGCGTAGCGGCTGTGCCCGCCGTGGCGGCCGCGCCGGCCCGACGTGGCGGCCGGGGCGGTCCGGTCAGGCGGCGAAGTCCAGCACCACCTTGATGTCGTCCGGCCCCGGCGTGTACGCCTCGGCGTAGCGCTCCACCGGCACCCGCCGGGTGATGAGCGACTCCAGCCAGGACTGGTCGGCCCGGGCCAGCGCCTCGGCGGCCATGTCCCAGTGCCGGCGGTTCGCGTTCACCGAGCCGAAGACCACGTTGTTCTCCAGCACCAGGGTGCGGTTCAGCGCTCCGGCGTCGAGGTCGATGGTCCGGCCGCCGCTGGAGACGCCGGCCAGGCAGATCACGCCGGTCGGCGCGGCCTGACACATCACGTCGATCACCACGGTGGGCGCCCCGGTGCACTCGATCACCACGTCCGGCTCGAAGCCGATCTGGTCCACCTTCGTCGAGTGGTACGTCGCGCCGAGCGCGCTGACCAGCGCCGGCTTGGGCCCCTCGGTGGCCAGGTCGAGCACGTGCACGGCGAGCCCGCGCTGGGTGGCCAGCAACGCCGCGAGCAGGCCGATCGGTCCCGCTCCGGTGACCAGGACCGACTGCGGCTGCCACTCGGCCCGGTGCCCGATCCGTTCGATGTGGTCCCAGGCCTTGGCCACCACGCTGGTCGGTTCGAGCAGCATGCCGACCCGGGCCAGCGCCGGGTCCAGCCCGACGGCGAACCGGGGCGGGAGCCGCCAGCGGTCCCGGGCGAAGCCCGGCAGGGCCTTGATGCCGTGCTCGGTGAACCGCCCGTTGCGGCACATGTCCCACTCCCCGACGGCGCAGTTCGGGCAGGGCACCGGGTCGGGGTAGCGGACGATCCCGGCCACCAGGTCGCCCGGCTGGAGGGTGCCGGTCGGGTCCTCCAGCACCCGGCCGAGCGACTCGTGCCCGAGCACCAGGCGGTCGAAGCCGGGCGGGGCCTCGCCGTAGTGGCCGGCGATGATCTCGTGGTCGGTGCCGCAGATGCCGACCGCCAGGGCCTCGACCAGGATCGAGCCCTCGTCGGTCGCCGGCTCCGGATAGTCCTCGACGAGCGACAGCGAGCCGGCGGTACCGGGGGTCACAGTCACAGCGCGCACGAGACTCATCTTTCCCCGGCGCTCGGCCGGCCGCCGGGCAAAGCCGGCAGATCGCCCCGTCGGGGTCGGCGGGGCGTACCGCCGGTGCCCGTCCGGCGGCCCGGCTCGCCCCGGCGCGTCCGGCGGAGCAGGCCATAGGATCAGCCGCATGACTCCGGAAGAGGTCGGCCAGCGGGTGGTGGCGCTGCTCGCGCCCGCCGAGGCCACCCCGTCGGTCTCCGGCGGTCAGGCGCACGCCCGCGCCACCGTCGACGTACCGCCGGCGAGCTGGGCGCAGGCGCTCCGCGCCGCCCGCGACGACGCGGAGCTGGCCTGCGACTTCTTCGACTGGCTCTCCGCTGTCGACGAACTTGCCGAGGGCTTCGCGGTGGTCGCCCACCTCTGGTCCACCACCCACCGGCACGGGGTGTTGCTGCGCACCCGGGTACCGCGCGAGGCGCCGGTGGTGGCCTCGGTGGTCGACGTCTACCCCGGTGCCGCCTGGCACGAGCGGGAGACGCACGAGATGTTCGGCATCGACTTCGCCGGCCATCCCGGCCTGCGACCGCTGTTGCTGCCGCCGGAGTTCGAGGGGCACCCGCTGCGCAAGGAGTTCGTGCTGGCCTCCCGGGTGGCCAAGCCGTGGCCGGGCGCAAAGGAGCCGGGCGAGTCCGAGGCGGGTGGCGGCCGCCGGCCGATCCGCCCGCCGGGGGTGCCCGCGCCCGGCGAGTGGGGCACCACGCCGACACCGGCCGGCGCCGGCGGGGCGGGCGAGGGCCCGCGCGGCGGCGTACCGGCCCGGCCGGCCCGGGAACGGCCCGCCCGGCCGGCCCCCGGCACCCGGCCGGCCCGCACCGCCCGCCCCGCCGGCGGCCCGGCGCCGGGCGCGACCGAGGCGGGCCCGCCGGCCGACACGGCCGAGGCCGGTCCGCTACCGGGCGCACCCGGCGGCCGCGGCCCGGGGGCGGCCCGCTCCGGCCCGCCGGCGGACCGGCCGTCCCGGGAGGGGCCGGCCGCGACCGAGCGGGCCGACGGCGACGGAGGTACGGCCTGATGCCGCTCTGGCTGGAACTGGTGATCCGGGTGGGCGGCGTGCTGGTCGCCTTCCTCACCCTGCCGCTGCTCGTCGGGCAGGCCGAGCACAAGGTCATGGCGCACATGCAGGGCCGGCTCGGCCCGATGTACGCGGGCGCGTTCCACGGCTGGGCGCAGCTCATCGCCGACGGGGTGAAGTTCGTGCAGAAGGAGGACGTCACGCCGGCCGAGGCGGACCGGGCGGTCTTCCGGCTGGCCCCCGCCGTCGCCCTGGTGCCCTACCTGCTCGTCCTGCTGGTCATCCCGCTCGGCCCCGGCGACCTGGTCGGGCAGCCGCTGGACATCGGCCTCTTCTTCGTGCTGGCCGTGGTCGGGGTCGGCGTGGTGGCGGTGCTGATGTCGGCGTGGGCGTCGGCCAACAAGTACAGCCTGCTCGGCGGGCTGCGCGGCGCCGCCCAGCTACTCGGCTACGAGCTGCCGCTGGTGCTCGCGGCGGCGTCGGTGGCGATGGCGGCGGGCACCCTCAGCCTGCCCGGCATCGTCGAGGCATGGCAGCCGTGGTGGCTGCTCTGGCAGGCGCCCGCGATGGTCATCTTCTTCGTGGCCGGGCTGGCCGAGATCCGGCGCCCGCCGTTCGACATGCCGATCGCCGACTCGGAGCTGGTGTTCGGCTACCTGACCGAGTACACCGGCCTGCGGTTCGCCTTCTTCCTGCTCGCCGAGTACGTCGGGATCGTGGTGATCGCCGCGCTGACCACCGTGCTGTTCCTCGGCGGCTGGCACGGCCCGTTCGCCGACGCGCAGCTCGGCTGGCTCTGGACGCTGCTGAAGGTCTTCGCGGTGTCCTTCCTGGTCATCTGGCTGCGGGTGGCGTTCCCCCGGCTGCGCGAGGACCAGTTGCAGCGGCTCTGCTGGCTGGTCCTGGTCCCGGCCGCCCTGGCCCAACTGGTGCTCACCGCCGCCGTCCGGGTCGCCCTCTGACCCACCCCGCTCGGTCGATCATGAGGTTGGCGGCGTCGCCGCCGGCGGATCGCGCCGCCAACCTCATGATCAACAGGCTGGGAACCCTCAGCGGAGGGGGGTGTGGGTGGGGTCGATGCGCTCGGCGGGGGGCGGGGGTGGCGGGGGAGTGCCGTCGCCGAACGGGCGGCCGCCCAGCGCCTCCCGGCCGTGCGGGGTGAGCCAGTTCGCCAGGTCGGGCCCCAGCGGCACCACCCCGGTCGGGTTGATGTCCCGGTGCACCTCGTAGTAGTGCCGCTTGATGTGGTCGAAGTCGATGGTGTCGCCGAAGCCGGGGGTCTGGAACAGGTCCCGGGCGTACGCCCAGAGCACCGGCATCTCGGTGAGCTTGCTCCGGTTGCACTTGAAGTGGCCGTGGTAGACCGCGTCGAAGCGGGCCAGGGTGGTGAAGAGCCGCACGTCGGCCTCGGTGATGGTGTCGCCGACCAGGTAGCGCTGCCCGGCCAGCCGCTCGCTGAGCCGGTCCAGCTGGTCGAAGAGCCGCCGGTACGCCGACTCGTACGCCTCCTGGCTGCCGGCGAAGCCGCAGCGGTAGACGCCGTTGTTGACCTCCCGGAACACCGCCGCGTTGAGCTCGTCGATCTCGTCGCGCAGCCGCTCCGGGTAGAGCTCCGGCGCGCCCTCGCGGTGGTACGCGGTCCACTCGGTGGAGAGGTCCAGGGTCATCTGCGCGTAGTCGTTGGTGACCACCTGCCCGGTCGGCACGTCCACGATCGCCGGCACGGTGATGCCCCGGTCGTAGCCGGGGAACCGGGCGAAGTACGCCTCCTGGAGCCGCTCGATGCCGAGCACCGGGTCACGCCCGCCCGGGTCCAGGTCGAACGTCCAGCTGCGGGCGTCGTGGGTCGGCCCGGCCACCGCCATGGAGAGCACCTCCTCCAGCCCGAGCAGCCGGCGGACGATGATCATCCGGTTGGCCCAGGGGCAGGCGTAGCTGACCGCCAGCCGGTAGCGGCCAGGCTCCACCGGATAGCCGTCCCGCCCGTCGGCGGTGATCCGGGTGGCGATGTAGCGCTGGTCCCGGGTGAACTCGCCGCCCGGCTCGACGTACTTGCCGCCGGTCGTCCCGCCTGATTCGCCGCCCACGCCGTCTCCTCCGGTGTCCTCGGTTGCCCCCATCATCGCGGATCTCGGGGCGGCTGGCCCGCCGCCGCTGACTACGCTGCCGGGATGACCGATGTGGAGGCGGCGGCCCGGCGCTTCATCGCCGACGTCTGGAACGCCGGCCGGGAGGAGTCCGCGTACGAGTTGGTCGCGGCGGAGTGCCCGGGGCTCGGCGGCGCCGGACCGGAGGGCACCCTGGCCTGGCACCGGGACCGCCGGGCGGCCTTCCCGGACCTGCGCTACAAGATCGTGGACCTGGTGGCGGCCGGCAACCGGGTGGCGGTGCACTGGCGGGCGGCCGGTACCCAGGCCGGCCGGTTCGGCCCGGTGCCGCCGACCGGCCGGGTGGTCAGCTACTCCGGCGCCAGCTTCCTGCGCTTCGACGACAGCGGCCGGATCGTCGACGTGTGGAGCGTCAACGAGCTGTTCCAGGTCCTCCAGCAACTCGGCGTCGAGATGCTCCCGCCCGCCCCGGGCGACCTCGGTGGCAGCGGCGGGTGACCCGGTCCCCGCCCGACCGGGTGCAGGGGGTGGTCGCGCGCGCCGCTGGCACAGGGCAGGATGGTCCGCATGAGCGACCGCAGCGAGCGCAGCGAGGCCGGCGGCGGCACCGGCGAGCGCGGCGTGCCCGGCGCGGGCCTGGTCAAGGGGCTGGCGGTCACGCTGAAGACGATGACCCGGCGCTCCACCACCCAGCAGTACCCGGACGTCGCCCCCGAGCTGCCGCCCCGCTCCCGCGGGGTGATCGCGCTGCTGGAGGAGAACTGCACGGTCTGCATGCTCTGCGCCCGCGAGTGTCCGGACTGGTGCATCTACATCGACTCGCACAAGGAGGAGGTGGCGGTGCCCGGCGCCGCCCGCCCCCGCCAGCGCAACGTGCTCGACCGGTTCGACATCGACTTCTCGCTCTGCATGTACTGCGGCATCTGCGTCGAGGTCTGCCCCTTCGACGCGCTCTACTGGTCGCCCGAGTTCGAGTACGCCGAGTACGACATCAAGGACCTGCTGCACGACAAGGACCACCTCGGGCAGTGGATGGGCACCGTGCCGCCGCCGCCCGCGCACGACCCGAACGGCGAGCCGGCCAAGGAGGAGACCGCCGCCGCGCGCAAGGCCGCGGTCCCGGCCGCGCCCGTCGACCGGCCGGTCGCCCCGGCCGTACGCCCCGAGCCCGGGGCCGGCGCATGACCGGTGCGGACGTGCTGCTGCTCGCCCTCGGCGCGGTTGCGGTCGGCTCGGGTGCGCTGGTGGTGGGCACGAAACACCTGGTCCGGGCGGGCCTCTACCTGGTCGTCTGCCTGGGTGCGCTGGCCGGGATCTACCTGGTGCTCGGCGCCGAACTGGTGGCCTGGGTGCAGGTGCTGATCTACGTCGGCGCCGTGGTGGTGCTGCTGCTGTTCGCGGTGATGCTGACCCGGGCGCCGATCGGCGCCTCCGACGACCTGGACCGCCCCGGCTGGCCGGCCGCGCTGATCGGCGGCGGGGCCGGGGCGGGGCTGGCCGCCCTGCTGGTCGACGCGTACCGCTGGACGGCCGTGGCGCTGCCCGAGGCGGGCACCGCGGAACGCCTGGGCGACCAGATCTTCCGCGGCTGGGTGCTCCCGTTCGAGGTGCTGTCGGTGCTGCTGCTGGCCGCGCTGGTCGGCGCGATCGTCCTCTCCCGCCCCGACATCGGCCGCCCCGCCGCCGAGCGGGACCGCGCGGGCCGGCCCGCCGAGCGGGACCGGGCCGGGCATGCCGAGCGGGGGCCGTCGCGGTGAGGCCGGTCATCCCGTACGTCACCGCCGCGCTGCTGTTCGGCCTCGGCGTCTACGGCGTGCTGCGCCGGCGCAACGCGGTGCTGGTGCTGATGGCCGTCGAGTTGATGCTCAACGCGGTCAACCTGGTCCTGGTCACCGCGGACAGCACCGTGCGGGCGGCGCTGCCGCACGGCGGGCAGGTCTTCGCGCTCTTCGTGATCGTGCTGGCCGCCGCGGAGATCGGGGTCGGGCTGGCGATCGTGCTCCAGTTCTACCGGTTGCGGGCCAGCGTCGCCGTGGACGAGGTCCCGCTGACCGAGCGCCCGATCGAGCCGGCCACCGCCGCCGGTGCCGCCGTCGAGGCCGGGGTCCGCCCCGCCGCGCGCCCCGAGGGGGAGCGGTGACCACGACCACCCTGCTCGGCGCGCTGCTGCCGGTCGTACCGCTGGTGGCGGGCCTGGTCGGCCTGCTGCTGCCACCCGCGCCGCCCGACGGTGGCGAAGGGCGGGCGCGGCGCGCGGCGATCGCCCTCGGGGTGGCCGGCGCGGCCGGCGCGCTCGTGCTCGCGGTGGCCCTGCTGGTCACCCTCGACGGGCCGGCGGAGTCGTCCGGCAGCTGGGTCGACCTGGGCGGGTTGGCCGTCACCATCGGCGTCCGGCTGGACGGCGCCGCCGCGCTGGTCGCCGTCGCGGTCGCCGCGGTGGCGCTGGCCGTGCAGGTCTACTCGATCGGCTACCTCAAGCGCGGCCCGCACGACGACGTCGACGTCGACCACCGCTACCCGCCGTACGCGGCGCAGATCAGCCTCTTCACCGCCGCCATGCTGCTGGTGGTGGTCGCCGGTGACCTGATCCTGCTGCTGGTCGGCTGGGAGGTGATGGGCATCTGCTCGTACCTGCTGATCGCCCACGACCGCCGGCTGCCCGAGGCGCCCGCCGCGGCGATGAAGGCGTTCCTGGTCACCCGGGTCGGCGACGTCGGCTTCCTGCTCGGCATCGCGCTGCTCGGCGTCTCGGCGGGCAGCTTCCGGATCGCCGACGTGCTGGCCCACGACCACGCGACCGGCACGCTCACCGCCGCCTGCCTGCTGCTGCTGGCCGGGGTGGCCGGCAAGAGCGCCCAGTTCCCGCTGCACACCTGGCTGCCGGACGCGATGGCCGGCCCGACTCCGATCTCCGCGCTGATCCACGCCGCCACCATGGTCGCCGCCGGGGTGTACGCGGTCACCCGGCTCTACCCGCTCTTCGAACGCGCGCCGGCCGCGCTGGCGGTGCTCGGGGTGATGGCCGTGGTGACCCTGCTGCTCGGTGCGCTCGCCGCCACCGCCCAGGACGACCTCAAGCGGGTGCTGGCCTGGTCAACGGTATCCCAGATCGGCTACATGACCGGCGCGCTGGCGGTCGGCGCGCCCGCGGCGGCGCTGTTCCACCTGCTCACCCACGCCGCGTTCAAGGCGCTGCTGTTCCTCGCCGCCGGTGCGGTGATCCACGCGGTCGGCACCACGCTGATGTCCCGGATGGGCGGTCTGCGGCGCGGCATGCCGGTGACCTTCTGGTGCACGGTGGTCGGTCTCGGCGCGCTGGCCGGGTTGCCGCCGCTCGCCGGTTTCTTCAGCAAGGAGAGCATCCTCTACGCCGCCGAGGACGCGCTGCACGGCGGCGGTCCCGCGCCGGTCTGGGTGGGCTGGCTGTTCTGGCTCGCCGGCCTGGCCGGCGTCGCGATCACCGCCTGGTACGCCACCCGGCTGCTGCTGCGCACGTTCCTCGGCCCGGCGCGCAGCCCGCTCGTCCAGCCGCACGACCCGCCCGCCGTGATGCGCTGGCCGGTGCTGCTGCTCGCCGTCCCGGCCGCGCTGCTCGGGCTGGCCGGGTTCGCCGGCGGGTTCACCGACCTGCTGCGGCCGGTGGCCCCGGCCACCCCGGACCGGCCGTCGGACCTGCTGCCGCCGGCGCCGCTGGTGCACCTCGGCCCGGAGGTGCTGCTGCCGCTCGCCCTGCTGACGCTCGGGGCTGGCCTCGCCTGGGCCCGCTGGCGGCGCGACCCGGCCGGTGACCCGGCCGCCACGCTGGGCCCGCTGCGGCCGGTGTTCGCCCGCGCGTTCCGGCTCGACGACGTCCAGCACGCCCTGGTCGTACGCCCCACCGGCGCGGTGGCGCGCGGGGTGCGTACCGCCGACGAGGTGGTGGTGGACGGCGCGGTCACCGGCAGCGGCCGGGCCGCCGTCGGCCTCGGCGGGGGGCTGGCGGCGCTGCACCGGGCGGCGCTGCCCCGCGCGGCGGCCGGGGTGCTGGCCGGCGCGCTGCTGGTCGGCCTGGCCGCCGCCCTGATCGGAGCCGCGGCATGAGCGAGTGCAGCGAGCGAATCGTCAGGCTCAGTGCGGTGGTGCCTCATGTCGGCACGGAGCGAAGCGGAGTGCCGGCATGAGCGAGTGCAGCGAGCGAATCGTCAGGCTCAGTGCGGTGGTGCCTCATGTCGGCACGGAGCGAAGCGGAGTGCCGGCATGAGCTTGGGGGAGTTCCTGCTGGTCGCGGTGCTGGCGGTGCCGGCGCTCGGCGCGGTCGCGGTGGCCGCGACGCCGCGGGACCGGGCCGCCCGGGTGGTCGGCACGGTGGCCGCCGCGGTCACCCTGCTGGCCGCGGCGCTGCTGGCGCTCGGCGACCGCACCTGGTCCGGCTACACCCCGAGCGCCCCGGCGGTGCGCCCCTGGCACCGGATCGACCTGCCCTGGGTGCCCGGTCTGGAACTGCGCTTCCACCTGGGCGTGGACGGCATCTCCTGGCCGCTGGTCGTGCTGACCGCCCTGCTCACCCTGCTCTGCTGCGGGTACACCCTGTGGCGGGTGCCCGAGGGCGGCAGCGGCCGGGCGCTGGTGGCGCTGCTGCTGGTGGTCGAGGTCGGCATCCTGGGCACCTTCCTCGCCCTCGACCTGGTGCTCTTCTTCGTCTTCTTCGAGATCGTCCTGCTGCCCATGTACGCGGTCATCGCCGGCTGGGGCGGCGCGGACCGGCGGCGGGCGGCCCGCAAGTTCGCCCTCTACACGCTGCTCGGCTCGGTGCTGCTGCTGGTCGGCGTCTACGTCGTGGTGGCCGCCGCGGGCACCGCCGACATCGTGGCGCTCACCGGCGGGGCGGGGCTGTCCCGGGGCACCCAACTGGCCGCGTTCACCCTGCTGGCGTTGGCGTTCGCGGTGAAGAGCCCGCTCTGGCCGCTGCACTCCTGGCTGCCCGACGCGCACACCCAGGCGCCCACCGTGGGCAGCGTGATCCTGGCCGGCGTGCTGCTGAAGATGGGCACCTACGGCCTGATCCGGGTGGCGGTCGGGGTGGCGCCGGAGGGCGCCCGCTGGGCCGCGCCGGTGCTCGGCGCGCTGGCGGTCGCGGCGATCCTGGTCGGCGCGCTGGTCTGCCTCGCCCAGGACGAGCTGAAGCGGCTGATCGCGTACTCGAGCGTGGGGCACATGGGCTTCGTGCTGCTCGGCGTGGCCACCCTCACCAGCACCGGCATCCAGGCCGCGCTGATCGGCAACGTCGCGCACGGGGTGATCACCGGGCTGCTCTTCTTCCTGGCCGGCGCGGTCAAGGACCGCGCGCACACCGGGTCGCTGGCCGAGCTGTCCGGGCTGCGGGAGACCGCCCCCCGGCTGGCCGGGCTGCTCGGCTTCGCCGCCGTCGCCTCGCTCGGCCTGCCCGGGCTGGCCGGCTTCTGGGGCGAGGCGTTCGCGGTGGTCGCCGCCGTTCAGGCCGGCGGGGCGCTCTGGACCACCCTGGGCGTGCTCGCGGCGGTCGGCGGGGCGCTCACCGCGGCGTACTTCCTGCGGCTGCTGCGCCGGGTGACGCACGGCCGGCCCAGCCCGGCGGTCGGGCGGCTCGCCCCCGGCCTGGCCCGCGCCGAACTGGTCGCGTGGGCGCCGCTGGTGCTGCTGGCCCTCGCGGTCGGTCTGGCCCCGACCCTGGTGCTCGGCGTCGCCGAGGCCCCGGTCGACGCCCTGGTGGAGGTGCTGCGATGAGCGCGTGGCGTGCGCCGGCGGAACCGGTCGTGGTCGTCCGGACCGATGGGGTGCCGGCATGAGCGAGCGAATCATCGGGCTCAGCGCGGTGGTGCGTCAGGGCGGCACGCAGCGGAGCGGGGTGCCGGCATGAGCGTGGTGCAGAGCGTCGACAGCGTGGCGCTGCTGCCGGCGTACCTGGCCGCCGGCACCGCCGTCCTGGTGCTGGTCACCGATCTCGTGTTGGCCCGGCCGCGGGCCACCGTCGCGGCGGCCGTCCTGGGCGCGGCCGCCACCGCGCTCGGCTCGGCGCTGGTCGGCGCCGGCGACGAGCGGCGCACGTTCTGCGTCGGCGCGGACTGCTCGTACGTCTTCGGCGGCCGGGCCGCGCTGGTCGGCGTGGTCGTCGCGCTGCTCACCCTCGGCGTGCTGGCGCTGTCCGGCCCGGCGCTGCGGGCCGGGCAGTCGCCGGTGGGGGAGTACGCCTTCCTGCTCGCCTGCTCGATGACCGGCGGCGTGGTGCTCGGCGCGGCCGCCGACCTGATCACGCTGATCGTGGCGCTGGAGACGCTCACCCTGCCGCTCTACGTCCTGGTGGGGCTGCGCCGGGGCAGCCTGGCCAGCGCCGAGGCCGCGGTCACCTTCTTCGTGGTGAGCGTGGTCGCCACCACCCTGACGTTGCTCGGCGCCGCGCTGCTCTACGCGGCCACCGGCGCGCTGCACCTGGGCCGGCTCGGCGCGCTCTTCGCCGACCGGCCGGAACTGCTCGACCTGCCGCTGACCGGCGCCGCCGTCGCCCTGGTGGTGCTCGGCCTGGCGTTCAAGGTGGCAGCGGTGCCGTTCCACGCCTGGGCGCCGGCCACCTACGACGGCGCGCCGCTGCCGGTGGCGGCCTACCTGTCGACCGCCTCGAAGCTGGGCGGTGTGGTGGCCCTGCTCGCCGTGGTCCAGTACGCGCTGCCGGCCGAGGTGACCGGCCCGGTGCTCGCCCTGCTCGCGGTGCTGACGATGACCGTCGGCAACCTGGTGGCGCTGCGCCAGCGGCGTACCGTCCGGCTGCTCGCCTGGTCCTCGGTGGCCCAGGCCGGTTACATCCTCGCCCCGCTCGGCGCGCTGGCGCTGGCGGCCGGGCGAAGCGCCGACGCCCGCTCCGCCGCGTACGCGGCCGCCGTCGCGTACGCCGTCTTCTTCGTGGTGCTGGAGCTGGCGGCCTTCGCGGCCGTGGTGGCGCTGCGCCCGGCGGGCGCGGACGGCGGCACGCTGGACGACCTGCGCGGGGCGGGCCGGCGGCACCCGTGGCGGGCGGCGGCGCTCGGCCTGGCGCTGGTCGGGCTCGCCGGCCTGCCGCCGGGCCTGGCCGGCCTGTTCGCGAAGGTGACGGTGGTCCGGTCGCTGCTGGACGGCGGCGCGGGCTGGCTGGCCGTGGTCGTGGCCGTCAACGCGGTGATCGGCCTCGCCTACTACCTGCGCCTCACCGCGACCCTCTGGGCCGCCCCGACCACCGATGCCGCCGCCGCACTCCCGGCCGCCGATGCTGATGCGGCCGGCCCAACCGGCCCGACCGCCGGTGCCGCCGCCCCGACCGGCGCCGCCGCCCCGGCAGGGGAGGTTCCCGTCGTGCGGACGCGAACGGTCGGCGCGGTGCTGGTCGTGGCGACCGTGGTGGCCGTGGTGATCGGCTTCGCCCCGCAGCTCGTGCTCGACGTCGCCGCCCGCTGAGGCGCCCTCGCGGGCGCCCCCTCGGCAGGGCCCAGCCCTCGGCTCAGTTCAAGACCGACGCCGTCGCCCGTGACACCGGACGAGGTCGGGCACATCGACGCCGTGCTGCTGTCCCACGACGAGCACGACGACAACCTCGACCCACGCCGGCCGGCAGTTCCTCACGCGTGTCCCGCTCGTGCTGACCACCGTCAGCGGCGCTGGGCGTCTCGGTGGAACGGCTCGCAGGCTGGAGTTCTGGGAGGAGGCGACGATCACCGCCCCGGACGGCACCGTCGTCACCGTCACGGGGCTACCCGCTCTCCATGGGCCGGAGGGCGGCGAGGCGGTCGCGGGCGACGTAGTCGGCTTCCTGCTCACGGCCCGGGGCCATCCCAGCGTGTACGTCAGCGGGGACAACGCCTCCATGGAACGTCGCCGAGTGAGAAGGCTTGCCCCGCATCGCACTCCGCCCGGGTGCGATGCGGGGCGCGATCCACCTGACCGCTCGGGTCAGACTCCCAGGTCGGCGAGCCATCGGGTGACCGGGCGCGGGAACAGGCCGAGCGCTTTCTGGGCGCTGTTGTCCTCGCCGATCGTGTTGCCGTTCTGAGTGTTCAGGGCCTGATAGAGGCCGACGACCGGAGCCGCGGCAGGGCCGAACATCGGGGTGATGAGGTCGCCGAACATGTCCGGGGTGATGGCCTCGAAGCGGACGTCGCGGCCGAGGTGCTCGGCGAACGCCGTGGCGAGGTCGGGACCGGTCAAACCCGGCAGGTGTCCGACCGCGACGGTGCCGGTGACGCTGGTGTCGGTGAGCAGGCGGACGACGACCTCGGCGACGTCCAGGTGCGAACTCCACGAGACCGGGAACACCTCCGGCAGCGGGTAGCGCAGCACACCGTCCTCGCGTGCGGGCCCGGCCACCACGGGCAGCAGCAGGTTCTCCAGGTACAAGCGCGGTGCGACGACGGCGGTGGACACGCCGGTGTCGGTGACCTTGCGAATCAGCGTGACGATCGGGCTGTCGTCTGCCGCTTGCAGTAGCGTTCCTGGCTGGTCGACGATCTGCCCGCTGGTGGAGATGACGACCCGCTGCGGCCGGGCGGTCGCGACGGCGGCGGCGACCGCCTCGGCCTGCGCGCTGCCCTGGCCGGGTGCACCGAGCGGCAGGTGAACGAAGACGCCATCCGCACCCGTGTAGGCAGCCGTAAGGGACGCGGCGTCGGCAAGATCGACCGCTACCGCATCGCCCCTGTCCGCAAGGTCGCCGGTGTGACGCACGGCAGCGATCGCCCGCTTGCCGGCGGCACGAAGAGCAGCGAGAACGGGCGAGCCCTGGGCGCCGGTGGCGCCGTGAACGATGTAGGTCATGCACCCATTAGTGCATACGATGCAGCAGTTACGTCAACTGCACTAATGAGGTACCTTCACTGGCATGACGAACGAGGTTGAGCTGCCGGAGTGCGGCGTAGCGCGCTTCCTGATGCTGTTCGACGGCCCGTGGGCGACGCTCATCCTCCGAGAACTCATGCACGGCCCCCAGCGCTTCGGCCAACTCCGTGAGGCACTACCAGGCATCAGTGCTCACACCCTGACAAACCGTCTACGGTTGTTCGAATCGCGCGGCATCGTCACCCGCACCTCCTACGCCGAAATCCCGCCTCGCGTCGTGTACGAGCTGACCGCCCTGGGATGGACGCTTCGTCCGGTGCTCGACGCGATGAACGAGTGGGGTGTGAACGCGCCGGCCTCCGCCTTCGTGCCGGCAGCGCCACGATGAAGCCGGGGTGCAGTGGCAGGCAGTACCCGGGCACCGCCAGCCGGGTGGAGAACAGCCAGGTCGGGGTGTTCCTGGTCTCGCCGGCGGCAATCGGGGGGCGGGCACTCCGGACGTCCCAGGCAACTCACAGCCATGAGACGGATGGTTGACGGGTACCGGGTTGTTGAACCGGTCAGCGGATCCTCGCGATCCGTGCACCGAAGGAGCGAACGTGCATCACAACCGTCTGAAGACCGCCGCGCTGCTCGGCCTGCTCACCTCGCTGATCCTGGCGGTGGGCTACTGGTTCGGCGGCAGTGGTGGACTGGTCATCGCCGTCGTCGTGTCCCTGCTGATGAACGGCTTCACCTACTTCTACTCGGACAAGCTCGCACTGCGCTCGATGCGGGCGCAACCGGTCACCGAGGCGCAGTTCCCCGAGCTCTACCGGATGGTCCGCGAGCTGGCCACCGAGGCCCGGCAGCCGATGCCGCGGCTCTACGTGAGCCCGACGTCGCAGCCGAACGCGTTCGCCACCGGGCGCAACCCGCAGAACGCGGCGGTCTGCGTGACCCAGGGGATCACCGAGATCCTCGACTACCGCGAGCTGCGTGGCGTGATCGGACACGAGCTGTCGCACGTCTACAACCGGGACATCCTCATCTCCAGCGTGGCCGCCGGCCTGGCCGGCATCATCACCACGCTGGCGAACATCGCCTGGTTCATCCCGCTGGGCGGTGGGGACGACGAGGACTCGCCGAACCCGGCCGTGCTGCTGCTCACCATCATCCTGGGCCCGATCGCCGCGACGATCATCCAGCTGGCCATCAGCCGGAGCCGGGAGTTCCAGGCGGACGCCTCCGGCGCCCAGCTGACCCGGGACCCGCTGGCCCTGGCGAGCGCGCTGCGGAAGATCCACATGGGCACCCAGCGCCGGCCGCTGCCGGCTCAGGGGCAGCTCACCAGCACCGCCCACCTGATGATCGACAACCCGTTCCGGGGTGGCGGTGTGGCGGCGCTCTTCTCCACCCACCCGCGGATGGAGGAGCGGGTCGCCCGGCTGGAGCGGATGGCCGCCAGCGCCGGCCCGGTGCAGTTCGAGCGTTGACCTGAGAACCACCGGCTCCGCCCGTACCCGGACCTCCGGGTGCGGGCGGAGCCGTGTGTACGGGCACAAACCGTTTCTCCGACGGGCGACCGAGCGTTAGGGTCAAAACGTCTTCCACTCATTACACCCCTGCGAGGAGGTCGATCGTGGCCGCACTGCGCCAGTACCTGGGCGTCTGGCGGATCCCCGGGGCCCCGATGCTGCTGGTCACCGGCATCGTCGGCCGGCTCGGGATCGGCATGACACCGCTGGCGCTGCTGCTCGTGGTCGAGCAGGTGACCGGGGGATACTCGCTCGCCGCGGTCGCCGGTGGCATCTACGCCCTCTCCGGCGCCGCGCTCAGCCCGGTCGCCGGGCGGATCGCCGACCGGGTCGGCCCCACCCCGGTGCTGCTCGGCACCGCGGTCGCCCACCCGCTCGCCCTGCTGGGCCTGCTCGGCGCGGCCCGCCCCGGCGGTGGCAACCTGTCGATGATCTTCCTGGCCGCCGGGGTCGCCGGCGCCACCTACCCGCCGCTGACCGCCGCGATCCGGGGCGCCTGGAACGACCTGACCGCCCCCGCCACCGGCCGGCACCACCTGCGCAACACCGCGCTGGCCGCGGAGACCACCCTGTTCGAGATCGTCTTCGTGCTCGGTCCGCTGCTGGTGGCCGGGTTCGTGCTGGTCGCCGACGCCCGGGCCGCGTTGGTCGGCTCGGCCGTGGTGACCCTCGTCGGCACCACGGCGGTGGCACTCGGCCGGGTGATGCGCGGCTGGCGTCCGCACCCGCACGAGCACCGGGCCCGCGGCCTCGGCCCGCTGCGCGTCGCCGGCTTCCCGGCGCTGCTGCTCTGCGTGGCCAGCCTGGGCATCGCC
The DNA here is from genome assembly GCF_056150265.1 of Micromonospora desertarenae. Lineage (NCBI taxonomy): Bacteria > Bacillati > Actinomycetota > Actinomycetes > Micromonosporales > Micromonosporaceae > Micromonospora > Micromonospora desertarenae. Next base: position 517,045 of record NZ_JAXCFQ010000002.1, read on the forward strand.
TTCGGCGCGGCGGGTGTGATCGTGCCGGCCTTCGCCACCGGCTACACCGCCGACGACCCGGACAGCCTGGCCGGGGTGCTGCTCGCCGTCTGGGGCATCGGGAGCGCCGCCGGTGGGTTCTGGTTCGGCGTCCGCCGGCCGTCGCCCAACATGACCCGGCAGTTCGCCTGGCTGCTCGGCGCGGTGGCGGCCAGCTTCGCCGTCTTCGCGCTGATGCCCACCCCGGCCGCGCTGGGCACCGCGCTGGTGATCGGCGGTGCCACCATCGCGCCCGCGCTCACCCTGGAGAACACCCTGGTCGGGCGGATCTCGCCGGTCAGCATGCTGAACGAGGCGTACACCTGGGTGGTCACCATGTCGGTCGGGGCGAGCGCGGCCGGCGGCGCGGTCGCCGGGCTGATCGTCGACCACGCCGGCGGGGTGCCCTGGGCGTTCCTCTTCGCCGGGGCCGCGGTCGCCGTCGGGGCCGCGGTCGCCGCGCTGCCGGGCGGCCCCATCGCCCGCGCGGAGGCCGCGACGGTACGCGTCGACGAGCCCATCCCGGCCTGACCGGGAGGTCTGGGGCCGACCCGGAACGGGTAGAAGGCGACCATGTTCGTCTTCTTCTCGAACCGGGTCGGCTGCCTCGGCTCGCTGCTGATCAGCGCGATCCTCACGGTGATCCTGCTGCTGATCTTCGCCGGCTGACCCGGATGGCCGGTCAGTGGGCACCGCCCCGGTCGCTGCCGTCGGCGAAGGGCAGCGGGCAGCGGGAACTGCCGGCGCAGGCGACGAGGTCGTCGCAGCCGGCCGAGACGGCCGCCCGCAGCGTGTCCCGGATGACCGTCAGGTCCGCCAGCTTCCGCTCCACCTCGGCCAGCTTCCGCACGGCCCGGGCCCGCAGGCCGGTGTCCGGGCGGCCGCCGTGGTGGTGCCGCCCGGCGTCGATCAGGTCGGCGACCTCGGTGAGGGTGAAGCCGAGGCGCTGCGCGGTACGGATCACCCGCAGCAGGGTGACCGTCTCGGCCGGATACAGCCGATGCCCGCCGGGGGACCGCCGCGGGGCGGCGAGCAGGCCACGACGCTCGTAGTAGCGCAGCGTCTGCGGGTTGACGCCGGCCGCCTCGGCCAGTTGACCGCTGCGCAGCCTGGCCCCGCTCACCGCGCGTCCGCCGTCGCGGCCAGGCCGTCGAGCACCTCGACGTACGCCGCCGGCACCCGGACCTCCAGCGTCAGCGCGTCCGGGCCGGACCGGGCGAGGTCGAAGGTGAAGAACGAGCAGCAGGACGACTCGCGGGCGATGAGGTCCCGCGCCGCCTGCTCCACCCGCGCCGAGCCGTCGAGCCGCAGCCGCAGGTGCCGGGCCGACGGCCGGTCGACGCCCCGCACCGCGGTACGGAGGAACTCGGTGAACTCGGCGAGCCGCAGCGGCCGTTCGGCCGTCGGCAGGGTGCACGCAGCCGGCACCCAGGCGTCGTCCGTGGTGAGGTGGTGTCCGCTCATGCCCCGACGGTAAGCCTGTACCCGGGTACCGGATGCAACCCCGATGACGGAAGCCGGGTGGTGCGGTAGCAGCCGTACCGGGCGCTGTGTCCCACGGCCTGGCCGGGGTAAGCCGGAAGGGTGGGCCGTGCCCCGGCCGAACCGCGGATCGAAAGGAAGACCCCATGCGTGGTGCCGTCCTGCACGCCCCCGGCGACGTCCGGGTGGAGGAGCGCGAGGACGCGCGGATCCTCCTCCCCACCGACGCCGTCATCCGCCTCGCCGCCACCTGCGTCTGCGGCTCGGACCTGTGGCCGTACCGCGGCATCGAAGCGGTCAACGGGCCGTCCCCGATGGGCCACGAGTACGTCGGTGTGGTCGAGGAGGTGGGCAGCGAGCTAGGAACGTCAAGCCCGGCCAGTTCGTCGTCGGCTCCTTCTTCGCCTCCGACAACACCTGCCCCATCTGCCGGGCCGGCTACCAGTCCTCCTGCCTGCAACGGGAGCCGGTCGGCGGACTCGGCGCCCAGGCCGAGTACCTGCGCGTCCCGCTGGCCGACGGCACCCTGGTCGCCACGCCCGAGATGCCCGCGGACGACCTGGTCCCGGACCTGCTCGCGGCCTCCGACGTACTCGGCACCGGCTGGTTCGGCGCGGTGGCCGCCGAGGTGGGCCCGGGCAAGACCGTCGCGTTCGTCGGTGACGGTGCGGTGGGTCTGCTCGCCGTGCTGGCGGCCCGGCGCCTCGGCGCGGAACGCGTCATCGCGGTCAGCCGGCACGAGCCCCGCCAGAAGCTGGCGGCCCACTACGGTGCGACCGAGATCGTCACCGAGCGCGGTGACGAGGGCGTGGCGCGGATCAAGGACCTCACCGACGGGCTCGGCGCGCACTCGGTCATCGAGGCGGTCGGCACCCAGGAGTCGATGATGCAGGCCATCCGCTCCACGCGGGCGGGGGGCCACGTCGGCTTCGTCGGCGTGGCACACGGCGTCGAGGTGCCCGGCGAGGAGCTGTTCTTCTCCCACGTGCACCTGCACGGCGGCCCGGCCCCGGTGCGTCGTTTCCTGCCCGAGCTGATCGACCTGATCTGCCGCCGTGAGATCGACCCGGGCAAGGTCTTCGACCTCACCCTCCCGCTCGAGCAGGCCGCCGAGGGCTACCGGGCCATGGACGAACGTCGGGCGATCAAGGTGCTGCTCAACCCGTGAGCCGGGCCGTCGCCGCCGACCGGTGTTCCGCACGATGGCCGGTGGCGACGACGCCCGCCGGGTCGTCGACGACCACTGTCTGCTGTCGCTACCTGTCCGCCGGCTTTTCGAGGTGGACCAGCACCACGTCGGACGTCAACCGCACCCGACGAACCTCGGTGTAGCCGTGCCGCTCGTAGAGGCGGATGTTGGCGCGGCTCAGATGGCCGGTGAACAGCGTGTAGCGGTCCGCCTTACCGGCTGCCTCGCGCTCAACAGCGGTCAGCAGCCGCGTGCCGATGCCGCGGCCCTGGAGATCCGGCGCAACCACGAGGCGGCCGATATGCAGGACCGACCCCTCGAGACGAGCGCGGACCGAGCCCACGATGCGGTGCCCCAGCGTCGCCTTCAGCGCCAGATCCGACCCGAGCTCGGCGGCCAGCTCGTCGTACGTCTGAGTCAGAGCGGGCAGCGAGGCATCGCTGTAGAGCTGGGCCTCGGTGACGTAGGCGGCCCGCTGGAGGGTGAGGATCTCTCCCACGTCCACGGGCAGTACGGGAGAGATCACGACGTCGACCATCGGGCGATCGTAGGAGCCGACGATGGCCCCAACAAACCGAACTGCTCTGCCGCGATGCGCGCGCCCCCGTCGCGGACGGTGAGGGGGCTCCGCGAAGCGCCTTGAGGATCATGTCGGGCCTCAGACGGGACGCGAGTGTCGAGCAATTCGCGGACACGGCAGGCCGGCTGCCGGCGATGTGGACGCTCCTGTTTGGTCGAGTGGGGAGGGCGGCCCGGCGCACAGGCTCGCTGACGAAGCTCGGAGCCAGGCCGCCGCCAGGCCGTCAGAGGGCGACGCTCACCAATGACGGCAACCGGCGGCGGCCTTTGCCCGGGCAGCGGGTCGGTACGAGCCGACCTGCGACGAAGCGCGGGCCTTACCGGTAGTTGGTGAACTGCAGGGCGACCCCGAAGTCCTCGCCCTTGAGCAGGGCGATGACGGCCTGGAGGTCGTCCTTCTTCTTGCCGGTCACCCGCAGTTGGTCGCCCTGGATCTGGGCCTGGACGCCCTTCGGGCCCTCATCGCGGATCTTCTTGCTGATCGCCTTGGCCTTGTCCGAGTCGATGCCCTGGATGACCTTGCAGTCGATCTTGAACACCTTGCCGGAGGAACGCGGGTCACCGGCGTCCAGCGACTTGAGCGAGATGTTCCGCTTGACCAGCTTCTCCTTGAAGACCTCCAGCGCGGCCCGCACCCGCTCCTCGGTCTCGGCCTGGAGGCTGATCGCCTCCTCGCCCGACCAGGAGATCTCGGCGCCGGTGCCCCGGAAGTCGAACCGCGTCGCGAGCTCCTTCTCGGCCTGGCGGAGGGCGTTGTCGACCTCCTGCCGGTCGACCTTGCTCACGATGTCGAACGACGGGTTCGCTGCCATGCTCATGCTCCTGCTGTCCGGCGGTTTGTGGTCCTGTGTCCCCCGCTGACCAGCGGTACGACCCCCTGACGGTACCCGCTTGCACCTGTGCCGGGGGGAGCCGCTATCCTTGCTCTCGCTGCCGCGTCGCGACGCGGTGGGGTGCCCTGGCGGGTTGCCCGAGCGGCCAATGGGAGCGGACTGTAAATCCGTCGCGAAAGCTACAGAGGTTCGAATCCTCTACCCGCCACCAGGAGCGCCAACGGCCCCTGACCAGCAGAGATGCTGATCAGGGGCCGTTGTCTTTGAGCTAGCTGGGTCCGGCTGAGTCCAGCGGGTCGCGAGTCGTCGTGGGCATACCGTGGGCGGGTTGATCAAGCCGGGTTGCTCGTTCGATGCTCGGGTTGTCGACGGCGTTGCCTGGGCCGCTGAGACGGCCTGTGGCTGTGGGACACGGGGCCGGGGGCGAGCCGATCCGGGGTTTGGACTGGCGCGGCAGACGGAAGCCCTGAGCCGGCCGTTGGCCCGCGTTGGTCGGCTTCCGTACCGCCTGCAGCTGATGCGGCGCGGGGCGGATAGCCGGATGACGTGCAGCCAGGCCCGGGTTTGGCCGTCACACGCGTCGTGGTGGACGTGGTCAGCGCCATGCGCGTGAATATCCTGCGGTGGTGACGATTATTCACGTGCCGTACCACCAGGACGAGCGGCTGGCTGACGACAGTCTCCCGGTGTCCGGCGCCGACACTGTGACCGTCGAGGCCGCGCTACCGGACGGGACTGTCTGGCAGCGCCTCAATGTGCTGTACGACGCCGTCGCCGCCGCCGTGGCGGAGCATACCCGCGGGGGCGCGGTACCGACCGTTGTCTCCGGTGACTGCCTGGTCGCCCTGGCAACAATCGCCGGCGTTCAGCGGGCTGGCGCCGAGCCCGGCGTCGTGTGGTTCGACGCGCACGGTGACGTGCACACCCTGGAAACCTCGACGTCGGGATACCTCGGCGGTCTGGCACTGCGTCTGGCCATGGGCGCGCACGACGAGTTGCTGGCCAAGCCTCTCGGCCTGCGTCCGATCGCCGAGGACCGGGCCATCCTCGTGGACGCGCGCGACCTGGATCCGGCCGAGGTCGCATACCTGGCCCAGAGCAGGCTGGTGCGGCGAACCGTCGATGAGGTCGACGACGTGGTCCTACCCGGAGGACCCATCGTCCTGCATGTCGATGTCGATGTCGTCGACGCCGACGAACTGCAAGACCTGCGGTTTCCAGCGTCGGGCGGGCCGTCCACTGACGCGGTCCTACGGGCAGTCCAGCGGGTGCTCGCGACCGGCCGCGTCGTCGCCTTGAATATCGCGTGCCCGTGGCACCCCGCCCGTGCCGAACGCGACCGTGCCGTCCGCACGGCGCTCCTCACCGCGCTCACCGACGCCTGACCGCACAAGCATGGGTCACCGTCCCGCACCGTGGAATTACCTACTAAGCCGATAGATATTGCCGGAGACTGCCGGCATGGCGGATGTGACGGGAGTCGGAGCCGACGTTTCGCCGGGGTCGCCGGCGGCGCCGGCGGTTCCGGTACGGGATGTGGTGCCGTTCGGGCAGGCGGTCCGCGCCTGGTTCTCGATCTCGCTCCAGACGTTCGGCGGCCCGGCCGGGCAGATCGCCGTGATGCAGCGCCACCTGGTCGACGAGCGCCGGTGGATCGGGCAGCGGCGGTTCCTGCACGCCCTGAACTACTGCATGCTGCTGCCCGGCCCGGAGGCCCAGCAGCTCGCCATCTACGTGGGATGGCTGCTCAACGGGCTGCGGGGTGGCCTGATCGCGGGGATCCTGTTCGTGCTGCCCGGCGTCGTGGCCCTGCTGGCGTTGTCGGCGCTGTACGTGGGGTTCGGCGACACCCGGATCGTGACGGCGTTGTTCGCCGGCCTGGCGCCGGCGGTGGTGGCGATCGTCGCCCAGGCGGTGTGGCGGGTCGGCAGCCGCGCCCTGGCGCACCCGGTCCTGCTCGGCTTCGCCGTCACCGCGTTCGCCGCCCTGGCGGTGTTCGGGGTGCCCTTCCCGATCGTCGTGGCGTTGGCCGCGCTGGCGGGGTGGGCGGTCCACCGGTGGCGCCCGGCGTACCTCACCTCCGCCGGCCACGGCTCCGGCGGGACGGCCGGTCCCGCCCCGCTGATCTCGGACGACGCGCTGCACCATGGCCGGCCGACCGCTCGGCGTGCCCTGACGGTCCTGGTGGTCGGCCTGCTCGCCTGGTTCGTCCCGGTCGCCGCGGTGGCGGCGCTGACCGGGGTCGGGAGCGTCTACACCCAGCAGAGCCTGTTCTTCTCCGGGACCGCCGTGGTGACGTTCGGCGGCGCGTATGCGGTGCTCGCGTTCGTCGCGCAGCGAGCGGTGGAGGAGTACGGGTGGCTGACGGCCGGGGACATGGTCCGGGGACTGGCGCTGGCCGAGACCACCCCCGGCCCGCTGATCATGGTCGTGCAGTTCGTCGCGTTCCTGGGCGCGTACCACAATCCGGGCAGCCTCGATCCCTGGGTCGCGGGCGTCGTCGGCTCACTGTTGACGACCTGGGTGACCTTCGTGCCGTGCTTCCTCTTCGTCCTGCTGGGCGCGCCCTACGTGGAACGCCTCCGGGGCAACCACACGCTGTCCGCCGCGCTGACCGGGATCACCGCCGCGGTGGTCGGCGTCATCGCCAACCTCGGCCTCTACTTCGCCGCGCACACCCTCTTCGCCCGGCAGCACCTGGTGACGACCGGCCCGCTGCACCTCGAACTGCCCGTGCTGACCAGTTGGCGGCCGGTGCCGCTGGCCATCGCCGCGATCTCGGCGGTGCTGGTCTTCGGGCTCCGCTGGTCGGTGCTGCGCGTCCTCGGCGTCAGCGCCGCGCTCGGCCTGGCCGCCGGCCTGGCCGGCCTGCCCGTGTCCTGACGCCCGCGGCCGGCCGTTGCTGATGTGGTCAACTGTCCGGGTGACCCGACCTGTCCCGACACGTCTTCCGCCCGGCGTGGAGGTCCGGCTGGCCGACGAGTTGAACGTGTGGCTGTGCACCCTGCGTCGCGACGGCTCGCCCCACGTGACGCCGGTCTGGTTCGTCTACGCCGACGGCGCCTGGTGGATCGGCTGCGACGATCGCAGCGTCAAGGTCCGCAACGTGCTGGCCGACCCGCGGGTCTCCCTGGCCCTGGAGGACGGCACCAGTCCCGTCGTCGCCGAGGGCGTCGCCCAGGTGCACCGCGGCGACTTCCCGACCGGGGTCGTCGCGGCGTTCGCCGGCAAGTACGGGGGATGGGACGTCCGGCAGCGGGCCGCCGGGGGCGGTGGCCGGGTGCTGCTGGAGATTCCCGTCCGGCGCTGGCTGCTCGCCGGCACTGCCCAGTGAGCCCGAGGCGACGCGGGCCGGTGACGTGACACCGCGACGGAAGGGGTGGGAGTTGGCGCCGGAGGTTTCGCCGCGCCGGGCCTGGGCGGCGCTGGTCGTGCTGTCCCTCGCCGCGTTCGCGTTCATCACGACCGAGCTGCTGCCGATCGGCCTGCTCACCCATATGGCGCCGGATCTCGACCGGTCGCGCTCGCAGGTGGGTCTGCTGGTCAGCGGCTACGCCGTCGTGGTCGTGCTGGCGTCCGTACCGCTGGCCCGGCTGACCCGGCGGATCCCCCGCCGCGCGCTGCTCGGCGCGACGCTGGGGCTGTTCGCGGCCGCGAACCTGGTGGCCGCGCTCGCCCCGACGTACACCGTGCTGGCCGGCGCCCGGATCGTCACCGCGCTCGCCCAGGCCCTGTTCTGGTCGATCGTCTCGCCCGCGGTGACCGGCCTCTTCCCGGTCGCCGTGCGCGGCCGGGTGGTGGCACTGTTCGCGGTCGGCGCGGCGCTCGCCCCGGTGCTCGGCGTCCCCGCCGGCACCTGGCTGGGACAGCAGGCCGGCTGGCGCGCGGCGTTCGCGGTGCTGGCCGCCGTCGGCGCGGCCATCGCCGCCGTGGTCGTCGCGCTGATCCCGTCGTACGCCCCGGCGGCCGGCGGCGCCGCCCGGGGCACCGCGCCGGACGGTCGCCGTTTCCTGATGCTCCTGGTCGCCACCGCCGTCGGCATCGGCGGCTTCATGACCTTGCAGACCTACGTCACGCCGCTGCTGCTCGACGTCAGCGGCTTCGCCGACGCCGCGCTGGCGCCCCTGCTGTTCGTCTCCGGCGCGACCGGCGTGGTCGGCACGATCCTGGTGGGCCGCACCCTCGACGCCCACCCGATCGGGTCGCTGCTGGTGCCGCTGGGCGTCGGCACCACCGCCCTGCTCGGCCTGTACGCGCTCGGCACACTGCGACCCGCCACAGTGGTCCTGCTCGCCGGCGTCGGCTTCGCCTACGCGGCGTTCGGCACCGCTGTGCAGAGCCGCATGCTGCAACTCGCCCCCGGCAGCACCGACATCGCCTCGGCCGGCGTCAGCACCGCGTTCAACGTCGGGATCGCCGGCGGGTCGGTGCTCGGCGGCGCCCTGCTGCCCGGCCCCGGTCCGCGGCTGCTCGCCCTCGTCGGTGGACTGCTGACCCTGGTCGCGCTCGCGGTGCTCGTCGTCGACGCGCGACGGCGCGCGGCCCGACCCGGTGCCCGGTCCGCCCCGTCGGCGGTCGACCTCGGCAGGACCGGGGACGACGAGACGGCCGCGGCCACCCGGTGAGGTGGGCCGCCGTACGGTTGCGGCGGCCACCCGACGGTCGCGGGGGTCGGTCGACGGCCGCGCGCCGGCCCGCCCGGCCCCGGCCGGCCGGGCAGGCCGCTGCCAACGTGCCGGCCCCTCAGCCGGCGAACAGGGCCAGCGAGCCGACCACCGGCGCCGCGTACAGCAGCGGGAACGGGACGTGCGCGTACGACCGGGCCCGGAGCACGGTGACGACCGCGCCGGTGAAGTACAGCGCCAGGCCGACCCCGGCCAGCACCCCGACGACCGGCACGACCAGGCCGACCAGCAGGCCCAGGGCGCCCGCGGCCTTGGCGGCGCCCAGCCAGGGCCACCACGAGCGGGGCACGCCGTAGTCGGCGAGCGGCTCCACTACCCACTTGGCGCCCAGGAACACCGAGGCGGCGGAGAAGCCGACCATCGCGGCGGCCAGGACGGTGACGACGACGTAGCTGGTGGACATGGCGCTGCTCCTCATCGTGCGGATGCCGGTGACCCCGGCTGACTGACTTCCTCACCGCGTTGACCCGCCGCACCGCGCGGGTGTGACAGGAGACCGGAAGAACTTTTCCCGGGTGCCCGCCGCGATCCGGTCGCGTGCGGGGCCGGCGGGTTCCGTGGCTCGGCGGCGGTTACGCAACGGAGGGTGGCGGGGTGCTGGCGTCGGGGAGCGGACGATGTATGGTGGTCGATGTGCCCGCCGCGCTGACGTACCGTCGTGTGGGGAAGCCGATGGTATGGCGGGGTGTGAACCGATCCGTCGGGTACGAGTCGATCAAGCAGTTGCCACGGATTGCCGTGAAGGTCGTAATCCGCAGGGTGCGAAGTGGCCGGTGACCCGCGACCCCCGTGATCTGGGCCGGCTCGACGATGGCGGTGGCCCGAACGGCGCAACCTGGTCAACGCTCGGGCGGGGCGGGTTGGCGCGGCTTTTCCGTGCGCCCGCTCGTGTGGCACGATCGTGGAACCTCCACCATCCCTGTGACACTTCCCCGACAGGAGCAAACATGTCTGGTCGATGGCTGGGCCGACTGGCTGGCTCGCTCCTCGTGCTTGCTGCCGCTGCCGTGATCGTCTACACCACCGGTCTCTACGCCGTCGCCGGCAACTACCAGGCCGCCGACATCATCTGGACCATCAGCCCGGGAGACTCCGCGACCTACCTGGCCGGCGACATCATCTGGACCGTCAGCCCGGGAGACGCCGCCGTCGGCAGCGGTCTCTGAACGGAGCCATGAGCATCACCGGCTGACGGCCGAGGCCGCGCCGGTTGTAGGGGAGCGGCATGGCGCAGCGTGAGCGCCCGCGACGGCGGTCGACCGACCATGCCTGGCTCATCACCGGGCCGCTGGCGCTGTTCGCCGTCGTCTGCGCCACGGTGACCGCGCTGGTCGCCGACGAGGCGGTCGGCGAGTGGCCGCAGGCGGCCCTGCTGCTGGTCGTCATGGTCGGAGTCGGCATCCCGGTGCTCAACTTCGTGGTCCGGCGCCAGTCGTTCGGCGTGACGCTCACCGAGATACCGCTCGTCGTCGCGCTGTACCTGCTTCCGCCGCTGACCGTCGTGGTCATCTACACGGTGGCGTCGGTGGTCACCCAGACCCGGCACCGCTTCTCACCGGCCAAGTTCTGGTTCAACGTCGCCAAGGCGGCGGCGGGCACCTCGCTGGCCGGGCTGGTCCTGCAGGCGCTGCCGCCGATGGGGGTGGTGGGCCCCGGCACCTGGCTGAGCCTCTTCGCCGCCGTCACCGCGGTGATCCTGGTCAGCCTCGCCGCGGTGGTCGGCGTGCACACCCTGTTGCAGGGGTGGCAGGCCGGCCGGGACGCGCTCCGTACCGCTCCGCCGGCGCTGCTGACCGCGGCGATCAACGTCTCGATGGGCCTGATCATCCTGATCGCCGTGACCGCCACCTGGTGGTCGTTGGTGCTGCTGGCGGCGCTGGCGGCGGCGCTGGTCCTGGTCTACCGCTCCTACGCCCAGTTCTTCCGCCAGCACCGCACGCTCGCCGAGATGTACGACCTGACCCGGGCGATCGCCGAGCGCGGCCAGGACGGCAGCCTGGTCGACGCGCTGCTGGGCCGGGTGCGCGCCCTCATGCAGGCCGAGTACGCGACGCTCTGGCTGCCCGCCCAGGGCCGGCACCCGGAGGTCCTGCTCACCGCCCGGGTGGACGACCCGGGCCTGCTCGACGTCGTGCCGACCCCGGCCACCCTCCGCGAGCAGGCCGCGGCCGAGGGCCGGACGATCGCTGTCGGCCGGGCCTTCGACGGCGCCCAGGAGGCGCGCCGGACGCTGAGCGACGGCAAGATCAAGGATGTCGTCGTGGTGCCGCTCCGCTCCGGCCAGGCGGTCATCGGCACCCTGGAGGTCGCCAACCGGCTCAGCGACGTCGGCCACTTCAGCCCGGGTGACATCCCCATCTTCGAGACGGTCGCGGCGCACGCCGCGGTCGCTCTGGAGAACTCGCGGCTGGTGGACCGGCTGCGCCACGACGCCTACCACGACGCGCTGACCAAGCTGCCCAACCGCCGCCGGATCGTCGGCGCGCTGGACGAGTCGGTCCGGATCCGGGCACCCGGCGAGGTGGTGGCGCTGCTGCTCTTCGACGTCGACGGCCTGCGCCAGGTCAACGAGTCGCTCGGCCACGCCGCCGGCGACAAGGTGCTCGCCGAGGTCGCCGAGCGGCTGCGGGCCTCCGCGCCGTCGGCGGCCCTGGTCGGCCGGGCCGGCGGCGACGAGTTCCTGGTGACGCTGCGGCTGGAGAGCGTCGACGCGGCCCTCGAACTCGCTGCCCAGTTGCGGGAGCAGATCCGCGACGAGATGGTCTTCGACGGGCTCACCCTGGACGTCGACACGGCGGTCGGCGTCGCCGTGCACCCGGATCACGGCAGCGACGCGGCCTCCCTGCTGCAACGGGTCGACCTGGCGGCGACCGCGGCGAAGTCGGTGCCGGGCAGCGTGCAGCTGTTCAACCCGGCGCTGGAGTCCCGGTCGCTGCGCCGGCTCGGCCTCGCCGGCGACCTGCGGCGGGCGCTCGACGACGGCGAGCTGGAGGTCTACTTCCAGCCGAAGGTCACGCTGCGGGACCGCCGGCTGGTCGGGGTGGAGTGCCTGGCCCGCTGGGAGCACCCGGCGCACGGCACGGTCGCCCCGGAGGACTTCGTCGCGGTGGCCGAGCACACCGGCCAGCTCGGCCGGTTCACCGAGTTCGTGCTCCGGGAAGGGCTGCGGCGCAGCCGCGACTGGGCGCCCGGCGGCCAGCCGCTCGCCGTCGCGGTCAACCTCTCCGCCCGTACGCTCACCGACCAGCACTTCCCGGCCCGGGTCGCCGAACTGCTCGACGAGTACGGCGTACCGCCGCAGCGGCTCACCCTGGAGATCAAGGAGTCCGGGGTGCTGGACGGCACCGACCGGCCCATCCCCACCCTGCGCCGGCTGCGCGACCTCGGCGTACGGCTCTCGGTGGACGACTTCGGTACCGGCGACTCGTCCCTGGCCCACCTGCGCCGGCTGCCGGTGCACGAGGTCAAGGTCGACCGCTCGTTCGTGCAGGGCATGGCGACCGACCCGGGTGACCTGGCGATCGTGAACGCGGTGGTCACCCTCTCCCAGCAGTTCGGGCTCGCCGTGGTGGCCGAGGGCGTGGAGAGCGAGCTGACCCTGGAACTGCTCCAGGACATCGGCTGCGAGATCGGGCAGGGCTTCCTGTTCAGCCGCCCGCTGCCGTACGAGCGGCTGGAGGCCTGGTTCGGCGCCCAGGTGGACCCGGAAACGATCACCGCGGGCGAGCTGCCGCGCCTGCGTGTGGTGCCCTGACCTGGGGGAACGGCCCGGTGCGGGGTGGGCGGGGGATCCGATTTCACCTCCGGCGTGGGGCCGTGTAGTCTTACCCCTGCGCGTCACCCCCCGGGGAGATCGCGCAGGCCCCCTTAGCTCAGTCGGCAGAGCGTCTCCATGGTAAGGAGAAGGTCTACGGTTCGATTCCGTAAGGGGGCTCGAGGGTTCAGCTGGACCCACCGCGGCGGTGTAGCTCAGATGGCAGAGCAAGCGGCTCATAATCGCTGTGTCGCCGGTTCAAGTCCGGCCACCGCTACTCTCGTCCTCCGGGCGTGCTCCCGGTGGTCGGTAGGACGGGCGCCACTGGCGCCCACTTTGCATGTCCGCGTAGTCAGCGCGTAGGCTGATGCGCCGTAGTTGTTACCCGTAGCGAGGAAGGCACTCCGCCGTGGCGAAGGCGACCGATGTCCGGCCGAAGATCACTTTGGCGTGTGTGGAGTGCAAGGAGCGCAACTACATCACGCGCAAGAACCGTCGTAACGACCCGGACCGCATCGAGCTGAAGAAGTTCTGCCCGCGCGACGGCCGGCACACGGTCCACCGCGAGACCCGCTGACCTGCGGCCGGCCCCGCCGGCCCGGTCCACAGCACCTCCGAGCGCCGATCTGTACGGCATGGCGCGGCCTCCCGCCGCCGCCGACCGCGCAGATCGGCGTTCGCGTTCTGCGTGTAGGTTCGCGGCATGTCCCTGGACCCGTCCTTCGTCGGCCGGAGCTACCCGCCGACCGCCCCGTACCAGGTGGGCCGAGAGAAGATCCGCGAGTTCGCGACGGCGATCGGCGCCACCGACCCGGCCCACCACGACCCGGAGGCCGCCCGCGCGCTCGGCCACCCGGACGTGGTCGCCCCGCCGACCTTCCCCGTGGTGATCACCATGGCCGCCAGCCGGCAGATCATCGAGGACCCGGCGCTGGGGGTCGACTACAGCCGCGTCGTGCACGGCGACCAGCGCTTCGCGTACACCCGGCCGGTGGTGGCCGGCGACGAGCTGGTCTGCGTGAACACCGTGGAGGACATCACCTCCCGCGGCGGGCACGGCTTCCTGACCACCCGCACCGACGTCAGCACGGCCGCCGGCGAGCCGGTGGTCACCGTCTGGTCCAAGATCGTCGTACGGGGGGAGGGCTGAGATGGAACTGCCCGCGAAGACCTTCCGGGTGACCCGGGCGGACCTGGTCCGCTACGCCGGCGCCTCCGGCGACTTCAACCCGATCCACTGGAGCGACCGGACCGCCACCAAGGTGGGCCTGCCCGGGGTGATCGCCCACGGCATGTTCACCATGGCGCTGGTCGGCCGGGCGGTCACCGAGTGGGCCGGCGCGCCCGACGCGGTGGTCGACTACAGCGTCCGTTTCACCCGGCCGGTGGTCGTCCCGGACGACGACCAGGGCACCGAGATCGAGGTGACGGCGGTGGTCCGGGAGGTCACCGAGGACGGCCTGACCAGGCTCGACGTGACCGCCACCTGCCTCGGTGAGAAGGTGCTGTCGCAGGCCAGGGCGACCGTCCGGACGGCCCGCTGACCGGGCTCGCGACGCGCGATGGGCAGACCGGTTGGGAAAGTCGTGCCGCTACCCGTACACTGGTCCGCCGTGGGGCAAACGACCCCTGCCCGGCCGTGCGCGGTGGGGTGGGGCGAGCGTTGCCGCACAGGGGTGTAGCTCAATTGGCAGAGCAGCGGTCTCCAAAACCGCAGGCTGCAGGTTCAAGTCCTGTCACCCCTGCGCCTCAGGCCTGACCGTTCCCGTGGGTCGCGCCGCCGTCCGGCGGCGTTCGGCCCGTGGTGGTGGCATCGGCGGGGTGGCTCCGAGGCATCGGGCCCCCCGGTCGATCCGCCGGCCGCGGCCCGTCGCGGGACGGTTGGTCCGGCCGGCGTGACCAAGCGCCGCGCACGCCGACGGCGTGCGACCCGACATCCCGCACGGAGGGCGAAGTGGCCGACAACAAGCGGCGCGGCGAGGACGCCGGCGACGACCGTCTGCACGACGAGGTCGTCGACGACGTGGCCGACGACGACGCCACCGACGCGGAGGAGCCGGTATCCCGGGGCGGTGGCACCGCCACCCGGTCCCGGGCCAAGGCGGAGTCGGCCGACCGGCCGAAGACCCGGGCCGAGACCGACAAGGTGGGGCTGTTCGGCCGCATCGCCCGATTCATCCGCGAGGTCGTCGCCGAACTGCGTAAGGTCATCTGGCCGACGCGCAAGGAGCTGCTGACCTACACCGCGGTGGTGGTCGCCTTCGTCGCGGTGATGCTGACGATCGTGGCCGGCCTGGACTACGCCTTCGCCAAGGGCGTGCTGTGGGTCTTCGGCAACCCCAGCTGACCGGCTGACTGTGCCGATAGTGACGGAAGTGAGCGAGCGTGCCTGAGTACGACGAGACCGCCGGACCCGAGGACGAGCAGTCCACGGTCGCGACGGCGGCTGGTGACGAGTCGGTCGAGGCCGCCAGCGAGCCGGAGTTCCCCACCAGCGAGCCCGCGCCCGACGAGGACTACGACCCGGTCGCCGAGCTGCGCCAGAAGCTGCGCTACGCGCCGGGCGACTGGTACGTGGTGCACTCGTACGCCGGCTACGAGAACAAGGTCAAGACCAACCTCGAGACCCGGATCACGTCCCTCGACATGGAGGACTACATCTACCAGGTCGAGGTGCCGACCCGGGAAGAGGTCGAGGTCAAGAACGGCAAGCGGTCCCAGGTGCAGGCCAAGGTCTTCCCCGGCTACATCCTGGTCCGGATGGAGCTGACCGCCGAGTCCTACTCCTGCGTGCGCAACACGCCGGGGGTCACCGGCTTCGTCGGCGCCACCGACCGGGCCGACCGCCCGGCGCCGCTCTCCCTCGACGAGGTGCTGAAGTGGCTGGCGCCGGCCGTCGAGACCGAGCAGAAGAAGGCCAAGCCCGAGGTCAAGGTCCTCGACTTCGAGGTCGGCGACTCGGTCACCGTCACCGACGGCGCCTTCGCCTCGCTGCCGGCCACGATCAGCGAGATCAACGCCGACCAGCAGAAGCTCAAGGTGCTGGTGTCGATCTTCGGCCGGGAGACGCCGGTCGAGCTGAACTTCAACCAGGTCGCCAAGATCTGACGTACGTCCGCACCGGCGGTGGGCCTCCCGGCCGGCCGCCGGTGCGCCGTCTGGCCGCCCGCCCGACCTCGGCGGGAGGGCGGCGGACGGCTGCGCTACCCTAGAACGTCGGCTGTCCGCACCGCGCTGACCGTGCGCGCCCGCAGGCCGGCGACATCCCAGTTCCAAGCCCCAGGAAGAGACATGCCTCCGAAGAAGAAGCTCGTCAAGACTTTCACGCTTCAGCTGCCGGCGGGCCAGGCCACCCCGGCGCCGCCGGTCGGCCCCGCGCTCGGCCAGCACGGCGTGAACATCATGGAGTTCTGCAAGTCCTACAACGCGCAGACCGAGTCCCAGCGGGGCGACATCGTCCCCGCCGAGATCAGCGTGTACGAGGACCGGACCTTCACCTTCGTGCTGAAGACCCCGCCCGCCGCCCGGCTGCTGATCAAGGCCGCCGGCGTGCAGAAGGGCTCCGGCGTCCCGCACAAGGAGAAGGTCGGCTCGGTCACCCGCGCCCAGCTGCGCGAGATCGCCGAGAAGAAGATGGCCGACCTGAACGCCAACGACATCGACCAGGCTGAGAAGATCATCGCCGGCACCGCCCGGTCGATGGGCCTCAACGTCACCGACTGACCCCGGTCACCGCCAGATCCAGTTCGTGGGAGGGCGCGCGGAACCCGCGGCCCGCCATAGACCACAGGAGTACCAGAACATGCAGCGCAGCAAGAGCTACCGCAAGGCCGCCGAGGTCATCGACCGGTCGAAGCTCTACACCCCCGCCGAGGCCGTGAAGCTGGCCAAGGAGACCACCAACGTCAAGTTCGACGCCACGGTCGAGGTCGCCATGCGCCTCGGCGTCGACCCCCGCAAGGCGGACCAGATGGTCCGCGGCACGGTCAACCTGCCGCACGGCACCGGTAAGACCGCCCGCGTGATCGTCTTCGCCGCCGGTGCGAAGGCCGAGGAGGCCGCCGCGGCGGGTGCCGACGAGGTGGGCACCGACGAGCTCGTCGCCCGGATCCAGGGCGGCTGGCTGGAGTTCGACGCGGCGATCGCCACGCCGGACCAGATGGCCAAGATCGGCCGGATCGCGCGGATCCTGGGCCCGCGCGGTCTCATGCCGAACCCGAAGACCGGCACGGTGACCATGGACGTCACCAAGGCGGTGCAGGACATCAAGGGCGGCAAGATCACCTTCCGGGTGGACAAGCACTCGAACCTGCACCTGATCATCGGCAAGGCGTCCTTCTCGGAGGCGCAGCTGGTCGACAACTACGCGGCCGTCCTCGACGAGGTGCTGCGGGCCAAGCCGTCCGCGGCGAAGGGCACGTACCTCAAGAAGGTCACCCTCACCACCACCATGGGCCCGGGCGTCCCGGTCGACCCGAAGCTGGTGAAGAACCTGCACGAGGCCCCGGCCGAGGGCTGAGCACCCGCTCCCGCAACGGGGCGTCGCCACACCGTGGCGGCGCCCCGTCCGCGTCCGCGGCATGGCAAGCTCACCGCATGCGGCTGGAGAACGTCTGGTTGCGGTACCGCCGGCGGGGGCCGTGGGTGCTGCGGGGCACGCAGGCCCGGATCGGCCCGGGTGAGGTGGTGGTCGTGCTCGGCCGCAACGGCGCCGGGAAGTCCACCCTGCTCCAGGTCGCGGCGGGCGTGCTGCGACCGGTCCGGGGCCGGGTCGCCGAACGCCCCGGCCGGGTCGGCTGGGTCCCCGAGCGGTTCCCCGCCGACCAGCCCTTCACCGTGCAGCGCTACCTGACCGCGATGGCGCGGGTCGCCGGCCTCGACGCCCCGGCCGCCGGCCGGGCGGTGGCCGACTGGACCTCCCGGCTCGGCCTGTCCGCGTTCCGCGCGGTCCGGCTGCCGGAGCTGTCCAAGGGCACCGCCCAGAAGGTCGGCCTGGCCCAGGCGATGCTCCGCCCGCCCGGCCTGCTGGTGCTCGACGAGCCCTGGGAGGGGCTGGACGCCGGCGCCCGCGAACTGGTCCCGGCGGTGATCGACGAGGTGCTGGCCACCGGCGGCTCGGTGCTGGTCAGCGACCACCGCGGCGAGACCGTCCGGCTGCCCGGCGCGCGGCACTGGACGGTGGCCGACGGCACGGTCACCGAGGAGGCGCCGTCGGCCGCCGCGGCGATGGCCGTGGTCGAGGTCGCGGTGCCCGCCGCGCGGGTCGCCGGCGCCGTCGCCCGGTTGCGCGCCGAGGGCCACCACGTCCTGCGGGTACGCCCCGGCGACCCGCCCGCCGAGCCCGCGTCCACCGACCAGCCCGGCACCGACCCCGCGCTGCCCGGCCTCGGCCAGCCCGGCGCCGACCCCGCGGTGCCCGGTCCGGGCGGCCCGCTCGGCTCGGCGCCGGCGTCATCCGGTCCGGCTCCGGGCGGGGCATCGGAACCCGCGCCGGCCGCCGGGGTGGCCGCCGAGGGCGGTCCGGCCACCGGGGTGTCCCGGTGATCGCGCTGGTCCGGCTGCGCCTGGCCGGCTTCCTGCGTACCGGCCGGGCGCTCGCCCCGGTGCTCGCCGGCCTGGTCGCGCTCGGCGTGCTAAACGGCGGCGGCCGGGCCCAGCCCGCGGAGGCGTACGGCGTCTCGGCGGCGGTGCTCTTCCCGGTGCTCGCCTGGCAGACCAAGGTGCTGCTGGACGTCGAGCCGGACGGCCAGCGCCGGCTGGCCCGGGTGGTGGCCGGCGTCCGGGCCGAGGAGGTGGCCGGGCTGCTGGCGGCGGGCGTGGCGGCGCTCGGCACGGTGGCCGTCGCGCTGGTCTTCCCCTGGCTGGTGGGCGGCGTCACCGGTCCGGTCGAGCCGGGGGACCAGCCGGTGGTGATCGGCGTCACGCTGGGCGCCTGGGCGCACCTGCTGGTCGTACCGGCGGCGGTGGCGCTCGGCGCGCTGGCCAGCCGGGCCAGTACGGGCAGCGCGGGGTACGGCGTCGCGGTGCTCGCGCTCGGCGGGGTCGGCGCGGTCGTCCTCGGCCTGAGCGGCTCGGTGGTTCCGTGGCTGGCGCCACCGGTGATGGCGACCGCCCGGGCCGTCGCCGGCGACCTGACCCTGCCGACCGGTGCGCTGCTCACCGGGTGGGCGGCCGCCTGGAGCGCGGTCGCCCTGGCCGGCTACTCCTGGCGCCGCCGCTCCCGCCCCTGACCATCGGGAGCTGCCGGCGCGGACTGATCGTTTGTCCAGCCGGGCCCAGTCCGGCCCGGCCCGGCGCAGCCCAGTCCGGCCCGACCCAGCCCAGTCCGGCCCGGCCCGGACCGGCGCAGCCCGGCCCGACCCGGACCGGCTCGGTCGCTGCCCGGGCTAGCCGGCGGTACCCGGGCCCGGCCCTTCGCCGAGGCGAGCGTTCGGGCAGGTCGGGGCCGCCGCTTCGGTGCCGGATCCGGGGCCGGAGCCAGGATGAGCCGGGGGAGTGAGCCGGGCCACCCGGGGGGCGATTTGGCGGGCGCGACCGGGTCGCGTAACCTTGGCCGCGAAGTTCCACCCAGAGACCGCTGGTCACCGTGCCCCGGCACGGTCGAAGGTCCCGCGACGACGGGCGACCCGCGCAGGGCGGCAAGCGAAAATCGGCAGTTCAGCATGGTCCGCCGACCGTGCCCGCGGCTGCCGGCCCTCGCCCCGTGCGCCCTGCGCCGGGGCTTTTCTCGTTGTCGTGTCGCCTCCGCCACCGTCGACAGCCTCCCGCTGCCCGACGGTGACCAGCCTCGAGCAACGAGAGAGGAGGGACATGGCGGACAAGCCGATCCGGGCCGACAAGGCCACGGCCGTCGCTGAGCTGACCGAGAGCTTCCGCACCGCGGGCGCCACGGTGCTGACCGAGTACCGCGGTCTGACGGTTTCCCAGCTCACCCAGCTGCGGCGCTCGCTCGGCAAGGAGACCACCTACACCGTCGCGAAGAACACGCTGGCCAAGCGTGCCGCGACGGACGCGGGCATCTCCGGCCTCGACGAGCTGTTCACCGGTCCTACCGCGCTGACTTTCGTTTCGGGCGACGTCGTCGAGGCGGCGAAGGGGCTTCGCGACTTCGCGAAGGCCAACCCGAAGCTCGTCATCAAGGGCGGTGTCTTCGAGGGCAAGGCCATTTCCGCGGCCGAGGTCACGAAGCTCGCCGACCTGGAGTCCCGTGAGGTGCTGCTGGCCAAGCTGGCCGGCGCGATGAAGGGCAACCTGAGCAAGGCCGCGGCCCTGTTCCAGGCTCCGCTCTCCAAGGCCGCCCGTGCGGCGGCCGCCCTGGCGGACAAGCGCGAGAAGGAGGGTGCCGAGGCGGCCTGAGGCCCTCTCGCGCATCCGGTCAATTCTTTGTAATTCCAGTTGGAAAGGACGCCAGACATGGCGAAGCTCAGCACCGAAGAGCTGCTCGACGCGTTCAAGGAGATGACGCTGATCGAGCTCTCCGAGTTCGTGAAGCAGTTCGAGGAGACCTTCGAGGTCACCGCCGCCGCCCCGGTCGCCGTGGCCGCGGGTGCCCCGGCCGCCGGCGGTGCCGCCGCCCCGGCCGAGGAGGAGAAGGACGAGTTCGACGTCATCCTCGAGGCTGACGGTGGCAAGAAGATCCAGGTCATCAAGGTCGTGCGCGAGCTGACCGGCCTGGGCCTGAAGGAGGCCAAGGACCTGGTCGAGGGTGCGCCCAAGGCCGTCCTGGAGAAGGCCAACAAGGAGACCGCCGAGAAGGCCAAGGCCAAGCTCGAGGGCGAGGGCGCCAAGGTCACCCTCAAGTGACCTGAGGTACCACCAGGCGCGCGTCCGGCTCACGTGAGCCGGGGCACACCGCGTCGCGGCGGGCGGTGATCCGGAATCGGATCGCCGCCCGCCGTGTTGGTGTACCCGGCCGGCAGCGGCGTGAGCAGGGCGTCCGTCGCCCGGTGCGGAGCGTGCGGCGCCCCGGTGTCGGTAGTCCGTCGGTGGGAAAGACACGCGACCCGGTTACCGGCCCTTGACGCGGCACCGGCCTGCCAGGCACGCTGACACCAGCAAGACCTTCCGCGCTTGCAACGGCCACCACTTGGGTAATGGCAGCGGCAGCACCATCGGCCGCCGCACCCGAGCGGCCCGGCGGGAACGTTGCGTTCCGAGCGGCCCGGTCGACCCGGTTTCCCGGGGTCCCGAGGCACGTTCCGCAACGACCTGCGGGGTGGGCTGGACAGCGGTTAGCCTCTCGGCTACACTGCTAGTTTGCGCTGCCTTCCGACTTGACCCCTGCTCGGAAATGTCCGTTTGCGGATATTTCTGGTGGGGTCATTGGAGTGCACGCGTACCAGCCGTTCTGCAGCACCGGTCCTCGGAAGGACGCATCTTGGCAGCTTCCCGCCCTGCGAAGACCAGTCGTACGTCGAGCGCTTTCGCTCCCCGCCGAGTTTCATTCGGCAGGATCACCGAACACCTCGAGGTCCCCAACCTCCTCGCCATCCAGAACGAGTCCTTCGACTGGCTGGTCGGCAACGAGGCTTGGCAGGGCCGGTCGGCGGACGACCCGCACGCACGCTCGGGTCTCGCGGAGATCCTCGACGAGATCAGTCCCATTGAGGACTTCTCCGGCACCATGTCGCTCTCCTTCTCGGCTCCGCGCTTCGACGAGGTCAAGGCCTCGATCGAGGAGTGCAAGGAGAAGGACCTCACCTACTGCGCGCCGCTCTTCGTGACCGCGGAGTTCACCAACAACACCACCGGCGAGATCAAGAGCCAGACGGTGTTCATGGGTGACTTCCCGATGATGACGCCGAAGGGCACCTTCATCATCAACGGCACCGAGCGCGTCGTGGTCAGCCAGCTCGTCCGGTCCCCGGGCGTCTACTTCGACAAGCAGCCGGACAAGACCTCCGACCGCGACCTCTCCAGCGTCAAGGTCATCCCGAGCCGGGGTGCCTGGCTGGAGTTCGACATCGACAAGCGCGACACGGTCGGCGTCCGCATCGACCGCAAGCGCCGGCAGGCCGTCACGGTCCTGCTCAAGGCCATCGGATGGTCGGCCGAGCAGATCCGTGAGCGGTTCGGCTGGTCCGAGCTGATGATGACCACGCTCGAGAAGGACCACATCGCCGGCCAGGACGAGGCGCTCCTCGACATCTACCGCAAGCTGCGCCCCGGCGAGCCGCCGACGCGCGAGAACGCCCAGACCCTGCTCGACAACCTCTTCTTCAACCCGAAGCGGTACGACGTCGCCAAGGTCGGTCGATACAAGTTCAACAAGAAGCTCCAGCTGGACGTGCCGATCACCACCGGCACGCTGACCGAGGACGACATCGTCGCCACCGTGGAGTACCTCTGCCGGCTGCACGCCGGTGAGGAGGGCTACGAGGCCGACGACATCGACCACTTCGGCAACCGGCGCCTGCGTACCGTGGGCGAGCTCATCCAGAACCAGGTCCGGGTGGGCCTGTCCCGGATGGAGCGGGTCGTCCGCGAGCGGATGACCACCCAGGACGTCGAGGCGATCACGCCGCAGACCCTGATCAACATCCGCCCGGTGGTGGCGGCGATCAAGGAGTTCTTCGGCACCTCGCAGCTGTCCCAGTTCATGGACCAGACCAACCCGCTGGCGGGCCTGACCCACCGGCGCCGGCTGAGCGCGCTCGGCCCGGGTGGTCTGTCCCGGGAGCGGGCCGGCTTCGAGGTCCGTGACGTGCACCCGTCCCACTACGGCCGGATGTGCCCGATCGAGACGCCGGAAGGCCCGAACATCGGTCTGATCGGCGCGCTGTCCACCTTCGCCCGGGTCAACCCGTTCGGCTTCATCGAGACGCCGTACCGGAAGGTCGTCGACGGTCGGGTCACCGACCAGATCGACTACCTGACCGCGGACGAGGAGGACCGCTTCGTCAAGGCGCAGGCCAACGCGCCGCTGAAGGCGGACGGCTCGTTCGCCGAGGACCGCGTCCTGGTCCGCCGTAAGGGCGGCGAGACCGAGGACGTCCCGCCGGCGGCCGTGGACTACATGGACGTCTCGCCGCGGCAGATGACCTCGGTCGCGACCGCGATGATCCCGTTCCTGGAGCACGACGACGCCAACCGGGCGCTGATGGGCGCGAACATGCAGCGCCAGGCGGTGCCGCTGGTCAAGGCCGAGGCCCCGCTGGTCGGCACCGGCATGGAGTACCGGGCCGCGGTCGACGCCGGCGACGTGGTGGTCGCCGAGGTCGGCGGTGTGGTCGAGGACCTCTGCGCCGACTACATCACCGTCCACCAGGACGACGGCCACCGCCGTACCTACCTGCTGCACAAGTTCCGCCGCTCCAACGCCGGCTCCTGCGTCAACCAGAAGCCGGTGGTCTTCGAGGGCGACCGCGTCGAGGCCGGCCAGGTCATCGCCGACGGTCCGTGCACCGACGAGGGCGAGATGGCGCTCGGGCGCAACCTGCTCGTGGCGTTCATGACCTGGGAGGGCCACAACTACGAGGACGCGATCATCCTGTCGCAGCGCCTCGTGCAGCAGGACGTGCTCACCTCGATCCACATCGAGGAGCACGAGGTCGACGCCCGGGACACCAAGCTCGGCCCGGAGGAGATCACCCGCGACATCCCGAACGTCAGCGAGGAGATGCTCGCGGACCTCGACGAGCGCGGCATCATCCGGATCGGCGCCGAGGTCGTCCCCGGCGACATCCTGGTCGGCAAGGTCACGCCCAAGGGCGAGACCGAGCTGACCCCGGAGGAGCGGCTGCTCCGCGCGATCTTCGGTGAGAAGGCGCGCGAGGTCCGGGACACCTCGCTGAAGGTGCCGCACGGTGAGACCGGCACGGTCATCGGCGTGCGTACCTTCTCCCGGGAGGACGGCGACGAGCTGCCGCCGGGCGTCAACGAGCTGGTCCGGGTCTACGTCGCCCAGAAGCGGAAGATCCAGGACGGTGACAAGCTCGCCGGCCGCCACGGCAACAAGGGCGTCATCTCCAAGATCCTGCCGATCGAGGACATGCCGTTCCTGGAGGACGGCACCCCGGTCGACATCGTGCTCAACCCGCTGGGTGTGCCGAGCCGGATGAACATCGGCCAGGTGCTGGAGACGCACCTCGGCTGGGTGGCCAAGACCGGCTGGAGCGTCGATGGCGACGACGCCGAGTGGAAGCGCCAGCTCCGCTCGATCGAGGCGCACGAGTCGGAGCCGGACACCAACGTGGCCACGCCGGTCTTCGACGGTGCCCGCGAGGAGGAGATCTCCGGTCTGCTCGCGTCGACCCTGCCCAACCGGGACGGCAAGCAGCTGATCGGCTCCAGCGGCAAGGCGCAGCTGTTCGACGGTCGCTCCGGCGAGCCGCTGCCGGACCCGATCGCGGTCGGCTACATCTACATCCTGAAGCTCAACCACCTGGTCGACGACAAGATCCACGCCCGGTCGACCGGCCCGTACTCGATGATCACGCAGCAGCCGCTGGGTGGTAAGGCGCAGTTCGGTGGCCAGCGCTTCGGTGAGATGGAGTGCTGGGCCATGCAGGCCTACGGCGCCGCGTACGCGCTGCAGGAGCTGCTGACCATCAAGTCCGACGACGTCCTCGGCCGGGTCAAGGTCTACGAGGCCATCGTCAAGGGCGAGAACATCCCGGAGCCGGGCATCCCGGAGTCGTTCAAGGTGCTGCTCAAGGAGCTGCAGTCGCTGTGCCTCAACGTCGAGGTGCTCTCCAGCGACGGTGTGGCCCTGGAGATGCGCGAGACCGACGACGAGGTGTTCCGGGCCGCGGAGGAGCTGGGCATCGACCTGTCCCGGCGCGAGCCGAGCTCGGTCGAAGAGGTCTGAGGTGAGCGGTCGGGAGCCGGCTCGCCGGCTCCCGACCCCACCCACTAGCTAAGCAGTACAGACGACGACATAGGGGACATAGTGCTCGACGTCAACTTCTTCGACGAGCTGCGTATCGGCCTCGCCACCGCCGACGACATCCGTCAGTGGTCCCACGGCGAGGTCAAGAAGCCTGAGACGATCAACTACCGCACCCTGAAGCCGGAAAAGGACGGGCTCTTCTGCGAGAAGATCTTCGGTCCGCAGCGGGACTGGGAGTGCTACTGCGGTAAGTACAAGCGGGTCCGGTTCAAGGGCATCATCTGCGAGCGCTGCGGCGTCGAGGTGACCCGGTCCAAGGTCCGTCGTGAGCGCATGGGGCACATCGAGCTGGCCGCTCCGGTGACCCACATCTGGTACTTCAAGGGCGTGCCGAGCCGGCTGGGCTACCTGCTGGACCTCGCCCCCAAGGACCTCGAGAAGATCATCTACTTCGCCTCGTACGTCGTGACGAGCGTGGACGCCGAGGCGCGTCACCGCGACCTCTCGACCATCGAGAACGAGATCCTGGCCGAGAAGCGGCAGGCCGAGAACAGCCGCGACTCGGAGATCGAGAAGCGGGCCGCCAAGCTCGAGGCCGACCTGGCCGAGCTGGAGGCCGAGGGTGCCAAGGCGGACGTCCGGCGCAAGGTCAAGGAGGGCGGAGAGCGCGAGATGCGCCAGATCCGCGACCGGGCCCAGCGCGAGATCGACCGCCTGGACGAGGTGCTGGACACCTTCCGCAAGCTGGAGCCGAAGCAGCTGGTCACCGACGAGCTGCTCTACCGCGAGCTGCGCGACCGGTTCGGTGAGTACTTCACCGGCGGCATGGGCGCCGAGGCGATCAAGGCGCTGGTCCAGAACATGGACCTCGACGCCGAGGCGGAGAGCCTGCGGGAGACCATCCGCTCCGGCAAGGGGCAGCGGAAGATCCGTGCGCTCAAGCGGCTCAAGGTCGTCGCGGCGTTCCTCAACACCCGCAACTCGCCGCTCGGCATGGTGCTGGACTGCGTCCCGGTCATCCCGCCGGACCTGCGCCCGATGGTGCAGCTCGACGGTGGCCGCTTCGCGACGTCGGACCTGAACGACCTGTACCGCCGGGTGATCAACCGGAACAACCGGCTCAAGCGGCTGATCGACCTCGGCGCGCCCGAGATCATCGTCAACAACGAGAAGCGGATGCTGCAGGAGGCCGTCGACGCGTTGTTCGACAACGGCCGCCGCGGCCGGCCGGTCACCGGGCCGGGCAACCGTCCGCTGAAGTCGCTCTCCGACATGCTCAAGGGCAAGCAGGGCCGGTTCCGCCAGAACCTGCTCGGCAAGCGCGTCGACTACTCCGGCCGTTCGGTCATCGTGGTCGGCCCGAAGCTGAAGCTGCACCAGTGCGGCCTGCCCAAGCAGATGGCGCTGGAGCTGTTCAAGCCGTTCGTGATGAAGCGGCTGGTCGACCTCAACCACGCGCAGAACATCAAGTCCGCCAAGCGGATGGTCGAGCGGCAGCGGCCGGTCGTGTGGGACGTGCTGGAAGAGGTCATCGGCGAGCACCCGGTGCTGCTCAACCGGGCGCCGACCCTGCACCGGCTGGGCATCCAGGCATTCGAGCCGCAGCTGGTCGAGGGCAAGGCCATCCAGATCCACCCGCTGGTCTGCACCGCGTTCAACGCCGACTTCGACGGTGACCAGATGGCGGTGCACGTGCCGCTGTCCGCCGAGGCCCAGGCCGAGGCGCGGATCCTGATGCTGTCGTCGAACAACATCCTCAAGCCGGCCGACGGCAAGCCGGTCACCATGCCCACCCAGGACATGGTCATCGGTCTCTACCACCTCACCCACCTCACGCCCGACGAGAAGGGCGCGGGCCGGGCGTTCAGCTCGGACGCCGAGGCGCGGATGGCGTACGACAACGGCGAGCTGCACCTGCAGGCTCCGGTGAAGATCCGGCTGCGGGGCGTGGTCGGGGTCGACAACGGCGCCGGCGCCGAGCCGTGGACCGCGCCGGAGGGCTGGGTCGAGGGCGAGCCGCTGACCGTGGAGACCACCCTCGGCCGGGTGCTGTTCAACGAGACGCTGCCGCAGGGCTACCGCTTCGTGAACTACGAGATCCGCAAGGGTCAGCTCTCCGCGATCGTCAACGACCTCGCCGAGCGCTTCCCCAAGGTGGCCCTGGCGGCCACCCTGGACGGGCTCAAGGAGGCCGGCTTCCACTGGGCCACCTGGTCCGGCGTGACGATCGGCATGGAGGACGTCATCGCTCCGCCGCGCAAGGCGGAGATCCTGGAGCGGTACGAGAAGGAAGCCGACCGGATCGACAAGCAGTACCAGCGTGGTCTGATGACCGCCGAGGAGCGTCGCGGCGAACTCATCGAGATCTGGACCAAGGCGACCAACGAGGTCGCCAAGGAGATGGACACCGCGCTGCCGCAGGAGAACCCGCTGTGGAAGATGATCAACTCGGGTGCCCGCGGTAACCTGCTCCAGCTCCGGCAGATCGCGGCGATCCGTGGTCTGGTGGCCAACCCGAAGGGTGAGATCATCCCGCGGCCGATCAAGGCCAGCTACCGGGAGGGTCTGTCCGTGCTGGAGTACTTCATCTCCACGCACGGTGCCCGTAAGGGTCTCGCCGACACCGCGCTGCGTACCGCCGACTCGGGTTACCTGACCCGTCGTCTGGTGGACGTCTCGCAGGACGTCATCATCCGCGAGGAGGACTGCGGCACCGACCGGGCGATCCCGATGCAGATCGGCCAGCGCACCGAGGACGGCCGGCTCGTCGTGCACGAGCACGCGGAGACCAGCGTGCACGCCCGTACCCTGGCCGACGACATCAAGGGGCCGGACGGCACCGTGGTCGCCGAGCGGGGCGCGGACATCAACTCGATCCTGGTCGACAAGATCGTCGCCGCCGGGGTGGAGTCCGTCCGGGTGCGCAGCGTGCTCACCTGCGAGTCGAAGCTGGGCGTCTGCGGTGCGTGCTACGGCCGCTCGCTGCCGACCGGCAAGACCGTGGACGTCGGCGAGGCGGTCGGCATCATCGCCGCCCAGTCGATCGGTGAGCCGGGTACGCAGCTGACGATGCGTACCTTCCACACCGGTGGTGTCGCGGGTGAGGACATCACCCAGGGTCTGCCGCGTGTCCAGGAGATCTTCGAGGCCCGGATCCCGAAGGGTAAGGCGCCCATCGCCGACACCCCGGGCCGGATCCGGATCGAGGACGGCGAGCGGTCGCGGAAGATCATCGTGGTGCCGGACGACGGCAGCGACGAGATCGTCTACGACAAGATCTCCAAGCGGGTCCGGCTGCGGGCCCACGACGGCGATCACGTCGAGGTCGGGGAGAAGCTCACCGAGGGCACCATCGACCCGCACGAGCTGCTGCGCATCCTCGGCCCGCGCGCGGTCCAGGTCCACCTGACCCAGGAGGTCCAGGAGGTCTACCGCTCGCAGGGTGTGCTCATCCACGACAAGCACATCGAGATCATCATCCGCCAGATGCTCAAGCGGGTGACGGTCATCGACTCCGGCTCGACCGAGTTCCTGCCGGGTGTGCTGGTCGACCGGGCGCTGTTCGAGTCGGAGAACCGCCGGCTCGTGTCCGAGGGCGGCGAGCCCGCCGCCGGTCGCCCGGTGCTGATGGGTATCACCAAGGCCTCGCTGGCCACGGACTCCTGGCTGTCGGCGGCCTCCTTCCAGGAGACCACCCGGGTGCTGACGGACGCGGCGATCCACGCCCGCAGCGACTCGCTGATCGGCCTCAAGGAGAACGTGATCATCGGTAAGCTCATCCCGGCCGGTACCGGTATCAGCAAGTACCGCAACGTCCGGGTGGAGCCGACCGAGGAGGCGAAGGCCAAGGTCTACTCGATGACCGGCTACCCGGAGACCGACTACGGCTTCGGGCCGGCCAGCGGCCAGGCGGTGCCGCTGGACGACTTCGACTTCGGGTCGTACCGCTAATCGCACGAGCGAACGAGGCCCCCGGCAGCCGCCGGGGGCCTCGTCGTTTCCGGGCCGGGAGTGCCCGCCGGTGACGGACGGCCGGGGCATGATGGTGGGCATGACGACAGCACCCGGGCAGGTGCCCGTCGCCCCGCAGCCGCTGCGCCACCCGCTCGACCCGGATCCGGCCCGGGCCACCAAGGCCAGGGCGGTCTTCGCGCTGGGGCTGATCGGCGCGTTCACCGGCCTCTTCCTGGGCGGGGTGGTGCCGGCCACGGTGGCGCTCCAGCTCGCCCGGCAGGCGCGCCGGGAGGCGTACGCCTCGGGTGGTTTCCTGACCGGCGCGGCCTGGCTGCGGCGGGGTGAACGGCTGGCCTGGACGGGCCTGGTGCTGGTCGCGGTCAGCCTGGTGGCCGCCGTGGTGATCGGCGTGGTCCGGCTGGCCGACGCGCCCTTCGGGCAGGACTTCGCCCCGAACGTGGACTGACGCCGGCGAGGGAACCCGTCCCCGCCGGGCACGGCCGCCGTGCGTCGCGGCGGTAGCCTGGCCGGTGTCCGTCGCGCGGCGGTGGACGCCGACGGCCGACAGGAGGAGTTCGTGACGGAACCGGCGCGCCCCACCGGCGGTGACCCCGGGCAGCCCGCCGCCGGCAGCGCGGAGACCGCGCCGGAGGGCGGCAGCGGGTGGGTCCGCCCCGATGCCGGGCCCGAGGCCGCCCCGCCGGCGAGCCCGCCCGCCGGGCAGCCGCCGGCGCCGTCCTCGCCGTCCGCCGCGCCGGAGTCGACGTCGGCCCGGCCCGGGGAGTACCCGTCCCCGCCGTCCCCGGCGTTTCCGGCGCCCTCGCCGTTCCCGCCGTCCCCGACGCCCTGGCCGTCCGCGGCGTCCCCGGCGTCCTCGTCGTCCTGGCAGTCCTCTCCGCCGCCGGCATCCGGTTCGTCGTCTCCGCACCCGGCGTCGGGTCCGGCCGGATCGTCCGAGCCGCGCATCGAGGGAGCGGGGCCGGCGCAGCGCGCGGCCGACGGCGCCGGCACGCCAGCCGACCAGCCGGACACGAGTCCGTGGGGTGCCTCGCCCGGCCAGCCGCCGGTCGGCGGCGCGAGCACGCCATCGGAACAGCCGGCCGCGAGCCCGTCGGGTGCTTCCGGCCAGGTGCCGGCCGGTCCCTGGGGTGCTCCTTCGGGCCAGCCGCCCGCGAGCGCCTGGGGGTCCCCGCCGGGCCCGGCGCCGGCCAGTCCGTGGGCCGCGCAGCCGGGTCAGGCGCCCGGAAGCCCCTCGGGCACACCGTCGGGGCAGCCGGCCGTGACTCCGTGGGGTGGCCCGGGCGGCCAGCCGTCGGGGGGTCACCCCGCCGGGTGGGGAGCGCCCGCGCCGGGCTGGGGTGGGCCGCCGCCCGGCGCGCCGGGGCTGCCCCCGCCACCCCGGGAGGTGACCCGCCCCCGGCGGGTCGACCCGGTGCCCGGTACGCCGTTCGCCGTCGTGCACCTCGACGTACCGCCGGTCACCTCGGGACTGGCAGTGGGCTCGCTGGTGGCCGGGGTCGCCGCGATCCTGGTTTCGGTGCTGGTGTTCTGCTTCGGCGCGACCGGGGCGTCCGCCGGCGGCGTCTGGGCCTCCGGCGCGTTCACCGTGCTGGGCGTGCTGGCCGGGGCCGGCGCCGTGGTGGCCGGCCTGCTCGGCGTGCGGCAGATCCGCCGCCCGGCGGCGCCGCCCGGGGTCCGGTTCACCGGCCGCGGCCTGGCCGTGGCGGGGATCAGCTGCGGTGCGGCCGGGCTCGGGCTCTGCCTGCTCGGGTTGGGGCTGGCGGTGCTGCTGGCGCTGGGCTGAGGCGGCCGGGGCCGCCGGCCGGCCCGGCGTCCAGCAGGTGGGACCGGTCGGTCGGGGCCGACGGGCCGCGCCGCCGAGAAGCCGGTACACTTGTGTCCGTAGGTGCCCATCACGGGCGGTCGGGCACGACGGAGCGATCAACGGGCGGTGACACGTCCGGGTGAGCCACTCCGTTTTGACCTGCGCGGCTGTGGTAGGTACTCTTTCCCCTTGTGCCCGGGCCAGCCCGGGCAACTCGTGCGTGCGCTGGTTCCGGTGAGCCGGAGAGCGGCCGACAGCACGACAGAGCCAGAAGACCCGGCGCGCGGAGAGCCGTGTGCCGGCGACAGACCCCGGTACGTGCGCGAGCGTCCGCACCGGGACCGTGATCTGGGCGACACGCCCGACCGCGGGTGCCGGGACCTCCACGTGGGGCCCTGGTCGGAAGGTAAGAGGGTCGATCACCAGATCGGCTACGGCAGACGGCGCGGCCGCAACACCCTGCGGCCGAAGGGAGCGGAGAAACCCGGTGCCCACGATCCAGCAGCTGGTCCGAAAGGGCCGCCAGGCGAAGACGAGCAAGACCAAGACCCCGGCGCTGAAGGGTTCCCCTCAGCGGCGCGGCGTGTGCACCCGCGTGTACACCACCACCCCGAAGAAGCCGAACTCGGCGCTGCGCAAGGTCGCTCGTGTCAAGCTCAGCAGCCAGATCGAGGTGACCGCCTACATCCCGGGTGTCGGCCACAACCTGCAGGAGCACTCGATCGTGCTCGTCCGCGGCGGCCGGGTGAAGGACCTCCCCGGCGTGCGGTACAAGATCGTTCGCGGTTCGCTGGACACCCAGGGTGTCCGCAACCGCAAGCAGGCGCGCAGCCGTTACGGCGCGAAGAAGGAGAAGAGCTGACATGCCGCGTAAGGGACCCGCTCCGCGGCGGCCGCTGGTCGCTGACCCGGTGTACAACTCGCCGCTGGTCACCCAGTTGGTCAACAAGATCCTGCTGCGCGGCAAGCGCCAGCTCGCCGAGCGCATCGTCTACGCGGCCCTCGAGGGCTGCCGGGAGAAGTCCGGCACCGACCCGGTCGTCACCCTGAAGCGGGCGATGGACAACGTCAAGCCGACGCTGGAGGTGCGCAGCCGCCGGGTCGGTGGCGCCACCTACCAGGTGCCGGTCGAGGTGCGCCCGGCCCGGGCGACCACCCTGGGCCTGCGCTGGCTGGTCACCTACTCCCGCGCCCGGCGCGAGAAGACCATGGTCGAGCGGCTGATGAACGAGCTGCTGGACGCGAGCAACGGCCTCGGTGCCGCCGTCAAGCGGCGCGAGGACACGCACAAGATGGCCGAGTCCAACAAGGCCTTCGCGCACTACCGCTGGTAACACCCTGGTTCCGGCGCTCACGAGGCGCCGGAACCGCCACCAGTTGTGTCGAGACGACGATAAGTAGGGATTGAAGTGGCCGCCGCAGACGCGCTCGCCAACGTACGCAACATCGGCATCATGGCGCACATCGATGCCGGTAAGACCACTACCACCGAGCGGATCCTGTTCTACACCGGTATCACCTACAAGATCGGTGAGGTCCACGAGGGCGCTGCCGTCATGGACTGGATGGAGCAGGAGCAGGAGCGCGGTATCACCATCACTTCCGCCGCCACCAAGTGCGAGTGGAAGGGCCACACGATCCAGATCATCGACACGCCCGGCCACGTCGACTTCACGGTCGAGGTCGAGCGGTCGCTGCGGGTCCTGGACGGTGCGGTCGCCGTCTACGACGGCGTCGCCGGCGTGGAGCCCCAGACGGAGAACGTCTGGCGGCAGGCGGACAAGTACAACGTGCCCCGGATGTGCTTCGTCAACAAGCTCGACCGGACCGGCGCGGACTTCTTCCGCTGCGTGCAGATGATGATCGACCGGCTCAACGCGACCCCGCTCGTCCTGCAGGTGCCGATCGGCGCCGAGTCCGACTTCGTCGGTGTCGTGGACCTCGTCGGCATGCGTGCCCTCACCTGGCGTGGGGAGACCCAGAAGGGTGAGGACTACGCGATCGAGGAGATCCCGGCCGAGCTGGCGGACACCGCCGCCGAGTGGCGCGAGAAGCTCCTGGAGACCCTGGCCGACGTCGACGACTCGGTGATGGAGAAGTACCTCGAGGGCGAGGAGATCTCCGTCGAGGACATCCAGGCCGGCATCCGCCGCGCCACCATCGCGGGCAAGGCCAACCCGGTGCTGTGCGGCACCGCGTTCAAGAACAAGGGCATCCAGCCCATGCTCGACGCGGTCGTCGCCTACCTGCCGTCGCCGCTGGACATCCCGGCGATCGAGGGCACCGCGACCGACGGCGAGACCCCGATGCAGCGGAAGCCGTCGACCTCGGAGCCGTTCTCGGGCCTGGCCTTCAAGATCCAGACCGACAAGCACCTCGGCAAGCTCACCTACGTCCGGGTCTACTCCGGCGTGGTTGAGTCCGGGTCCCAGGTGGTCAACTCCACCAAGGACCGCAAGGAGCGGATCGGCAAGATCTACCAGATGCACGCCAACAAGCGGGAGGAGCGCAGCTCCGCCAAGGCTGGCGACATCATCGCGGTGCAGGGTCTCAAGCAGACCACCACCGGTGACACCCTGTGCGACCCGGCGAACCCGGTCATCCTGGAGTCGATGACCTTCCCGGAGCCGGTCATCGAGGTCGCCATCGAGCCGAAGACCAAGGCTGACCAGGAGAAGCTCAGCACCGCCATCCAGCGGCTGGCCGAGGAGGACCCGACCTTCCGCGTCAAGCTGGACGAGGAGACCGGCCAGACGGTCATCTCCGGCATGGGCGAGCTGCACCTGGACATCCTGGTCGACCGGATGCGCCGCGAGTTCAACGTCGAGGCCAACATCGGTAAGCCGCAGGTGGCGTACCGCGAGACCATCCGCCGCACGGTGGAGAAGGTCGAGTACACCCACAAGAAGCAGACCGGTGGTTCCGGCCAGTACGCCCGGGTGATCATCAGCCTGGAGCCGCTGCCGCTAGACAACGACTCGCCGACCTACGAGTTCGCCAACGCCGTCACCGGTGGCCGTATCCCCCGGGAGTTCATCCCCTCGGTGGACGCGGGCGCCCAGGACGCCATGCAGTACGGCATCCTCGCCGGCTTCCCGCTGGTGGGTGTCAAGCTGACCCTGGTGGACGGCCAGTACCACGAGGTCGACTCGTCCGAGATGGCGTTCAAGATCGCCGGTTCGATGGCGCTGAAGGAGGCGGCCCGCAAGGCCGACCCGGCGCTGCTCGAGCCGATGATGGCCGTTGAGGTCACCACTCCGGAGGAGAACATGGGTGACGTCATCGGCGACCTCAACTCCCGCCGTGGCATCATCCAGGCGATGGAGGAGCGCGGCGGTGCCCGCGTCGTCCGCGCCCTGGTGCCGTTGTCGGAGATGTTCGGCTACGTCGGCGACCTGCGGTCGAAGACCCAGGGCCGGGCTAGCTACAGCATGCAGTTCGACTCCTACGCCGAGGTTCCGGCCTCGGTGGCCAAGGAGATCATCGCCAAGGCGACTGGTGAGTGACGCTCGCCTGAGCTGATCCGATGAACCGGGTCTGGTCGCGGGAGGGTTCTCCCGCCCGCGGCCACCTCGGTCGGAATGTGTGAATCCGGGCCTGTAGGCTTCATCGCCGCAGAACCCACAAAGGCTCTCCGGCCGTCAGGTCGGAAAGGCTGTCGACAGAGTCCTAAGCGCCGACCGGCGCACCGGGGCGAACGAACCAAGAAAGTCCACAGGAGGACACCAGTGGCGAAGGCGAAGTTCGAGCGGACTAAGCCGCACGTCAACATCGGCACCATTGGTCACATCGACCACGGTAAGACGACGCTGACGGCGGCCATCACCAAGGTCCTGCACGACCAGTACCCGGACCTGAACCCGTACACGCCGTTCGACGAGATCGACAAGGCGCCCGAGGAGAAGGCCCGCGGCATCACGATCTCGATCGCGCACGTCGAGTACCAGACCGAGGCGCGGCACTACGCGCACGTCGACTGCCCCGGTCACGCCGACTACATCAAGAACATGATCACCGGTGCCGCCCAGATGGACGGCGCGATCCTGGTGGTCGCGGCGACCGACGGCCCGATGCCGCAGACCCGCGAGCACGTGCTGCTGGCCCGCCAGGTCGGCGTGCCGTACATCGTCGTGGCGCTCAACAAGAGCGACATGGTCGACGACGAGGAGCTCCTGGAGCTCGTCGAGCTCGAGGTCCGCGAGCTGCTCTCGTCGCAGGAGTACCCGGGTGACGACCTGCCGGTCGTGCGGGTCTCGGCGCTGAAGGCCCTCGAGGGTGACCCCGAGTGGACCGGCAAGCTGATGGACCTGATGACCGCTGTCGACACCGCGATCCCGCAGCCGGAGCGCGAGACCGACAAGCCGTTCCTGATGCCGATCGAGGACGTCTTCACGATCACCGGTCGTGGCACCGTCGTCACCGGTCGCGCGGAGCGCGGCGTGCTCAAGCCGAACGAGGAGGTGGAGATCGTCGGCATCCGCGAGAAGTCGATCAAGACCACCTGCACCGGCATCGAGATGTTCCGCAAGCTGCTCGACGAGGCCCGCGCGGGTGAGAACGTCGGTCTGCTGCTGCGTGGCATCAAGCGCGAGGACGTCGAGCGCGGCATGGTCGTCATCAAGCCGGGCACCACGACCCCGCACACGGAGTTCGAGGCGACCGTCTACATCCTCTCCAAGGAGGAGGGCGGCCGGCACACCCCGTTCTTCCAGAACTACCGTCCGCAGTTCTACTTCCGGACCACGGACGTCACCGGTGTCGTCACGCTCCCCGAGGGCACCGAGATGGTCATGCCGGGTGACAACACCACCATGACGGTGAAGCTGATCCAGCCCATCGCCATGGAGGAGAACCTCAAGTTCGCGATCCGCGAGGGTGGCCGCACCGTCGGCGCCGGGTTCGTCACCAAGATCATCAAGTGAGCTAGGTAACCCCGATTAGACCCGCCGCCGGTCGTGCGGCATACTAGTCAGGTTGCGTAACGACAGTTCGTCGCTCGTGTTCGGCCTTCACCGAACCGCCGAGCGGTAGGACAGTCGGGCGTAGGGTGGTTGGCGGCCAGTCCGCCAACCACCCTCGCACGGCGTTCAGGTCGCGGTAGTGCGATCGGCGCCTTGACCCACCGCGCGGTCAGAATCGCTCCGGAGTCCCGGGGCGGAGCCTGGCCCGAGGGCGCGACACGCCCGACCGCGGGGGTCGGCGAAGTGGGCCTGTGCCAGCCGGTACAGGCGCCCGCAACACAGCGGCATCGAGAGAAGGAACAGAAGCCACCATGGCGGGACAGAAGATCCGCATCCGGCTCAAGGCCTATGACCACGAGGTCGTCGACTCCTCGGCTCGGAAGATCGTCGAGACGGTGACGCGCACCGGGGCGCAGGTCGCAGGCCCGGTGCCGCTGCCCACGGAGATCAACCGTTTCTGCGTTATCCGCTCGCCGCACAAGTACAAGGACTCGCGCGAGCACTTCGAGATGCGCACGCACAAGCGGCTGATCGACATCATCGACCCGACCCCGAAGACGGTCGACTCGCTCATGCGCCTCGACCTGCCGGCTGGCGTCGACATCGAGATCAAGCTGTAGGGACCGGACAAATGGACAGGCAAGTTAAGGGGATCCTGGGCGCGAAGCTCGGCATGACCCAGGTCTGGGACAACAACCGTGTTGTCCCGGTGACCGTGGTTCAGGCCGGCCCCTGCGTCATCAGCCAGGTTCGTGACGCCGACAAGGACGGTTACTCCGCGGTCCAGCTGGCGTACGGCACGATCGACCCGCGCAAGGTCAAGAAGCCGATCAGCGGGCACTACGCGAAGGCGGACGTGGCGCCGCGCCGGCACATCGTCGAGCTGCGCACCACCGACGCCGCGGACTACTCGCTGGGCCAGGAGGTCACGGTCGAGCAGTTCCCGGTCGGCATGTCGGTCGACGTGACCGGCAAGACCAAGGGCAAGGGCTACGCCGGCCCGATGAAGCGGCACGGTTTCCACGGTCTGCGCGCCAGCCACGGTGTCGAGCGCAAGCACCGCTCGCCCGGCTCGATCGGCGCCTGCGCCACCCCGGGTCGCGTCTTCAAGGGCACCCGGATGGCGGGCCGGATGGGTGGCGTGCGCTTCACCGTCCAGAACCTGACCGTCCAGGCGGTCGACACCGAGAACAACCTCCTGCTCGTCCGTGGCGCCATCCCCGGCCCCAAGGGCGCGCTGGTCCTGGTCCGCAGCGCGGCCAAGACCAAGGTGAAGAAGGGCGGTGTGGCCAAGTGACCACCGTTGACGTCCTCAACGTCGAAGGCGACAAGGCGGGCTCCGTCGAGCTGCCGGCCGACATCTTCGACGCGCAGGCCAACGTCGCGTTGATGCACCAGGTCGTGGTGGCTCAGCTCGCGGCGGCCCGGCAGGGCACGCACAAGACCAAGACCCGCGGCGAGGTCGCCGGCGGCGGCAAGAAGCCGTACAAGCAGAAGGGCACCGGTCGCGCCCGGCAGGGCTCGATCCGCGCGCCGCAGTTCGCCGGCGGTGGCGTGGTGCACGGTCCCGTGCCGCGCGACTACAGCCAGCGGACCCCGAAGAAGATGAAGGCCGCCGCGCTGCGGGGTGCCCTCTCCGACCGGGCCCGCGCCGGGCAGGTGCACGTCGTCGAGGCGTTCGTCTCGGGCGAGAAGCCGTCGACCAAGGCCGCCCTGGCCACGCTGGCCAAGCTGACCGACGCCCGCCGGGTGCTGGTCGTGCTGAGCAGCACCGACGAGCTGAACTGGGTGTCGCTGCGCAACGAGCCGCGGGTGCACCTGATCGAGGCCGGCCAGCTCAACACGTACGACGTGCTGGTGGCCGACGACGTGGTCTTCACCAAGGACGCCCTGGACGAGTTCCTCGGTGTTCCCGCCGAGACCACCGAGGAGGGTGGCAAGTGAGCACGATCGCCGACCCGCGCGACATCATCGTGGCGCCGGTCGTCTCGGAGAAGAGCTACAGCGAGCTGAACCGCAACTGGTACACCTTCCTGGTGCACCCGGACGCGAACAAGACGGAGATCAAGATTGCGATCCAGCAGATCTTCAACGTCCGCGTCCTGACGGTCAACACGCTCAACCGCGAGGGCAAGCGCAAGCGGACCCGCACCGGGTTCGGCCAGCGCAAGGCCACCAAGCGGGCGATGGTGAAGCTGGCTGACGGTGACCGTATCGAGGCCTTCGGCGGCCCGGTCAGCTGAGGGGTGTAGACAATGGCTATCCGTAAGTACAAGCCGACGACGCCGGGCCGGCGTGGCTCGAGCGTCGCCGACTTCGCCGAGATCACCCGGTCGACGCCCGAGAAGTCGCTGCTGGCTCCGCTGCCCAAGAAGGGCGGTCGCAACGCCCACGGCCGGATCACCACCCGGCACCACGGCGGCGGCCACAAGCGGCAGTACCGTCTGATCGACTTCAAGCGGGTCGACAAGGACGGCGTGCCGGCGAAGGTCGCGCACATCGAGTACGACCCGAACCGCACCGCGCGCATCGCGCTGCTGCACTACGCCGACGGCGAGAAGCGGTACATCCTCGCGCCGAAGGACCTGAAGCAGGGCGACACCGTCGAGTCGGGTCCGGGCGCGGACATCAAGCCGGGCAACAACCTGCCGCTGCGCAACATCCCGGTCGGTACCACGATCCACAACGTGGAGCTGCGTCCCGGTGGTGGCGCCAAGCTGGCCCGCTCGGCCGGTGTCGGCATCCAGCTGCTCGGCCGCGAGGGCGCGTACGCGACCCTGCGCATGCCGTCCGGCGAGATCCGGCGGGTCGACGTCCGCTGCCGCGCCAGCGTCGGCGAGATCGGCAACGCCGACCAGTCGAACATCAACTGGGGTAAGGCCGGCCGGATGCGGTGGAAGGGCAAGCGCCCGACCGTCCGTGGTGTCGCGATGAACCCGGTCGACCACCCGCACGGTGGTGGTGAGGGTAAGACCTCCGGTGGTCGCCACCCGGTGAACCCGCAGGGTAAGCCCGAGGGCCGCACCCGTCGTAAGGGCCAGCCGAGTGACCGGCTGATCGTCCGCCGCCGCTACGCCACGCGTAAGCGCGGCTGAGGGAGATAAGACATGCCTCGCAGCCTGAAGAAGGGCCCGTTCGTCGACGACCACCTGCTCAAGAAGGTGGAGACGCAGAACGACAAGGGCTCGAAGAACGTCATCAAGACCTGGTCGCGGCGCTCGACGATCATCCCCGAGATGCTGGGCCACACGATCGCGGTGCACGACGGACGCAAGCACGTCCCGGTGTTCGTGACCGAGGCGATGGTCGGGCACAAGCTCGGCGAGTTCGCGCTGACCCGCACGTTCAAGGGTCACGAGAAGGACGACCGGAAGAGCCGTCGGCGCTGACGCCGCGGGCATACGGATAGAGGAACAAGGGGTTACAGCGATGCCAGGAAAGGGCGACGCTCCGGTGCTTCCGGGCGCGCGGGCGGTTGCGCGGCACGTGCGCATCTCGCCGATGAAGGCGCGCCGGGTGGTCAACCTCGTCCGCGGTTTGCCCGCGAAGGAGGCGCTCACGGTGCTGCAGTTCGCGCCGCAGGCCGCGAGCGAGCAGGTGTACAAGGTGCTCGCGAGCGCGATCGCCAACGCGGAGAACAACGAGCGGCTGGACCCCGACGCGCTGCTCGTCAGCGAGGCGTACGTGGACGAGGGCCCGACCATGAAGCGGTTCCAGCCGCGGGCGCAGGGCCGGGCGTACCGGATCCGGAAGCGCACCTGCCACATCACGGTGGCGGTCGAGGCCGTCGCGCCGGCCGCCCCGCGTAAGGCCGCGAAGAAGACGGCCCCGGCGAAGCAGGCCGCGCCGGCCGAGACGCAGAGCAACACGGAGGGCGCGGAGTAATGGGTCAGAAGGTTCACCCGCACGGGTTCCGGCTCGGTATCTCGACCGACTGGAAGTCCCGCTGGTTCGCGGACAAGCTCTACAAGGACTACATCGGCGAGGACGTCAAGATCCGCCGGATGATGTCCAAGGGCCTGGAGCGCGCCGGCATTTCCAAGGTCGACATCGAGCGCACCCGGGACCGGGTCCGGGTCGACATCCACACCGCCCGGCCGGGCATCGTCATCGGCCGGAAGGGTGCGGAGGCCGACCGGATCCGCGGCGAGCTGGAGAAGCTGACCGGCAAGCAGGTGCAGCTCAACATCATCGAGGTGAAGAGCCCCGAGTCGGACGCTCAGCTGGTCGCGCAGGGCGTGGCCGAGCAGCTGTCCAGCCGGGTCAGCTTCCGTCGGGCGATGCGCAAGGCCATGCAGTCGGCGATGAAGAACCCGGTCTGCAAGGGCATCCGGGTGCAGGTCTCGGGCCGCCTCGGCGGCGCCGAGATGAGCCGGACCGAGTTCTACCGCGAGGGCCGGGTCCCGCTGCACACGCTGCGGGCCAACATCGAGTACGGCTTCTTCGAGGCCCGTACCACCTTCGGCCGGATCGGCGTGAAGGTCTGGATCTACAAGGGCGACGCGGTGCCGGGTCGGGAGACCCCGGCCGAGGCTCCGTCGCGCCCGCGCCGTGAGCGCGGCGACCGCCCCGAGCGGCCGCGCCGTGGTCGGTCCGGCTCGTCCGGCACGACCGCCGGCGGCACCGAGGCCGGCCGGGCCGCCGCGACCACGCTCGCGCAGCAGGCCGAGACGCCGAGTGGTGACGCGGTGGATCCCGCCGCCGTCGCCGCCGCGGCAGAAACGCAGCAGGAGGGCTGACAGATGCTGATGCCGCGCAAGCCCCCGAAGGGCTTCCGCAAGCCGCACCACCCGGACCGCAGCGGCGCGTCCAAGGGCGGTAACCGGGTGGTGTTCGGCGAGTTCGGGATCCAGGCTCTCGAGCCGGCGTACGTGACGAACCGCCAGATCGAGTCGGCGCGTATCGCGATGACCCGCCACATCAAGCGTGGTGGCAAGGTCTGGATCACCATCTTCCCGGACCAGGCCCTCACCAAGAAGCCGGCGGAAACCCGGATGGGTTCCGGTAAGGGCTCGCCCGAGTGGTGGGTCGCCAACGTGAAGCCGGGACGGGTGCTCTTCGAGATGTCCTTCCCCAACGAGCAGATCGCGCGAGAGGCGATGCGTCGCGCGATCCACAAGCTCCCGATGAAGTGCCGCATTGTGACGCGCGAAGTGGGTGAATCCTGATGGCAGCGGGCGTTAAGGCCGCCGAGCTGCGTGAGCTCTCCGAGGAGGAGCTGGTCACGCGGCTGCGCGAGGCCAAGGCGGAGCTGTTCAACCTCCGCGTGCAGGCCGCAACCGGGCAGCTGGACAACAACCGGCGGCTGCAGGTCATCCGTCGGGAGATCGCCCGGATCTACACGATCATGCGTGAGCGCGAGCTGGGGCTCTCGGCCGCGCCGACTGAGGTGACTGCATCATGAGCGAGAACACCACCGCCACCGCGCGGGCCCGCCGCAAGGTGCGTGAGGGCCTCGTGGTCAGCGACAAGATGGAAAAGACCGTCGTGGTCGAGGTCGAGGACCGGGTCAAGCACGCGCTGTACGGCAAGATCATGCGCCGGACCAGCAAGCTGAAGGTGCACGACGAGCAGAACTCGGCCGGCATCGGCGACCGGGTCCTGATCATGGAGACCCGGCCGCTCTCCGCGACCAAGCGGTGGCGGCTCGTGGAGATCCTCGAGAAGGCCAAGTAGCGAAGGCTCGAGCTCGGCCGGCCTCGGTCGGGCGCAGGTTCCGCCAGGCTCCGGCCGCCGCGGTGCGGCCGGAGAACCGGCAGACATAGGAGATAGACGTGATTCAGCAGGAGTCGCGACTGCGCGTCGCCGACAACACGGGTGCCCGGGAGATCCTGTGCATCCGGGTTCTCGGTGGCTCCGGTCGGCGCTACGCGAGCATCGGCGACGTCATCGTGGCCACCGTCAAGGACGCGATCCCGGGTGCCGGTGTGAAGAAGGGCGACGTCGTCAAGGCGGTCGTCGTTCGCACCGCCAAGGAGAAGCGGCGCCCGGACGGCTCGTACATCCGCTTCGACGAGAACGCCGCCGTCATCATCAAGGACGGTGGGGACCCGCGCGGCACCCGTATCTTCGGCCCGGTGGGCCGGGAGCTGCGGGACAAGCGGTTCATGAAGATCATTTCTCTCGCGCCGGAGGTGTTGTGACCGTGAAGGTCAAGAAGGGCGACACGGTCGTCGTCATCGCCGGCAAGGACAAGGGTGCCAAGGGCAAGGTCATCGCGGCCTACCCGCGGCAGGACAAGGTCCTGGTCGAGGGCGTGAACCGGGTCAAGAAGCACACCCGCATCAGCACCACCCAGCGTGGCGCCAAGACCGGTGGCATCGTCACCCAGGAGGCCCCGATCCACGTCTCGAACGTGCAGGTCCTGGACTCCGACGGGAAGCCGACCCGCGTCGGCTACCGGATCGACGAGAACGGCCAGAAGGTCCGCATCGCGCGTAGCACCGGTAAGGACCTGTGATGAGCACGGCTACCGAAACCAAGACCATGCCGCGCCTCAAGGAGCGGTACCGCAACGAGATCGTGGCCCAGCTGCGCGAGCAGTACAACTACGGCAACCCGATGCAGGTGCCGCGGCTGGTCAAGATCGTCGTCAACATGGGTGTCGGCGAGGCCGCCCGGGACGCCAAGCTGATCGACGGCGCCGTCCGCGACCTGGCCACCATCACCGGTCAGAAGCCGCAGGTGCGGCGGGCGACCAAGTCCATCGCGCAGTTCAAGCTGCGCGAGGGCATGCCGATCGGCGCGAAGGTGACCCTGCGCGGCGACCGGATGTGGGAGTTCCTGGACCGGCTGCTGTCGATCGCGCTGCCGCGTATCCGTGACTTCCGCGGTCTGGACGGGCGCAAGCTCGACGGGCACGGCAACTACACGTTCGGTCTGACCGAGCAGTCGGTGTTCCACGAGATCGACCAGGACAAGATCGATCGGCAGCGGGGCATGGACATCACGGTGGTCACCACCGCCACGACCGACGACGAGGGCCGGGCGCTGCTCAAGCTCCTGGGCTTCCCGTTCAAGGAGAACTGAGATGGCCAAGAAGGCGCTGATCCTCAAGGCGGCCGCGAAGCCGAAGTTCTCGGTTCGCGCGTACACCCGCTGCCAGCGGTGCGGGCGTCCGAAGGCGGTCTACCGCAAGTTCGGTCTCTGCCGGGTGTGCATCCGGGAGATGGCCCACCGCGGTGAGCTGCCCGGCGTGTCCAAGGCTTCCTGGTAATAGCCCGGCGCGCTTCGCGCGTCAGCTGAACTGTCTCTTCGCCGTAGGCCCCGGGCCGTGCCCGGGGAACCCCGGCGAGAAAGGTTGACGAATTTCATGACGATGACCGACCCGATCGCAGACATGCTCACGCGTCTGCGTAACGCCAACCAGGCGTACCACGACCGGGTGACGATGCCGTACTCCAAGATCAAGGCGAACATCGCCGAGGTCCTGAAGTCCGAGGGTTACATCTCCACCTGGTCGGTCGAGGAGCCCGAGGAGGGCGCCGTCGGCAAGCGACTGGTCGTCGAGCTGAAGTACGGCCAGAACCGGGAGCGGAGCCTGGCCGGCATCAAGCGCGTGTCCAAGCCCGGTCTCCGGGTGTACGCCAAGTCGGACGGGCTCCCGCGGGTGCTCGGCGGGCTGGGCGTGGCGATCATTTCGACGTCCCAGGGGCTGCTCACCGACCGGCAGGCCCGCAAGCGGAGCGTTGGCGGGGAAGTCCTCGCCTTCGTCTGGTAACGGGAGACAGGTAGAAATGTCGCGTATTGGACGTAAGTCGATCCCGGTACCGTCCGGTGTCGATATCACCATCGACGGCCAGACCGTCAAGGTCAAGGGCCCGAAGGGCGAGCTGTCGCACACCCTGGCCGAGCCGATCACCATCGAGCGGGCCGAGGACGGGCAGCTGAACGTCAACCGCCCGAACGACGAGCGCAAGGCCAAGGAGCTGCACGGCCTGAGCCGGACCCTGGTCGCCAACATGATCGTCGGCGTCACCGAGGGCTACCGCAAGAGCCTGGAGATCGCCGGTACCGGTTACCGGGTCACGGCCAAGGGCAAGGACCTGGAGTTCGCGCTCGGGTTCTCGCACCCGGTCACGGTGCAGGCGCCGGACGGCATCACCTTCACGGTGGAGAAGCCGACCCTGTTCCACGTGGCCGGCATCGACAAGCAGCTGGTCGGCGAGGTCGCCGCCAACATCCGGAAGATCCGTCCGCCGGAGCCCTACAAGGGCAAGGGTGTCAAGTACCAGGGCGAGGTCATCCGCCGCAAGGCTGGAAAGGCAGGTAAGAAGTGAGCGCCACGCTGCTCAAGCGCCGCCGCGGCGTTGCCGCCAAGCGCGCCGTCGGGCGTGCGCGTCGGCACTTCCGGGTCCGCAAGAACGTCAGCGGCACCGCCGAGCGTCCCCGCCTCGTGGTCACCCGCTCCCTGCGGCACATCGTCGCCCAGATCGTGGACGACACCAAGGGTCACACCCTGGCGTCGGCCTCGACCCTGGACGCGTCGCTGCGCGGTGCGGAGGGCGACAAGAGCGCCCTGGCCGGCAAGGTCGGCGCCCTGCTCGCCGAGCGGGCCAAGGCCGTCGGCGTCTCCAAGGTCGTCTTCGACCGCGGTGGCAACCGGTACGCGGGGCGGGTCGCCGCGCTGGCCGATGCCGCCCGCGAAGCCGGGCTCGAGTTCTAACAACCCCGTCACGAGAGAGAAGGAAGGCTGCTGATGCCAGGTCAACAGCGCCGTGGCGGCGGGTCCGGTGGCAACGAGGGTGGTCGCCGCGACAACCGCCGTGAGGGCGGCCGCGGAAACGCGCCCGTCGAGAAGACCCCGCACCTCGAGCGGGTCGTCGCGATCAACCGCGTCGCCAAGGTCGTGAAGGGTGGTCGTCGCTTCAGCTTCACCGCCCTGGTGATCGTGGGCGACGGCGACGGCACGGTCGGCGTGGGCTACGGAAAGGCCAAGGAGGTGCCCGCGGCGATCGCCAAGGGTGTCGAGGAGGCCAAGAAGCACTTCTTCAAGGTGCCGCGGATCGGTCAGTC
The DNA here is from genome assembly GCF_056150265.1 of Micromonospora desertarenae. Taxonomy (NCBI): domain Bacteria; kingdom Bacillati; phylum Actinomycetota; class Actinomycetes; order Micromonosporales; family Micromonosporaceae; genus Micromonospora; species Micromonospora desertarenae. Next base: position 561,170 of record NZ_JAXCFQ010000002.1, read on the forward strand.
GATCCCGCACCCGGTCCAGGGCGAGGACGCCGCCGGCGTCGTGCTGCTCAAGCCGGCCTCCGCCGGTACCGGTGTCATCGCCGGTGGTCCGGTGCGTGCCGTGCTGGAGTGCGCGGGCATCCACGACGTGCTCTCCAAGAGCCTCGGGTCGTCCAACCCGATCAACATCGTGCACGCCACCGTGGCGGCGCTGAAGGGGCTGGAGTCCCCCGAGGCCGTCGCCCAGCGTCGTGGCCTGCCGGTGGAGGACGTCGCGCCGGCCGCCATGCTGGCGTCGCGGGCGGGGGTGGCTTCCTGATGGCACGTCTCAAGGTCACCCAGGTCCGGTCCGAGATCGGGACCAAGCAGAACCAGCGTGACTCGCTGCGTTCGCTCGGTCTCAAGCGGATCAACGACGTGGTGGTCAAGGAGGACCGGCCCGAGATCCGCGGCATGATCTTCACTGTGAACCACCTCGTGAAGGTCGAGGAGGTCGAGTAATGACGATCAAGGTCCACCACCTGCGCCCGGCGCCGGGTGCCAAGACCGCGAAGACCCGCGTGGGTCGCGGTGAGGGCTCCAAGGGCAAGACCGCCGGTCGCGGTACCAAGGGTTCGAAGGCCCGCAAGAACATCTCGGCGGCGTTCGAGGGTGGGCAGATGCCCATCCACATGCGCCTGCCGAAGATGAAGGGCTTCAAGAACAAGTTCAAGGTGGTCTTCCAGGTGGTCAACCTGGACCGGCTCGCCGAGCTGTTCCCGAACGGCGGCCAGGTCGGCCCGCTGGAGCTGGTCGAGGCCGGCGCGGTCCGCAAGGGCCAGCCGGTCAAGGTGCTCGGCACCGGCGACCTCGGTGGCGTGGCTCTCCAGGTGTCGGCGCACGCGTTCAGCGCGTCGGCCAAGGAGAAGATCACCGCTGCCGGTGGCTCGGTCACCGAGCTGTAAGGACTGCACGACCCGTGGCGCCCGTCCAGTTGCCCGCAACTGGCGGGCGCCACGGTCTACCTGGGCCCTGTGCGCCGGGTAACATCAAACTCGGTTTATGTAGCCGGGCACATCTGCCCGGACCGGGATCGGGCTGTTAGAGTCCCTTCCCAGCTATGGATATCGGGCACTCGCCCGGCACCCACCCCGACCCGCCAGGGATCACCGGCGGCCCGCCTCGCGCAGGAGGAAGAAGTTGCTGTCCGCCTTTCTCAGTGCGTTCCGTACGCCTGACCTGCGCAAGAAGCTGCTGTTCACAGTAGGCATCATCGCGATCTACCGGCTCGGCGCCACGCTGCCGAGCCCGGGCGTGTCCTACGGCAACGTGCAGAAGTGCCTCGACACCATCCAGGGCGACTCCACGAGCGTCCTGAACCTGCTGAACCTCTTCTCCGGCGGCGCGCTGCTGCAGCTCTCGGTCTTCGCGCTGGGCATCATGCCCTACATCACCGCGTCGATCATCCTGCAGCTGCTGACCGTCGTGATCCCGCGGCTGGAGCAGCTCCGCAAGGAGGGCCAGGCCGGCCAGGCGAAGATCACCCAGTACACCCGTTACCTGACCCTGGGCCTCGGTGTCCTGCAGGCGTCGGCGTTCGTCGCGCTGGCCCGCTCCGGGCAGCTGTTCAACAACCAGTGCGACCAGTTCCCGATCATCCCCGAGGGCACCGGCATCCCGGACTGGCTGACCCTGACCATCCTGGTGATGACGATGACCGCCGGCACCGGTGTGGTCATGTGGCTCGGTGAGCTGATCACCGACCGCGGCGTCGGCAACGGCATGTCCGTGCTGATCTTCACCTCGATCGCCGCCCGGCTCCCCAGCGAGGGCTGGCAGATCAAGCAGAGCCAGGGCTGGTGGAAGTTCTTCCTGGTCATCGCGCTGGTCCTGGTGGTCATCACCGCTGTCACCTTCATCGAGCAGGCGCAGCGCCGGATCCCGGTGCAGTACGCCAAGCGGATGATCGGCCGGCGGATGTACGGCGGCACCTCGACCTACATCCCGCTGAAGGTCAACCAGGCGGGTGTCATCCCGGTCATCTTCGGGTCGTCGCTGCTCTACCTGCCGCAGCTGGCGCTCCAGTTCTTCGACCAGACCAACCCCGGCAAGACGCAGGCGTGGATCCAGAACAACCTGGTCGACCCGACCAGCCCGATCTACATCGCTGTCTACTTCCTGCTGATCATCTTCTTCACGTACTTCTACGTCTCGATCACGTTCAACCCGACCGAGGTCGCTGACAACATGAAGAAGTACGGCGGCTTCGTGCCGGGCATCCGCCCCGGCAAGCCGACCGCCGACTACCTCGACTTCATCCTCAGCCGGATCACCCTGCCGGGCGCCCTCTACCTGGGCATCATCTCGATCCTGCCGAACTTCTTCTTCATCTGGCTGGACAAGCAGCAGTACATGAACTTCCCGTTCGGCGGTACCGCTGTGCTGATCATGGTTGGCGTCGGTCTGGAGACCACCAAGCAGATCGAGAGCCAACTGATGCAGCGGAACTACGAAGGGTTCCTGCGGTAGATGAGACTCGTTCTGGTTGGCCCGCCGGGCGCGGGCAAGGGCACGCAGGCCGAGTTCATCGCCGCGCACCTCTCGGTGCCGAAGATCTCGACCGGAGACATCTTCCGGGCCAACGTGTCCCAGGGGACCCCGCTCGGCGTCGAGGCGAAGCGCTACATGGACGCCGGCAAGCTGGTGCCGGACGAGGTGACCATCAACATGGTCCGGGACCGGCTCGCCGAGCCGGACGCCAGCGAGGGCTTCCTGCTCGACGGCTTCCCCCGCACGACCCCGCAGGCGGCCGCGCTCGACAAGCTCCTCGCCGACCTGGGCACCGCGCTCGACCTGGTGCTCGAACTGGTCGTCGACGACGACGAGGTGATCCGCCGGCTCTCCGGCCGGCGGACCTGCCGGGGCTGCGGCAAGATCTGGCACGTCGAGTTCGACCCGACCACCCGGGACGGCATCTGCGACCGCTGCGGCGCCGAGCTGTTCCAGCGCGACGACGACAAGCCGGAGACCATCGCCGCCCGGCTGCGGGAGTACGCGGAGAAGACCGCGCCGCTGGTCGACTACTACGGCGCCCAGGGCAAGCTCGTCGGCATCGACGCCACCGGTCCGGTGGAGGACGTCACCGTCCGCGCCATCGACGCCCTGCGCTCCTACAGCGGCTGACGTCCCGCCCACGGCGGATAGAGTGCGAACAGCGGGGTACGTCCGGCGTGCCCCGCTGTTCGGCAACGAAAGGTAACGGCTCCATGCGTCGTCCCCAGCTGGACATCCAGCTGAAGACCCCCGACCAGATCGAGAAGATGCGCGCCGCCGGTCTGGTGGTCGCCGAGGCCCTGCGCCGGATGCGTGCCGCGGTCGCCCCCGGGGTCAGCACCGCCGACCTGGACGCGATCGCCGAGTCGACCATCCGCGAGGCCGGGGCGGTCCCGTCGTTCAAGGGCTACCACGGCTTCCCCGCCTCGATCTGCTCCTCGGTCAACGAGCAGGTGGTGCACGCGATCCCGGCACCCGAGCAGGTGCTCCGCGAGGGCGACCTGATCTCGATCGACTGTGGCGCGGTGCTGAACGGCTGGCACGGCGACGCCGCCATCACCGTCGGCGTGGGCGAGGTCGACCCGACCCTGCTGAAGATGGCCACGGTGGCCGAGGACGCCATGTGGGCCGGTATCGCCGCGGCGGCGCGGGGCGCGGCCAGCGGCAAGGGCCGGCTCACCGACATCTCGCACGCGGTGGAGGACGCGGTCCGCCGGGGCGGGCGGTACGGCATCGTCGACGGCTACGGCGGGCACGGCATCGGCACCGAGATGCACCAGGACCCGCACGTGCTCAACCACGGCCGGCCGGGCAAGGGCCCCCGCCTGGTGCCCGGCATGGCGCTGGCCATCGAGCCGATGATCACGATGGGCTCGCCGCGCACCGTGGAGCTGGCCGACGGCTGGACAGTGGTGACCCGGGACGGCTCGGTCGCGGCGCACGTCGAGCACACGATGGCGCTGCTGCCCGACGGGGTGTGGGTGCTGACCGCCGAGGACGGCGGCCGGGCCCGCCTCGGTGACCTGGTCACCGCCCGCCAACCCGCCCCGACCCCCTGACCCAGCCCTCGCACCATCCGCCCCCGTCCCATCCGTCCCCGTCCCACCCGGGCGGGGCGGCCGGTTCGGGGGTTCGTGGGGGTGGTGGGGCGGTGGCATGCTTGCGGGCATGGAGGGGCGGGACGGGATGCGGGCCGCCGATGCCGACCGTACGGCGGTGGCCGACCGGCTGCGGGTGGCGCTCGACGAGGGCCGGCTGAGCCTGTACGAGTACGACGAGCGGTTGCAGCAGGCCTACGCCGCCCGCACGTACGCCGAACTGGACGCGCTGGTGAGCGACCTGCCGGCGGTGACGCCCCCGGCCGCGTCCGCGCTCGCGGAACCGGCGGACGCCGTCCCGGCGCCGGCCCACCCGGCTACCGCCCGCCGGGCGGCCGCTTGCTGGCTGGCCGAGGTCTGGCTGCCCTACCTCCAGGTGGTGCCGATCGTGGTGGCCATCTGGGCGATTTCCTCCCTGTACGCACGCGATCTGCTGTATTTCTGGCCGGGCTGGATGGCCGGGCCGTGGGGCGCGGTGCTGCTGGTGCGCACCGTCACCGGCCTGGCCGGGGGTGAGCCGCGGCGGTGGGAGGCCGAGCGGGAGCGCCGGCGCCGGCGGAAGCTGGCGAAGCGGGCCCGCCGGCGGGCGCTGGAGGCCGGCGGCCCGGACGAGTAGCCACTCACCCGGCGGGATGGGCGGATTTGCCCGGTACGGTGAATCCGCTGGTGGCCGGTTTGGCGACGGCGTGCAGGCGCGCGTACACTGACTGATCGGCGCACAGCGTCCACTCCGGCATGCCCACCAAGCGCTTCGGTGGGACTCGGAGCCGCGGCTGGCGCGGGCTTTCTGATCATGGTCAGTCACCCGTGTAAGACGTTGTGGGCCGTCCGGAGCAACCGACGTCAGGACAGCGGAGGACATGCCGAAAAAAGACGGAGCCATCGAGATCGAGGGTCGGGTCATCGAGCCCCTGCCGAACGCCATGTTCCGGGTGGAGCTCGCGAACGGCCACAAGGTGCTGGCTCACATCAGCGGCAAGATGCGGCAGCACTACATCCGCATCCTGCCGGAGGACCGGGTCGTCGTCGAACTGTCGCCGTACGACCTGACCCGCGGGCGCATCGTCTACCGCTACAAGTAAGCCTGACGACGGCCGGGTCGTCCCGTGTCCGTCTTCGACGTCCGGGTCGCACGTCGCGACTCCGGGCCAGATGGGAAGTAAGGCAACCGTGAAGGTCAAGCCGAGCGTCAAGAGGATCTGCAACAAGTGCCGGGTGATCCGCCGGCACGGCCGGGTCATGGTCATCTGCACCGACCCGCGCCACAAGCAGCGCCAGGGCTGAACCAGTCCCACCGGTCGTGACACGGCCGGTCGGATCGGTCCGGGCCGCAGATCCAGACAACACATCACCTAGCTCGTCCCAGCCGCGAGCGGTACGCAGCGCGTACTCCCTCGTGGTTGACCCCCGGTCGGAGGCCGGGGCCCGCTCGGGCAGCGACCGATCCCGGTCGCCGGCGCGGTAAGCGTCGGAAGGACGGGACGGTCGGTAGCGGGGTGGGACGGGTCCACACCTCCGCCAGAACATCACGAGGAGTACGCCCGCACATGGCACGTCTAGTCGGCGTCGACCTCCCCCGCGAGAAGCGGATGGAGATCGCGCTCACCTACATCTTCGGCGTGGGTCGCACCCGCGCCCTGGAGACGCTCGCCGCCACCGGCATCTCGCCGGACAAGCGCGCCCGGGACCTCACGGACGAGGAGCTGGTCCAGCTCCGCGACCACATCGAGGCCAACTACAAGGTTGAAGGCGACCTGCGCCGCGAGGTCGCCGCGGACATCCGCCGCAAGGTCGAGATCGGCTGCTACGCCGGTATCCGGCACCGCCGGGGTCTCCCCGTGCGTGGCCAGCGGACGCGGACCAACGCCCGCACCCGCAAGGGCCCGAAGCGGACCGTCGCCGGCAAGAAGAAGCCCGGCAAGAAGTAAGACGAAAACCGGAATCCGGGTCGGCGTCCGCCGAGGTAGGCCGGACTCCAACCTGTTTCGGTAAGTCAACTAGGAGCGCACAGACTTATGCCACCGAAGGCTCGTGCCGGAGCCGCCGTCAAGAAGGTCCGGCGCAAGGAACGCAAGAACGTCGCCCACGGGCAGGCGCACATCAAGAGCACCTTCAACAACACCATCGTGTCCATCACGGACCCGACCGGTGCGGTCATCTCCTGGGCCTCCGCGGGCCAGGTGGGCTTCAAGGGCTCGCGCAAGTCGACCCCGTTCGCCGCGCAGCTGGCCGCCGAGGCCGCCGCGCGCCGGGCGATGGAGCACGGCATGCGCAAGGTCGACGTGTTCGTCAAGGGCCCCGGCTCCGGCCGGGAGACCGCCATCCGTTCGCTGCAGGCCGTGGGCCTGGAGGTCGGTCAGATCTCCGACGTGACCCCGCAGCCGCACAACGGGTGCCGTCCGCCGAAGCGTCGCCGGGTCTGAGAGGTAGAGAGAGATGGCTCGTTACACCGGTGCTGACTGCCGCCGTTGCCGGCGGGAGAAGATGAAGCTGTTCCTCAAGGGCAGCAAGTGTGATGGCCCGAAGTGCCCGTTCGAGTCCCGGCCGTTCCCGCCCGGGCAGCACGGCCGCGGCCGCACCAAGGAGACGGAGTACCTGCTCCAGCTCCGCGAGAAGCAGAAGGCCCGCCGCGTCTACGGCGTGCTGGAGAAGCAGTTCCGCGGTTACTACGAGGAGGCCGTGGCCAAGCAGGCCAAGACCGGTGAGGTCCTCCTGCAGATCCTCGAGTCGCGGCTGGACAACGTGGTCTACCGGGCCGGCTACGCCAGCTCCCGGGACCAGGCCCGTCAGCTGGTCAAGCACGGCCACTTCACGGTGAACGGCAAGAAGGTCGACATCCCGTCGTACCGGGTCAAGGAGCACGACATCATCGAGGTGCGGGAGAAGAGCAAGCAGCTCACCCCGTTCCTGGTGGCGCAGGCTCAGGCCGGTTCGCGGTCGGTTCCGGCGTGGCTGGAGGCCATCCCGAGCCAGATGAAGATCCTCGTGCACTCGCTCCCGGCCCGCCAGGTGATCGACACCCAGGTCCAGGAGCAGCTGATCGTCGAGCTCTACTCCAAGTAAGGGCTCGTTGCGGTGGCCCGCCCTCCGGGGCGGGCCACCGGAACAGTTTGTGTCGTGGGCGTCATATAGCGGGCGCCCCGGAAGAGAAGAGAAGACATGCTCATCAGCCAGCGACCGTCTCTTTCCGAAGAGTCGATCAACGAGACCCGCTCCCGGTTCACCATCGAGCCGCTGGAGCCGGGCTTCGGCTACACCCTGGGCAACTCGCTGCGGCGTACGCTGCTGTCGTCGATCCCGGGTGCGGCGGTGACCTCGATCAAGATCGACGGCGTGCTGCACGAGTTCACCACGATCCCCGGGGTCAAGGAGGACGTGGTCGAGCTCGTCATGAACATCAAGGAGCTCTGCGTCAGCTCGGAGCACGACGAGCCGGTCAGCATGTACCTGCGCAAGCAGGGCCCGGGCGACGTGACCGCGGGTGACATCCAGCCGCCGGCCGGCGTCTCGGTGCACAACCCGGACCTGAAGCTCGCCACCCTCAACGGCAAGGGCCGGCTCGACATGGAGCTGACCGTCGAGCGGGGCCGGGGCTACGTCACGGCGGCGCAGAACAAGCAGGCCGGCGCCGAGATCGGCCGGATCCCGGTCGACTCGATCTACTCGCCGGTGCTGAAGGTCACCTACCGGGTCGAGGCGACGCGTGTCGAGCAGCGGACCGACTTCGACCGGCTGATCATCGACGTCGAGACCAAGCCGTCGATGGGCCCGCGCACCGCGCTGGCCTCCGCCGGGTCGACGCTGGTGGAGCTCTTCGGGTTGGCCCGGGAGCTGGACGAGACCGCCGAGGGCATCGACATCGGGCCGTCCCCGCAGGACGCCCAGCTCGCGGCGGACCTGGCCCTGCCGATCGAGGAGCTGGACCTGACCGTCCGCTCCTACAACTGCCTCAAGCGCGAGGGCATCAACACCGTTGGTGAGCTCATCGGGCGTACCGAGGCCGACCTCCTCGACATCCGCAACTTCGGCCAGAAGTCGATCGACGAGGTCAAGATGAAGCTCGCCGGGATGGGGCTGGGGCTGAAGGACTCGGCTCCGAACTTCGATCCGGCGCACGTCGTGGACGCCTTCGGCGAGGCCGACTACGACACCGACGACTACCGCGAGACCGAGCAGCTCTAGTCCGCGCTGCCGCCACACCTGAGGAGCACCAAGCATGCCCACGCCCACCAAGGGCCCCCGCCTCGGCGGCAGCCCCGCGCACGAGCGGCTGATGCTGGCCAACCTGGCCACCGCGCTGTTCCAGCACGGCAAGATCCAGACCACCGAGACGAAGGCCCGGCGGCTGCGTCCGCTGGCCGAGCAGCTCATCACCAAGGCCAAGCGCGGCGACCTGGCGTCCCGCCGGCGGGTGCTGGGTGTCGTCAAGGACAAGGACGTGGTCTACGCCCTGTTCGACCAGATCGCGCCGCGGTACGCCAACCGCAACGGCGGCTACACCCGGATCGTGAAGACCGGTCCGCGCAAGGGTGACGCCGCGCCGATGGCGATCATCGAGCTGGTCGAGGAGCTTCAGGCCGCCGAGCCGAAGGCGAACAAGAAGACCGCCGCCCGCAAGGCGGCCCAGCAGGACAAGGTCGAGGCGCTCGCCCCGGCGGAGGAGACCCCGCGGTCGAACTCCGGCGACCAGGACGCCGAGCCGCCGGTGTCGGCGTCCGGCGACACCCCGGCCGCGCGCGAGGACAGCGACGAGGCCGGCGAGAACGACAAGGCCTGAGCCAGGCCAATCGGGCCCGGCATCCCTCACGGGGTGCCGGGCCCGACCCGTGAGGCGGAGGTACGAGTGGACGAGCGCACCCGGCTGCGGTTGGACGTCGCGTACGACGGCACCGACTTCTCCGGCTGGGCCGCCCAGCCGACCCGGCGCACGGTCGCCGGGGTGCTCGTGCAGACCCTCGACCTGGTGCTCGGCGCGGGTGTCGCGACCGGGCTGACCGTGGCCGGCCGGACCGACGCCGGGGTGCACGCCAGCGGCCAGGTCTGCCACCTCGACCTGCCCACGGCGGTCTGGCGGGAGCGGGCGGGGACGCTGCTGCGCCGGCTGGCCCGGCTGCTCCCCACCGACGTGCGGGTACGCGCGATGACCGAGGTGCCGGCCGACTTCGACGCCCGGTTCTCGGCCACCTTCCGCCGCTACGAGTACCGGGTCACCGACGCCCCGTACGGCGCGGAGCCGCTGCGCCGGCACGAGATCCTGGCCTGGCCGAAGCCGCTCGACCTGGACGCGCTGAACGCCGCGGCGGCCGGGCTGGTGGGGGAGCACGACTTCGCCGCGTACTGCCGGCGCAAGGAGAACGCCACCACGCTGCGCGAGGTGACCCGGCTGGACTGGCGGCGCGACCCGGACGGCGTGCTGGTCGCCACCGTCCAGGCGGACGCGTTCTGCCAGGCGATGGTGCGCAGCCTGGTCGGCGCGATGCTGGTGGCCGGGGACGGCCGCCGGCCGGTGGGCTGGCCGGCGGGCCTGCTGACCCGGCGGGAGCGGTCCAGCGAGGTGACCGTCGCGCCGGCGCACGGGCTCACCCTGGTGGCGGTCGGCTACCCCGACGACCCGGCCGAGTACGCCCGCCGCGCCGACCTCACCCGCCGGCTCCGGGTACCGACCGAGTCCTGACCGGTCGCCCGGGCGGCCGCACGCCGGACGTCTCGCCCGTCGGTAGTCCGCCCGCCCTCGACCAGGATCACCGCGAGCGCGCCGCTGAGCCCGCCCGCACATGCGAACGGGTGCGCGGCCCGCGGCCGCGCACCCGTGCTCGTCGCAGCGGTCAGTCGCCCGACCGCTCGTCCTCCTCGGCGCGGCCGTTGTCGGCGCCGGTGCCGTCGTCGGTCGGGCCCGCCGTCGGCTGGCCGGCCACGCCGCCGTCGGCCCGCCGCTCCAGCACCCCCTGGTTCAGGTGCAGCTCGATCATGTCGAAGAGGATCTCGCGGACCGCCGTGTCACCGGACCGGATGGTCTCGCCGTCGGCCCGGGCGACCACGGCGTAGGCGAGGTAGTGGCCGCGTACCTGCCAGCCCACCCGGGCCGGGGCGGTGGCCATCGCCTCGGTGCCGGCATCGGCGGCCATGCCCCGGAACCGGCCCTGCCGCTCGTCGAGCAGCTGCCGGATCCGGTCCCGGGCCCGCTCGGCGCTGGCCCGGTCGGTGAGGTTGAACAGCCCGGCGGTGACCAGGTGGTCGCCGTCCGGGGTGCGCAGCGTGGCCCGCACCACCTGGCTGCACCCGAGCCGGACCAGCAGGTCGGCGACCTCGTCGGTGGCCGCCACCGCGCAACTGGCGCTGGACTGGGTCTTCAGCACCTGGTATGCGGGCTGCCCGTCGGCGACCGCCAACTGCTTGCCCGGGAAGACCTCCTTGGCGGTGAGCGGCGCCTGGTCGGTGTCCCGGGAGTCGAGGTAGTCGGACTCGGGCGCGGCCGACTGGGCGACGCCCGGCTGGGTGGTGGCCTCCGGTGTCGGGTTGCCGGTGCGGTCCATCAGCAGGGCGGCGGCCCCGAGGCCACAGAGAGCGAGCAGCACCAGGACGGCGGCGCCGCCGATCAGCACCTGCCACATGCGACCGCCGCGCCGGGCCGCCGGCAGCGGCTCGGCCGGTCCGGCGGCGGTGTACGCGCCGGGCGGTTCGGTCGGCGGCGGCGAGTACCGCTCGGCCGGCGTCGACTCGGCCGGCGGCGGGGGGTAGGTCTCCGGGCGGGATCGCTCGACCGGCGAGGCGGCGTAGCTCGGTTCGGCCGCCGGCACCAGGTCGCTCGACGGCACCGGGTCATGCGACGGCACCAGGTCATGCGACGGCACCGGGTCATGCGACGGCACCGGGTAGCGCGGCGGCGCGGGGTCGTCGGCGGGCGGCGACGCCACCCGGGTGACCCGGGGCAGCGACGGGGTGGGGAAGCGGGACGGGGAGGGCCCAGCCGGCGGTGGCGGACCGGCGCCGAGCACCGACCGGTCGGACCCGGACCCCGGGTACTCCACGTATGCGTCCTCATCGGACTCGTACCGATACACCATGTCGCCCAGACTAGGAGTGATTGTCCCTTTAGGGGGTAATAATGGGAAATTGTCGTGCGGGGTGTTTCGGGTCGTGCTGCGTCCGCACCCCGGACGACCCCGGGAGACCCTCGACGGCCCCGGGACACGACCCCCGACGGCCCGGGCCGGGAGCGCGCACCGGCGGTGCGAGAATTGCCGGCGTGACCGGCGACCACTACTTCACCGCTGAACCCGCGACCGCCGCCGCGCCCCGCGAGGTCGAGTTCTCCGTCGCCGGCCGCGACTACACGCTGGCCTCCGCCGGCGGCGTCTTCTCCGCCGACCGGCTCGACCCCGGCACCGCGGTGCTGCTGCGCAAGGCCGACCTGCCCGCGCCCGGCACCACCGGCGACCTGCTCGACCTCGGCTGCGGGTTCGGGCCGATCACCTGCGTGCTGGCCGACGCGGCACCGGCGGCCACGGTCTGGGCGGTCGACGTCAACGAGCGGGCCCGGGCGCTCACCGCCGCCAACGCCGCGCGGACCGGCGCGGCCGACCGGGTACGCGTCGCCGCCCCGGACGCCGTGCCGGACTCGGTGACCTTCGCCCAGCTCTGGTCCAACCCGCCGATCCGGATCGGCAAGGACGAGCTGCACCGGCTGCTGCTGCGCTGGCTGCCCCGGCTGGCCCCGGACGGGGTCGCCTGGCTGGTGGTCGCCCGGCACCTGGGTGGCGACTCGCTGCACCGCTGGCTGGTCGAGCAGGGTTGGCAGGTCGAGCGGCGGGCCAGCCAGAAGGGCTACCGGGTGCTGCGCGTCACCCGGTAATTGGTTGGGCCGCCCGGCGGGTGCTCGGGCAGGATGCCGGCGTGGGATACGTGGACGTGGCAGCGGTCGGGCACATCCTCCCCGACGGCCGGGAACTCTTCGCCGACGTGTCGTTCCGGGTCGGCGAGGGCGCCAAGGTCGCGCTGGTCGGGCCGAACGGCGCCGGCAAGACCACGCTGCTGCGGATGATCGCCGGCGACCTGCCGGTGCGGACCGGCGCGATCGCGCGTACCGGGGGGCTGGGCGTGATGCGCCAGTTCATCGGGATGATCGGCGACGAGTCCACGCTGGCCGACCTGGCGCTGTCGCTCGCCCCGCCGGCGCTGCGCGACGCCGGTCACCGGCTGGCCGCGACCGAGGCGGCCATGCGGGCGGCCGAGGTGCACGGCAAGTACAGCACCGCCGCCGGCAAGGCCCAGCTGGCGTACGCGGACGCGCTCGCGGCCTGGGGTGAGGTCGGCGGGTACGACGCCGAGGTGCTCTTCGACACCGTCGCCACCATCGTGCTCGACCTGCCCTGGGACGCCGCCCGGGAGCGTCCGGTGCGCACCCTCTCCGGCGGCCAGCAGAAGCGCTTCGCGCTGGAACTGCTGCTCCGCGGTCCGGACGAGGTGCTGCTGCTGGACGAGCCGGACAACTTCCTCGACGTGCCCGGCAAACGCTGGCTGGAGGGGCGGCTGCGCGAGTCGGGCAAGTCGGTGCTCTACGTCTCGCACGACCGGGAACTGCTGGCGCACACCGCCGACCGGGTGGTCGCGGTGGAGGGCGGCAGCGCCTGGGTGCACCCCGGCGGCTTCGCCAGCTGGCACTCCGCGCGGGTGGCCCGGCACGCCCGCCTCGACGAGCTGCGCCGGCGCTGGGACGAGGAGCACCAGAAGCTCAAGGACCTGGTGCTGATGTACAAGCAGAAGGCCGCGTACAACGACGGGATGGCCTCGCGCTACCAGGCCGCGCAGACCCGGCTGCGCAAGTTCGAGGAGGCCGGGCCGCCGCCCGTACCGCCGAAGGACCAGGACATCCGGATGCGGCTGACCGGCGGGCGGACCGGCAAGCGCGCGGTGATCTGCGACAAGCTGGAGCTGGACGGCCTGACCTACCCGTTCGACCTGGAGATCTGGTACGGCGACCGGGTGGCGGTGCTCGGCGCCAACGGCACCGGCAAGTCGCACTTCCTGCGGCTGCTGGCCCGGGGCGGCACCGACCCCGACCCGGCCAACGGCCCGGTCGACGGCGCCGCGGCGCTCGCCCCGGTGGCGCACGACGGGGTGGCCCGCCTCGGCGCCCGGGTGCGGCCCGGCCACTTCTCCCAGACCCACGACCGGCCGGAGCTGATGGCGAAGACCCTCGTGGAGATCCTCTGGCGGGGCGACGAGCACCGGGCCGGCATGGACCGGCACGCGGCGATGGCGGCGCTGTCCCGCTACGAGCTGGCCGGGCAGGGCGACCAGCGGTTCGGCACCCTCTCCGGCGGCCAGCAGGCACGCTTCCTGGTGCTGCTGCTGGAACTCTCCGGGGCGACCCTGCTGCTGCTCGACGAGCCCACCGACAACCTGGACCTGGCCAGCGCGGAGGCCCTCGAAGCCGGGCTGGCCGCGTTCGAGGGCACGGTGGTCGCCGTGACCCACGACCGGTGGTTCACCCGCTCGTTCGACCGGTTCGTGCTCTTCCGCGGCGACGGCGAGGTGGTGGAGACCCCCGAGCCGGTGTGGGACGTCGGGTGAACCCGGTGGAGCTGGCCGGCCGGCTCTGCGCCGTCGACGGGGTGGTGGCCGTGGCGCTGGGCGGCAGCCGGGCGCGCGGCACCCACCGGCCGGACTCCGACTGGGACCTGGGTCTCTACTACCGGGGCGAGCTGGACGTGCCGGGGCTGCGCGCGGTCGCCGCGTCCGTCGCCGACGAGCCGGTCACGCTGACCGAACCGGGCGGCTGGGGACCGTGGGTGGACGGTGGCGGTTGGCTCCGCGTCGGCGGGGTGGCCGTCGACTGGATCTACCGGGACCTCGACCGGGTACGCCGGGTGTGGGCCGACTGCCGGGCCGGCCGGTACGAGGTGGGCGTGCAGGCCGGGCACCCGCTCGGCTTCTACTCCCACGTCTACGCCGGCGAGGTGGCGCTGTGCCGGGTGCTCGCCGACCCGACCGGTGAACTGGCCGCGCTGCGCGAGGAGACGCGGGCGTACCCGCCGGCACTGGCCGACGCCCTGACCCGGGGCGGCTGGGAGGCGGGGTTCCTGCTCTCCGCCGCCGAGAAGGCGGTCACGGCCGGCGACAGCGCGTACCTGGCCGGGTGCCTGTTCCGGGCGGTCGGGGTGCTCGTGCAGGTGCTGCACGCCCGGGCCGGGCAGTGGCTGCTGAACGAGAAGGGCATGGTCGCCTCGGCCGGGCGGCTGCCCGGCGCGCCGGCCGACTTCGCGCCCCGCGCGCAGGCGCTGCTCGGCGCCGTGGGACGGGCACCGGCCGAGCTGGCCGCCACCCTCGACGCCGCCCGCCGGCTCTGCGCCGAGGTGCTCGGCTGAGTCCCGGGTCCGCCACCGGATGGGCGGCTGACCCGACCCGCTCCGCCGGTCGGGCATAGGGTTGATCTCGTGACTGAGATGACCTACCGCCGGCTGGGCGACTCCGGGCTCGTGGTGTCCGTGGTCGGCATCGGCTGCAACAACTTCGGCCGCAAGCTCGACCTCGACGGCACCCGGGCGGTGGTCGACGCCGCGCTGGACGCCGGGATCAACTTCTTCGACACCGCCGACATCTACGGCGAGCCGCAGGGCGGCTCGGAGGAACTGCTGGGCCAGGCGCTCAAGGGGCGCCGGGACGACGTGGTGGTGGCCACCAAGTTCGGCATGGACATGCACGGCCTGAACGGGCCGGACTTCGGCGCCCGGGGCGCGCGCCGCTACATCGCGCGGGCGGTGGAGGCGTCGCTGCGCCGGCTCGGCACCGACCACATCGACCTGTACCAGATGCACGAGCCCGACCCGGGCACCCCGATCGACGAGACCCTCGCCGCGCTGGACGACCTGGTACGCGCCGGCAAGGTGCGCTACCTGGGCAACTCCAACTTCGCCGGCTGGCAGATCGCGGACGCCGACTGGGTGGCCTCGTCCAACGGGCGGTCCCGGTTCATCAGCGCGCAGAACCACTACAGCCTGCTGGAGCGCTCGGTCGAGGCCGAGGTCATCCCGGCCTGCGAGCGGTTCGGCCTCGGTATGCTGCCGTTCTTCCCGCTGGCCAACGGGCTGCTGACCGGCAAGTACCAGCGGAACCAGGCCCCGCCGCCGGGCAGCCGGCTCTCCGCCGGCGGCCGGTACGCGCAGCGCCTCGCCGCCGCCGACTGGGACACCATCGAGGCGATCGAGGCGTACGCGGCCGAGCGGGGGCTGTCGATGCTCCAGGTGGCCATCGGCGGGCTGGCCGCCCAGCCGGCGGTGACCTCGGTGATCGCCGGCGCCACCACGCCGGAGCAGGTGCTGGCCAACGCCGCCGCGGGCGCCTGGCAGCCCAGCGACGAGGACCTGGAGGCCCTGCGCGCCATCCTCTGACCGACCGGTGTGGCGGCATCCCCGGCAGCGGGACGCCGCCACCCCGGCGCGGCGACGAGCCCACCGGCGTGCCCGGCGCGCCGCCGCGGCCGCCGGGTCGACGCGACCGGGAGCGTGGGCGTCAGGCGCGGCGGCGCCGGACGAGCGGCACCGCCACCGCCGCCAGGACGGCGAGCCCGAGACCGGCCAGCGCGAGCGGCCACCAGCCGGTACCCCCGTCGCCGGCGGGGGCTCGGGTGCCGGCCGCCGGGGCGGTCACGGCGACCGGGGCGGGGGCCGGCGGGGGCGACTGGGCACCGCGCGCCTCCACCTGGGCGGCGGCCTCGCCCCGGTGCGGCGCGGGGGCGCTCACCGTGACCCGCCACCGGCCGGGGGAGAGGATCGGGCCGCTGGCGTAGAAGCCCTGCCCCTCGGCGGCCGGTTCCAGTTGCACCGGCCCGACCCGCCGGCCGTCCGGCCCGGTGGCGGTGAGGGTCAGCCGGACCACCTTGTCGAGGCGGTGCCCGTCGGCGTACACCGCCTGCACGGTCACCCCGTCGGCGCCGTCGCCGGCCACGGTGAGCTTGAGTTTCCCGGTGTGTGCGGCGGCCGGGGCGGTGGACAGGAACGCCAGGGCCAGTCCGACGAGCGCGGCGGCGACCGCCTGCCAGGTACGCGTCACGGGCGTCTCCTCGATGGAATCGCGGGAGGGTCCCTTCCCGCCGCCGGGGCGGCGGGAAGGGACCCGCGGATCAGAGCCGGCGACCGGGGGCGATCCGGGTGGGATCGCCGCCGAGCCGGCCGGCGCCGTCGACCGGTTCGCCGTCGTTCGCCCGGACGCCGGCCCGGCTGGCCGTGCCGCCGAGCCGGACGATCATGGCGTCGGCGTCCCGGACCAGGGTGTCCCGGATCTCGGCCTCCGGCACCAGGGTGGCGTCGGCCGCGAGCGTCCGGAAGGCGGTCAGCGCCTTGATCGCCTTCTGGTCGTTGCCGGCCGCCTCGGCCTGCCGGGCGTCGCTGAGCTTCGCCGACAGTTGCTTGTGCGCCTTGGCCGAGAGCCGGCTCGTCGCCTTGAACCGGTCCAGCAGGTTCTGCATGTCCCGGAACGAGGTGGTGACGAAGAACCGGACCTCCGAGGTGGTGACGTTGCCCGCCTTGTCGGTCGCGGTGACGGTCAGCTCGTGCAGGCCGAGCGGCAGCTCGTACATGGCCTGCAGGGTGCCGCTGGCGTACGGCCGGCCGTCCAGGTCGCCGACCACCGAGGCGATGCCCGAGGTCGGGTCGACCGCCTGCCAGGACACCCGGACGTCCTGGCTGTCGCCGTAGAGCTGGCCGTCGGCGATCCCGGACACCAGCAGCGTCGGCCTGGTGCCGTCGATCCGCAGCACCGCCGACTTGAGCGTCTCGGCGTTGCCCGCGTTGTCGGCGGCCCGGAACAGCAGTTCGTGCTGCCCGTCGCCGGTCACCTCGACCGGCGCCGAGTACGGCGTCCACGCGCCGCCGTCCAGCGACCACTCCACCGTCTTCACCCCGGACCCGGCGTCGGTCGAGGTCAGCACGACCGGGACCGTCCCGTCGTGCCAGCCCTCGTCGTTGGCCGGCGCGAACGTCGCCGAGGTGACCGGCGCGGTGGCGTCGATCCGGACCGGCACGCTCTTCGTCGACTCCACGTTGCCCGCCCGGTCGGTCGAGCGGAACCGCAGCTCGTGCTCGCCGTCGCCGCTGACCGGCACCGGGCCGGTGTACGCGGTCCAGGTGGCCGCCCCGTCCAGCTGGTACTCGGTGCCGGCCAGCCCGCTGCCACCGTCCTCGTCGGCGGCGGTCAGCGTGACGGTGACCGGGCCGGTGTGCCAGCCCCCGGTCGGGGTGCCGGAGACCGTGGCCGTGGTCACCGGGGCGGTCCGGTCGGCAGCCTCGGTGGTGAGCCGGAAGTAGTCGAACGCGGCGGTCTTCGACGCGGTCTGGTTGGCGCCGAGGGTGAACAGGCCCACCTTCGGCGTCGCCCCGACGGCGCTGTTGGTGAGCGCCGTCAGCGGCGTCCAGGCCGTCCCGTCGGCCGAGTACGACGCGGTGAAGGTGTCGCCCGTGCGGGCCAGCCGCAGGTACCACACCGAGGCGGTCAGGTTGCCCGCCTCCGGCTGCGGGTTCTGCACCGCGCCGCCGATCTCGCTGCGGAACTCGATCCGCCGCGTCACCGGCTGGCCGGGCTGGTTGTCCACGATGTAGTCGAACTTCAGGTAGTTGTCGTCGTCGGCGTGCACGATCAGGCCGGCCTGCTGGTACTGCTCGTTCAGCAGGCTGCCGTCGACCTTCGTCTCCAGGGTCCAGTCGCCGGTCGGGGCGTTCTGGAGGATGAAGTTCGCCGGCCCGGAGTTGCCGGAGCCGTAGATGTCGCCGTTCGGCACGTCGATCCGCAGCGCGCCGCCGGTGACCCGGTAGCCCGTCGGGTTCTCCCGCAGGATCGCGTCCCAGCGGCACTTGTCGAGCGTGTCGCCGGTGAACTCGTCCGACGGGTCCACCGGTCCGGCCGGCGCGTCCGGCGAGACCTGGAACCAGTCGAAGGCCGCCTCCACCACCGGCGCGTCGGTGCCGCCGTTGAGCGCGAACAGCCCGATCCGCGGGTTGGTGATGCCGGCCAGCGCGGCGGACCGGCCGACCGGGGTGAAGGTCTGCCCGTCGGCCGAGACGGCAGCTGTCAGGTTCGTCCCGTCGCTGGTGAGCCGCAGGTGCAGGGTGTCACCGGCCGGTGCGGCGGTGCTGTCGGCGGCCTCGTTGCGCGGCGCGCCGGCGGTCTCCCGGATGAACTCCACCCGCCGGCCGCCCGAGTAGAGCAGGTCCAGCTTGGCGTAGTTCTCGTCGTCGCCGTACACCAGCAGGCCGGCCTGCTGGTAGTTGGCGGTCACCGGCAGGGTGACCCGGGTGGTCGCCTGCCAGGCCCCGGCCGGCGCCGGCTGGAGCACCAGGTTGGTGGCGTCGTTGCGGCCGCCGTAGAGGTCGCCCACCGCGGTGGGCAGCCGGAGCGCCCCGTCGGAGACCGAGTAGAGCTGGTTCTCCCGGACCACGCCCCAGCGGGCCTTGTCGAGGCCGGCGCCGGTGAAGTCGTCCGAGCGCGCCCCGAAGCAGGACGTGTTCGGCGCGTCCACCCGCACCGGGACGGTGGCGTACGACCTCGCGCCCCTGCTGTCGGTCACGGTCAGGGTGGCGGTGAAGGTGCCCGGGCTGGTGTAGGTGTGCGTGGCGTCCGGGGTGGACGCCGTGCCGCCGTCGCCGAAGTCCCAGGCGTACGTCAGCGGGGTGTCGCCCTCGGCGTCGGTGGCGGTGCCGTCGAAGGCCACGGTGACCGGCGCGGTGCCGGTGGCCGGGCTGGCGGTGGCGGTGACCACCGGCGGCGCGTTCTCGGTGACGCCCCGGCCGAGGAAGTCCATCCAGTTGACGTTGAACAGCGCGCCCGCGCCGCCGGCCGGGTCCCGGGCGACGAAGTACAGCGTGCCGCCCGCCGGGCCGGTCACCGGCGCGGTCACGTCGGCGTACGTCTGCCAGGCGCCGGTGCCCGGCACGGTGCCCGAGGCGACCAGCGGCCCGTCGGGCGCGCCGGCGCGGACCTCGATCCGGCCGCCGCTGGTGGCCGAGGCGGCCCGGAACCGGATCGACGTG
Source organism: Micromonospora desertarenae (assembly GCF_056150265.1). Lineage (NCBI taxonomy): Bacteria > Bacillati > Actinomycetota > Actinomycetes > Micromonosporales > Micromonosporaceae > Micromonospora > Micromonospora desertarenae. Next base: position 580,302 of record NZ_JAXCFQ010000002.1, read on the forward strand.
ATGTTGGTCAGGTCCGCCGGGGCGAGCGACCACCAGTCGCCGTCCTCGATGAACCCGATGTTCTGGCCGCCGCCGGCGGTGTCGCCGGTGGTCTCGCGCTGCACGCCCGGGTCCCCGCCGCCGGTCGCGCCCGGCACCCGGCCGGTGGCGGTGAAGAACTCGGCCTGCTTCCGCTTGGGCTGGAGCTGCTCGATGGCCCGGCCGGTGAGCGGCCCGGCGCCCTCGGCGCCGCCCAGGTCGGTGTAGGTGGCCTCGAAGACGGCGAAGACGTTCGCCTCGGCGCCGTGCCCGGAGGCCAGCGACGTCTGGACCGTGCCGGTGCAGCCGGTGTGCTGCTCCAGCGGGTGGGCGTGCTCGTCGTGGCCGAGCAGCACCTGGAGCCGGACCCGGTCGCAGTCGATCTCCGCGTCCTCGGGGTCGGTGACCGTGACCGTGTAGCGGACCTGGTCGCCCCAGTCGAAGAAGCCGCCATCCGGCGGGAACTCGATGGTCACCGTCGGCGCGGTGTTGCCCACCGTGACCGGTACGTTGGCCACCGCTGTCCGGCCCTTCGGGTTAATGACGGTTAGCTGCGCGTTGTACGTCCCGGCGCTGGTGTAGGTGTGCGTCGGGTTCGGCTCGGTGGCGGACTGCCCGTCGCCGAACGTCCAGGCGTAGCTGAGCGTGCCGCCGTCCGGGTCGCGGGAGCCCGCGCTGGAGAAGGCGACGGTCAGCGGCGCCGGGCCGGAGGTCGGCTCGGCGCTGGCCTCCGCGATCGGGGCCCGGTCGCCGGCGATGTAGTCGATCCGGTAGACGCCGGAGTTGTCGTTGTTGCCGCCGAAGCCACTGCCCCACTCGATGAGGTAGAGCGCGCCGTCCGGACCGAACTCGAAGTCCATCGGCCGGAGCATGGTCATCCCGGTGAGGAGCTGGTTGATGTCGACGAGGCTCCTGCCGTCACCGGTGAGCTGCATCGTGTACATCTTCGACTGGTTCCACTCGCCGAAGAGCGCCTTGCCGTCGTAGTACGCCGGCCACTTGCGGTCCGAGTTCAGCTCGGCGTCGTACCGGTAGACCGGGCCGCCCATCGGCGCACCGCCGCCGCCGATCTCCGGGAACCGCGGGTTGCCGCTGTAGTCGTAGTCGACGGTGGCCGGGATGGCCGGCGGCAGGTTGGTGAGGCCGGTGTTGTTGGGCGAATCGTTCACCGGCGCGGCGCAGTCGAACTTCGGCCCGCTGGGGCCGGACGGGAACGTGTAGTCGTTGTAGGCGTAGTTCGCCCCGGTGCAGTACGGCCAGCCGTAGTTGCCCGGCGTGCCGACGATGTTCCACTCGACGGTGCCCTCGGGGCCGCGGTCGGGGTTGGCGGCGCTGGCGTCCGGCCCGTAGTCGGCGGCGTAGAGGGTGTCGGTGGCCGGGTCGATGCCGATCCGGAACGGGTTGCGGAAGCCCATCGCGTAGATCTCCGGCCGGGTCTTCGCGGTCCCCGCCGGGAACAGGTTGCCGGTCGGGACGGTGTACGTCCCGTTGTCCTCCGGGTGGATCCGGAGCACCTTGCCGCGCAGGTCGTTGGTGTTGCCGGAGGTGCGCTGCGCGTCGTAGTCCTGCCGCCCCGGCCGCTCGTCGATCGGGGTGAACGCGTTGGACTCGAACGGGTTGGTGTTGTCGCCGGTGGCCAGGTAGAGGTTGCCGGCGCTGTCGAAGGCCATGCTGCCGCCGGCGTGGCAGCAGGTGTTGCGCTGGGTGTCCACCCGCAGCACCTGCTTCTCGCTCGCCGGGTCGATGCTGTCGCCGGTCACCGTGAACCGGGAGAGCAGGTTGCGGGCGATCCCGTCGTTCGGGGCGTAGTAGAGGTAGACCCAGTTGTTGGTGGCGAAGTCCGGGTCGAGCCGGATGCCGATCAGGCCGTCCTCGTTGCCGGTGAACACGTCCAGGTCGAGCGCGGTGACCGTGTTGCCGGTGTCCGGCCTGACGATCTGCACCCGGCCGTCGCGCTCGACGTAGAAGACCCGCCCGTCCGGGGCGACGTCCAGCTCCATCGGGTTGCTGGTGTTGCTGTCCAGGGTCACCTTCTCGAAGCTGGCGGTCAGCGACGCGCCGCAGTCGGCGTCCGCCACCCCGGCCGCGGAGCGGATGCCGCCGAGCAGGTGGGCCAGGAACTGCGGTTCGGCGTACGACTCCCGGGTGTGCCCGCCGCCGGTGTACCAGGCGCGGCCGCCCTGGAAGTCGTGGCACCAGGCGATCGGGTGGTCGGCGCCCATCGCCCCCGCGCCGGGGGAGTAGCTGGTCTCGTCCAGGCTGGCCAGCACGTGTACGTCGGGGCGCGGGTTGGACTGGTAGTTGTACCACTCGTCGAACCGGGACCAGCGCTCCGGCAGCCCGGCGGTGGCCGGGTGGGCGTGGTCCTCCACCTTGACCGTGGCCTGCTGGTTCGCCGGGTGGCTGGCGAAGTACGCGCCGACCAGGTCGCCGTACCAGGCCCAGCTGTACTCGGTGTCCGAGGCGGCGTGGATGCCGACGTAGCCGCCGCCGGCGCGGATGTAGCGCTCGAAGGCGGCCTGCTGCTCGCCGTCGAGGACGTCGCCGGTGGTGGAGAGCCAGATCACCGCGCGGTACCGGGCGAGGTTGTCGTCGCTGAACGCGGCGCCGTCCTCGGTCGTGTCGACGGTGAACCCGTGCTCGGCGCCGAGCTGCTGGATGGCGGCGATGCCGGTCGGGATGGAGTCGTGCCGGAAGCCGGCGGTCTTCGAGAACACCAGCACCGAGAACGGCTCGTCGGCCGCCGGCGCGGCTGCGGCCGGCGGCGCGGCGGGCGCCGTCCGTGGCTGGGTCTGCGCGGCGGGCGCCGTCAGCGGCGCGGCCTGCGCGGCGGGTGCGGTCTGCGCGGGGGGTGCGGCCTGCGCGCCGGGGACGCCGAACAGGGTGGTCGCGGTGAGCGCGAGGGGTAGCAGGGTGGCCAGGACGGGTAGACGGGCACGACGAGATCGGGACACGCCGCCTCCTATGTCGCTGTGGACAGGGATCGCGGGGGCCGGCTCGCCGAAGACCGTCCCGGATGGACCGGAGCGGACACCGTGCCAGGATGTCCGCACCAGCATTTTGTCGAATCGCTGAACAAATTAATCCCGCTGGATCCGTTGCGGGCAAGATGCCGGCTGGTAACGGTTTGGCAACGGCGAGCGACATTCCGAACAGGACCGTACGAAGTGCTCCGTCGCCAGGAGGCATCGAGGGTCGTTCACCGCGCCGGACCGGCGTCCTGCGATTGCCGAACCCCGTCTTGGCAGGCCGGCGGATCTGTCGTACGGTGACACCGACGTAACCCACGGGAGCCCGGTGGACCGGGCTGAGAGGGGGGCTGGAAGCCCCCGACCGTCGAACCTGATCCGGGTAATGCCGGCGCAGGGAGGAGTGTTGCCGTGCCGTCCCTTGGGCGACTGCATCTGGTCACCGACACCCGACCCGGGCGGGATCCGCTCACCGTGGTCCGGGCCGCCCTCGCGGTGGCCCGCGCCGAGCTGGTGGTGCAGGTCCGGGTGGCGGACTCCGCGACCGACCGGGAGGCGTACGACCTGGCCCGCCGGGTGGTCGCGCTCTGCGCCGGGTACGGCGCGACCTGCCTGGTCAACGACCGGCTGCACGTGGCGCTGGCGGTGGGCGCCGCGGGCGGCCACGTCGGCGCCGACGACCTGCCGGTCGGCGCGGCCCGCCGGGTGCTCGGCTCCGCCGCCGTGCTCGGCGCCACCGCGCGGCACCCGGGCACCGCCACCGAGTCGGTGGCCGCCGGCGCCAGCTACCTCGGCGTCGGCCCCTGCCACCCGACCAGCACCAAGATCGGCCTGCCGGACCCGATCGGCCCGGCCGGGGTGGCGGCGGTCGCCGCCGCGGTGGACGTGCCGGTGATCGCCATCGGCGGGGTCACCGCCGCGACCGTGCCGGCGCTGCGCGCCGCCGGGGCGTACGGGGTGGCGGTGGTCGGCGCGCTCTCCGGTGCCGCCGACCCGGGCCGGGCCACCGCCGAACTGCTCGGGGCGTTGACGTGCTGACCACCGGCCGCCCCGACGTGGCGGTGGTCGGCGCCGGGCCGGTCGGGCTGGCCGTCGCCTGGCGCTGCGCGGCGCGCGGGCTGCGGGTGGTCGTGCACGACCCCGACCCGGGCTCGGGAGCGTCGGCGGTGGCCGCCGGGATGCTCTCCCCGGTCGCCGAGGCGTACTTCGGCGAGCGCGAGCTGACCGGGCTGCTCTGCGCGTCCGCGGCGCGCTGGCCGGCGTTCGCCGCCGAGCTGACCGAGGCGACCGGGCTGCCGATCGGCTACCGGACCGAGGGCACGCTGATGGTCGGGCTCACCGCCGACGACCTGGCCGAGGCGGGCCGGCTCTGGGCGTACCAGCAGGGGCTGGGGCTGCCGGTGACGCCGCTGCGCCCGACGCAGCTGCGTGACCGCGAGCCGGCGCTGGCGCCCCGGGTGCGCGGCGGCGCGCTGGCCCCCACCGACCACCAGGTCGACCCGCGGCTGCTGGTGCCGGCGCTGCGGGCGGCCGCGACCGCGGCCGGCGCGGTGCTGGTGCCGCACGCGGTACGCGACCTGTCCGCGCTGGACGCCCGGGTCACCGTGGTGGCGGCCGGCTGCGGCGCGGCCGCGCTGACCGGGCTGCCGGTCCGGCCGGTGAAGGGGCAGGTGCTCCGGCTGCGCGCGCCGGGCGGCGAGCCGCCGGGCTTCCGGCACGTGATCCGGGGGTACGCCGACGGCGAGCACGTCTACCTCGTCCCCCGGTCCGGCGGCGAGGTGGTGGTCGGGGCGACGGTCGAGGAGCGCGCCGACCGGAGCGTCACCGCCGGCGCCGTGCTGCGGCTGCTCCGCGCCGCCGTCGACCTGCTCCCCGAGCTGGCCGAGTACGACCTGGTGGAGACGGTGGCCGGGCTGCGCCCCGGCACGCCGGACAACGCCCCGATCCTCGGCCCGCTGCCCGGCCGGCCGGACGTGCTCGCCGCCACCGGCCACCACCGGCACGGCATCGTGCTCACCCCGGTCACCGCCGACCTGATCGCCGAGTTGGCCGCCGGGGGCGAGCCGGACCCGCTGCTCGCCCCCTTCGCGCCGGACCGCTTCGGACCGGCCCACCCACCCGCGCCGGCGCCGCCGGCCGGCTCACCCGGGCAGACGACGGAGGAGGACAGGTGGAACTGACGGTGAACGGCGCCGGGCGGACCGTGCCCGGCGGTGCCACGGTGGCCGACCTGGTCGGCGAGGTCACCCCGCAGCGGCGCGGCGTGGCGGTGGCGGTCAACGGCGAGGTGGTGCCGCGCAGCGGCTGGCCGGCGACGGTGCTGCGCGACGGCGACCGGGTCGAGGTGCTCAGCGCCGCCCAGGGCGGGTGAGCGCGGTGACCTTCGACCTGGGCGGTGTCCCCCTCACCTCCCGGCTGATCCTGGGCACCGGCGGCGCGGCCAACCTGCACGTGCTGGAGCAGGCGATCCGGGCGTCCGGCACCGAACTGGTCACCCTGGCGCTGCGCCGGGTGGACACCACCCCCGCCGGGTCGGGCGGGCTGCTGGAACTGCTCGACCGGTGCGGGGTGCGGCTGCTGCCGAACACCGCCGGCTGCTACACCGCCGGCGAGGCGGTCAAGGTGGCGCACCTGGCCCGGGACGCGTTCGAGACCGACTGGGTCAAGCTGGAGGTGATCGGCGACGAGCGCACCCTGCTGCCGGACGGCGTCGAACTGCTGCGCGCCGCCGAGCAACTGGTCGCCGACGGGTTCACCGTGCTGCCGTACACCAGTGACGACCCGGTGCTGGCCCGCCGGCTGGCCGACGTGGGCTGCGCGGCGGTGATGCCCGCCGGGGCGCCGATCGGCTCGGGGCTGGGGGTGTCCAACCCGCACCACATCCGGCTGATCCGGCAGAGCGTTGACGTGCCGGTGATCCTGGACGCCGGGATCGGCACCGCCTCCGACGCCGCGCTGGCCATGGAACTCGGCTGCGACGCGGTGCTGCTGGCCAGCGCGGTGACCCGGGCCGCCGACCCGGTGGCGATGGCCACCGCCATGCGGTTCGCGGTCGAGGCCGGGCGGCTGGCGTACGGGGCGGGCCGGATCGCCCGCCGCTTCCACGCGCTCGCCTCCACCCCCGACGAGGGAAGGCCCGACCTGTGACCGCGCCGCCAGGGCTGGCCGCCGGTCCGCCCGAGGCGGCAGCGGCCCGGCCGGCAGCCGGTCGGCCAGATCTTGGAAGGAAAGGGCCCCCGGAGGGGCCGGAATCTTCCAAGATCTCGGCGGGCGCCGGGTGGGTGCCCGCCGGGGTGGTGGTGATGACCGATCGGCGGCTCGCGCGGCGGCCCCTGGTCGAGGTGCTGGCGGCGGCCGTGAGTGGGGGAGTTCGGTGGGTGGTGCTGCGGGAGAAGGACCTGCCCCGCGCCGAACGGTTGGCGCTCGCGGCGGAGCTGCGCGCGATCCTCGGCGACGTCGGCGGCACCCTGGTCGTCGCCGGGCCGGACCCGCTCGGCGGTGATGCGGTGCACCTGCCGGCTGCCGGCCCGTACCCGCCGCCGCGCGTCGGCCTGGTCGGCCGCTCCTGCCACGACCGGGCCGAGCTGGGCCGACTCACCACAGAGGACTACGTCACCCTCTCGCCGGTACACCCGAGCAGCACCAAACCCGGCTACGGCCCACCCCTGCACCCCCGGGGACTGGCCGAGCTGACCAAGGTAAGCCCGGTGCCGGTCCTTGCTCTCGGCGGCATCGAAACCCCCGACCAGGTGCACGCCTGCGTCCAGGCCGGCGCCCGGGGAGTCGCGGTGCTGGGTGCGGTCATGCGCGCCGACGACCCCACCGAAACAGCCACCACCCTGACCAGAGCTTTCGCGGCGGCGGCCGCCGCGCCGCAGCCACCAACCGCGACCACTCGAGGAGCGACGTGACCCCCACCACCGTCCTCACCGTCGCCGGCTCCGACTCCGGGGGCGGTGCCGGCATCCAGGCCGACCTCAAGGTCTTCGCCGCCCTCGGCGCGTACGGGACCAGCGTGCTCACCGCGGTCACCGCCCAGAACACCCGGGGCGTCGACGCCGTCCTGCCGCTGCCCCCGCGCACGGTCACCGACCAGCTGGAGAGCGTGCTGACCGACTTCGACGTGCGCGCGGTCAAGACCGGGATGCTCGGCAGCCCGGCGGTCGCCGACGCGGTGGCGGTCGCCGCCCGGGACGGCCGGCTGCCGCACCTGGTCGTCGACCCGGTGCTGGTCGCCACCAGTGGACACGCGCTGGGCGTGGTCGCCGCCGTCGAGCGGCTGCTGCCGTACGCCGAGGTGGCGACGCCGAACTGCGCGGAGGCCGCGGCCATCACCGGACGCCCGGTGACCACCGTCGAGGAGATGGTGGCCGCCGCCGAGGCGCTCGCCGCGGGCGGACCGGCGCACGTGGTGGTGACCGGCGGCGACGTGGACACCGACGGCGAGGCGGTCGACGTGCTGCACGGCGGCGGGGTGACCACCCTGCTGCGGGCGCCGCGGGTGGCCACCCGGCACAACCACGGCACCGGGTGCTCGTTCTCGGCGGCCGTCGCGGTCCGGCTGGCGCTCGGCGACCCGGTGCCGGCGGCGGTGCAGGCCGCCAAGGAGTACGTGACCCGCGGGCTGGCCGGCGCGCGGGACTGGACGTTGGGCGCGGGACGCGGCCCGCTGGACCACTTCGGCTGGTCCGCTTGATCACCAGGGAGGCTGTCATGCAGGCACGTCGCAAGGTGTACGTCGAGGGGTCCCGGCCGGACGTGCGGGTGCCGTTCGCCGAGGTGGACCTGACCGGGGACAACCCGCCGGTGCGGCTCTACGACACCTCGGGGCCGGGCGCGGACCCGGCGGTGGGGCTGCCGCCGCTGCGTGGCCCGTGGATCGCCGAGCGCGGGGACGTCGCGCCGGTGCGCGGCCCGGGTACCCCGCTGGCCGGGGTGGCCGGGAAGCGGCCGACCCAGCTCGCGTACGCCCGGGCCGGGATCGTCACGCCGGAGATGGAGTTCGTGGCGATCCGGGAGGGCATGGCGCCGGAGTTCGTCCGCGACGAGATCGCGGCCGGGCGGGCGGTGCTGCCGCTCAACGTCAACCACCCGGAGTGCGAGCCGGCCATCATCGGCAAGGCGTTCCTGGTGAAGGTGAACGCCAACATCGGCACCTCGGCGGTCACCTCGTCGGTCGCCGAGGAGGTGGAGAAGCTGACCTGGGCGACCCGGTGGGGCGCGGACACGGTGATGGACCTGTCGACCGGCAAGCGGATCCACGAGACCCGCGAGGCGATTGTCCGCAACTCGCCGGTGCCGATCGGCACCGTGCCGATCTACCAGGCGCTGGAGAAGGTCGGCGGCGACCCGGTGAAGCTGAGCTGGGAGGTGTTCCGGGACACCGTCGTCGAGCAGGCCGAGCAGGGCGTGGACTACATGACAGTGCACGCCGGGGTGCTGCTGCCGTACGTGCCGATGGCGGTGGACCGGGTGACCGGGATCGTCTCCCGGGGCGGCTCGATCATGGCGGCCTGGTGCCTGGCGCACCACGAGGAGAACTTCCTCTACACCAACTTCCGGGAGCTCTGCGAGATCCTGGCCCGCTACGACGTGACGTTCTCACTGGGTGACGGGCTGCGCCCCGGGTCCATCGCGGACGCCAACGACGAGGCGCAGTTCGCCGAGCTGCGGACGCTCGGCGAGCTGACCCGGATCGCCTGGGAGTACGACGTGCAGGTGATGATCGAGGGCCCCGGGCACGTGCCGATGCACAAGATCAAGGAGAACGTGGACCTCCAGCAGGAGTGGTGCCACGAGGCCCCGTTCTACACGCTCGGTCCGCTGACCACCGACATCGCGCCCGCGTACGACCACATCACCTCGGCGATCGGCGCGGCGATGATCGGCATGTTCGGCACCGCGATGCTCTGCTACGTGACGCCGAAGGAGCACCTCGGGCTGCCGGACCGGGACGACGTGAAGGCGGGCGTGATCGCGTACAAGATCGCTGCGCACGCGGCCGACCTGGCCAAGGGGCACCCCGGGGCGCAGGCCTGGGACGACGCGCTGTCCAAGGCGCGGTTCGAGTTCCGCTGGGAGGACCAGTTCAACCTCTCGCTGGACCCGGAGACCGCCCGGTCGTACCACGACGCGACGCTGCCGGCGCAGCCGGCGAAGACCGCGCACTTCTGCTCGATGTGCGGCCCGAAGTTCTGCTCGATGAAGATCACCCAGGAACTCAAGGAGTACGCGGCCCGCGGCATGCGGGACAAGTCGGAAGAGTTCGTCTCCTCGGGCGGCCGGGTCTACCTGCCGCTGGCCTGAGCCCGCCGCGCGGGCCGGCCGGTCGCGGCGACGCACGTCGCGCCGCCGGCGGGGTGACGGCCGGTGAAAGTGGTTCTCCGTGGTGGAGCCGGCTGCCGACCGTGTGACCGGCGTTGTGGGTGCGGTCGTTGTCGCTCCAGCGACGACAACCGCACCCACACCACGTCAGTCGCGGTGGTGGCGGCCGCTGGAGCGCAGCGAGCGGCGGCCGCTCTCCTGCTCCGGCTCGTTGTCCGCCAGCGGGCGGCCCAGCCCGGCCACCCAGTCGACGTACTCCTCGTCCTGCGCCGCCAGCGGCTCCGCCTCGGTCTCGCCGGCGCCGCTCTCGTCGGTCGTCCGGGCCCGGTTGCGCCGGAACAGCCCGAGCCGGCCGCGGAGCCGCCCGCCGTTCTGTTCGCCCGCGCCGGCCGCCGCGCCATCGGGCGTCGTGTCCTCGCCGCCGGCCGGTCCCTCCGATGTGGCGTCCGTGGGTGCCGTCGGGCCGGCGCGCCGGGCGGTGGCCAGGGCCTCCCAGCTCGCGGCCCGGTCGAGGTCGGGCAGGGGGGCGCGGTGCCGGGGCCGGTGCCCGGTCGTGTCCTCGGGTACGGCGGTCGCCTCGTCCCGCTCGGCGGAGGTGGGCCGGGGCGGCGCCGACCACGCCGGTGCGACCGGCCAGCTGGAGCGCGGGGCGGCCGGCCGGTCGGCAGTGGGCGTGGCGGGTGCCGGTACCGGCTTGAGGACCGGTCGGGCCGGTTCGCGCGTCCCCTCGCGCCGCTTGCCGGCCGCCGGTGCGCCGTCCCCGGTCGGGGGCGTGGGCCCGGTGGCGGGGTCCGCGCCGGCGGGCGTGGGTTCGGTGGTGGGCCCGGACGGCACCGCGGTCGCCGCCGCTTCGATGCCGGTGATCGGGGTACCGGTGGCGTCCGCGCCGCCGGTCGTGGCCGGGTCGGCCGTGGCGCCGAGCGGTGCGGCCGGCGCCGACCCGGTCGAAGCACCGCCCGGTGCCGCCGGGCTGGTCGGTACGCGGCCGGACGCGGCCGGGCTGACCGAGGCCCTGCCGGACGCCGCCGGGCCGGTCGAAGCGCCGCCGCCGGCCGGGCTGGTCGGGGCGCTGTCCGGTGCCGGTCCGGTGGAGGCGCCGCTGAACACCGGGCTGACCGAAGCGCCGCCGCCGGCCGGAGCGCCGTCGGGTGCCGGTCCGGTCGAAGCGTCACCGGACGCCGGACCGGCCGACGTACCGCTGGACGCTGGGCTGGTCGCGGCGCCGCCGGGCGCCGGCGTCCCGGCGGACGGGGCGCCGGCCGCCGCCGGGTCGGCGGTCGGGGTGGTCGCGTCGGCACGCTTGGCGGTGGCCTTCGCCTTACGGGTCCGGCGGGGCCGCGGGGCGGGCTCGGCGGGCGTCGCGGCGACCGCGTCCGCGTCGGTCGACGCGGCGGTCGCCGGCTCCTCGGCGGCGGTTGCCCGGCGGGTCGACCGGCCGGCCGCCGGGGCCGCCGTGGCGCGGGACGACCGCCCCTTCCTCGTCCGCCCGGCGCCGCCGGGCTGCTCGGCCGCGTCGTCCGCCGCGACGGGCTCCGACTGCCCGCCCGCCGGGGTGCCGCTCGCCGGGTCGCCCGGCGCCCTCGTCGCCATGCCACCGGCGTGCGCGGCGCTGGCCGGTGCCGGGTCGCCCGGCAGGTCACCCGTCACCGCCGTCACCGCCGTCACCGGCTCGGCCGGGTGTGCGGGGCGTGGGGCGGGGGCCGGCGCGGCCACGGCATCCACCCCGGTCGCCCGGTCCGCCGCCGGGTCGGTGGCGGCGTCCGCGCCGCGGTCGGCGGTGCGGGGCGGGACGCCGGTCGCGCCGGTCGTGCCGGTCGCCGGCCAGTCCCAGTGCGGCGGGGTGGCCTGACCCGCTGGTTCGGTGCCGGGCGCGGTGCCCACCGCGCCCGCCTCGGGCCGGGCGGCCAGGTCGGCGCCGGCCACCCGGACACCGGCCGGTCCGCCGGCCCGGTCGGCCCGCTCCGGTCCCGCCTCGGCCGCGCCGGGCAGGGCCGGGCCGGCGGGCAGCGGCCGCAGGATGTCGGTCGGCTCGATGGCCCGGGGCGCGGGAGCGGCCGCGCCGGACGGCCGGCGCGCCAGCGCGGCGGCGGCCGAGCCGAGCGCGCCGGCGGCGACCGCGAGCAGGGCGCCGTAGTAGGGCGCGAGCTGGTAGCGGTCGACGGCGTCACCGGGACCGGCGGCCAGGTAGCCGAACGCCACCAGCACCGGTCCGGCCACCCCGGTCGCCCCGGCCACCAGCGGCGGGTGCCCGCGCCAGCGGGCCAGCGCCCCGGTCGCCGCGCCGGCGAGCAGGGCGATGGTGGGCAGCACCAGCATCGCCAGGCGCTGGGCCGCGTCCGCGTCGAGCCAGGCGGGCTCGAAGACCCCGAGCCGGACCAGCGGCAGCGCGCCGGTCGCGGAGAACGACGGTACGGCCGACAGCAGCGCGAGCAGCCAGAGCGTCCCGGCGACCGCTGCCATGTTCCAGCCGACCGGCGGCTTCAGCAGGACGGCCAGCGCGGCACCCGCGCCCACCACCGCGCCGAGGACGGCGCAGATGCCGACCGCCCAGACCGGGTCGACGGAGATGAGCTCGGCGGCCCGGGCGGGCTGCATGCACAGGGGCGCGACCACGGTGGCGCCGAGCGCGGCGGCGGCCGCGACGGCCAACTGCCGTCCGGTGCCGGTGAGCGCCCCGTCCCGCCGGGCGACGCGTTCGGTGAGGACGGCACCGATCACCGCGGCGTTCGCCGCGCACCAGCCCACCCAGACGAGCTGGGCCGGCCACTGGTTGACGGTGACACCGGTGAAGCTGCCGGTGAGCCGCAGGATGCCGAAGCCGTACGCGAGGCCGAGCTGACCGGCGCCGGCCAGCAGGCTCACCCCGAGCGCCGTGAGCAGCAGTCTGCTCCAGGTCCGAAAGGCCATGTCCGGCACGTTACGGTCCGGTGCGCCCGATCGCCACCGGCGCGCCGTGCGGCGTGGCGGCCCTGCTCGCGGCGGGTCTACTTGAGTTCGACGAGGCGAGCCAGGTAGGTGGTGTCCCCGACGTTGGTGAGCATGTGGATGGCGCCCGGGTCCCGGTAGACCACGCCGCCGGTCGGCTCGTCGGCGTCGATCCGGGTGCCGTCGATCGTCTGCACCACGTTCTTCGCGCCCTGGATCGCCACCACCAGGTACGGGTGGTCGTGCCGGTGCAGCGGCTGCCGCTCGCCGGGTTCGAGCCGGATGTGCCACACCCGTACCCGGTCGTTCTCGTACACGATCTCCTGGCCCACCGGCCCGAGCTCGTGCTCCTCGATCACCTCGGTCATCGGTCTCCGTCCAGGTGGGGGAGCACCTCGGCGGCGATGAGCTCGAGGTGGTCCAGGTCGGCGAAGTCGATCAGGCGCAGGTGCACCCGGGTCGCGCCGGCGGCGGCGAACTCGCCGATCCGGTCGACCAGTTGCGCCGGCGAGCCCACCACCGGGTCCTCCGGCGGGAGGGCGCTCTTGACGTGCAGCGGGGCGGCCCGCCGCTGGGCCTCGGCGTCGGTGCGGCCGATCGCCACCACGATCCCGGCGGAGAGCACCAGCGGCGCCCGCCCGGACGTGGCCCGTCCGGTCCGGTCGCTGGCCTCCCGCACCCGCTCGTACGCGTCGGCGGTCTCGGCCACCGACTTGAACGGCATGTTGAACTCGTCCGCGTACCGGGCGGCCAGTTCCGGGGTGCGCTTCGGACCGCGCCCGCCGATGATCACCGGCGGCCCGGGGCGCTGCACCGGCTTCGGCAGCGCTGGCGCGTCCACCAGCCGGTAGTGGGCGCCGGTGAAGCTGTACGTCTCGCCGGGCGGGGTCCGCCACAGCCCGGTGATCACCTCTAGCTGTTCGGCCAGCCGGTCGAACCGCTCGGTCACGCCGGGGAACGGGATGCCGTACGAGGTGTGTTCCCGCTCGTACCAGCCGGCGCCGATGCCCAGCTCGACCCGGCCGCCACTCATCTGGTCGACCTGGGCCACCATCACGGCCAGCGGGCCGGGCAGCCGGAAGGTGGCCGAGGTGACCAGGGTGCCGAGCCGGATCCGGGTGGTCTCCCGGGCCAGCGCGGCCAGGGTCAGCCAGGCGTCCGTGGGGCCGGGCAGGCCCGGGTCGTCGCCCATCGACTGGTAGTGGTCGGCCCGGAAGAAGCCCTCGAAGCCGCCCGCCTCGGCCAGCCGGGCGAACCGGAGCTGGTCGTCGTAGCTGGCGCCGCGGTGCGGCTCGGTGAAGACGCAGACCCGCACGGTTATCGTCCCTCCGCGCCGGCGGGCGCCGGCGCGTCCCGCTCCATGAGCAGCTCGTGCAGGTCGGCGCTGACCTGGGCGACGTCGGCCAGGTGCGCGTTGCGGCCCAGGGTGCGCGGCCGCGGGATGTTCACGTCCAGGATCCGGCGGATCCGGCCGGGGCGGGGGCTGAGCACCACCACCCGGTCGGCCAGCAGGACCGCCTCGTCGATCGAGTGGGTGACGAAGACGACGCTGGGCGAACTCTCCATGTGGATCCGCTGGAGCTCGCCGGCGAGTTCCTCCCGGGTGAGCGCGTCGAGCGCGGAGAACGGCTCGTCCATCAGCATCACCCGCGGCTCGCCGATCAGCGACCGGCACAGCGAGACCCGCTGCTGCATGCCGCCGGAGAGCTCGTGCGGCAGGCGCTTCTCGAAGCCGCCGAGGCCGGCCAGGTCGAGCAGTTGCCGGGCCCGCTCCCGGTGCTTGGCCCGCTTCCAGCCGAAGATCTCCACCGGCAGCAGGACGTTGTCCAGCACCGTGCGCCAGGGCAGCAGGGCGGGCCGCTGGAAGAGCATCGCGATGTCCCGGCGCGGGCGGGTGATCGGCGTACCGGCCACGGTGATCTCGCCGCTGGTCACCGGGAGCAGGCCGGCGATCAACCGGAGCAGGGTGGACTTGCCGCAGCCGGAGCGGCCGAGCACGGCCACGAACTCGCCCTCCGCGACGTGGAGGTCGATGCCGCGCAGCGCCTCGACCCGGCCGCTGCGGCCGTCGAAGGTGCGGGACACCCCGGACAGTCGGATCATCCCCGGCGGCCCTCCCTGACTGGGCGATCAGTAACGCGGCACAGGGTATCCGGCTCGTGTCCATGACGCACCGTCCGGGGTGGACGTCACTTTGTTTCCGTTCCGCAACCCGGTACGCCTGGCATCACAAAGGTCTGGTTCTCGTACGCTGTGCCCGCGAAGAGTCCCCTCACGACGGTGGTGTCGGCTTCACCCCCTCCGCCGACGCCGTCAGACAACCCCTCCGGTGGCCCGCCGGCCCCGGTCGGAAAGGACATGGTGCACTGATGAGAAGGCTGACCCGTACGGTCGCCACGGCCGCCCTGGCCACCGCGCTGGCTCTGGTTTCGGCATGCGGCGGTGGTTCGGACAACGGCGACGACGCCAAGGGCCCCGAGGGCGCGGCGCTGGAGAAGGTGACCTACCTCACCTCGTTCGGCAACTTCGGCCGCGACTCCTACGCCTGGGTCGCGAAGGAGAAGGGCTTCTTCAAGGACGCGGGCTTCGACGTCGAGATCAAGCCCGGCCAGGGCACCGGCGCCGTCATCCAGACGATCGTCGGGGGCCAGGCTCAGTTCGGCCCGATCGACCTGACCGGTGGCCTGCTCCAGCTCGGCAACGGCCAGGCGAAGGACTTCGTCGCGGTGGCCGCCATCCAGCAGCGCACCATGGCCGCGATCGCCACCGTCGAGGGTAAGAACGTCGCGTCGCCGAAGGACCTGGAGGGCAAGAAGCTCGCCGACACCCCCGGCTCCGTGGTCCGCAACCTGTTCCCGACGTACGCCCGGATGGCCGGCGTGGACGCCAACAAGGTGACCTGGGTCAACGGTGATGCCCAGGGCCTGATGGGCATGCTGGCCAGCGGCCAGGTGGACGGCATCGGGCAGTTCGTCGTCGGGCAGCCGACCATCGAGGCGGTCACCAAGAAGAAGGCCGTCCTGCTGCCCTACAGCAACGTGATGCAGGACCTGTACGGCAACGTGCTGATCACCTCGGCGAAGATCGCCAAGGAGAAGCCGGAGATGGTCAAGCGGTTCACCGCCGCCCTGCTCAAGGGCCTGGAGTACAGCCTGACCAACCCGAAGGAGGCGGCCGAGCTGCTGAAGAAGAACGTGGACGCGACCAACATCGACGCGGCCGCCGCCGAGCTTCAGCTGATGGCCGGCTACGTCCGGTCCAGCAACTCGGGCACCGCGATCGGCACCCTGGACAGCGGCCGGGTCGCCAAGAGCATCGCGATCCTGCAGGGCGCCGGGTCGCTCAAGCAGAACATCACCCCCGACCAGATCATCGACTTCAACCTCGCGCCGAAGGCCTGATCGACGTCGAGCGTGCCGCGGGGGTGCGGCCCACCGGGATGCCCCGGGGGCGCACCCCCGTCGCGTGCCGGCCGCGGCCGGCAGGAGAGGAGGACCCGTGACGGAGACGACCGGTACCCGATCCGGCCCCACCGGGGCGGGGCGGGCGACGGACCCCGGCGCACCCCCGGGGGCGTCCACCACGGCGCCGGCGGTCCCGGCCGCCCGCCGGTCGGACGTACGCCCGGGAGCGGTGGGCCTGCCGCTGCTCGGCCTGGTGATCGCGCTGACCGCCTGGTGGCTGGTCACCTCGGTGCTGGAACTGGTGCATCCGGCGTCCCTGCCGCCACCGCAGGCGGTGTGGAGCTCGCTGACCTCGACGGTCGACGTGCTGCTGCCGGCGTTGGGCTGGACCACCCTGATGACGCTGGTCGGCTTCCTGCTCTCGGCGGTCGCCGGGGTGCTGATCGGGATGGCGCTGGCCGCCTCCCGCCGGGTCGAGCGGATGTTCGCGCCGCTGCTGGTGGCGGTCAACGCGGTGCCGAAGATCGCTCTCGGCCCGCTGCTGGTGGTCTCGGTCGGCTGGGGTGAGAAGCCCATCCTGACCATGGTCTTCCTGCTCTGCTTCTTTCCGATCGTGCTCTCCACGGCGACCGGTCTCACCACCACCCCGGCGGACCTGGCCGAGCTGGCCCGGTCGCTGAACGCCTCCTGGTGGCAGGCGTTCCGCAAGGTGCGCTTCCCGGCCGCGCTGCCGCAGATCTTCGTCGGGCTGAAGGTGGCGATGCCGCTGGCCGCGATCGGCGCGGTGATCGGCGAGTTCTACTCGGACCTGCCGGGCCTGGGCTACCAGATCCTCCAGTACAACGGCATCGGCGACACCGCGACCGCCTGGGCCGCCATCGTGCTGATCGCGGCGATGAGCATCCTGCTCTACAGCGCCCTCTCCCTGGTCGAGCGCCTGGCCCTCCCCTGGCTCCGCGAAACCACCAGCAGCCGCTGACCGACAACGGATACGTCGACACGGGACGGTGGGAGATCCCCCACCGCAACGTGTGGCGGGCCGGCCCCCCGAATGGGAGACCGGCCCGCAGCCGTCCACGACGCCCGGCAACCACGGGGTGTGTGGCCTACCGTGCCCGGCGCAGGGATCAAGTTTGACCGCCCGGAGCCGGGCACGGTAGGCCACACCCCACCGCGCCCACGACGAAACCAGCCAGCGGCAGAACCACCAGAGCCCGAAGATCAGCCAGCCAACCGCCAACGCCCGTTCCGCGCCACCAGCGTGGTGAGCGCCTGCGGCATCAGCCCGGAGTGGTTGTCCGGGGTCATCCGGATCGGCCCGGACAGGCCGTCCATCTGCGACGTCTCCAGCACGTCCCGGATGCCGTCCCGGTTGACCTGCCCGGCCGGCCCGCCGGCGCGCAGTTCGGCGTCGGCGATGAGCTGCACCGCGTCCGCGGCGAACGACGACGAGCCGTGGTAGCCGCCGAAGCGGGCGGTGTAGTCCTGGAACCACTGCCGGCGGGCCGCCTTCGCCGGAGTGGTGGCGATCACGTCATCGATCACCATGGTCTGGGTGAAGATCAGCGTGGCCCGTTCGGTGGCCCGCGCCGCGGTGCCGAGGAAGAGGTCGCCGGCAGCCGAGGCGTCGAAGAAGAGCGAGCCCTCGAAACCGGCCTGCTGGGCCGCGGTCGCGGCGAGCATCGCCTGCTCCGGCGGGGTCCACACGACCAGCGCGTCCGGCTCGCGCGCGGTGAGGACGCCGATCTGCTGGCCGACCTCGGTGGCGGTGTTCCGCACCGCCACCTCGCGCTGCGACTTGATGTTCGCCTTGGCGAACTCGCGGTTCAGCGCGGCCAGCCCCTCGCGGCCGTAGTCGTCGTCGCTGTGCAGCACGCCGACCTTGCGGACGCCGGCGCGGCGCATTTCGGCGGTGAGGGCGGCGGCGCTGTCGGCCGCGTTCGGGGCCAGCTTGAACACGTACCGGCGCTGGGCCACCGGGTCGGCCACCGCACCGGCAGCGGCGAGGGCGATGGTGGGGATGCGCTTCTCGTCGATGGTCCGGGCGGCGCCGACGGCGCACTCGTTGCAGCCGCCCATGATGATCGCGCTGACCCGGGAATCGTCGCTGAATTCGCCGATGTTGCGCAGCGACTCGCTCGCGTCGGACCGGTTGTCCTTCACCTTCAGCTCGATCTTCCGGCCGTTCAGCGCACCGGACGAGTTCAGCTGGTCGACCTTGAGTTCCAGGGCCCGCTGGTACGCCTTGCCGACCGGCGCGGCCGCCCCGGAGAGTTCGAGGTCCGCACCGATGACGATGGGGCTTGTGTCCTGCTCCTCCGCGCCGAACTGGCAGCCGGTGAGTGTGGTGGCCAGCACGGCCGATGCGAGCGCCGCGGCGGTCGCGGAGCGGATGGGGCTCAACTCAGTCCTCCAGGTGCGGCCCGGGCACTACTGCCCGGTCACCGCCGGGTAATCCGTCCTCAGTGGAGGGACGGTATGGTTTCTGCCGTACGGTGTGCGCGAAGCCTGCAAAACCATGCCAACGCCGCGCGCTGCGGTCAAGCGGCAGTGGCCGGAGGCATTTCGGGATACGGATCCCACATGTTGGGGTCACGAGATGTTTGCAAACGCTCACGCTACCGGCACGTATGACCACTCTGAAGTCACATGCCCTGTTCACGGGCTTGGGGAAATGTAGGTATCAGTTGACCGGATCACGGGTTGCGTGCCGTGCGACCGTTTCCTGCCCGCCTGCGGCTTCCCAAAAAACTTCTCGTCTGATGAAATCTCGCCCGTGCCGCGCGTGGCGCTGGCCGCTGCACCAGGCACGGGTCGGTGGGTCAGGCGTGGGAGAAACGACGGAGGCGATGTCGTGAGCACCGGACCGACGACCCTGCCCGAAAGTGGCGACAAGCGTTCGCGCACCCGCCGGCGAATGCCCCGCCTGCGCGACGTCCGGATCCGGTCCAAGCTCGCGCTGATCCTCGTGGTGCCGGTCGCGGCCGTGATCGCGCTCGCCACCGTCCGGCTGGTCTCCGTGGGTGAGGGGGCCTTCGACGCCACCCGGGCCCGGGCCCTCACCGCGCTCTCCATCGACGTCTCCGCGCTCACCCAGGCCGTGCACGCCGAGCGGATGGCGGCGTCGGCCTTCCTGGCCAGCCCGCAGCAGCAGGCCGACGCGTTCAACCTGCGGGTGCGCCAGACCCAGCAGCGGGTCGACGAGTACCGCGCGGAGCGGGAGCGCATCGGCACGCCGCCGGCGGCGGTCCGGGACCGGCTGGCGACCATCGACAGCCACCTGGAGACGCTGGACAGCACCCGGCAGGAGGTGCTGGACCGGCAGCAGATGGCGGTCGCCGAGGCGGCGCTGCGCTACGGGGTGATCGTCGCGGACCTGGTCGCCTACGGCGACGGGCTCGCCCAACTCCCCGGCGACGAGGAGTTGTCGGACAGCCGGCGGGCGGTCGCGGCCTTCGCCCGCGCCAAGGCGGCGGTCGCCGAGCAGGAGTCCGTCGCGTTCACCGCGCTCAGCAGCGGCGAACTCGACGAGGAGCAGTTCTCCTCGTTCGTGGCCACCCAGACCAGCCAGCAGGAGGCGCTGATCGCCTTCTCGCTGGCCGCCGACCCGGCCCAGCGCGCCCTGGTCGACAGCACCGTCTCCGGCGACGCGGTCGTGCTGGCCGACCGGCTGACCGCCGACATCACCCGCTCGGTCGGGCAGCGTCCCCTGGTCAGCGCCCAGGACGCCACCACCGCCATCGGCGCCGTCAACGACCTGATGCGGTGGGCCGAGATCCGGCTGCAGGACCGGCTGCTCGCCCAGGCCGAGGACGCCCGCTCGGCGGTGATCCGGCAGGCCGTCATCGAATCGGTGCTGGTGCTGCTCACCCTGCTCATCGCGGTCACGCTCGCGGTGGTGCTGGCCCGCTCGCTCAACCACTCGCTGCGCCGGCTGCGCGAGGGCGCGCTCTCGGTGGCCAACCACGACCTGCCGGACGCGGTGCAGCGGCTGCAGAACATGGGCAGCGTCTCCGATGGCGGCGTCGACGAGATCGTCCGCGAGGTCCGGGATCCGATCAAGCTGGACAGCCGGGACGAGGTGGGCCAGGTCGCGCTCGCCTTCAACGTGGTCCACAAGGAGGCGGTCCGGGTCGCGGCCGAACAGGCCGCGCTGCGCACCAGCGTCTCGGCGATGTTCCTGAACCTGGCCCGCCGTAGTCAGACCCTGGTCGACCGCATGATCGGCGAGCTGGACGCGATCGAGCGCGGCGAGGAGGACCCGAAGCGGCTGGCCCAGCTCTTCGAGCTGGACCACCTGGCCACCCGGATGCGCCGCAACGACGAGAACCTGCTGGTGCTGGCCGGCGCCGACTCCGCCGTGCCGCGCCGCGACGACGCCCTCCTGGTGGACGTGCTGCGGGCCGCGCAGTCCGAGGTGGAGCTCTACAACCGGATCGAGTTCGGCACCGTCGACACCGACGTCTCGGTCGCCGCGCACGCGGTCAACGACGTGGTCCGGCTGGTCGCCGAACTGCTCGACAACGCCACCCGGTTCTCGCCGCCGAACACCGTCGTGGTGGCGGACGGCCGACGGATCCGCGACTACGTGCTGATCCAGGTCGAGGACCGCGGTCTGGGCCTCTCCGACGAGCAGCTCGACTCGCTCAACCGGCGGCTGGCCGCCCCGCCGAGCGTCGACGTCGCGGCCTTCCGGCTGATGGGTCTGGCCGTGGTGAGCCGGCTCGCGGCCCGCTACGGCATCCGGGTGGACCTGCGGCGCAACGTCGAGGGCGGCACCGTCGCCCAGGTGACGCTGCCCGCCGCCACGGTGGTGCTGCCGAGCCTGCGCAACCGCGAGCAGGCCATCACCCGGCCGCGCCAGCCGCTCGCGGTCGAGCAGAGCCCGCTGACCACCGCCGGGCTCGGCGAGCCGCTCGCCGGGCGTACCGCCGCGGCCACCCTGCCCGACCAGTGGCGCACCGAACCGGCGGCGCCGGCGCCGTGGCCGGCCCGGGAGCAGGCCCGGGAGACGGCCGCCCCGGTGCAGGCCGGTGGCCTGCCGGCCACCCACCCGACGCTCCCCCCGCCGCCGCCGGCCATCCCGGGCTTCGGCGCCGACCAGGCCGGCACGCCGGCCGGCGGTCGCTCCACGCTGGACCGGCTGCCCCGGCGTACCCCGGGTGCGGCGGCCGAGGGCGGGCCGCTCCTGCCGGCCGGCCCGGTCGCCGGCACCGCCGCCACCACGCCCGCGACGAGCCCGATCGCGGCGACCGGCGGCGCCCCGGGCGGCGGCGTCCCCAGCGCCGGCTTCGGCCGGGGGCTGGGCGCCGACCTGGCCGCCACCGCGCCCCTGGCGCCGCCTCCCGCGCCGATCACTCCGCGCCCGGAGCAGCCGGCCGAGGCGCCGATCTTCCGGGAGATGGAAGCGGTCTGGTTCCGCTCGCACGGCGACGACGTGACGACCATCTTCGCCCGGCCCAACTTCGACCAGGACCCGTCCGCCACCGCGGGGGCCGGGGCGCAGCAACCGGCGGCGGCCACGCCCGCGCGGCCACCGCTGCCCACCCGCTCCCCCGGGGCGTCGGCCACGCCGCCGCCCGCCCAGCCCCCGCCACCGTCGTACACTCCACCGGCCGCGGACGCGTCCACCCCGGCGGCGTCGGCCGCCGCGGCGGACCCGGAGGCCTGGCGGACGGCGGCCGACGAGGGCTGGTCCCGGGCCAGCCGGGCGGCCGAGCCCACCGCCGGCGGAACCACCCGGTCCGGGCTGCCCAAGCGGGTCCCGCAGGCGCAGCTGGTGCCGGGCGGCATCGAACCGCGCGGTGGCCGGGCACGGACCCGGCGCACCCCGGACGACGTACGCGGCCTGTTGTCGGCCTACCACCGCGGCGTACAGCGCGGCCGGTCGGCCGGGACGGACCAGAACAGCACCTCGACCAAGGAGACGAGCCGATGAACAGGCCAGCTGCGATGCAGGACATGGGTTGGCTGCTCACCAACTTCGCCGACAGCGTGGCGGGTATCGCCCACGTGGTGGCGGTGTCCGCCGACGGGCTGCTGCTCGCCTCCTCCCGGGACCTGCCGGCGGACCGGGCGGACCAGCTGGCGGCGATCACCTCCGGCGTGGTCAGCCTGACCGAGGGCGCGGCGCGGATGTTCAGCGCCGGCGGCGTGCTGCAGACGGTCATCGAGATGGACAGCGGCTACCTGTTCCTGATGTCCATCAGCGACGGCTCGTCGATGGCCGTGCTCGCGGCCCGCAGCTGCGACGTCGGTCAGGTCGGCTACGAGATGGCACTGCTGGTCGAGCGGGTCGGCGCCGCGCTGGTGCCGCTGCCCCGGGACGCGGTGCGGTCGTAGCCGGCGGCGACGCGCCGGCTCGCGCGTCGACCAGGGACACGTGATCCGGGGCCGTCGGGCTCCGGTCGGGGAGAGGAGGTGACCGCGGATGGACCACCGCCGTGCGGACCCGCGTGGCGAGCTCGTGCGCCCGTACGCGGTCACCCGCGGTCGCACCGAGCCCCGGCAGGTCATCGCCCTGGAGGCGGTGCTCTCCGCCAGTCCCACGGCGGTGGCCGAGTCCCGGTTCGCCGGGCACGACAAGCACCGCATCGCCACGGTCTGCGAAGGCCGGGCGCAGTCGCTGGCGGAGATCGCCGCGTACACCCGGATGCCGTTGGGGGTCGCCCGGGTGCTGGTCGCCGACATGGTGGCCGAGGGCCTGCTGACGCTACACACCGCCGCTCCGGCCGAGGGCTACGAGGAGCGGATGAACCTGCTTGGAAGGGTGCTAAGTGGACTTCGCGAACTATGACCCCGCCGGGGCGAGCCGCAGCCGGGAGATCATCTCCGCGAAGATCGTGGTCGCGGGCGGCTTCGGCGTGGGCAAGACGACCCTGGTCGGCGCGATCTCCGAGATCACTCCGCTGACCACCGAGGCGGTGATGACGGCGGCCGGCGTCGGCATCGACGACCCGTCGAAGGTGCCCGGCAAGGAGACCACCACGGTCGCCATGGACTTCGGCCGGATCACCATGGCCCAGGACCTGATCCTCTACCTCTTCGGCACGCCGGGCCAGACCCGTTTCTGGTTCATGTGGGACGAGATCATCCGGGGCGCGGTGGGCGCCGCGGTGCTGGTGGACACCCGCCGGATCACCGACGCCTTCGCGCCGCTGGACTACTTCGAGAACCGCAAGCTGCCGTACGTGGTGGCGCTGAACCGGTTCGACGGCGCCCCCGAGTACGAGCTGGGCGAGGTCCGCGAGGCGCTGGCGATCCCGCCGGACGTGCCGCTGGTGATGTGCGACGCCCGGCGGCGCGAGTCGGTGAAGCAGGTGCTGGTGACCGTCGTCGAGCACGCCATGCTGCGGTTGCAGGCGGAACACGGTCGCGGCTTCCCGACCCCGGTCGGCTGACCCGGCCCGGCCGGGACTAGTCGACGCGGAGCCGGTAGCCGCGCTTGACGACGGTCTGCACGACGCGGGGAGCGCGCAGGCCGGCACGGAGCCGGGCCACCGCCATCTCCACGGCGTGCTCGTCCGCGCCGCGGGGCAGCGTGCGCAGCAGCGCGGTGCGGGACAGCACCCGGCCGGGGGAGTGCGCCAGCGCCCGCAGCACCGCCATCGGGGCGGGCGCCAGCGGGCGCAGTTCGCCGTCGACCACGGCGGCGTGCCCGCGCAGGGTGAGCAGGTGGCCGGCCGCCTTCAGGCTGACCGTCCGGCGGGGCAGCTCGTCGACGATGGTCCGCACCAGCGCGCCCAGCCGGGCCCGACCGGGCGCACTCACCGGCACCCCCCGGCGCAGCAGCGGCTCCGCGGTCACCGACCCGACGCAGCTGGCCAGCACGTCGCTGCGGAACGCCGCCAGCACCGCCTCGGTGCGGTCGCCGGCGGCGCGCAGCAGCGCCTCCGCCGCCGGGGCCGAGGTGAAGGTGACCGCGTCGACCAGCCGCGCGGCGACCAGGTCGATCAGCCGGTGCAGCGGGGCCGGGTCGGTGGGCGGCGCCCACCGGTAGACCGGCACCTCGATCACCGTGGCCCCGGCCGCCTCCAGGGCGAGGGTGCACTCCGGCTGCCGCTCGCCGTGCAGCTGCATGGCGATCACCTGCCCGGCCACGCCGCGCCGGCGCAGGTGGTCGACCACCTCGTCGCAGCTCTCCGAGGCCGGTGACCACTGGTCGTGCAGGCCGGCGGCGCGGATCGCCCCGCGTGCCTTCGGCCCCCGGGCCACCACGTACGCCTCGGCGAGCACCGAGCGCAGCGGCTCCGCCAGCCCCCAGCCCTCGGCCGCCTCCAGCCAGCCGCGCATCCCGATGCCGGTGTTCGCCATCACGATGTCCGGCGGCCGGTCCAGGCAGGCCCGGGTGGCCTCGCGCAGTTCGGTGTCGTCGGCCAGCGGCACGATCCGCAGGGCCGGGGCGAGCACCACCCGGGCCCCCCGCCGTTGCAGCAGCGCGGCCAGTTCGTCCCGCCGCCGGTCGGCGGTCACCCCGATGGTGAAGCCGGCCAGTTCGTCGCGCATTCACCCCTCCTGTCGCAGCCGCACCTCGACCACGCCGGCCCGGCA
Source organism: Micromonospora desertarenae (assembly GCF_056150265.1). Taxonomy (NCBI): domain Bacteria; kingdom Bacillati; phylum Actinomycetota; class Actinomycetes; order Micromonosporales; family Micromonosporaceae; genus Micromonospora; species Micromonospora desertarenae. The sequence goes on from NZ_JAXCFQ010000002.1 coordinate 604,492, forward strand.
CCGCACGTCGTGCCGCGGCACGGACACCCCCGGCAGGTCGAGGCAGGCCCCGGTACGCAGGTCGTAGACCTGCTTGTGCAGCGGCGAGGCGACGGTCGGCACCCCGCCCCGGCTGCCCACGATCCCCCGGGAGAGCACGTACGCCCCGCCGACCGGGTCGAGGTTGTCCACCGCGAACAGTTCGCCGGCGGTGCGGAAGAGCGCCACCTGCACGCCGTCGACCAGCGCGGCGACGCCCCGGTCCGGTTCCAGCCGGTCCAGCGGGCAGACCGGGATCCAGCTCAGCAGCATCGTGGTCATCGGCGCACCTCCGGCAGTCCCAGCGCGACCGGCTGCCGGGCGGCCGGCGGCGGTCCGCCGGCCGGCACCGGCTGGCCGCGTTCGAGGGTGAAGCTGATGGACGGGTCGGGCACGTCGGGAGCGTTGACGAAGGAGGTGAACCGGCGCAGCCGGTCCGGGTCGTCGAGCACGTCGCGCCACTCGTCCGAGTAGGACTCGACGTGCCGGGCCATCGCGGCGTCCAGTTCGGCGCAGAGGCCGAGCGAGTCGTCCACGATCACCGAGCGCAGGTGGTCCAGGCCGCCGTCCATCGCCTCGATCCAGGCGGCGGTGCGTTGCAGCCGGTCGGCGGTGCGGATGTAGTACATGAGGAACCGGTCGATCAGCGTGGTCAGCGCCTCGGTGGACAGGTCGGTGGCGAACAGGTCGGCGTGCCGGGGCCGGAAGCCGCCGTTGCCGCCGACGTAGAGGTTCCAGCCGGTCTCCGTGGCGATGATGCCGAAGTCCTTGCTGCGGGCCTCGGCGCACTCCCGGGCGCAGCCGGAGACCGCTGACTTGATCTTGTGTGGGGCGCGCAGTCCCCGGTAGCGCAGCTCCAGCGCGATGGCCAGCCCGACCGAGTCCTGCACCCCGTACCGGCACCAGGTGGAGCCGACGCAGGACTTCACCGTCCGCAGCGCCTTGCCGTACGCGTGCCCGGACTCGAAGCCGGCGTCCACCAGCCGCCGCCAGATCCGCGGCAGTTGCTCGACCCGGGCGCCGAACAGGTCGATCCGCTGCCCGCCGGTGATCTTCGTGTAGAGCCGGAAGTCCCGGGCCACCTCGCCGATCACGATGAGCTTCTCCGGGGTGATCTCGCCGCCCGGGATCCGCGGCACCACCGAGTAGCTGCCGTCGCGTTGCAGGTTGGCCAGGAAGTGGTCGTTGGTGTCCTGCAACGACGCCTGCTCGCCGTCGAGCACGTGCCCGCTGCCGAGCGAGGCGAGGATCGAGGCGACCACCGGCTTGCAGATGTCGCAGCCGCGACCCCGGCCGTGCTCGGCGACCAGCCGGGAGAAGGTGCGGATGCCGCGGACCCGGATGATGTCGAACAGCTCCTGCCGGCTGGCGTCGAAGTGCTCGCAGAGCGCCGTCGACTGCTTCACCCCGGCCGCGCCCAGCAGCTGCTTGAGCATCGGCACGCAGGAGCCGCAGCTGGTGCCGGCCCGGGTGCACGCCTTGAGCGCCGGCACGTCCGCGCAGCCGCCGGCGATCGCGTCGTCGATGTCGGCCCGGGTGACCGCGTTGCACGAGCAGACCTGGGCGCCGGCGGGCAGCGTGCCGGCCCCCGCGCCCGCCGCGCCCTCGGGGGCGAGCAGCGCCAGCGGGGGAGCCGGCAGCGGCCCGCCGACGCTGGCCCGCAGCGTCGGGTAGGCGCTCGCGTCGCCCACCAGCACCCCGCCGAGCAGGGTCTTCGCGTCGTCGGAGAGGACCAGCTTGGCGTAGACCCGGGTGGCCGGGTCGGTGAACGTCACGTCCAGGCAGCCGGGGGTGGTGCCGTGCGCGTCGCCGAACGAGGCGACGTCCACGCCGAGCAGCTTGAGCTTGGTGGCGGTGTCCGCGCCGGGGAAGGTGGCCGCGCCGCCGACCAGCCGGTCGGCCACCACCTCGGCCATCGCGTAGCCGGGGGCGACCAGGCCGTGGCAGGTGCCGTCCACCGCGGCACACTCGCCGACCGCCCAGATCCGCTCGTCGGCAGTGCGGCAGGTGCCGTCGACCAGCACCCCGCCGCGCGGGCCGAGCGGCAGGCCGGCCGCCCGGGCCAGCTCGTCGCGGGGGCGGATGCCGGCCGCCACGACCACCAGGTCGGCGTCGACGGTGCCGCCGTCGGCCAGCTCCAGGCCGGCGACCGTGCCGTCGGGGCCGGGGCGGATCGCGGTGGTGGCGGTGCCGAGGTGGGTGGCCACGCCCAGCTCGTCGACGTAGCGGCGGAGCATCGCCCCGCCGGCCGTGTCGACCTGCACCGGCATCAGCCGGGGCGCGAACTCGACCACGCTGGTGGCCAGGCCGAGCAGGCGCAGCGCGTTCGCCGCCTCCAGCCCGAGCAGGCCACCGCCGATCACCGCGCCGGTGCGCCGGCCGCGGGCGTGCTCGCGGATCGCCTCCAGGTCGTCCAGGGTGCGGTAGACGAAGACCCCGGGCAGCGCCGCGCCGTCGACCGGCGGCACGAAGGCGGACGACCCGGTGGCCAGCACCAGCACGTCGTACGGGTACTCGCCGGCCGCGGTGGTCACCACCCGCCGGTCCCGGTCGATCGCGGTGGCCGGCTCGCCGAGACGCAGCTCGACCCCGGGGTGCGGGGTGTGCAGGTCGAGCTCGTCGGCGCCCACCCCGTCGAAGAACGCCGAGAGCCGCACCCGGTCGTACGCCGGGCGGCGCTCCTCGGCGAGCACCGTCACCCGCCACCGCCCCTGCGGGTCCCGGGCCCGCAGCGCGTCGACGAAGCGCTGCCCGACCATGCCGTTGCCGACCACGACCAGCCTGCCGTCCCGCGGCACCGTCGCACCGAGCCGGCTGGTTCGCTCGCTCATCGCGCCACCTCCACTGAGTCCACTTCGGAGAGCCAGTCGACGATGCCGGTGACCGCGTCCCGGCAGCCGCCGCAGCCGGTGCCGGCGCGGGTGGCCGCCACCACCGCGTCGGCCGTCCGGGCCCCGGAGCGCCAGCAGCTCACCAGCGCGCCCTTGCTGACGTTGTTGCACTGGCACACGGTCGCCGCGTCCGGCATCAACGCCGGGGAGGCGGCCGGCGCCGCGGCGGGTGCGCCGAGGGCCCGGCCGAGCAGCAGGGACCGCCGGTCGGCCGGCACCGGCTGCCCCCGGTCGAAGAGCTGGATCACCGTGCCGACCGCCGGGTTGTCGCCGAGCAGGATCGCGCCGGTCAGCCGCTCGTCGCGGATCCGCAACCGGGCGTACGTGCCGCGGGCCGGGTCGGCGAAGGTCAGCTCCTCACCCGCCTCGCCGCCCTCCGGCTCGCCCATCGCGGCCAGGTCGATGCCGGCGGCCTTGAGCCGGGTCACCACCGGCCGGGGCCGGTAGCGGGCCAGCCGGTCCTCCCCGGTGAGCACCTGCGCCACCACCCGGGCCTGCGCCCAGGCCGGCGCGACCAGCCCGGTCAGCGTGCCGTCGTGCTGGGCGCAGTCGCCGATCGCGGAGATCCGCCGGTCGCTGGTGCGCAGCCGGTCGTCCACCAGCACGCCGCGTTCCACGGCCAGCCCGGCCGCCGCGGCGAGCGCGGTGTCGGGGCGTACGCCGCAGGAGAGCACCAGCAGGTCGGCGGTGAGCGTCCGGCCGTCGGCCAGCGTCAGCGCCACCCCGTCGGCGTCCGCCGCCAGCCCGGTGGCGGCCACCGCCAGGTGGGTGGTCACGCCGAGGCCGGCGAGCGTGTCGGCGAGCACCGCCGCGCCGGCCGGGTCGAGCTGCCGCTCCATCAGGTAGGGCACCGGGTGCACCACGCCGACGTCGAGCCCCCGGGCGGCGAGCCCGCGGGCCGCCTCCAGGCCGAGCAGCCCGCCGCCGAGCACCAGGGCGCGGCGTGCGCCGCGGGCCGCGGCGAGGATCCGCCGGCAGTCGTCCAGGGTGCGGAACGCGGCCACCCGCGGGGGCAGCCGGTCGCCGTCCAGCCCGGGCAGCGGCGGCACGATGGCCCGGCTGCCGGTGGCCAGCACCAGGTGGTCGTAGCCGATCCGGTCGCCGTCGGCGGTGTGCACCGTGCGCGCCGTCCGGTCGACGGCCGTCACGGTCACCCCGGTGCGCAGGTCGACGCCCTGGCCGGCGACCTCGGCCAGCTCCACGTCCGGCTCGCCGACCTTCCCGGCGAGCAGGGTGGACAGCATGATCCGGTTGTACGCCCGGTGCGGCTCCGCGCCGAGCACGGTGACCTTGCGGTCCCCGCCCCGGGCGTGCAGCTCGCTGGCGAGCCGCGCCCCGGCCATCCCGTTGCCGACGATCACCACCCGGTCGGTCACGGTTCCACCCTCTCCACCCGTACGGCGCAGATCTTGAATTCCGGCATCCCCGAGACCGGGTCCACCGCGTCGTTGGTGACCGAGTTGGCCCGCCCGGCGCCGCCCCAGTGGAACGGGGCGAAGACGGTGTCCGGCCGGATGCCGGGGCTGAGCCGGGCCGGCGCCCGCAGCTCGCCCCGGCGGGAGACCACCCGGACCGGCTCGCCGTCGGTCACCCCGAGCCGGTCGGCCAGGTCGGGATGCAGCTCGACGAAGGCGCTCGGGGCGGCCCGGCGCAGCGCCGCCACCCGCCGGGTCTGGGTGCCGGACTGGTACTGGGCGAGCACCCGGCCGGTGGTGAAGTACAGCGGGTACTCCGGGCAGACCTCCTCGGCCGCCAGCCGGTGCTCGACCGGGTGGAACCGGGCCCGCCCGTCCGGGGTGGCGAACCGGTCGGCGAAGAGGCGGGGGGTGTCCGGGCCGTCCTCGTCCGGGCAGGGCCACCAGACCCCGTCGGCGGCGTCGATCCGTTCCCAGCTGACCCCGGCGTAGTCGGCGGGTCCGCCGGCGGAGGCCCGCCGCAGCTCGGCGAAGACGGTCCGCGGGTCGGTCGGGAAGCGCGCCGCCGCGCCGCTGGCCGCCCCGGCCCCGCCACCGCCGCCGTCCTCGCCGGGGGTGGCGAGCCGGGCCGCGAGGTCGGCCAGCACGGCCAGGTCGGTACGGACGCCCGGGGGCGGTTCGCGCAGCGCCCGGCGGCGCAGCACCCGACCCTCCAGGTTGGTCATGGTGCCGTCCTCCTCGGCCCACTGGGCGGTGGGCAGCACCACGTCGGCCAGCGCGGCCGTCTCGGAGAGCAGGAAGTCGGCCACCACCAGCAGGTCGAGGTCGCGCAGCCGGCGCTCGACCCGGGCGGCGCGGGGCGCGGAGACCACCGGGTTGGAGCCGAAGACCAGCAGCGCCTTCGGACCGGCCGGGGTGCCCAGCGAGTCCAGCAACCGGTACGCCGGCACGCCCGGCCCGGGCAGCTCGCCGGCCGGCACCCCCCACACCCCGGCGACGTGCTCCCGGGCCGCCGGGTCGTCGATCCGCCGGTAGCCGGGGAGCTGGTCGGCCTTCTGCCCGTGCTCCCGTCCGCCCTGTCCGTTGCCCTGGCCGGTGAGGCAGCCGTAGCCGGAGCCGGGCCGGCCGGGCAGGCCGAGGGCGAGCGCCAGGTTCACGAAGCCGGTGACCGTGTCCACGCCCTTGGCGTGCTGCTCGGCGCCGCGCGCGGTGAGGATGACGGCCCGCTCGGCGGTGCCCAGCGCCCGGGCGGTCGCCTCCAGGTCGGCCACCGGCACCCCGGACAGCGCCTCGGCGCGGGCCGGCCACCAGCCCGCCACGCTGCGCCGGACGGCCGGGAAGCCGGTGGTGCGGGTGTCGACGTACGCCCGGTCGACCCAGCCCTCGGTGAGCGCGATGTGCAGCAGCGCGTTGGCCACCGCCAGGTCGGTGCCGGGCAGCGGTTGCAGGTGCAGGTCGGCCAGCCGGGCGGTGGCGGTGACCCGGGGGTCGACCACGATCAGCCGGCCGCCCCGTTCGCGCTGCTCGGTCAGCCAGCGCACCAGCGGGGGCATGGTCTCCGCCGGGTTCGCCCCGACCAGCAGCAGCGTGTCGGCCCGCCCGAGGTCGGCCAGCGGGAACGGCAGGCCCCGGTCGACGCCGAAGGCGCGCAGCCCGGCGGCCGCCGCCGAGGACATGCAGAACCGGCCGTTGTAGTCGATGTGCCGGGTACGCAGCGCCACCCGGGCGAACTTGCCCAGCGCGTACGCCTTCTCGTTGGTGAGCCCGCCGCCGCCGAAGACGGCTACCGCGTCCGGGCCGTGTCCACGCTGGATGGCGCGGATGCCGGTGACGATCCGGTCCAGCGCGGCTTCCCAGCTCGCCGGGCGCAGTTCGCCGGTGCCGGGGTCGCGCAGCAGCGGCGTGGTCAGCCGTTCGGGGTGGTCGAGCAGCTCGGCGGCGGTCCAGCCCTTCTGGCACAGGCCGCCGCGGTTGGTGGGGAACTGCCGGGGCAGCACCGTCACCCGGCCGGCCTCCTCGCGCAGCGTCATCCCGCACTGGAGGGCGCAGTACGGGCAGTGCGTCGCCACCTCCCGGGGCGCTGACCCCCGCCCAGTCGCCGACCGCGCACCGTCTGTCATGTCGGCAAAGCGTGCCGGCGGGCGGTTTCCGGGCCGGGTCCCGTTTGTTTCGGTCCTGTCAAGAGCGGCTCACACCGCACGGGAGTGACGGGCCGGACCGCAGCGTCTATGATGTGAGACGAAAATCCTATATTTTGGGAGGCATGGATGAGCGTCGCGGACGCCTTCGACGCGGTGGCGGGCAGCTACGACGAGGCCCGCCGGCGCCTGGTGCCCTGCTTCGACGACTTCTACGGCACCGCTGTCGAGGTGGCCGCGCCACCGCTGCGGGCGGCCCTGGCGGCGGGGCGTACGCCCGAGGTGCTCGACCTGGGCGCCGGCACCGGACTGCTCTCGCTGCTGCTCACCGCCGCCGTCCCCGGCGTCCGGGTGACCCTGGTCGACGCCGCCCCGGCGATGCTCGCCGTCGCCGCCGACCACCTGCGCGCCCGGGGCGTGCCGCACCGGACGGTGCGCGCCGACCTGACCGACCCGCTGCCCGACGGGCGGTACGACGCGGTGGTCAGCGCGCTGGCCATCCACCACCTCGACGACGCCGGCAAGCGCCACCTCTACGCCCGCGCGGCCCGGCTGCTCACCCCCGGTGGCGTGCTCGTCAACGCCGAACAGGTCGCCGGGCCGACCCCGGAACTGGACCGGCGCTACCACGAGGTGTGGCTGGCGCGGGTCGCCGAGCTCGGCTCCGACCCGGCCGAGATCGACGCCGCGCTCGGTCGGATGGCCTACGACCGGCCGGCGCCGGTGGCCGACCAGTGCGGCTGGCTGGCCGAGGCGGGCCTGGTGGACGTGGACTGCTTCTTCAAGCAGTGGCGGTTTGCCGTGTTCGGCGGCCGGCGCGAATCGGTACCCCAGCTGGGATGACTACGGGTCATACCGCTGGGTAGTCTGGCCGGCATGACAGCCAAGGTGACCCTGTCGTTCTCCGACGAGACGATCGAGGAGGCTCGCCGGTTCGCCAAGCGCGAGGGCCTCTCGCTCTCCGCGTGGATGGACCAGGCGGCCCGGGAGAAGGCGCTGCGCGAGGTCTTCACCGCGCACGCCGCCGCCGTCGGCCGGGCCGGGCTGGATTTGGAGTCCGCCGCCCTGGCCGACGCCCGCGAGGTGGGCATGGTCGACGACGCGCTCTTCGGCGGGCGTCCGAGTGCTGCGTAGGGGCGAGGTCTGGCGCATCTCCGGCGCCCGCGAGCGGTTCGGCCTGGTGATCAGCTCCGACGTCTACAACTCCACCGACGTGCCCATCGTGATCGTCGCCGAGGTGGTCGAGGAGTCGCTGCTGCGTGACTCGCCCCTGGCGGTGCCGATGGGCGGCTTCGTGGTGATGCCCGACCGGCTCTCCTCGCCGATGAAGAAGTGGTTCACCGAGTGCGTCGACGTCGCCGACACCGAGACCATGCAGCGGGTCGGCCGGGCGCTGCGGATCCTGCAACAGCTCTGACAGCTCTGACAGCTCACCGGCGGCCCGGGCCGGACGTGCGATCTCCGTTTCCGGCCCGACCCGCGACGGGCACCGCCGGGTAATCCCGGGTTCCTAGCGTTCCTCCAGGTCAATCGACGAGGAGGAAGCGCCGTGAGCACCCTGGCACCCACCACACCCCGGGCCGAGGCCATCCCGGCCGGCACCGGGCGGCGGCACCGGATCGACGACTGGCGCCCGGAGGACCCCGAATTCTGGCGGACGACCGGGGCCCGGATCGCCCGGCGGAACCTGTGGGTCTCGATCTTCGCCGAGCACGTCGGCTTCTCGGTGTGGAGCCTCTGGTCGGTGACGGTGCTCTTCCTCGGCCCGGAGTACGGCATCGACCCGGCCGGGAAGTTCCTGCTCACCGCCGTACCGGCGGCGCTGGGCGCGGTGCTGCGGCTGCCGTACACGCTGGCGGTGGCCCGGTTCGGCGGGCGGAACTGGACGATCGTCAGCGCGCTGCTGCTGCTCCTGCCGGCGGTGCCGATGACCGTGCTGCTCGAACCCGGTGTCCCGTACTCCACGCTGATGGTGCTGGCCTGCCTGACCGGCGTCGGCGGCGGCAACTTCGCCTCCTCGATGGCGAACATCAACCAGTTCTTCCCGCAGCGGCTCAAGGGCCGGGCGCTCGGGCTCAACGCCGGCGGCGGGAACCTCGGGGTGCCGGCGGTGCAGCTGGTCGGGCTGGCGGTGCTGGCCACCGCGGGCGCCGCGTACCCCCGGCTGGTCCCGGCGGTCTACCTGCCGCTGATCGTGCTGGCCGCGCTCGCGGCGGCGTGCTGGCTGGACAACGTCTCCGGGGCCCGCAACGAGCCCGGCGCGCTGCGCGCGGCGGCCCGCGACCCGCACACCTGGGTCATGTCGCTGCTGTACATCGGGACCTTCGGCTCGTTCATCGGCTTCGGCTTCGCCTTCGGCCAGGTGCTCCAGCTCCAGTTCGCCGACCGCTTCCCGACCCCGGTGGACGCGGCCTGGCTGACCTTCCTCGGCCCGCTGATCGGCTCGCTGATCCGGCCGGTCGGCGGCCACCTCGCCGACCGGCTCGGCGGGGCCCGGGTGACGTTCTGGAACTTCGTGGCGATGGCCGCCGGCGCCGCCCTGGTGCTGTACGCCTCGCGGGAGCGCTCGTTCGGGCTCTACCTGACCGGCTTCCTGGCCCTGTTCGTCTTCTCCGGGATCGGCAACGGCTCGACCTACAAGATGATCCCGGCGATCTTCCGGGCCCGGGCGGTCGCCGCGGTCGACGCCGGGCGGCGCGACCCGGCCGGGGCGCAGCGCTGGTCGGCCCGGATGACCGGGGCGCTGATCGGGATCGCCGGCGCGGTCGGCGCCTCCGGCGGGCTGCTGGTCAACGTCGCCTTCCGGCAGTCCTTCCTCAGCCAGGGCAGCGCGGACGCCGCGTACCTCGCCTTCATCGCCGCGTACGCGGTCTGCGTCGCCCTGACCTGGCTGGTCTACCTGCGGCCGGGGCCCCGGCGGCTGGCCGGGGTGTGACCTCTACCATGGGTGGGCGAGCGGGCCACGCGGGGGCGGCACCCCGTTTTGACCTGCCCACCGGGCGCCGGGTATCGTTGCCTGCTGTTGTACGACATCCAGCGGCGTGCCCCTGAGGTACGCTTGGTCGTTCGTGCGCGCTGGTCACCTCGGCGCGCGACCCCAGACCGACGACGAGACAAGGTAGACCTGTGCGTACGTACAGCCCGAAGCCGGGTGAGATCGAGCGTCAGTGGCACGTCATCGACGCCTCTGATGTCGTGCTGGGCCGCCTGGCCACCCACGCCGCCACGTTGCTGCGTGGTAAGCACAAGCCGACTTTCGCGCCGCACGTCGACACGGGCGACTTCGTCGTCATCGTGAACGCGGGCAAGGTCGCGCTGACCGGCAACAAGCGGCAGCAGAAGATCGCCTACCGCCACTCCGGCTACCCGGGTGGCCTGAAGCAGGTCGGCTACGACGAGCTGCTGACCAAGCGTCCCGAGCGGGCCATCGAGCTGGCCGTCAAGGGGATGCTCCCGCACAACAAGCTCGGCCGTAAGCTGATCAAGAAGCTGAAGGTCTACGCCGGTGCCGAGCACCCGCACGGCGCGCAGCAGCCGGTGCCGTTCGAGATCAAGCAGATCGCGCAGTGAGCGCGGGCGAAGGAAACAGCATGACCGACATCACCGCCACCGAGGTTGCCCCCGAGGCCACCGAGGCGCCGGCGCCCGTCGCCCGCGCGCCTCGTGGTGACCGGCCGATCCAGACCGTGGGTCGCCGCAAGGAGGCCATCGTCCGGGTCCGCATCGTGCCGGGCTCCGGCAAGATCACCTGCAACGGCCGGGACCTGGAGGCGTACTTCCCGAGCAAGGTGCACCAGCAGCTGATCAAGGACCCGCTGGTCACCGCCGAGAAGGCCGAGGCGTTCGACGTCATCGCCAACCTGCGGGGCGGCGGCACCACCGGTCAGGCCGGCGCGCTCCGGCTGGCCATCGCCCGGGCGCTGATCGTCAGCGAGCCGGACGACCGCCCGGCGCTGAAGAAGGCCGGCTTCCTCACCCGGGACGCCCGGGTCAAGGAGAGCAAGAAGTACGGCCTCAAGAAGGCCCGTAAGGCTCCCCAGTACTCGAAGCGCTGACCAACAGCTTCACGTTGTACTTCTGACGGACGGCCGGTCCGCCTCCCCGCGACGGGAGGTGGGCCGGCCGTTCCGCTTTTCTCCTTCATCGGCAGTTTCCACGGAGGTTGGCGGGTATGGGCCGGTTGTTCGGCACGGACGGCGTACGCGGGCGGGCGAACGCGGATCTCACTCCCGAGTTGGCGCTCGCGGTGGCCGTCGCGGCCGCCCACACGCTCGCCGAGACGGACCGGAGCCATCCGCCGCTCGCCGTGGTCGGCCGGGACACCCGGGCCAGCGGCGAGATGCTGGAGGCCGCCGTGGTGGCCGGCCTGGCCAGCGCCGGGGCGAACGTGGTCCGGGTCGGCGTGCTGCCCACCCCGGCCGTGGCGTTCCTCACCGCGGAGGCCAAGGCCGACCTCGGGGTGATGCTCTCCGCCTCGCACAACCCGATGCCCGACAACGGGATCAAGCTCTTCGCCGCCGGCGGGCACAAGCTGCCGGACGAGATCGAGATGCGGATCGAGGCGGCGGTCGAGGCGAACGCCACCACCGCCTGGGAGCGGCCGGTCGGCGCCGGGGTGGGCCGCGTGCACGACCTGCTCGACGGCGCCGACCACTACGTGCAGCACCTGGTCGGCACGGTGCCGCACCGGCTGGACGGGATCAAGGTCGTGGTCGACTGCGCCAACGGCGCGGCCGCCGAGGTGGCCCCGGCGGCGTACCGGGAGGCCGGCGCCGAGGTGGTCGCGATCCACGCCGAGCCGGACGGGCTCAACATCAACGACGAGTGCGGCTCCAACCACATCGAGGCGCTGCGCGCCGCGGTGGTCGAGCACGGCGCGCACCTGGGCATCGCGCACGACGGCGACGCCGACCGGTGCGTGGCGGTGACCGCCGACGGCGACGAGGTCGACGGCGACCAGGTGATGGCCATCCTGGCGCTGGCCATGCGCGAAGCCGGCACGCTGACCGGCGACACCCTGGTGGCCACGGTGATGAGCAACCTCGGCCTGCGGCTGGCGATGTCCCGGGAGGGCATCCGGCTGGTCGAGACCAAGGTCGGCGACCGGTACGTGCTGGAGGAGCTGCGAGCGTCCGGGCTGGCGCTCGGCGGCGAGCAGAGCGGGCACATCGTCATGCCCGCGTACGCGACCACCGGCGACGGCGTGCTGACCGGTCTGCACCTGATGTCCCGGATGGCGGCGACCGGGAAGTCGCTGGCCGACCTGGCCGCGGTGGTGACCCGGCTGCCCCAGGTACTGATCAACGTGCCGGTCGGCGACCGTACCGTCGGCGCGGCCGCGCCCGCTGTCCGGGCCGAGGTCGAGCGGGCCGAGGCCGAGCTGGGCGAGACGGGCCGGGTGCTGCTCCGCCCGTCCGGCACCGAGCCGCTGGTCCGGGTGATGGTCGAGGCCGCGACCGAGGCGACGGCCCGCGACATCGCCGAGCGCATCGCCGACCAGGTCCGCACCGCCAGCCCGGCCTGATCCCACCCGCCCGCGCGGCCCCGCCGGGCGGCGGGGCCGGCCCGGACGTCGGTCGCGCCACGGTGAGGCCGCCGCCGGCCGGGCATCAGAGGCGCAGGCCGCTGGCCCGGGCGTACGTGGTGGCCGGGTCCTCGCCGCCGGTGAGGTCCACGTCCTCCACCACCCGGCCGTCGCCGAGCCGGACCAGCCGGTCGCACCGGGCGGCGACCGCCCGCTCGTGGGTGGCCAGCAGGACCGTCATCCCGTGCCGGTCGCGCAGGCCGAGCAGCAGGTCGAGGATCTGCGCACCGGTGGCCGAGTCCAGGTTGCCGGTGGGCTCGTCGGCGAGCAGCAGGCCGGGCGCGCCCATCAGCGCCCGGGCGATCGCCACCCGCTGCTGCTGGCCGCCGGAGAGCTGCGCCGGCAGCGCCCGCTCCCGGCCGGCCAGGCCGACCGCGTCGAGCAGCTCGCGGGCCCGGGTCACGTGCTCGGCGTGGCCCCGGCGGGGGAGCACCGGGGCGACCACGTTGTCCAGCACGGTGAGCGCGGGCAGCAGGTGGTAGCGCTGGAAGACGAAGCCGACCCGCTGGCGGTAACGGGACAGCGCGGCCCGGCGCAGGCCGGTCACGTCCACCCCGTCGACGGTGACGGTGCCCTCGTCGGCCTGCTCGATCGCGCCGATCAGGTGCAGCAGCGTCGACTTGCCCGATCCGCTGGGTCCGGTCAGGGCCACCACCGAGCCGGCGGCGATGTCCAGGGTGACCCCGTCGACCGCGCTGATCTGCTCCGCGCCGCCGCCGAACCGCTTCACCAACCCGGCGATCTCGACCCGACTACCGGCGGTGCTCTCGTCCATCGCTCTCACTCCTCTGCCAGCAGTCGTGCCGTGGGTAGGCGGTGCAGCAGCGTGGCCGGCGCCAGCGCCGCGGTGGCGGTGAGCAGCACGCCGCCCGCCGCTGTGAGCCCGGCGACCAGGACCAGCGCGCCCGGGACGTCCCCGACCAGCCAGGCCGCGCCGCCCACGCCCAGCCCGGCACCGGCGAGCGCGCCGAGTGCGCCGAGGAGTACGCCTTCGTAGCCGATCAGCCGGCCGAGTTCGGGGTCGGTCCAGCCGGTGGCGCGCAGGGCGGCCAGTTCGTTCGCC